>DITE01000027.1 GCA_002422725.1 Bacteroidales bacterium UBA6192
AAGGTGCGCCTACGACGCTCTTGTAAAGTTAATTTAAACTGTTCCCGATTTGCCATTTTTTTACTTTTTTTTTGGCACAAGCCGGTCAACGTATTTCAGGCACTGACAATTTAGGATTTAGGATTCTTGGTTTAGGATTTAAGATTCAAAGAGAGGTTGATTCGTTGATGCGTTTATTTGTTGATGGGGTGCGGGTTAGCTTTTTAAAATTCAAGATTCAAAAATTCAAAAATTGTTAACGGGTTAGCTTGTTATGATTCAAAGTGGTTGATGTGTTGATGGGTTGATTTGTTGAGGAACATGGCTGTTGGATGTTGGATGTTAGTAGTTTAGCTTGTTAGCAAGTTAGCAGGTTAGCTTGTTAAGATTTGAAGATTTCTATTTTGATAATATCGGGAATTCTTTATAGAACTTTAGCAGGCTGATCGTTTCGGTGCGTAACTTTTTCCGGACAAATTCTTTCATGGTGTTGTCCGTTAATTCTCCCAAACCATTCAGCAATCCCTTGTCTGTTTTTGATTCCAAGTGTTCAATGCATTGAAGAAGGTAATCTGATAATGGTTTCTTCATCCTGGTTTCGACGATCTCTTTATTCACAGCTGTTTGTTTTTGCATAAAAAACCAGCAATCGAAAATGTCGCGGTTTGCAATCGCACTGCGGTCGAGTAGTGCACAGAGCTTATTGGCAAACATATCCTCAGCAATCATTACTTTCATGTTGATACCCAGAAGATTCTCAATTTGATAACGATCATTGAACATACGATTGGATATTTCCAATTTTAACTTTCGTTCATGATGCCCATAGTCGAGTACGATCACCGGCCCGAAATACTTTTTGGCTTCATCCGCAATAGTGCCAAATTTAAGTAATATCGAACGTACTTTTTGGTACACGTCTTCTTCTTTTGCCGGATCGAGCAGGTTAAAGTCAAGGTCAACCGAGAAGCGAGGCAGGTCGTAAAAGAACATTAATGCTGAACCACCTTTAAAACCCAGCCAATTTGATAGTTCGATATCTGAATATATTTCTTTCAGAATTTGAACCATTAAAAACTTATGTTTATTGATATCAACCATTTAGCAGTAGCTTAGTAACTTTTCTGGACACTGATTCTGAATGATAAATTGGCAAGAGTTTAAGAATCAATTCTTTGTTTAAGGGATTAAGATTATCGAAATAATAATCTTTATTCAGGTAAAGCGTATCCATAAAAGCCCTCTCAGGAGTTGCCATATTTATATTGTTTATTTGCCTGATGATGCCTGTTGTGTTTACCAACAATTCGCCTTTAAGTTTTCGAAATGAATAGGTTACTCCGTTCACTTCTATCGTTCGGCTCAGATAGCTGACTGATGTGATGCGATGATCATACTGGAAAATAATACCTGCTTTCTGCAACACATATTCCAGCGAAATATAGGTTGGTGTAAAGACACAACCGGCTAACTCTTCATTGCTGTAGTTAGGTTTTGCATAAATTCCCTTACGCGGATTCAATAATTTGCCCTTATGGACATCATAATTCAACTTTTTATTGAGGGTTTGAAAATTGGTTTCTCCGGCAATCATTGCAATATCGCCTAAACGAAATACCGTCCTGGCATCCTGGTAGATTAGCAGAATCAAATCATTTTTTATTTTTTGTGAACTAAACATACTGTTGAATCGTATTATCAGTTTACAAAAATAAGAAAAACAGGTTATAAAGTTTCAAATTGTTTAACTGTTAGCTTGTTAAGATTTGAAAATTTGAGGATTTGAAGATTTAACAATAGTTAGCTTGTTAGCTTGTTAAGATTCAAGATTTAAGATTCAAAAATTCAAAGATAAGAGCCAAGGCAGAAGTAAAAAGAGCCAAGGCAGAAGCGATGCACTGAGCCTGCCGAAGGGTTAGAAGAGCCAAGGCAAAAGTGAAAAGGCAAAAGTGAAAAGTGAAAAGTGATGAGTAATAAGTCTGTATTTGTTCGCTAAAGTTCAGTAAAAAAAGCAGGGGCGTGCAAAATCCGCTTACTGTTGTCTTTATTAAACAGCAAATGTTCAAAGTCCTTCATTTTATACCTGAGGTCGATGGATTGAAAAACGATTGCTGCTTGTTTTTTAAGCATTTCCAGACTAGAGATACCTGATCTTTGTTCTAAAAAATTAAGATCGGGCAGGGTTTGCGACAGCAGGAACATCGCATCGTAAAAGTCACGGCCTTTTTGCCTGTCGAGCATCGCGGACAATTTCATCGCACACAGGATTGCATCTGATGGTACAGGAAGTGGAAAATAGAAACCTGCTCCCTTTACATTGACAATTTGAGACGGATAGTCAACCATTTGGTCCTGGCTTTCAATCTTAATCAGAAATCTTTCCTCTTTATGACCAGACAATCCCAAGTCGAAGAGCAATTCAGGAAAATGTATATTTCTTCTGAAAGCTTTCAGGTTTGGGTTGTTACTGTCCCTGGGCGTGGCATTCAATCCGTTGTTTTGCAGGAACCTGATCACATCATCCGTCATTTTTACAAATTCTTCGTGTGAGAATGCCTTAATATCAAAGTCGAGGTCTTCTGAAAAACGGTCTATTCCTTTTGTTAAACGGATACAAGTGCCCCCGATAAAGGTCAGTTTGCGTATATAAGGCGTTGAGGATAAGTAATCGAGTATCATTAACTGGATATACTCCTTCAACAGATGCTTGTGTGACCAGGCATTGTTGTGCAAATAGGCAGGAAAGAAGTTTTTAATGGCCTCCAGTGATATCATAAGTCATAGGTTTTAAAGAGAATACGAAGCCTTCGCGACAGTGCTTTGTTGTTGAACCTTAAAAGGTATTCGTTTATCAGGTTCAGGTTTAAGTCGTTGTGCAGAAAATCTTCGTCGAGGCGTAAGCCTTCCATCTGATTTGCCGTATCATATTCAGGATAGAGGTAAAGCAAGTCGAGCAGGGCTTTTTCGGGGGTAGCCATTTGCATAACCCTATCCACCGCAAAAGTGCTGTTTTGATAGCCAAACATCAGCCCGTTTTTTATTGTCTTATAGGAATATTGGGCAAACTCATTACTAAAAAAAGCTGTTTTTAAAGGGCTTACGCTCGTTATTTGCATGACGGCCTCGGGAATGATGCCAAAAAATGAGAGTGCCGTATGCAAACTGATGTAGGAAGGTTTGTAGATCCTATTTGCAAAATACAGGGCAAAATCAGGTTTTTCTTTGTATTCAGGAAAAGTGTACAGCCCTTGCTTCAATCTGATCAGGATGCCCTTGCTGGTCCAGCGGTGCAGGTTGTTACGGTCGAAGCCGGGCTGCCAAGCATACACCTGATCGGTATTAAAACACGCCAGATCAAACATTTTTTCCTTAAACGCAAAATAATTCATGATATTTTATTTCTATTTTGCAGCAAATATAGTGCGTTTTAGAAATATAGTTGTTTTTTTATTGTTGATTTGTTCTGGGTTGATTTGTTCTTTGTTGATTCGTTGAGAAACATGGCTGTTGGGTGTTAGCGGGTTAGCTTGTTAAGATTCAAAGTGGTTGATTCGTTGATGAGTTGATTTAGAATTAGTTATCAGGTTAAGGGTTGGCTCGTCAATGCGTCATAAACGCACCAACCCTCTTTTCACCACATTTTTCAACCGCTGTAAAACCAACTCCTTTAGCCACAACACATGGTTGTCGGTCCAGCGCTGGGGATGAAACGTCATCATAATCTTATCGGGCAGGCGTCCTTCGTTGGCAGCCCTGATGATCTGCGCGGTAGAATGAAACACCAAGCCCTGCTTCACCCACTCCTCCTGCTGTGACACCTTATCGCGCACGCTCACATTCCACCCGTCCCAGC
Organism: Bacteroidales bacterium UBA6192; assembly: GCA_002422725.1. Lineage (GTDB taxonomy): Bacteria > Bacteroidota > Bacteroidia > Bacteroidales > F082 > UBA6192. The sequence goes on from DITE01000027.1 coordinate 3,833, forward strand.
AACGACCGGTATCGGTGAGATAAAAGAACTGGTTGAAATCCA
>DITE01000081.1 GCA_002422725.1 Bacteroidales bacterium UBA6192
GCACCACGATTGGCAGTGGTATAGCTGATTCCTAAACTTTTGGCATAGCCCTGAACGTTCCATGCGGCCAGTTCATGCCCTTTGACATGAATGGCAAATTCGGCCGAATTTTTACCAATAAGTTCCGACAGATGCCGGACTCCCTTAGCAGCTTCAGCGCCAACACCCTCCATCTTGCCAATTTTGTGGATCATGGCGATACAAGGGTCAACCTGACCCCAGTTTAGTGCAATACCATCAAGGAAATTGGTGTCGATCAATTTTTTCTCGTAACACTCCATGAGGAATCCTAAAACATTGCCAAGGGTAATAATGTCGATACCATAGTCATCAGCAATTTCGATCATTTTGTGAAGGCCGTCCAGATCATCAATGAGCAGATTGGCGCCCAGCATGGTTCCTGTTTCGTATTCGATGCCTTCGTTCACTACCCCACCATAAGCACCTTTGGCAAAACCACTTTTCTTGCACGCAAGCTGGCAGGTAAAGCAAGCCATATCGCGTTTCCAAACTCTGGTTCGGGCAGCGTGGGCGTTAATCTTTTCGATTCCGGAAAAAGTTCCTTCGCTAAAGTTTTTAACTGCCTGACTGCCCCTGTCGGACGAATACTGCAGGGCATTGGCTGTTCCTCCGTAACGCCAGTTGGTTTTTGATTCGCTGTCGGCAGCAAAAGAAAGTCGGGCTGTTTTCAGGAGCTCTTTAAACAGCGCCGGATCGGCTGTTTCCATCGTATTACTTCCACGGACAACAATGGCTTTCAATTGTTTCGATCCCATAACACAGCCAGTTCCACCTCTGCCGGCCGACCGGGCACCTGTATTCATTACACTTCCATACAAAACACCTCGCTCAGCTCCGGGGCCTATATAAGCCGATTCGAACCTGCGGTCGCCAACTTCCTTGATAATGGCTTCATCAAACACTCTGGAAGTCATACCACTGAATCGCGAGGCATCCCTGATTTCGACCCGGTCGTTTTCGACAAACAGATATACAGGCTTGTCAGAGCTTCCTGTTACCACAATTCCATCATAGCCGGCAAATTTTATTTCAGGTCCAATGAAACCACCCATATTGCTGTAACTGACTGTCGAAGCATACCGATTGGCAGGCCTGAGGGCGTGGGTAATGGGTGATTTGGTTACCATACAGGTTCGTGAGGAACTAGGAAAAGGATATCCACACATGAGGCCAGGCATAAACATTAAGGGGTTTCCGGGTCCGAGCGGATCAGTGCCATGAACATCAAGATATTCCGAAAGTAGTTTCATCCCTAGTCCTCTTCCACCAAGGTACAATTTGTAATCTGGCTCACTGAGCATTCTCGTGTATGTTGTTCCGGCAGTCAGATCGGCGATTAGAATTTTTCCGTGTACTCCTTTCATAGTTATAAGCTTTGTGTTGGATAATACTTTTGTTTGATTTGCTCAGAAAGGACTTCCGGCGTTGGATATTTGGCGTCTTCTGGCCAGATTTCCAAATACGACAGTGCTTCATAGGGGCACCATGCCACGCATTGAGGTTGTCCGCCACAAAGGTTGCACATGCCGGTTGGACTCCCTTCTGAATCCGGAAAAATGACCCCTGCACGTTCTGTTTTACACGTTTCAGCGCAGCTTTGACAACCGATACAGCGGTTTAAGTCACAAACGATGGTCCCTGATGTATCATCCCGGTATAAAGCCTTTCGTCTGGTTTCGGCTGAAACTGACACCGGGCAGGAAGCTACACATGGTGTATCATGGCATAGGTAGCAGGTTACAGGAACATCAACAGGGGGCATAAACCGCCAAACCCTGATGTTGGACTGATCGCAATTGCCCGGCCCGTGCGGGTTTTTGTCCACTGCCACATCCGTTTTATAGGCCGAGCAAATGGTTTCACAGGTCCTGCAACCCGTGCAGCGATCATAATCAGCAACAATTGCTTTTATAGCGCCTTTGCCTGATAGCGTTCCTGCAACTGTTCCTGTGCGGGTTAAAATGATAAAACCGCTGCTTACCCAAAAAGAATTGATGATGAAATCTTTACGGCTTAATGTCATGAGCGTTGAAAATTTGTCTTCAAAAATAACCTAAAGTTGTTAAGAAATCAATGCAAATGAGCAAATTAGAATTAGTCTAAATAGAAAATGCCGGTTGGTAAGACCGGCATTTTGGTATTGCACTGTTGCATTAATGTCTAACGGACAACCATCTTTTTGGTTTGAACGGCATTGTTGCCTGTTTTCAGTTGGTAAAAATATATTCCGGAGGGTAGTGCGGTGGCATCAAAAGTAACATAGTGGCGGCCTGACTGCTGGACTTGGTTCACCAGAAAGTCAATTACTCTGCCATTGATGTCCATAACCAGCAATTCAACCTGGGTGTCTTTGCTAAGATAATAGGAGATTGTGGTCTGACCTGAAAACGGATTGGGATAATTTTGGTTGAGTTGATCAAGGCTATTGGAACTGGTGTAGCTTTCGCCCAGCGAAACTACTTCATCGGCTGGTGCCCTGAACAGGCTTCCACCAGTGCGGCCCGGTGTTTCAGAAACCACGTAAATGTAAGCACCTCCAACGGCGGCTTTGGTTATTTCTCCACCATCGAAGCCGTTCATATTGATTGGATAGAATGTTTCCAGGTCGTAGGAAAAGAAATTCTGGTCACCGAATATAAAGAAAGTTACATCATCCTCATAGCTGCTTAGTTTCACGGCATTGACTTTGACATCAGACAGCAGCGGCAACCAATTGTCGCCGTAATCAGGTGAATAAAGCAAACCGGCATGGGTTCCAATGATTGTTAATTCGCCAAATGGCAGCACTTCGGTTACATAAAGAGCCGGCCCGGTTAATCCATTGTTTTTTGGTTGCCANNCCTCCTAAGCTGTTGATATAAAGCGCGTCACCACTTAATCCGTTGTTAGCAGCTGACCATGGGCCTAGCGGATTGTCAGGAACTGAAGTAAAAATTCCAGCTCCGTTGGTGCCTACTGCGTAGGTGCTGCTGCCTTCAGCACTACTGCCAATACCATAATACGTAATATCTGTCGAACCCAGCCCAGTTGAGGTTGCATCCATATAATTCATAAGGTCGCCCGTAAAAAACACCCCATTTTGTGTGCCCACAAAAAGGACAGTCCCAGCTCCCCAGAAACTTCGAATGTTCTTGTTGCCTATGTTACCGCTAATGTCGGCAAAGCTGTTTCCGTTGTCCAGACTATGAAATATCCCATCACCATCAGTCCCGACAAAGAGACCATTTTCTGCAAGTATGTCATATTGAAGTGTGGTAATGGAAGCTGAGTTGTTTCCTATTTGCACCGGTTCCCACTGTGCCATAGCAAACTGCATTGTGAATGCAATAAATAAGGTAAAGAGTAAATTTTTTTTCATTTTAGACTGTTTTTAGGTTGTTAAATTGAGGTTATTTGAAATGCAAAAATGGATTATCTGACCTGATTAATCCATACGGTAAAATACGTATTTATAGGTAATCTGATACCGAAATAATGCTTTTAATTTCAGGCTGGTTATTAATGGAGTTTGTGTTGTGGTTCAATATGATGAATTGAGAATTCCTTGGGTTAAAAAAAACCGGCCTGAGCCGGTTTTTTTTAATTACTGTAGTGTTTGGAATGCATTAATTCAACGAGAAATGGAAGGGTAATCTGGCCTGAACACCTTTCATATTGCTTACTTGCTGCATATATTCCAGATAGGTATAGTACTCGCCGAGCTCGCGTTGAAGGATGTTTGACCTGGTTTTTCCGGTCATTTCTTCCATGATTTGCTGGAACGGATCTTTCTGTTCGGGAAGGGTGCTGATTTTGTAGTTATCACCCAGATTTGCCTTTTCAGCAGCTTTGGCGATGGCAGCTTCAATTCCGCCAAGCTCATCAATAAGCCCAATTTCGAGTGCGTCGATACCTGACCAGACACGTCCCTGCCCAATACTATCAACATATGATTGACGCAGGTTTCGCGATTTTGCCACCAATAAGGTGAAGTCTTCATATATTTTGACTACTTCCTGCTGTATCTTCATGTGTTGAAATTCACTCAGGGGTTCCATCACATCAACAAAATCAGCATTTTTATTCGTCATAGCCTTGTCGAAGGTAATGCCAAACTTGTTGTTGAATAAGCCTTTCAAATTAGGAATCACGCCAAAAACACCAATTGAACCTGTAATGGTTGTTGGGTCGGCAAAGATATAGTCGGCGTTGGTCGAAATCCAATAGCCACCGGATGCAGCCACATTGCCCATCGACACAATGAAAGGCTTGGCGTTTTTGGCCAGTTCGACTTCACGGCGAATAACTTCTGAAGCCAAAGCGCTTCCGCCAGGAGAGTTTACGCGCATCACGATGGCTTTTACCTTTTCGTCTTCACGTGCTTTTCTGATTGCTTTGGAAATTTTTTCAGAACCGATTGAAGTTTCTGAGCCTTCGCCACCACCAATTTCACCAATAGCATAAATGACAGCTATCTTGTCTTTAACGCGCGATTTCTTTTCTTTCTCTGGTTTTGAGTTTGTGTATTTTGCAAGCGTAACCGATTCAATTTTGTCTTTCTCACCCAAGCCGGTTTTCTCCCTTAGCTTAGCAAGTATTTCATCTTTATAAAGAAGTCCATCAACAAATTTCAATTCCAGGGCTTTATCAGCATTGGACAGTTCAAGTTCATCGGCAATACGGTTAAGTTCCTCAATGCTTATGTTCCGGCTTTCACTAATTTGCATCAGCATGTTTCCCCACACCGAGTTTAACAGTTTCATCATCTGTTCCCTGTTTGCCTCACTCATTTTGTCATACATTAGCGGCTCAACGGCACTCTTGAACTTGTTGTCGGGACCTCTGATTATCTGAGCTTCAATTTCGAGCTTTTCAAGCATATTTTTCAAAAAAGTGAGCTGGGCACTCAGTCCTTTAAACAACATCATTCCTTCTGGATTCAGATAAATTTCATCCGATAATGAAGCCAGATAATAGGAAGCCTGGCTGTAGCCTTCAGAATAACTCATGATAAATTTACCTGATTCTTTGAATTTCATCAGCTTTGCCCTGATTTCTTCAAGATTGGCCATTCCGGAAGCTATTTCAGACAAATCGAGGTAGATCCCGGCAATGTTTGGGTCAGTTGCCGCTTTCTCAATATTTTTCAACACATCGTCAAGTCCGGAAGGTTGATTTGATTTGAAATTGCTGAAATCAAAACTTTCGAATGGATTGTTTGGCGACCTGTCTGCGATTGGTGTATCAAATTTGATCAGCAAAACTGTGTTGGGCTTCAGTTCGATTTCCTCTTTTTCCGACATTGAAATGAGGGATGAAACCATGCCAATTATGATGAACAAAATAACCAATAAGGTTAATAATGTGCCGGCAAATGAAGCCAGCATAAATTTAAAAAACTGTTTCATGTGAATTGTTGTTAGGTTTTAATAGGGTGATTTATTATGAAGTTAAAACAATATCATAAACCGTGCAAAAGTATATAACCTATTGTGAAATAATATAATAAGTTGTTTTCGCCATTTTTGGAGAAGAGCAGTTTGTGAGCGAAATCCATCATATTCTGTCCGAAATCGGTCATATTCATTGACAAGTGAATCACTTTATCCAATAAACAATATTAACACATTTTTGTGAAAAAAAAGAATTTGATTTTGTTGTTTATGTTGTAGGTATTATAACCTTTGCAGATTAACACGAAATTGTTTAGAACGAATCGTAGCGTAATCAGGTGATAAAGTTTTTACTTACTGTATTTTTATTAGCCATACCCTCTTTTGCAATGCAAATCGGAGCAGAAAAGAGTTATGATATTCATGAAATTGTGGGTGGGACTTCCCTGCGGGCTGCATTCGTTGAGTTGAGCTATAAAGCATTCAACAACAATTCCCTGATGCTAAGGGCCATGTCAGAACGTTTTGACACCAGCAAGCTTCATGAAAGGGGCAGCTCCTTGAAACTGATTAGTAAAGGTGTGCTTACGAAGGGAAGAATGATTAGTTTTTTAAGCACACATAATCGGAATCTAGATTTGCTCTATGTTGAAAAAATTGTCGATTTGTATCTTCTCGAATCAAGTCATGAGGGTATTAATCATGATCTTGCCTTTGTACAGATGTGTCACGAGACAGGATTTATGAGGTTCACAGGTGATGTAAAGGCAAGTCAGTTTAATTTTTGTGGACTTGGTGCGATTGGTAATAATGAGCCTGGTTTAAGTTTCAATTCGGCTGAGGAGGGAGTTAGGGCGCACATACAGCATCTTAAAGCCTATGCATCGCTGGAGGAACTGTCAAGCACTCCGGTTTACAACCGTATCCGCTTTGTAAAAAGAGGAATGGCACCTTCATTGCACGATTTAACCGGGAAATGGGCAACCGATCAGCTTTATGGCCAAAAAATTGAATCGCTGCTGGGCAAGGCATATGATGGAAGCTTTCTTCTTAGGGGTTCATGATTGAAAAATTTCTCATATTCTGTGTGCTAATCACAAGTCACAATTCAGATGAATAATCAGTTCTATTTGATTTTGGGTTCAAACCTGGGCGACCGCTTCCAAATGCTTTTGGCGGCAGAAGAATTGATTATTTCGAAAGGCATTCATATCATCCGGAAATCAGGAATTTATGAATCAGAACCATGGGGATTTGAATCAGATCAGCTTTTTCTGAATCAGGTTTTCCTGATTGAATGTTCATTGAAACCAAATGATCTACTGATCATCCTTTTGAATATAGAAGAAAAACTGGGACGAAAACGTTCCTTCAATGGATACACTTCCAGAAACATCGACATTGACATACTTTATTTTAACCAGGAGGCTTATTGCGACAACAACCTGATCATTCCGCACCCACGATTGCATTTGCGCGACTTTACTCTAAGACCATTATGCGAAATTGCTCCTGATTATATTCATCCCAAATTCAGGGTTAAGAATATAGATTTGCTCCAAAACTTAAACGATTTAAATCCTTCAAGAAGAGTATAGTTTTATACCCACATCGATTATTCCGGCTTATATTTGCATTATGCGTTACAATTTCATTGCGATAGAAGGAACAATAGGGGCAGGGAAGACCACTCTGGCCGAAATGATTGCTGCTGAGTATAATGCAAAAATAATTCTGGAACAATTTGAAGAGAATGCGTTTTTGCCGCGCTTCTATGAAGATCAGGACAAATATGCTTTCCCTCTGGAAATGTCATTTATGGCATCGCGTTTTCAGCAATTGAAAGATCAGCTTGGAAATCAGGATTTGTTCAGGAGTTTTACCATTTCAGATTACTATTTTATGAAATCCCTGATCTTTGCCCGAAAAACCTTGCCTCCTGATGAGTTAGCCCTTTTTACACGATTTTTTAACTTTATCAATGCCAGTTTGCCTAAACCTGATTTGTTGGTTTATCTTTTTCTTGATGTGGACAAACTTCAGTTAAATATTCGAATCAGAGGGCGTAGTTATGAGCAACACATCAAGGATGAGTATTTATCGAAGATCCAGGCCGGATATTTTGACTATATGCGTCAGCAACTGGATATGAGAATGCTGATCCTCGATACCAACAACATTGATTTTGTGAATAACCAATCCGATTATCGAAAACTGTTACATGTAATTGATGCCGACTATCCGGTTGGTATGCACCGTATCACTTTTTGATTTGATAAAGATCAGCTGTTTTCCTTGACATATACATTACGACTGGCTGATCTTCCAACATATTTCTTTAACCATCAACACATAAAAAAGCCCGGTTGTTAAGACAACCGGGCTCTCTGTGTTTTAGTTTTATTAAACTACTTAACTATGCTCTGAAAATCGGGCATGTTGAAGAACTTAATAAACTCACGATCCCATCTGGCCTGATTCTTATAGTTTTCATCTATTTGAATGGCTTTCATCAGGTTTTCGTAAAGCATGGCTGAATCGTTGGTACGGGCACCTACGATGGCTTTCAGATAATGTGATTCGGCTGGCAGACTTGAGCAATCAAGGGTTGATTTTGCTCCGGTATAATCTTCATTCAGCAGTTGAGCCAAACCAAGGTTATAGTCACATTTTTCGCCTTTCATCAAATTCACAGCCTGACCGTAGTTTCCTTTGTAAATGTTAACAATGCCCATGTTATAGTTAACATTTCCTCCGAGTTGTTGTGCTCTTGTAAAATGTTTTTCTGCCATAGCATAGTCTTTATTGTATGCTGCGATCACACCCAGATTGTTGCACACTTCAGCTGAGTTCTCATTGAGCGATTTTGCCTTCTCAAGCAATGGTTTGGCTTCAGCATAGTTGCCAAGTTTCATTTCGACAGCAGCTAAATTTGCATGTGCTCTCCATGAATCGGGATAAATACGCACAGCAGATTTAAGAATCATTTTCTGTGTTTTCGTATCATCGGTCAAAGTAGCCGCATAAAGAAGTTCTTTGATGCTTAACTGCTCAGGATTTGTTGTCGACAAATTCGCAATTTCATTGTCTGACCGTTTAGGTTCCAATGTGTTAACGCTGATGAATGCGCGACGAAGCGGAGGAAGAATCTGTTCTTCAATTTCGGGATAGATCAGAATCATATTCCTGATTTCCTGCTCGCGGTTGGCGGCATTTGCAGAGCGAACAACATTCAGAATTGCATTTTTGTCTTTAATGCTGGATGCTTCAACGGCGTTCATGAAATTGTTCCAGTCAGGACCGTTGGCCGAAAGGTTATAGGTAATTTCGTCAGTTTTTTTGTAACCAACTTTCGAACCTTTTGCCTTAGCCAGCCCTGCGAAAATTTTATTCATATGAGCCTGAGCTGTTTTCGACCTTCTGTCTGAGAGTCCCTGATTGAATGTTTCTTCTCCTTCTGGTGAAGCCCAGCCTGCGATGGTAACATCTTTAATCACCCATCCTTTTTCTACATCACGTGTAACATTTTTGAGCAATTCCTTGTTCTCAGCATTCTTGTTCAAAGGCAGATTGAGATTCAGGTTTGACAAATTAACCTGAAAATAAAGGTTGGCAGTCTGTGTAAAGATCGTAACCTTTTCATATTGATGGTCAGCTGTTGAAGTACCACGATGGGTATCTTTAATTCTTTTCGATGTGTAGATAACACCATCAGCTAGTTTACGCTGATCAGCCTTCAGGGCATCGGGATTGGCAAGAGCTGATTCACGGTCCATATAGGTAGTTCCTTTATGGGCATAGATAACAGGTTCAACAACCAGTTCAGAAACGTTCATGCTTGGCTGATAAGGGAACTTGTCGGTGTAGGTAAATGAACCGCCCTTCTCCCAGCTAATCGGAATACCGTCACCGCTAACACTTTCGCCTTTGAAGTTGATGGTTTTCAGTGCAGTAGAACCGCCTTCATATACCAGAACAGGGGTAAAGTTCATAACCGCTTTCTTGTCGAAATACTTTGGAGGGAAAGTTCCTTTTATAGTAACTTCAACAGAATCACCTTTTTCAACAAGAACTTCAGGGATTACTTCAAGGGTTACCAGCCCAAAATCTTTCTGCATATTCTTGATGTTTGAAGAAACTAATTTGTAGCGGGCGCCAACATTGAATGTTGCAAACATATCGCGCCAGATTTCTGCACCGCGTGATTTGTCGTCATTTTTTGCATAAGAATCAAGCCAATCCGTATCTACTATATTAAAGGTATAGTCTCCATAAATGTCCCATTTTTCGCTGACATTAAAGTTGAGTTCTGCTCCAATGGGTAAATTCCATGCCACTTTTCTGTCGCCAATTCCCCAATCTCCAAAAGGTTCTTCCTGATCTTTAAAACCGTATTTTGCTTCAGACACTCCGGTTGATATCCTGGTAGCTTCAGATCTCCAATGCACTTGTCCGATTCCGATATGTGGCACGATTGTAAACAATCTGTCAGGATTGTAACCAAACATGAGGTTCCAAACATTAAAAGTAGCATTTATATTTCCTTCATAATAATCGTTGTAGGAAAGTTCCATGTCAAGTCCGTCTTTTTCACCTGCCAGTTTACCAAGACCTAGCTTTGCATTTGCACCAATGATTTTGTTGAATTGGTAGCCAGCACCTAAACGACCATTCAGTCGGGTGAAGGGCCAATCAGGCATAAATCCATATTGGGCAAGGTCGGTGTGATTAAAGGCGGCGCCTATTTCCCCTGTGAAATACCAATAAGGTGAGAATGAAGGCGTTGCCTTTGTTTCTTCTTTTTTTGGTTCTTCAGTTTCCTGACCAAAGAAAGTCAGTGGGATGATCGTCAGAAGTGCGATCAAAAATAATCCGGAGAGGGAAAAGTAATTTTTCATAACGGTTAAGATTGGTTAAGTATTCAGTTTAATTTAAAGTAATTCTTGATTATATTTTCATTGTATACTACATCCTAAAATGCAAGGAAGATATATTTTATTGCAAATGTATGAAAAAATTGTTCTTTTCCTACATGCTGAGTCAGATTATTTTAACATTATCCTGTTATTAAGATGTGTTTTAATATTGACCTAAACAATTTTGTATTGGAAATGTTTAAAACTGTCCCATAAAATAATTCCGGCACATACAGCGACATTGAGTGAATGTTTTGTTCCGTTTTGTGGAATTTCTATAATCGTATCGCTTAAGTTAAGCGCTTCGTAACTAACACCCTCAACTTCATTTCCAAAAACCAGTGCCAGTGATGTTGGCCATTGTATCTCAGTCAGGGGAATACTGTTGGTGGTTTGTTCAACAGCGATGATGCTGTAGTGCTGTTGCTTCAGGTAAATCAGTGATTGATTTATTGTTTCGAAATACTTCCATGAAACTGTTTCTGTTGCCCCAAGTGCAGTTTTATTTATTTCACGGTGGGGCGGACATCCTGTTATACCGCATAAATGAATGGCTTCGATGCAGAAGGCATCAGCTGTGCGAAATATGGAGCCAACATTGCTGAACGATCTGATATTGTCGAGTACAACAACGACCGGAATTTTTCCGGAATTCCGAAAAGTAGCAATATCCGGCCGATTTAATTCATCCATTGAAAGCTTGCGCATTTTGTTTTTTTAGGCTAAATTAAACAATAGAAGTAGAGTGAAGAAACAAACCGGGTTTTTTATATTTTTGTTGTGCCATCCTATCCTATTCTGTTTCATGTATGAATAAAAGTAATTTTATAGAAAATCAGCCTGTTGAAACGCCTCTGATGAAACAATACAATCAGATCAAGGCTAAATATCCCGATGCTTTATTGCTTTTCAGGGTAGGGGATTTTTACGAAACTTTTGGCCAGGACGCAATCAGGGCTTCTGAAATACTGGGTATTGTGCTCACACGCAGAGCAAATGGGGCCGCATCCTATGTAGAACTTGCCGGCTTTCCGCATCACTCACTTGATACGTATTTACCAAAACTTGTTCGGGCAGGTCATAAAGTGGCAATATGTGATCAGCTTGAAGATCCAAAACTAACAAAGAAGATTGTCAAAAGAGGTGTTACCGAATTAGTTACTCCCGGCGTATCATACAACGAAAACGTTCTCGAACAGAAACAGAATAATTTCCTGTGCGCCATTCATTTAACCGATGGAATAATCGGAATTGCTTTTCTGGATATTTCGACCGGTGAGTTTTATGCTGCACAGGGCAATCAGGAATATATTGATAAATTGCTTCAGGGGTTTAATCCAAGCGAAGTGGTGATTCAGCGAAACAAACGTCGTCAGTTTATCGAAGTTTATGGTGAACGTTACTATATCTCGGTGTTTGATGATTGGGTGTTCACCGAAGAGTTTACCATCGATTTGATGCTGAGACATTTCAAAACTACTTCCTTAAAAGGATTTGGAATCGATGAGCTTCCAAGAGCCATAGTAGCCGCCGGTGCAGCCCTGCACTACCTGAATGAAACACACCACGAAAGCATTGGTCACATCGGCAGTATCTCGAGAATTGACGAAGGAAATTATGTCTGGCTCGACAAGTTTACATTGCGAAACCTTGAATTGCTCGCTACACCCTATGCCGGGGCTAAGACCTTGCTGGATGTGATGGATCAGACTGTTTCTCCTATGGGAAGCCGGCTGATGCGCCGCTGGATTACACTGCCATTGCGACACAGAGTGGCCATTGAGGAAAGGCTTGATATAGTGGAAAAACTCGCCTCCGAACCGGAAATAATTCGCAAATATCAGGAAATCCTGCGACTGACCGGCGATCTTGAACGTCTCATATCCAAGGTGGCATTGGGCAAGATTAATCCGCGCGAACTGCTTCAGGTGGCCCGTGCCCTGGTTCAGGTTGAGGAAGTAAGGAAATTGTCGGAACAATGCAATCATGCCGGACTGTTAAAGCTTTCAGAACAACTCAATTTGTGCGTTTCAATCAGGGAGAAGATTCGCAAGGAACTTTCAGATGATCCTCCGGCAGTTTTGTCGAAGGGAAACATCATCAGCGAAGGAGTTTCAGCCGAATTAGACGAGTTGCGAATGCTGGCCCGATCAGGCAAAAACTACCTGATGGATATGCAGAAACGTGAAGTGAGTAATACCGGGATTTCGAGCCTCAAAATTGGCTATAATGCTGTTTTCGGATATTATCTTGAAGTTACAAATGTTCATAAGGATAAGGTGCCTGAATCCTGGATTCGCAAGCAAACATTAACAGGATCAGAGCGTTATATAACTGAAGAACTGAAAGTGTATGAGCAGAAAATTCTTGGGGCTGAAGAAAGGATGCTTGTGCTCGAAGAAAATCTGTTTCTCGACCTCCTTACTTCTGTCGCTGATTTTGTTCAGCCTATTCAATTGAATGCGAGTTTGCTGGCACGGATCGATTGCCTTACTTCCTTTGCTTCGGTCGCATTAAGAAATAAGTATTCAAGGCCTGTGCTCAATGATGGATTTGCAATCGATATCCGCGATGGTCGACATCCGGTAATCGAACAGCAACTTAGCAAAGGCGAGACCTATGTGGCAAACGATATTTATCTTGACAACGAGAGGCAGCAGATTATCATGATCACCGGGCCCAATATGTCGGGAAAATCGGCCTTGCTCAGGCAAACAGCGCTGATAGTTATCATGGCACAGATGGGTAGTTTTGTTCCGGCAACATCGGCCAGTATTGGATACGTTGACAAGGTTTTTACCAGGGTAGGGGCAAGTGATAATATTTCGTCCGGTGAATCAACTTTTATGGTTGAAATGAACGAAACAGCCAGCATTCTGAATAATATTTCCGGAAGAAGTTTGATTTTGCTGGATGAGATTGGCCGTGGAACAAGTACCTATGATGGCATCAGCATTGCATGGGCCATTACGGAATATTTGCACGACCATCCTGCTTACCGGGCAAAAGTCATGTTTGCCACCCATTATCACGAGTTGAATGAAATGTCGGCTTCTTTTTCGCGTATCAGAAACTATCATGTTACTGTGAAAGAGGCAGGTAATAAAGTCGTTTTTCTGCGAAAACTTAAAAAGGGAGGAAGCGCTCACAGTTTTGGTATCCATGTTGCCACCATGGCAGGTATGCCGCGTAAGGTAATTGAAAGAGCCAACAAACTGCTTGCTATGCTCGAACAGACCCATTCCGATGAGTCGTTCAAAAAAGCGGGAGGTGGAAAAACTGACAAGCACGATGATATTCAGCTTAGCTTTATCCAGCTTGATGATCCGCTCCTGCTGCAGATAAAGGATGATATTTTGAATACCAACATTGATACACTGACTCCTGTTGAGGCACTACTGAAATTGCATGAAATACGCAAACTGCTTGGTAAGTAGGTTTATCGTCAGCTGTGTATAACTGAATCAACAGTCAAATCATTTGCTGCTGTGTTGTTTGAAGCCAGGTCTAAGTTAATTATTTCATAGTTTACTTTGCCCGGTAATGTGATGAAAAAAAATATAAAAAAATTTGCTGTACTTCGGAAAAGTTCTATAAATTTGCACCTCCAATTTGGCACGCGGAAATAGCTCAGTTGGTAGAGCACGACCTTGCCAAGGTCGGGGTCGCGAGTTCGAGTCTCGTTTTCCGCTCACAGAGAAAACATCCCGATAACGCATCGGGATTTTTCATACTGGGATTTTTATTTGACAGGAATAATCATTTTAAAACCACCTGCCCGAGTGGTGGAATTGGTAGACACGAAGGACTTAAAATCCTTTGGCCATTGCGGTCGTGCCGGTTCGAGTCCGGCCTCGGGTACAAGAAACCGTCTGAAGAGACGGTTTTTTTTGTGACTAATTCATAAACCTTATATTACTTCTGTGTTGTCATAAAATCCATTACTTTTGGAGATAATTATTTTTCTGGACATGAAGCAGAAAGTAAAGATATTCAACGAGATAAAAGCCTATATTGTAATAGCATTTGGCTTATTCATCGTGGCTCTGGGTTGGACAGCATTTCTTATCCCGAATGAGATTCTGGGGGGTGGAGTAACAGGGATTGCAACCTTGGTTTTCTGGGCAACCGGATTGCCTGTGGGTGTTTCGGTGCTAGCCGTGAATGCCGTGCTTCTGGCGATAGCCTTGCGCATACTGGGCGTAGGTTTTAGCCTTAAAACCATAGTGTCGGTAGCTGTGCTTTCCGGCATGTTTTCGGTGTTGCAATACTATATCCGTGAACCTTTTGTAACTGACAGGTTTATGGCAGCCATCATTGGTGGAATCATGGGGGGTGCCGGTATAGGAATTGTTTTTACACAGGGTGGAAGCACTGGCGGCACAGATATAGTTGCCCTGATCATTAATAAATACAGGAACATTAGTCCAGGTAAAATCATTCTTATACTGGATGTTTTTATTATTTCCAGTTCATTTATTTTGTTTAGAAGTATCGAAACGCTGGTTTATGGCTTTGTCGTCATGGCGGTGGCCAGCTATGTGATCGATTTGATTCTGACTGGAAACAAACAATCTGTTCAATTATTTATTTTTTCGAAGAAAGCAGATGAGATAGCCAATCGCATTGGCAAAGAAACCGGACGCGGTGTTACATTCATTAAAGGAACGGGTTGGTATACCAAAACTGAAAGCAATATATTGCTGATCATAGTGCGCAGAATGGAATCGCCTCAAATATTCAGGATTATAAAAGAAATTGATCCTGACGCGTTTATGTCACTCAACAATGTGATGGGTGTTTATGGCAATGGTTTTGATTCCATCAAATGAAAGAGTCGATTATCAGCCCGGCTTATTTTCTGATTTGAGAAACAACTACCCCAACAAGCATGAGAGCGCATCCGGTGAGTTGTGTTTGAGTCATGGTTTCGCCAAGGATCAGGTAACCGCCAATAGCAGCAAAAACCGCTTCAAGACTTAAAATTATTCCAGCATGTTCAGCTTTTGCATGCCGCTGACCAGCCACCTGAAGGGTAAAACCAAGTCCGACCGAAAGTATTCCAGCATAAAGTACTGGTAGTAAACTAATGGGTGAAGAGATTGAAATTGCTGTATAGGGTTCAAAAATGAGTCCAAGAATGAGACTTAACCCCCCCGCAAAAGCATACTGAACGATTGCCAGGAGTCTGAAATCATGTCTGGGGGCCACATAAGAAAGGATAACAATGTGTGATGCCCAAAAGAAAGCACTGATTAAAACAAGCAGATCACCAGGCTGCAAATTGAACCCCACGTCCTGATTCATGAATGAAAGCAGGTAAAGACCGGCAAATGCAATTATTGCACCTGTCCAGGTGAAAGCTGATGATGAACGAGGTCGGAAGAGGCCAAATACTGGCACTATTATTATGTAAAGACTTGTAATGAAGCCTGCATTCCCGGCCGTTGTGTAGATGATGCCTGCCTGCTGAAAAGTTATGGCGAAGAAGAGGGCGATTCCTGCCAGTATACCACTTATAATCAATTTCTTATCAAGAAGAATGCTTCGAAGCGACTTTTTGGTTTTGAACAGCAAAAGTGTTGGAAGTACAGTCAGACAACCCAGTAAAAAGCGAAGTCCGTTAAATGTGAGCGGCCCCGAAAACTCCATACCTTTTCGCTGTGCCACAAAAGCAAAACCCCAAATAATTGCAGCAGTCAGTAACCAAATGTTGGCAACAGATTGTTTCTTCATCTTTATCAGAAGATTAATTCATCCTGAGTTTTTTCCAGGTTCTGCTCAGTACGAATAAGGAGATCAGGGCAACCACTATGAGAACGCCCATGATTTTAAGGTTTCCGTAAAGTCCTTCACCGATAGCGAAAAGAATACTGTAGATGCTGACCGTGCCAAGCAGCATGCACAAAATGCCTGTTGGGACATCCCAGGCCAGGTCTTCTTTTTTCTGGATTTCGATGCCGGCTGCCCTGGCTTTATCAACAACCTTTTTCCACCCAAACCCGCCTGGTCTTATTCGCATGTAGAATGACCTGAGTGTTTCGTCATTGGCGGGTTTCGACAAGAATGTGGCCAGCAGCCATGCAACAGTTGTTATGCCTACTCCGCTGAGAATTTTAAACGTTTCACCCGGATCATATCCATAAAACTTCTTCAACAATACGAAACCTACAGCAACAACAAATGAAACAATCATGCCGGTGAGCTCTGTGAAGGCATTGATGCGCCACCAGAACCATCTGAGAATATAGATCATACCTGTTCCTGCTCCAATTTGCAACAAAATGTGGAAAGCCTGCAATGCATTTTCGAGAACAAGGGCAAAAAGTAAAGCCATAACCATCAGCGCGGCAGTTGTAATGCGGCCTGCGATAACCTGCTGTTTTTGGCTTGCATCTGGATTTATAAACCGAACATAAAAATCATTTACAATATAAGATGACCCCCAGTTGAGTTGTGATGCTGTTGTTGACATAAAAGCAGCAATCAGCGAGGCTACTACAAGCCCCAGGAAACCATGTGGCAATAGCCTCAGCATGGCAGGATAGGCAAGGTCGTGCTGAACATATTGTGGATCCAGATCAGGAAACGCCTGCTGAAGCGAAGCAAGATCAGGAAATACAATAAGTGATAACAAGCCAACGATTATCCATGGCCATGGTCGTACAGCATAATGAAAGAAATTAAAGAGCATGGTAGCTCCCATAGCATTTTTTTCATTCTTTGCTGCAAGCATCCGTTGGGCAATATAGCCACCGCCTCCGGGCTCAGCACCCGGATACCAGACACTCCACCATTGAACTGCCAATGGAATCACCAGAAGTGAAACCAACATGTCGGTATTGGATAAATCGGGAAAAATGCTGATCCGACTACTCACTTCAGGATGATTGAACAGTGCTGTAAGACTACCTACTTCGCTGTTTACCAAGATAATGGCAGCTCCTATTGCTCCGGCCATTGCCAGAGAGAACTGAAAGAAGTCGGTGTATAGAATGCTTTTTAACCCGCCTAATGCACTGTAAAATACTACAATAACCGAAGCAATAATCAATGTTTGTGCCGGCGACCACCCCAACATCACAGCACTGATTTTAATTAAGGCAATAGATACAGATGCTATGACCATGATGTTGAAAAATGCACCCAGGTAAATGGCCCTGAATCCCCTGAGAAAAGCAGCCATCTTTCCACTGTATCTGATTTCGTAAAATTCAAGGTCAGTGAGCACTTTCGATCGGTTCCATAGTTTTGCATACACAAAAACAGTTAACATGCCTGTTAATAGAAACGCCCACCATAACCAATTTCCGGCAACGCCTTTCTGCCTAACAATATCGGTTACCAGGTTTGGTGTGTCGCACGAAAATGTTGTGGCTACCATGCTGATACCCAATAGCCACCAGGGCATATTCCTACCCGAAAGGAAGAACTCGTTGTAGCCCTTTCCCGCACTTTTCGATGCGTAAATACCAATAGCAATGAGAACAATGAAAAATGATAAAACGATTAACAGGTCTAAAGTATTCAGGTGCATGGGATGTGTGATTTTTTTGGTTTTTTGATGTTCAAAAATCAGGAACTAGAAATCTGTATGTGTGACGGTAAAAATAAATAAAAAGATGTATCAGCAGCAGAATCATTTCTGACAATGCACGCATCAATCTGTTGGGTAGTTTCCCAATAAAGCGACTTGCTAATTGGAATTCAGAGCAATGTCAAAGCAGATTGTTTTATTATGCAGGCTGTGGTACAGCAAAAAGCGTTATGGCCGTCAAGGAAAACTTACATATCCTTGAAAACCTATATGATGCAAATTGAACCTATTCTTTGACAGACCCAATCCAATCTCTAAGCAGTTCCAGAGCTGTAGTCTGAGTTTTATCATCGAAATGTGTCAGCCGGGTGGTGTGTGAACCGCCTGGCAGTACCAGCTTCAGTGCGTTTGTTTTACTGCTGGTCTGCACTGCAGTGGCTGACCAGGCATCATAACCTCCATAAATGAAAATCATATTGTTGCCTTTTTTCTTGAGCCATTTTCGCACTTTCTTGTTCAGCTTTTTGTTAAACTTCACATTTGTTCCTTCGGGCAATGCATGCGTGAAGCCCGGAGTATCAATATGTTTCATCATTCCGCGAAAATCACTCATGTCATAAGTGTACATGCCCATTTCGGTGAGAGCCTGATAAAAGAAGGGTTGAAAGTCGGCTATGCTTTGATCTGCAAAAAAGTCGTATCCGGCTGCATCAATAAAAGCACGAAATATTTCAAGTGTATCTCCTCCGACATCAGGCAGATTTTCGCAACGAACAGGATACCACTGCCAGTAAGCAAATCCAAACTCGAGTACATTGTACTCAAAGGCTTTCTCCATACCGCCTAATCTGCTGAAAGTAAGGTTACGGTGTGAAACAGAGTCGCTGAACATCCTGTAATAAATGCTTCGGCGGCTTAAGAGATCTTTTTGCAGAGATTTGATTTTTTCACGACAATGCTGATCTCCCACAGTATCCAGAAAATGAAATACTGTTTTGTCGGTAGCAGAAAAATTCAGTGGTGCAACATAGGATACAGTGGCACTCACATCGTCAGGAAAGTAATATTTGTAGTAGTAGGCGGTTTGGCCTCCCTTACTGATTCCTGTGCTGATCCATGGAAGCTTGTAAAACTGTTTGAAAGTTTGATTGATTTGATGCAAATCGTTTGCCACGTTAAATTGTGTAAGCGATTTCCAGGGGCTGTGGTCGGGAAGACTTTTACCAAAAAACCTGTGCTCGGCTACCAAAAGATTGGCGTCCAGCAATTCGGCCAACTCCTCTGTATAATCGGCCCATAAAGCATAATCAGCAGCATATCCTTCAGTGACAAACACCATTGGTTTATCAAAACCCCGATGACGCAGAATGAGTCTTTGACTAAAGGTTTCTCCTTCCGGATCGTTATGTTCAATAGCCTGTGTAATAAATAGCTCAAAAGCCTGAAAGCTGGAATCCGAAACACCAAACCTCCGCACACTATCAATCTGTGGTAACTGTTGCAGTAAACCGTCAATGGTTTGTGCGGATAAACTGATTGAGCTAAGGATAAAAAGTATAACTAAAATTACTGATCGGTGGATTTGATTCATCATTCATTGAATTGAATAGCAATGGTTGGAATAGCCTTCTTTTTTACATCAATGTGTTTGTTTTTAACTCTATATGCCAAACAAAAATGCAAAGGACACGATTAATCCACCTGGTGCCATAATTTCGAGAACCTGTTTTGAACTGGAACTTAAACTATGGTTTGATGTGACATCGTAAAAATCCGATGTGAGTTTGAAACTATAGCCCGTTCCCAGACTTATTTTATTTCCCTTTCCGATTTTCCACTGATAAGAATACATCAGATTAAGGTTACCCACTTCTTTCAGGTCAAGTGTAACCATTGTTTCTGTACCTGAAGTGGTCTCGAGCTTTGTTTCAAAATCTACTAAGCCCGAGGCGGATGAGTAACCAAGACTGATAGCCGGCCCGAAAAGCGATTTTTTTAAGTTGTACGACAAGCCGCCGCCGATTTTATATCCCCATGATCCGATACCGGCCCCGCCAAAAAGAAAGAATCTGTCGGTTAGCGGCACTTCGAGCCTTAACCCCAGCAAACCGGTGTAGCTATTCAGGCCTGTCCCAATGCCAATATAGGCATTCTTGCGAAAATCAACATCAGATGATGATGCCATGGTTTGCGAAAAAGATGGAATAGAGAGTAACATGATAGCTGAAACGAAAAGCATCGAAACTACTGATCCTGACTTGTTTTGATTTGATTTCATAGGTATTTGTTTTAATTGTTTAGGAAAATGATTCATGGTATAAAATTATCAAATTCTATTATTTAAAAACATAAGACGAAAAAAAGAGGAGGGCTCTCTGAAAAGAATCCTCCTCCCCTGAAAGGGTAAACAAAAAGCAAATTAATTCACGATAAGTTTATGGGTAGTCAGAATATTTCCGGTTTGAACATGAACAAAGTAAATCCCTGGGTTCAGTTCTTTAGCAGCGTTATACCTCAATTTATGTTCGCCAATAAGTTGCACTTCTTCAGCCAGTGTGGCAACGATGCGACCACTCAAATCGGAAACATGGATACTCACTCTGTCATTTTGTTCCAGGCTGTAAGCAATTGTTGTTTCACCTGTTGTTGGGTTAGGGAATATGCCCGATAGGCCATTTTTCAGACTATTTGCAGGAATCGAAGTGAGTTCGTTGAGATTGCGCTTAACTGAATTTAAAATTTCCTTGGTGTCATTGTCCTGAATGAAAATTACAACTTCCATATTATCAAGAACCCAGGAGTCTTCAATGGTAAATTCGAACATAACTTCCAAATAGTCCGTATCGCTCATATCAATCGAAGTTCCATTGGCATTGGGAAGCATCATTCGGGTAACATTATGAACATGAGTTTGATTAAACCAATTCTGTGGAATATTGCTTTCGGTGACGACAAAGTGGAGTTTAAGATTGCTTTGCAATGCAGGGCCCATTTTGTTTACCATAGCCATGACTGTAAAACTGGAACCGTTCTGAACGGGAACAGCAAAGTCCATGTCGAAGGCAGTGCGAATCAGATTTCTGCCATCAACAATTGGAACGTAAGCCGGATAAAGTGATTGGTTTGAGCTACCGCCTACTATCGCTTCGACACCATCAAATATTGAAGTGGGGAAACCGGTAATACCGTAATAGGAAACTCTGGCTGCAGAGACAGGAATTTCGTAGCTGTCGCCTGAATGGTATTTGATAACAGACACATTGTGGCCGTTTTCAATCAGGTCATGTGCGCCCATGGCTGCTCCGGGGCAATAAACACACCAGGTGCCGGTTCCAATTTCCAGTACAATTTGATCTTTGGGTGTTGTATACGTGTAAATGTATCTGGATTTCTGATTGTTTGTGTCGTCCATGTCACCTTCGAGTTGACTTTCGACTGAAATCAAATAGGCATCGTTCGAATAGATAAGCTCATAGTTAGCAAAGGTTACTTCAGTTGTAACACCCGGTGCCAGATTATTAATTTGTTTGGTTTCAGTAAAAAGCAATTCTTCGTCAAGGTTTGTAATGTTCAGGGTAACATCGAATGTTTCAGCCGAAAGGCCGCTGTTGCGAATGCCAGCTTTTGCCACATAAACATCGCCCTGATTATAATAGGTTCCACCTTTAACATTAACTACTGCAACATCATTTTGATATGGAGTAAATAGTCTGATGTTGTCAATGTACCAGTCGTTAATATTGTAGGAATTTCCACTAAAGAAAATACAAAACTGGAAGTCTGATGCACCAACATCTCCATTGGAAAACAATTGTATAACTTGTGTTGGTGGGGTAGTGGCTCCTGCCATTTGCCAAATAACATTCCATTCGCCGGCTCCTGAGCGCGTTGCAGCTCCAAGGGTATAGGCTCCGCCGTAATGATCAACCATATGGGTAAATTCGAGAGAAAGATCTGTTACTCCAGTAAGATCGATTACCGGAGAAATTAATCTGGTTGTTCCGTTAAACTCAGGTTGCCAGGTAAAACGCGCTTCAGGGCTTGCTCCGCCTGCATTGGCAGTTGACGATTTCGACCAATTGTTTGATTGGGCATCAATCGACCAGCCTGAGGGAGGCCATCCTCCGCTTGTGAATGTCTCATACAGATGATTTTGAGCATAGGATAGAACGAAACTGAACATCAAAATCAAACTAAGGGTAAAGTGTTTCATAGATTAATTTTTAAGGTGAATAATAAATATAAGAACGGTCAAGCAAAACTAAAAAATATCTTTGTTATGCAATTTGCAACATATTCGTTTCTATGCCATTCAGTTTACAGAACCTTTTCTGAAGCGACATACGGGCTCTGGTAAGCTGCGATTTTGATGTGTTTTCAGAAATATTAAGCATTTGACCAATCTCTTTGTGGGTATAGCCCTCAACAGAGTTTAACCTGAAAACATTTCTGTACCCATTGGGCAGATCCCCGACAATATTCATAAGTTCATCGTGAAGCAATCTGGCGATAACCTGTTGTTCAGACACTTCAGCATCAGCAAGGTGATTCAGTTCAGACTCATTTGAAATGAACTTCTTTCGTTTATAGAAATTGAATGCCGTGGTAACCATTATCCTACGCATCCAACCTTCGAAAGAGCCAGTATGTCTATAGTCGGACAGATATCGGAACACCTTAATGAAACCTTCCTGCATGATGTCTTCTGCATCGCACTGACACTTTGCATAACGGCGACAAATGCTGAACATGGCGTGCGAGTGCTTTTCATAAAGCCTGTACTGGGCAAGACGGTTATTTTTCAGGCAATCATGGATTAAATTGTTTTCTTCTACCTCACACATGTTATTTATAAATGTTGGAAAATATACTCGGCATCGAGCAAAACAATGCATTTGGATACAGCAGGCAAGAAGCCCTCAATATGGTGCACCGAATTCTTAAAACTCAATTTTTGCAGGGTTTGATCATGGTCTGTTTAAAAACTTGGGGTAAAGGTATTTTAATGCCATGAAGTACATCAAAATATACCTACTACAATTATTCTACAAGAATTGAAAATGATATATATCAATTATGAAAAGACACTACATAATAATGTCTAATATGTTGAATAATAATAATATGTAATAATGAGGACTTCTACATATGTGAAGTTATTGGATAAACTTCCATCATATTTCTTTTAGAAAGTCCGAAAGGGCAGTTTCACTGTGAATACCTATTTTCTTTCTAAGTCTATATCTGCCCATTTCGATGGCTCTGACAGTAATGTTGCTTAAAGCAGCAATTTCTTTGGAAGAAAGGTTGAGACGAAGCATGGCACATAGTCTTTCCTCATTTTTTGTCAGATCGGGGAATCTTTGTTTTAGTTTGGAGAAAAACTCCTGATGCGTGTGGTCCACATTTTTTTGGAACTCTTCCAGATCTTTTTGAAGTTTGATGTTTTTCTGAACATTGTGGCTTAGTTCTTTTAGCCGGTTCTCGCGCTCTTCCTCATTCAGGCTCCTTATCTTTCTTAGTTCGCTCCTGAGCTCTTCCAGAAATTTATTTTTTTCGATTAAATGGATAGCAAAATTAACCAATTCGCTGTTTTTTGTTTTCAGTTCGGCTTCCATTAAAGCTTGCTGGGCTTTGCTTAGGGTTTCCTTTTGCGAAAGCAGCAATTCACTTCTTTTATTGCGTTGTTGAAGACGGCCATAAACGAGTATACTTAAGATAATCAATAGGCTCAGTGATAGCAATAGGAGTAATTGTCTGAATTTGATAAGTTTTTGCTCCCTTTGAAGCAGAGCTATCTGATTATCTTTGAGTTCAATTTCCTTTTCTTTGATGTTTACTCCAAATCGGGTCTGTAGTTCTCCCAGTTGTTCCGATCGGCTGATGTTGAAGATCGAATCTTTAAAGTGGGTATAGAGTTTAAAATACTCAAGTGCTTTTCGTGTATTGCCCGATGCTTCATGGGCAAGACTTAGTCCAAGATGTGCATCCCTAAGGCCTTCGAGCGCATGAGCATCCATGGCCATAATCCTCATTTGATTGAAGATGTATATCGCAGAGTCATATTCTTCAAAAGTAGCATGGTGTTTGCCAAGTTGACCATAAAGATAAATGAGCTTATTGGGCTTGTTTGCCGAAAGCAGAAGTTCCTTGCTTTTCAGTAAAAATTTCAAAGCAAAAGCTGGCTGGTTTGTTGACGTATAAATATCAGCCAGGTTTTTGTAATTCATGGCAAGTTCTTCTGATTGGCCTTCTTTTTCGTTGATTACTAATGCATTATTGATACAAACACGTGCTGCATCGAAGTTTTTTCTAAGAATATGGATTTGGCCAATACTGTTAAGCGAAACAGCTTCTGCGAGGCGATCATTGTTTTTTTGAAACAATATGTTTGCCTTCTGATGGTATTCCAATGCCTCATCATATTGGCCCTGGTCGAAAAAGAAATCGCCGATATGACTGTATGCCTGACCAATCTCACGTTTGTAATCGTTTTTTACCGCATAATTCAGGGCCTTGTTAAAATAACTTAGCCCATGATTAAAATCAAAATGATTGTGGATATATATTGATCCTAGCTTATTATACAACCTGGCCAATTCAAGTTCATTGCCAAGTTTCTCAAAATGCTTTATGCTAATGAGATAATAATTAATACTTGGCTGATAGTTTTGCTTTTTCTCGTACAGATCAGCAAGCAACATATTTGTGTTTGCGCATGACTCAACTGATTGTAGGCGGTTGGCAAGTGAAAGTGCTTGTTTAACATAGTAAATTGCGCGGTCGGTATCATCCTGGCTGTACATGCTTGCCAAAGAATTGAGTGCATTCACTTTGGCTGCATTATCTTCCATCAAGGCGATGCTGGCAATGATACTATCTGTAGGGTACGACTGTGATCGGGCCAATAGTCCTGCGAGGATCAACACCGGAAGAGTGAGCCGCAAAAGTAACATAGTAAGCGTCTTATTCGTAAGGGTCGGTAACTGGTATTACATAAAACTCGCCAGTACGGGGATCTTTATAAAACTTATTGTACCCATTGATGCTTTCGATATTCGCATCAACCGATCCCTTTATGAAAACTGTGCTGGGTATTTCAATTTCACCACGGATAAGAAGTCCTTCCTCATGGGCGGGTTCAATCTTTAAAGGATTCATCTGAGGAATGATTCCGGCATTCTGCAAAATGATAATGTAAATACCAATAGTTATCAATAAAAGTAATGATCTTAGAAATTGATAGTTGCTTTCCATATGGGCAGTGGTTTGTTAGAATTACAATTTCAGCATTCAAAGGTACAATGAAACCTCACATATACAATAAATCTTTTATTTAAAACCAGGCAGCGCCCAGATTTCTAAAGGGCCAGGGTATTGAAACTATAATTAACAGAAATCCAATTAAGTAATACCAAAACTGTTTTCTAAATCCCTTGATTTCATCTTCTGCTTTCTTTGATAGGCTATATCCGACAGTGATCAGAACAATGGCGATAACCATCAAACTGATGTGCTCTACTAAATAAAACCTTAAAACGGAATCTTTCATTGATGAGGAAGAGAAGATTACCAGAGGGCTAATGAAATAGAGGATCAATCCGATAATCAGCTGAAGATGCACAGTGATCAGGGTTATTAATCCGAGACGTTTTACAGCGCTGTAGCATTTTTTGTTGGCAAATGCAACCCGGTATAGACCGGTAAGACTGAGGATAAAAACAAGGATTAATACCCATCGGAGACCTGAGTGGCTGTGATTGAGAATGTTGTATAGCATTGTATTATTGTGTATTGGGGTTAAACAAATGTATAAGATTCATGTTCAAAAGTATGGTATTTTTTGTTCAGTCCATTAATCGCACGGCGGAAGCCTTGAAACTTGCCCAAACCGTTTTTCCTACTTTGATTTCAAGCCTTTGGAATGATTCCTCTGTGATGCGTGAAACCAGGATAATGCCTACATTCAGACTCACTTCAACACCCAAGGGCAATTTATGAAAATCAACAACCTGCCCTGCAAGACAATTCTGTGCACTGCTGTCAGTTAACGAAAGCGAGAGGCTGATCTGGGATTCATCAATAAGCAAAGTGGCTGCATTACGGCTGCAGTTTCCATTAAATCTTAAGGCAACATTGTTTACAAAAGCCGTTTGAAGTCCATTCGAAGAAGGTTGAATAATGGCTTTATAGTAATTCTTAAGTCCGGCCATTTTTGCCACAAAGGCATTGGATGGATTGCGGAAAACCAGCGCCGGATCGCCGAATTGAATGATTTTGCCAGCATCCATAATTCCCAATTCATCGGCCAGCCTGATAGCTTCTTCTGGATCATGGGTAAGGTGAAGCACGATCAGGTTTTCAGATTTCAGCTGGCGGATTAGATTTCTGAGGTCGTCGCGAAGTTGAACATCCAGTGAAGTCATGGGTTCATCAAGCAGCAGCAGTTCTGGTTTCCGGGCAAGGGTGCGGGCTATTGACACACGCTGTATTTCGCCTCCTGATAGCGATGCGGGTTCTCGATCGAGTAGATGACTGACAAAGCATTTTTCGGCAAGCGCAACCACTTCAGCTTTAATTTGCCTGACAGACCAACCAGCATACTTCAGCGGATAAGCAATATTGTCAGCAACTGACATATGTGGAAATAATGCGGAATGCTGCAGTACAATGCCTACTGACCTTTTGTTTGGAGGTAGACGGCTAATTTCTTTATTGTTTAAAAATATTTGACCATTGTCAGGCTGTAAAAATCCACAGAGCAATTCCAGTAACAATGACTTGCCCGCTCCGCTGGGGCCAAGCAAAACAACATGTTTCCCTCCGGCGATGTTCAGATTAACAGGCCCTAACTGAAACACCCCAACTTTTTTGCTTATATGTTTAACTTCTAACATGGTCGGTGTTTTTTCCTATCATTCGCAGAGCAACAAAAACCACTATACTTACCAGAATAAAAAGCACAGAAATTTCCTGTGCTGCCTTAAGTCCAAAAGCATTAAAACGGTCATAAATCAAAACAGGCGCTGTGAGCGGATGGTAGGCAATGATTACAACAGCGCCAAATTCGCTCATGCCTCTGGCAAACATCATCACAAAACCACTTAGTACATTACGCCATGCCAAGGGCAGGCTAATAGAAAAAAACACCCTCCA
The DNA here is from genome assembly GCA_002422725.1 of Bacteroidales bacterium UBA6192. GTDB lineage: Bacteria > Bacteroidota > Bacteroidia > Bacteroidales > F082 > UBA6192. The sequence continues at coordinate 27,003 of DITE01000081.1, forward strand.
TGAACCTGCTCCCAAACTTGATGCGGCCTTTTCAAGCTTAAGGGGAACTGCGGCAAATCCATCACGTGCTGCATTGATTAAAAAGGGCACACTAACAAAAGCCATGGCAACAGCAATACCGGCAGGACGATCCACAAAACTGATTCCAATTTCTGAGGCTATTTTCCCAGCAACGCTTTCGCGGTTAATCATTCCCAAAACAGCAATACCTGCTGCTGAGTGTGGAATCATTACAGGCAAGTCGATTAAACCTGAGATTACACCTTTCAATCGGGATTTGCTTCGGGCCAGCATCCAGGCTAGAGGAACTGCCAGAATCCCTGAGAACAAGGTTGCAAGGAATGCCACACTCAGCGAAAGCAATATGCTTTGAGTGACTTGTGGCTCTGAAGCTGCCTGAAAGAGTGCATTGGGCGAGCGCGACAGTATTAAACTTAGCAGAGGAGCAACAATAAACAGCAATAGCAATCCGCCCAGGAGCGAAAAGACCAATGGAAGTGTTTTGACCTGCAATTTCATCTTTGCAAAGTTGGTAAAAAAACTACTGCCGGCTTGTTGAATTCACAAAACCGGCAGCATTCATTTTAAAAACCTTCTTTTTTCAGAGGCCTAATTTCTTGCGTATATGTTTGGGCAGCGCATCCTTATGCAACACCATATTAATGGTTTTGTACTGCACAAATGGCACCGATGCAAAAAGGTATCCGACGTATTTATGATCTTCGGTTCCCCAGGAGTTTTTAACTTTATAATACTTATTTCCTTTCTGATCACGGGCAATTCCTACAAACAGCATTCCATGATCATCAGTTGTTTCATAGTTATCATAAGCCATTTGCCTCATTTCGGGGGTAATTGTTTTTTCCACAACGATTTCGTCAAAGCTGAAGATGGCTTTTTGCCGTTCGGCAGGTGTAAGGGCTTCCCAACGTTCTTTTTCAGTGCCTGACATGTCGCTCAGTTTATCTTCCGGAACGACGGCAAGGCCATTTTTCCAGGAAAAACCCTTTTCACTCACATCAGCTCCCCAGGCAACAGTGTAGCCATTTTCCAGCGCATGGTCAAGGGTTTCCAGAAGTTCGTTTAACGGGAGATTGTAGGTTTCGCTCCACATCCAGTTGTCGGGAATTTCCATTATAAAAGGCTTGTAAAGATCGCAATGAGTAAAAGAGGTTATCTCTATGTAATCATCAGCGTTAATGCCTGTTGATTCAGCAAAAGTTATGGGAGTGAATACTTTGCCGTCAACAACAAATTTGTCGGGATAACTTCCCAGATAAGTGTCAAGCAAGGATTCGAAGCCCTGATGCCAAACCGGAGTCAGACGGCGGTTTGCGTTTTTTATCACAGCATCGGCATAGGCTTTCAGTACCTCATCCATTTCGCCATGGGTATGGTTTTCTTCGTTGATTACCAATCCGGAGTATTCCTTCTCAGGGATCATACCATAGCGTTTGATAACGTCGAGCACATCACTAAAACCGCCACCGGCCCCCAGGTTCAGATTTCCGTGCAGCCTGACATATTTTTTGGCTTTGTCGGAATAGGCATGATGGACGACAAACATTTCCGACAAATTATAGGTTTTGCCGGTAGTGCGAAGTATTTCGGCTTCGATTAGTGCCAGCCCCGAAAAACTCCAGCAGGTTCCCGATCTGAATTGGTTTGGAACAGCTGTGTTTGGCACTTCTTTTACAAGAGTGAATTCATACCCTTTTTTTTCAATTTTTTCGGCTTCCTGACCGGTAAGGGTGAAAGCACTGAAAACGAACATGACCCACCCCAGTGCAATTAATCTGAATGTATTCATAGACATTTAGTTTTGTTAATTAATAATGGTTTTTTTGCAATGCCAAAGTTAGTTTTTAATCTAAAACCAGCAAAAACTAATTCATTTTCGGTTTGAAGCCTAAAGAAATTGAAGAAAATGAAGTTCGTGTCGCTTATGAAACAGGTTAGTAGTGTTTAGGTACGTAATCCCACAAGATTATCCAGGTATCTTTATGTTCAATATCAATCATTTGCAGATAAGTTTACTTGATTCGTTGCAGTATTTTAACGATATCATTCAAACCAGTCATGGGTGAATCAATCCAAACTTTTATGTTTTGATCACTTCTGACGTAGCAAAACTATTGACCTTTAGCCCGCTATGACTATATATTTGCAATATGATGCATGCTGGTTTGTCATTTCACAGTAAATCATTTTGCCTTTTCATTTTTAATTTTCTTATAAACTGATTATATTTGTCGCTGTTTGCTGTCCATGTTCATCACAGTTAACGGTTTGGATAGTTATTTGTATAATGATTAAAACCAGAAAAGATGATATCAAACATTCTTGACATTACCAGAATCCTGTTGGTTTGTGTGGCATTTTTTGTGGGCTATCAGATTGGGTTTGCCAACGAAACCTATGATCCTGTGGGCCAGCTTCACTTTATGATTCCTGTTGTGATTGTGGCTATCGCTGGAATTTCGGGACTCGAAGGGCTTTTGTTTGCGCGACAGTCTGCCGAGGCCAAAGGGTTCGAAACGGGAAGCAATTATCAGAAACAATCAGCCATTGCTTTGCTGTCATATGCTGTGGTTGCTTTATTCGTTTACGGGAGTGAGTGGGGATTGCATGCTGAGCTTACTATTTTCTTTGCCTTTGCATTTTTCTTCTTTTTTTCGGGCTTGAACCATGCTTTAGAAGCCTTTCGCCGGAAGAATTATGCATGGCAAAATGTGAACAGACCCTTTATAACCCTGCTCATGATTGCCGGAATGATTTATCCGATTGTTATGGCACTGAAAGAATTGTAGCCACCTATCAACAGCCTGATTATCCATGTTTCTGCTGCTTGATTTGATAAATCATTGGTGTTAAGTGGATTATATACCTGATTAATTTGCTTTGATTGGTTTATTTATCTCCAAATCCGGCCTGTTTTGTTTCTCTATAGCTAAGGTTATCTGGTTAAAACACCTTCATCGTTTCAAATGACTAATTCATTAAATTTCACTGCTTCTGACAGAATTTGACACTTAAGGATGTGTTCATTTCATGTAAAGTCAAATCTATACAGTAACACAATAAATCAATTCGGAATAGGTTAATTGGTTTGATCGATCAGAACATGGTTTTGATCATGCATTACCTTTGATTATCAACTTAACTTGATTTTATGAGGTACTTTTTGACGATTCTTCCACTATTTTTATTGTTATTGAGCTCATATTCACAAAATGAACCCGATCACAGTTTGGCGTCGTTACTGGGCAAGCACAAACCCTTTATTACTGCCACTTATCAACACGGGGGCATCATACCAACAACCGATTTTGTCAAGGGCGACAACCTGAGCGGTGCACCAATTAATCGTTACCATGCCGCAACGATTAAAGTTGGTTTGCAAAACCCGGGTTATGCAGTCTGGCAGAGGGTTTATAAAGGACCAACCTATGGTCTTGGGTTTTTCACAGGCGATTTCTTCAACCCCCGTGAAATGGGGTATCCATACGCTGTTTTTGGATTTCTTGGAATTCCGGTTGCCCGTGGCAGAAAACTGGAAGTTTATACCGAGTTTCAATATGGACTAGCCTGGGACTGGCTTCATTATGACAGTTTGAAGAATCCCAGAAACCTCGCTATTGGCTCTTCTATAACAGTCTATCTGGATATTGCCATGAAAGCAGTTTATCCACTGACAAGCAATCTTGATTTGGGATTTGGCCTAAGTTTTACCCATTTTTCAAATGGTGGTTTCGAGCGCCCTAACCGTGGGGTCAACCTGTATGCACCATCCGTTGAATTGAAGTATTTTGTCAATGGCAGACCTGATGTGAGGGGGATTGAACCCGCCAACAGGCTTGCGAGAACAAACGAACTGGTTTTTATGCTCGGTTATGGCGACCATCAGATCGTTGAACACGAGTTGGATACAAATTACTTTGCCGTAGGTGGACTGAGTTTAATGTATTCGATGCAACATACGAATGCTTTCAGATCGGGTCCGGGAATCGATCTTAATTATTGGTGGGGAATGACTGCGAAGCCCGATGGTAGCCCGGGACCGGTTGGTTGGGACAATCTTTCCGTGGGACTGATCTATCAGCCCGAATTGATCGTTGACCGGTTTTCGTTGATGGGAGGGATAGGTATTTATGCCAGGCATCTGAATTACGGAAATTTTACACAGACCTATCAACGGCTCGGTGTAAAGTGTCATATCTACCGGAATTATTCTTTCGGGGTCAATGTGCGTGCCATCAACTTTATGCTTGCAGAGTTTATGGAATTTAATCTGGGTTATCGTTTGATATGGGATAAGTAAACCTGCCCGAAACGCTGGTTTCGCGCTATAAGTAGCGACCCGAAGACATCCGGATTGCTTCTGAAAAAGGCCTCTTATTCATTTTTCCGCTATTTTTACCAAAAAATTGCCGGATGATTACTTTCGAACAAGCTTTGGCTAAAGTCACCGCCAACATTCCGTTAACCGATACTGAAAATATCTCTTTGGCGGAAAGTGCTGGCAGGGTACTTGCCGAAGATGTGCTGAGCGATATGGATATGCCGCCATTCGATAAGGCTGCTGTTGATGGTTTTGCATGCAGGAGGGCCGACCTGGGACTGGGCTCGCTCAAAATAGTTGAAGTGATTGGCGCAGGAATAGTTCCTGAAATTGACCTGACCGTTGGGTGTTGTTCCAAAATTATGACAGGAGCCATGGTGCCTTCAGGTGCCGATTGCGTTGTTATGGTGGAGCAGACAGAGATATGCGATGCAGAAACAACTGTCAGGGTGATGAACCCAACCACCAAAAACAACATAGCCTTTAGGGGCGAAGACATCCACAGGGGAGATAAGCTCCTTGAAAAAGGAATTTTGATCAAACCTCAGCACATAGCCGTTATGGCAGCTGTTGGCGTGGTAAACCCGCTTGTTTTCATGCATCCGGCAGTTTGCGTGATGTCAACAGGCGATGAACTGGTTGAGCCGCAATTTGTGCCGGGCCAAGCGCAGATACGTAACAGCAATGCCAGTCAGTTGATGGCGCAATTGACTGCAGTTGGCGCGAAAGCCGTTTACGGAGGAATTATTGGGGACAACGAACAGGATACATACGAAAAAATCAACGGAGCCCTGCAGCACAATCAGGTTCTCATTTTATCGGGTGGAATTTCGATGGGCGATTTTGATTATGTTCCGGTTATCCTGAAGGAAATGGGCATGGAGATACTGTTCAGGACTATCGCAGTGCAACCGGGCAAGCCAACAGTTTTTGCGCGCTCAGGAAGCAAGTTCGTTTTTGCGCTCCCGGGGAATCCTGTTTCGTCTTTCAATATTTTTGAGCTGCTTGCCAAACCATTCTTGTACAGGCTGATGGGCCATGAATACCATCCTGCAGTTTTGCGATTGCCATTGGGAATACCTTACAAACGTAAGGCCATAAACCGTCTTGGATTTGCACCGGCTTATCTTGATGCATCCGGTAGGGTTTTCCCCATTATGTATCATGGGTCGGCGCATATCAGCGCACTCACCAATGCCACTGCGTTCCTGCAGATACCATTGGGAGTTGAGTTATTATCGGAAGGAGAAATGGTTGATGTTCGACTCGTTTAACCGAAAGATCAATTATCTGCGGGTTTCCGTAACCGACCGGTGCAACCTGAGATGTGTCTACTGTATGCCCGAATGTGGTGTAACGCCGGTGGCACATGATCAGATACTCAGTTTCGAGGAAATTGTGGAAGTCATACAGTATGCAGTTTCACATGGTGTTGACAAAGTTCGGATCACAGGAGGCGAACCCCTTGTCAGGCGCGGAATTGTTGAATTGGTAGCAAAAATCGCCGGCATTCAGGGGATCCGCGATCTGGGGATGACCACAAACGCCATTTTGCTGGACAGATTTGCGCAACCACTTTTAGACGCCGGTCTCCATCGGGTAAACATTAGCCTGGATACCATTGATCCGGTAAGGTTTCGTCAAATTACCCGGACTGGTCAGATCGAAGATGTTTTTCGTGGCATTGATGCTGCCAGAAAGGCTGGCCTTGAGCCGATTAAAATTAACTGTGTAATCAAGGAAACCTCCGATGAGCCGGATGCAGCAGGGGTTAAAGACTTCTGCAGGGCGAATGGGCTCGAGCTTAGGTTTATCCATGAAATGAATCTTGAAACCGGTCAGTTTTCGGTTGTGGAAGGAGGCGATGGCGGCCATTGTTCGAGCTGCAACCGCTTAAGACTAACTGCCAATGGTGACCTGAAGCCTTGTTTATTCAGCGATCTGGCCTTCAACATCAGAGAATTGGGTATAGAGAAAGCCTATCTGGCTGCTATCGGAAACAAACCCGGATGTGGCTCAGTCAATATGAAGAGTCGCTTTAGCAATATTGGAGGTTAAAGATTTCATAGAGTTTTGATCTTTTAACACTTTCCTGTGATGATGATGTTCATGCACTGTTTACTTTTGTCATCAATAAGTACACATTGATTATGTCAAAACTAAGTCACACCAGCGACGATGGCAAGGCAAGCATGGTGGATGTAAGCCAGAAAAATCCCATGTTACGCGAGGCTGTTGCTGAAGGTTTCATATCCTTGCAGCAAGAAACAATACAGCTTATCATCGACAATCAGATGAAAAAAGGAGATGTGCTTGTTGTGGCTGAAATTGCCGGTGTTCAGGCAGCAAAAGCAACAAGTAGCCTGATTCCTTTGTGCCATCCGCTTTTGCTGAGCGATATTCAGGTAAAGGCTAGACTGGTTGAAAACGGGGTTCATGTTCAGGCCAATGTGAAATGTATTGGCAACACGGGTGTTGAAATGGAAGCACTTACATCTGTCAGTATTGCCTTACTGACAGTGTACGATATGTGTAAAGCAGTTGATAAGGCAATGGAAATTGGCAGTATACATCTGGTTTCCAAGATAAAGACAAACCTTTGACCATAATCAGATTCCAGTGAATCGTCCCATAATCTTGCTTCTTGGATTGGTTTTTATTGTTTCCAGCCTTTGTGCTCAGGTAAATTACCGCTATTTTGTGTATAATGGACGGATAAGCCTGTCGGAAGATCGTTTCCCGGATGCCATTCGACACTTCAACACGGCAATCAGTGCCAAACCGGATTTGTTTGAAGCCTATTTTCTCAGGGGTGTGGCTAAGTTCAACCTGAGTGATTATCAGGGGGCAATTGATGATTTCACCACAACCCTGACTATTCATCCTTTGTATGTAAGGGCTTATCACTACCGCGGTATTTCGCACGACAGGCTGAAAAACTATTACAATGCGAAGACTGATTTTGCACGAGCATTGGCTATCGATCCTTTTAATGCAGATCTGCATGTTGCCAATGGAGCAACACGCATGCATCTGAACGATTTTTCAGGTGCTATTGAAGATTATAATATGGCCTTGATGATCAATCCCGGACTTTCATATGCTTATCTGAACAGGGGAATTGCCAAAATCTTGCTCGACAGGAAGGCTGAGGCACTTCAAGACCTTGATAAAGCAGTTTTTAATGATTATTTTGACAGCGATGCATGGATAAGACGTGGTATGTTACGCTCTGAAATGGACGACATTACAGGCGCTATGGAGGATTTTAATCAGGCCCTGAAAATTGATGATAGCAATCCGCTATTGTTTTTTCAGCGTGCACTTCTGCATCTGAAACAAAACGATACGCTGGCAGCACTCAAAGACTATGAGCAGGTGAATGTGCTCGATCAGCGCAACGCGCTAACCTATTATAACCGTGCTTTGTTGTATAGTCTAATTGGCCAGCTCGACGCCTCCATTGTGCTCTATGATGAAGTGATCAAAATAAACCCTCAGAATGTTTATGCCTGGTATAACCGGGGCATCACACATTATCAGTTGAGAAGGCTGAAAGAGGCTGAAAAAGATTTTACCGAAGCCATCAGGATCTTTCCTGATTTTGCAGGAGCCTGGATAAACCGTTCGGTGGTGCGTCGCGAAATGAGAAGCAATAGAGAGTCAGATGCTGATTACGAAAAAGCCATGGCGATTATCATGGCAATGAATGGACCAGATGCTAATCCGGATTCGCTTTATCATCAGTATGCTGATTCAACCTATTTCGACAAAATAATTGAACTTGAATCGGATTTCATCAGTGGTGAAGCCAAATCGGGAAGGGTGCAGTTTAGGGATATTGATATTCGTCCATTTGGCTTCTTTGTTGTTGGAATTAAACCTGATACAAAAACGACAACAGACATCAGGTCAATGTATTACAACTCTGGTTCAATCTTTGAATCAATCAACAACACAACAGGCAGGCAATTCGCTTTGATTAATCAGACCAGATTGAATAATGATGCAAAACCGGAATTGCCACTCAACACAATGGACACCCTCATAGCCGATAAGGCTGAAGGTGGGTGCGCCGGACTGGCCGATTTTGCTTTGATGCAACAGAAAGTCGGGAATTATCAAAAGGCTCTCCGTGCATTGGATGAAATGAAGGCATGTGGAGATGATTTTGATGTTTTTGGTCTGAATGCTGGATCAATCAGGGCTTTGCTTGCCGAATTGAGCTTGTCGGATGAACCATATGTTATTGATGTGATGATTGCCCCACGCAAGCAAAGCCTGTCGAAGCCGGGTACATTTGAATTGCCCGATTATAACGCAGCTTTAAATGATTTTCAAAGGCTTGTTCGCAAGCAACCCGACAACGCCTATGCATTGTACAATACGGCTACCCTGAAACTGATGATGAAACAATATCACCGGTCAATTGATGATTACAGCGAGGCAATCAGACTTGCTCCCGATCTGGCTGAGGCTTATTACAACCGCGCTTTGACACTCTTGTTTCTGGAAGAAGAAAAGCTGGCATGTGCCGACCTGAGCAAAGCGGGTGAGCTTGGCATTATTGAGGCATATGCAGTTATCAGAAAATACTGCGCAAGGCCAGGTCAGAGGTAAGGTGTTGCCGGCTGTGACGACTTAAGGTTGATAGCTGTTGAATCGCTATTTGTCATTGTTTTTTCAATCATCTCAACATTTTAGATTCAGATCATCCGGCTAAACCAGGTTACCGTTTTTTTTTCTATTTGTCCAGAATGCTCCAACTTAAGTTATTTCTAGAGAGACACAATACCTCCCGCAAGCCTGATTTGTTGTTTTGCAATAAGGTTGGATATAATTTACATGTTTGCAAAATGGCTTGAGCCTTTGATTATTTGATCTCGCTTTCCAAATGCTTGAGGTTATTTTCCATTTTTTTTTCGGGCGAAGGCTTGATAACAGAAAGTGAAATCTGGTTTTGAAGCTTAGATTTGAAACAAATCCGGGTCAAAAGCCTGAAAAAACAGGCCAAAAGCGAAGGCAAAAACAATACCCAGAACGGCAAGTAAAAGCATGATAATTACCAATACACCATTGATTGTGAAATAATTATTAAGACCAAGCAGCGAATCGATCAGGCTCTTTTTATCGCCTGCAACAAAGGCTGACCGGGCATTATTGGATGCCTTAAGCAAAATCACCCCAAGCCAGATAGGTAACCATGCAGTGATTAAACCAACGATGGTAAGTGCTGTAATTGATCCCAAAACTATCAGGCTTATGCCTATAAATTTCATCCATCCGGCAGCATTTGCCAAAGGTTGGCTAAGCTCTTTAACCAGTTTATCTTCCATGAAATCAGACTGTTCCATAACTTATGCGTTTTTTGTGTTTTTTTGGTATTTTGATTGTAAATTTAGTATTTTAGCCTGTTCATTAACACATGAATTACATGGCAACTGCAAATACACAAATCAAGGTAGTTTCGGTGAATGTTTCGGATAAAAAGGGTACAATTAAGAGCCCGGTCGAGTTCATCGAGTGTAATGAAAAAGGAATAGCCGGCGATGCCCATGCCGGAAGCTGGCACCGACAGATAAGTCTGCTTGGGGTAGAGAGCTTCCGTAAGTTTGAAGCGGAAGCAAAACGTACTATCCAACACGGGGAGTTTGCCGAAAATATTACCACCGAAGGAATCATTCTGCATGAAACGGCTCCTTTCGATCGTTTGATGATCGGTAAGGTTGAACTGGAAATCACCCAGATAGGAAAAAAGTGCCATGGTCCCAATTGCGCTATCTACCAGGAGGTTGGCGATTGCGTTATGCCTAAGGAAGGTATTTTTGCACGGGTGATTAAAGGCGGCAAGATCAAGGCAGGGGATAAGATTGTTTATCAACCCAAGGTTTTCAGGGTGTTGGTTATTACTTTATCGGATCGTGCCAGCCGGGGGGAATATGAAGACCTGAGCGGGCCAGAGATTGTTAGTCAGCTTGAAGCTTTTTTTAGTGAGCATCGCTGGCACCACAAGATCGAACGCAAACTTATTGCCGACGACCCCGATAGCCTGCGGTTTATCATGCGCAAAGCCAAGGAAGAAAAATATGACATGGTATTTACGACAGGAGGCACCGGCATTGGTCCGCGCGATATTACGCCCGAGGTAGCCCGATCGCTTATGGACAAAGAGATACCAGGGATTATGGAAAGCATACGGTTGAAGTTTGGTGCAGATAAGCCCAATGCGCTGCTAAGTCGTGGTGTAGCGGGGCTGATGGGAGAAAGCCTCACTTATGTGTTGCCAGGTAGCGTCAGGGCCATCAAAGAATACATGGGCGAGATATTCAATACCTTACGCCACCTCATTTTCATGCAGAGAGGGGTGGATATACATTAGGCAAATGTGCCAGATTGAGAAGAAAGCGAACCATTACTTTGGTGGCTGAGCGACCCGCATTGAGCCGAAATGAGTCGAAACCACCTTCTGTCAATGCCACTTCAAAAATCAAAAATCGTCTATCAAAAATCAAAAATTATTGCATTCCATAAGCATTGACGATCGATGATTTAAGATTTGCGGTTTTTGATGTGTTAAACAGGATATCTGTATTACTTGGTGTTGTGGCAGAGCAATTATTATTTATTGATAAATTTGAAGGTATCAATCATTTGTCTAATAAGGCGCTCATCATCCTTATCGCATTCATCATCTTGTAAATGGAAAAATATGGTAGGCTCATCATTATCAATATCTTGATTTCTCTTGAAAACAAAAACAGGGCCTTTAATGGTTGAGGTTATAATGTGTTCGCCATTTTTATATTCAGAGTGGGAGACATGTACATAGAGTTCATTTCCAGCTACTCCATTGGAGTTAATGAAAGTAATATTTTTTGCAATACTATCTCCATAAATAGAGGAAGAAGGGCCATCAGCAGAAAACATAATTCTCGCACGGTATTCTATCCATTCCTTATAGGTTGAAGCATCTTTAGACATCAAATAATCTCGACCTTTGAAGTATTTTTTTGACATATAACTTAAAGGAATTTTCTTAACCCCATTTGACAATTTATAGAAATGCCCGCATTCATTTTGGACATAAAAGCTTGGAGGGTATTTTATAGAGAATTCTGCAGTAAGACAGGTTGTTTTTAACCAATTCGTTGTATCTATATCATTCTGAGATGTTCCAGCGAAATTTACAAGAACGGTAATAAATAGAATGAGTATAGTGCTAACCAATTTCATATTACTTTGATCTTTACTTAATTTTAAAAACCAGATTGCTTTTTAATTTAGCTTTCAACTTTCAATCAACATGATTTTAGCCAAAATTGTCCTTGAAGCAAAAGTAAGTTTTTTGGAAATAACCCATACGGGTTGCGGCGGCAAAGCCATTTGCCGTGGAGGTTTTTCGGTGGATGAGCCTAATTTTCCGGTAGTTTCGACTTCGCTCAACCACCGGATTAACTGATTTGCAGTTCAAATCCGTATAACAATGAATTACTACTTCGGTGGTTGAGCGAAGTCGAAACCACCTTCTGTCAATGCCACTTCAAAAATCAAAAATCGTCTATCAAAAATCACAAATTATTGAATTCCGTAAGGATTGACGAACGATGATTGAAGATTTGAAATTTGCGATGTTGGCTCAGTTATTGGATCAACAAATCAACGAATCAACAAATCAACAAATCAACCAAATATTATCAACACCTTGAAGCGGATATCTTTTCGCATTTCTTGAAAACTTATGCTTCGTTAGCTATAACTTTGCAAAAAATCATCCATATGAAAGCACGGCTTTTCCGGCTGTTGAAAAACAAGTATTTTTTCACCCTTGTAGCGTTTGCTGTCTGGATGCTGATGTTCGATCAAAACAAGTACGACAACCAGATGCGTTTGCAATCGTCGCTTAAAAAGCTTGAGGCTCAGAAAGCCTTTTTTATCAGCGAAATTGAGCAAAACAAAAAGATGAGCGAAGCCCTGCTGTCCGACACTGCCCTGATGGAAAAGTATGCCCGCGAGAAGTACCTGATGAAACGTCCGGATGAAGTGGTTTACGTTGTTGTGCCTGTTAAGAATTAAATAGAAAATTTAGTGTTTTTTTAGTTCCCCCACTGCAACCCATTGGGGTGGTTCCGCGTCTTTAATGTTACTGATAATTAGTTAATCAGCCTTTGTATTGGCCTTTTTGTCTTCGTTGCTTCTCAGTCGGTGTTTACATTGTTTTGATCGCCTCGAATAAAAAAAACAACAAAGCATCTTCACCAGAAGTTTGTGTTAGGTTAATGTAAAAACTAATTTCCTTATTATCATTTTGTTAACATGTTTTTGGGGTGTATTTTTTGATATATCTTTGATGTCTGAAAATATCCATGGTTTCACTGAACAAAGCATGTTATTAGATGTTAGTTATTGTAAGTAAACATTAATATTTTCATTGATTTATGAACACTTTGTTGAGTATATTAGGGATTAGGAAGAAAAGCAAGCTACGCAAACCCATTGCATCCGGTGTGCGTTACAAGTTCAACCTTCCCGGCATGCGTAATTTCCATCTTCTTCCGCTTTCGGGCATAAGGCAGCCATTTTATGTTTTCTCTGTCTTTAGGGCAAACAAACCTGCTGCTTACCTGAAACCGAAAGTCTGATGGTGCAGGAAACGATGGTTGTAGCCACGGGTCTGGTAAAGCATTTCGGGCCACAGAAAGCCGTGGATGGCATCGACCTGACCGTTCATCGGGGAGATATTTATGGTTTTCTTGGACCAAATGGCTCCGGGAAAAGTACGACCATCAGAATGCTCCTCAGTTTAATAAAGCCTGATTCGGGCTCTATCCGTATCTTTGATTTGCCGGTTGAGGGCAACCGTGCGCGAATATTATCCGGAATTGGTGCGCTTATCGAGAGACCCGATTTTTACCAATATCTATCTGCATACAAAAACCTGGAAATACTTGCAAGTTATTCCGGCATCAAAACTTCCAGGGCCGCCATCATGAAAATTCTTGACACAGTTGGTTTGGCCGACCGGGCATCAAGCCATGTGAAAACCTTTAGTCACGGCATGAAACAACGACTGGGTATTGCGCAAACATTGCTGCACGACCCTGAACTCATCATACTGGACGAACCCGTGAATGGCTTAGACCCACAGGGGATAAAAGACATCCGCGAACTGATACTGAAACTGAATGTTGAGGAAGGAAAAACCCTCATTATCTCTTCCCACATCCTCCGCGAGATGGAGCTGATTGCCAACCGTATGGTGGTTATTAACAAAGGCAAGGTGGTTGTTGAAGGTGATGTAAGAGAGTTGATTTCGCAAGGTAGTCGTAAACTGGTGCTTGTTGCTTCGAAACCCGATCAGGCCCTGACATTGTTGCGCCATCATTTTGTATCGGTTGATTTTCAAATAAACAGACTGGATGAAATTCAGGCATTGGTCGATTCCGGTCAAGCCGAAGAAATCAATTCCTTGCTGGTGAATAACAATATAGCGGTCAGGCAATTGTATATGTTGAACAGCCTTGAAGACTATTTCCTGAATATTACCTGAATATGATCAACCTGATACGACTCGAAATGCTGAAGCTATTCAGCCGCGGACTGGCCTATATTGGTTTTGTTGCCATATTCCTGATTGTTCTTGTCATTCAGGTGGGTATGTATGTTGAAGGCCAAAAATTGCTCGATTTTCTCATCCAGAGTTTGTCTGAAGTGTTTTTGCTTCTGGGCAAGCTGATTAATGTTTACACAGTTACCTATATCATTCTGAATAGTTTATGGATTCATATACCGGTGTTGGTGGCTATAGTTGCCGGCGACATGGTGTCGGGCGAGGCTGGTCGAGGCACATTCCGGTTGTTGCTCACACGTCCGGTTAGCAGAACTAAACTATTGGTTGCCAAATTTATAACAGCTCAGGTTTATGCTACTATGCTGGTACTTTTGCTCATGGCGATGAGTCTTGGATTGGGAAGGTTATTTTTTGAACCGGGCGACATGATCGTGCTGATGAATACCATCAATATTTTCGAACAGTCGGATGTGATGTGGCGGTTTATTGCCTCTTTCGGTTATGGCATTGTAAGCATGTGGGTGATTGCTGCTCTGGCATTTCTTTTCTCGGTGAGGGCTACAAATTCGTTGGGCCCTGTAATTTCGGCCATGTCTGTGCTGATTTTGTTTACCATAATTTCAAATTTCAGTGTGGGCGTTTTCGAGCCGGTAAAACCATTTTTGTTTACTTCTTACCTGAATGGCTGGCAGTTATTTTTCGACGACCCTGTTGACTATGGTTTAATCTACAAGGCTTTAGGAGTATTGATTGCTCACATATCCGTGTTTTACCTTGTATCGGTTCTGATTTTTACCCGCAAAGACATTACCTCATGATGAATAAATGGAAGGTTAGCTTATTTTTATGTTCAATTTGGCTTGGATTGAGCTTTCAGTCCATTGCTCAGATTGATGCTGCTTTGTTGCTGAAAGACGTGTTGAAAAAAAGTGAAGAAGTAAAAAGCTTCGAAGCTGATGTTGACATTGATGTGGATGTTGATTTTATACGCATCCCGGTGAAAAAGGGCAGGGTATTTTATAAATCACCCGACCGCTTCAGGTTTCGGGCAACAGGATTTGTGCTGGTTCCAAAAAAGGGCTTGAATTTCAACGTTCAGGAAATTCTGGCTTCGAACCATGCCGCTATTTATGTTGGCGAAGATTCGGCTAACCACAAAATAAAGATCGTACCCATGGATGATCAGGCTAGCTTTTTGCTGGCCACAGCTTTTGTCGACAAAACTTCCCCGCGTATCAATCGTCTCGAGGTAACCACACAGGGACAAGGCAATTATATTCTGTTGTTTGAGTATGGTGACCTGCCATTCGAAATTCCTGCTGTTACCAGGATAAAATTCGAAATCAATCAGATTGACATTCCCATGAAATTTATTGGTAACCTGAAGGTCGACAAAAAGAAGATGGGAGAAAAATCTTCCGGAACGGTTACGCTACGGTATAGCAATTTCGTCTTCAACAAGAATATTCCTGATGTGGTTTTTGAAGAAACAGATCAATCCGGCCTTTAAGTTTATCACTAGAACTCCATATTTCCCTCGTCTGATTGTTGATCGCGTTTTTCGCCCTGGCGTTTTTTAGACTGGTTTATGCGGTAATTGAAATTTAGGGTGACCACGGTGGAGCTCCATTGAAATTCGGATTTGGTATAGAAATTCCCGCCAAAGGTTTCAAATGAATGTTTTCTTGTCCCAAAAACATCCCTGACGTTCAAGGTTAGAGTCCCTTTGTTTTTCAAAATATCTTTGCTGAGACCCAAATCAACTGACCATGAAGGAAGTCGTTTACCCTGTGGTGTGTCGGCTGCAGCAGCATAATTGCCCGAAACCTGCATGTCGAAGTTTTTCGCCAGTGTCAGACGGTTGTTTATTCTGCCTGTCCAGCTCAGGTAATCCGTGTTGTAGCTGATTCCATAGGCATCACCTTCGGTAATTGATCTGAAAAAATTCAGACTGGTATTCATGTTCCACCATTTGTAAGGACTAAGCGAACCAATGAGTTCGAGGCCGAAAGACTGGTTTCGGGCAAAGTTCTCGGGTCTGATAAAAATTGTCCCGGAATCCCCAATTCTTTCAATCCGTTGAAAAACATCCTTGCTGTTGCGATAATAGGTGGTTGCATTAAAACTCGATTTATTCCAATAGCGCAGATAACCAATCTCATAAGAGTCGGTGTAAACCGGCTTCAATTCAGGATTGCCTGTCCAGATATTCCTGTTGTCGGCAAAGGATCTGAAGGGGTTTAGTTGCCTGAACCCGGGACGGCGTATCCTTCTGCTGTAGCTAAGCTGGATGTTATCAACTTCAGTAAGCTTGTAGGTAAAATGTGCTGATGGAAAAGGGTCCAGATAGTTTTGCTGGTCTTCTTCTTCGGTATCGCGCAGTAAGGTGTTGATATCGGCATATTCGACCCTGAGGCCCAACTGATAGGAATAACGGCCACGATCGTCGCCAAACATGGCATAAGCTGCCAGGATATTCTCGTCGTAGATGAAATGGTTGGTAAAGTCGTCCAGGGTATCAAACTCTCCGTTTGGCAGTTGTTGGAAAACTTCATAATCGTTGTCAATATGGCGACGCTGCCATTTAACACCACTTTCCAGCTTGGCTTTTCCAGCAAAGGGATGATAGTAATCAGCCTGTGNNTGGCTGTGGGCTTTGAAAAAAGGTTTCAGTAATGGTGGATTTTTCAGTTTCGTTGTTGTCGGAATACTGGATGCTGGCGGTAAACAACTGGTCTTTACGTCGGAATTGTTTGCTATAAAGCATTGAATATTCCAGATCGGGGTCAATCTCCTCTTCGTCATCAACCCTTTCGCTTAAACCGGTTAGCAGGTCATCGGTAAAGTCGCGGTAACCAACAGTTGATTTATTCAGTTCGTCAGAATACTTATACAACATACTAAATGTAATAGAATTCAAGGGGTTGATAAAATACTCTGCACCAAGTCTGATCGTGTTTGAAATGCCTTCGCGCCTGCGTTCACTTTCCTGTTCGGTAGTAAAAAGCTTGTCGCTGTTAAATTCGCGTAAGAGAGATCCCGAACCGATACGTTCGCTATAATTGATTGAATAATTGGCGAAAAGATTCCATTTGTTTAATCTGTAATTCGAATTAATGCCCAGGCCTGCCTGAAGTGGATAACCCGTTGTAGCATCGATAGAACCATTGAAACCCTGACGCCGGTCTTTTTTCAGCACAATATTGATAATGCCGGCTGATCCTTCAGCATCATAGCGAACGGAAGGGTTGGTGATGATTTCGATCCGTTCGATCATGTCCGATTGCAGACTCCTGAGTGCATTGCGGTTGCTGATGCCGGCAAGCCCCGACATTTTCCCGTCGACCAAAATCCTTACTCCTTCATCACCACGCAAGCTCACATTCCCATCGATATCGACTGTAATTGAAGGGATGTTTTCGAGTACTTCCATAGCATTACTTGCCTTCATGCTGATGTCTTTACCTACATTAAAAACACGTTTGTCGAGGCTCATTTCCACCTGACTTTTCTCGGATATTATCTCAAATTCCTCCAACATGGCAGAGTCAGGTGAAATCATCAGTTCGCCAAGGTCAAGCTGATTGCGGCCCCTTTCGATCAGCACATCCGACATGCGAATTGTGCCGTAGGCCAAAAACTGAACGGCAATGTGGTAGCGGCCTGGTTTAAGCTTTATATCAAATTCACCTGTTTCAGAGGTTATACCTCCAGTTACAAAGCTTGAATCAACTGCCTGAAAAATCATTACAGTTGCGTATTCCAGGTTTTTTTTGGTCGATTTGTCAACGACTTTGCCTTTGACACCTGTGTCAATATCCGAAGGGTTTACCGATCCGGCAAAAGTGGTAATGGAAAGATACAACAGAATAAAAATAAGAAGAGGGAAAAAATGCTTTGTCATAGTGTAAAATTAAATTAACGTTTTGCTTGCTAAATGGTTCACTAATGCTCATTAAACAATTCAAATCGTATGATATTCCTGTCAGATTTTCAATAAAAGTTAAGATTTCTTAATAAGGGTCAACATCAACCGAAAGCAGTATTGATTTACAATGTGGTGAAGTTGAAAACTGGCGTATGATTTGTTTTAATTGATCTTTAGCTGCCGATGATGATTCATTTCTTGGTATTTTAAGGATGATTTGTTTGATGAATAAATTCTTGATCCGCGACACCATAGGAAATTCTGGTCCAAGCACTTCTCCCCGAAAGGTACTTTTTAATAATTGCGCCATTTCTGCTGCACACAAATTGAGCAGATGCTCGTCGCGGTGTCTCAAACGCAGCAAAATGAGTCTGAAAAAGGGAGGGTAATGGTAATGGTGCCTGATATTCAGCTGATGGGTGTACATATTCCCGAAATTATGGGTTACCACATCATGTAGCAATGGATGACCAGACTGATGGGTCTGGATAAAGACTTTTCCTCTTTGGCTTTTTCGGCCCGCCCTGCCACTCACCTGCGCCATGAGCTGAAAACCCCTTTCGTAGGCTCTGAAGTCGGGATAACTAAGCATGCTGTCAGCATTTAGTATGCCCACAACGCGTACTTTGCCAAAATCGAGCCCTTTGGTTACCATTTGTGTTCCGGTGAGGATATCAATTTTCCCGGACTCAAAGTCTTCCAGAATTGTCTGAAATGCAAATTTGCTTCGGGTTGTGTCAAGATCGAGCCTGCCTATCCGGGCATTTGGCAGAATAATACTTAACTCTTCCTCCACTTTTTCGGTTCCAAATCCATGCATTCTGAGAGCTGTGCTCCGGCATTCGGGGCATTCAACCGGCACGGCTGTTGCAAAACCGCAATAGTGACAACGGAGCAGTTGTTGTTTCTTATGGTAAATCAGGCTTACATCGCAGTTTTTGCACTGAGGAACATAGTGGCACTGATCGCATTCAAGGCGCAATGAAAAGCCTCTTCTGTTCTGAAACAAGATTACCTGCTCCTTATTCCCTAGTGCTTCAGATATGGCAAGGAGCAGGGGTTGGCTGAAATGCGATTTCATAGTTTTGCGTTTCATTTCTTCACGCAGGTTAACAAGACTCACTTCAGGGAGTTCCATGCCGCTATATCGTTCCGTAAGATTGACAAGGCCATAGCGTTGTTGCTGAGCATTGTAGAACGACTCAATGGACGGGGTAGCCGACCCAAGCAGCACCTTTGCACCCAATGTGGAAGCAAGCATGATAGCCGCATCACGCGCGTGATAACGTGGCGAAGGCTCCATTTGCTTGAACGACTGATCATGTTCTTCGTCAACAATGACTAAGCCCAGCTTTTTAAAAGGCAAAAAAAGTGCAGACCTGGGTCCCAGCACTACCTGATGGTGGGCATAAACCGACCCATCAAAAGCAAGTACTTTTTTCCAGATTTCCACTTTCTCGTGTGAATTATAACGTGAATGAAAGACCCCGACAGAGTTTCCGAAGTATTTTTTTAACCTGTTGATAATCTGTGTGGTCAATGCAATTTCAGGAAGAAGGTACAGCACTTGTTCGCCTCGGCTGATTGCATCGTGAATGAGTTTGATGTAGATTTCAGTTTTTCCGCTCGCGGTAACTCCATTTAACAATACAACATTTTTGTTGTCAAATTGTGTTTTAATGTTTTCAAATGCAATGGTCTGTGAGGGACTCAGTTTGATGTTCGCGGCATGGCTATCTGCTTCATTTTCATTCAGGCGGCTAACAATTTTCAATTCAATTTCGAAAACTTTCTTATCTACAAGGCTTTTAAGTTGTGCATAGCTTGCTCCGCTTTTTTCGAGCAATTCGTTCTTGCCAATTTCTGCATGCTGGTTCACGGGGTAACGGCTGAGGCTGATGAATGAAAGCAATATTTCGAGTTGTTTATAAGCTCTTTTCGAAAGCTCGTTCATCAATGACTTCAGCGATTCCTCATTTCTAAACTCATGAGCAAGGCGAACATACGAAGCTTTTCTGGGTTTATACTTTTCTTCCAGTTCTTCTTCCAACACTATCATTTTTCTTGATATCATGTTATGAATCAGCGGCATGACTTTCTGAAAACCAACAATTTTCGACACCTCGCTCAAGCTAAGTTTTTGCTGTATCATCAATGCCTCGGTAATCAGGTATTCGTATTCGCTCAGCAGCTGTGCATCAGGTTTGAAACCGTCAGCAAGTACAATACTTGTTTCGCTGGCCAGACGCAATGCAGATGGGAGTGCAGTTTGCATCACTTCACCCGGGTAGCACAAATAGTAATTGCATATCCAATCCCAAAAATTGAGCTGACTGGTTGTCACCACGGCTTCATCGTCAAGGACACCCAGAATATATTTTGGGGTGTACCCGACAGGTATGTTTTCATGAATCTGACGAACCAGACCGGCATAGATCTTTTTTCTACCAAACTGAACCACCACCCTTTTACCCAACAATCCTTCTGCATTCAACTCATGAGGAACACGATAGGTAAAAACTCCCGCGACAGGCACCGGAACAATTACATCCACAAAGAAGGTACGGCGATCATTGCTCGTATTCATGCCTACAAAGGTATGGGAAAAACATGTCTGCGAATAAGGCCGGGAGCAAGCTTTTGGTACATGTTAGAGGTGGTCGTCTATTGAAAAACGCCCCGACATTGTCAGAGCGTTTTCAAAGAAGCAATATTTTTCACATTCCTGGCAAGGGAAAAATTAACATTAATGTGACATTATTGTGGTTGTTGCAACTAACTGATCATAAACTGTGCCCGGCTTTCTGAAATACAGAAACAGCACATATTCGTTGAGTGTATCCCAATGATCTCCTTCGATGATGGTTATATCTGCTTTTAATGTTTCTTTTTCGAGTATACCATACACATAATTGTAATAACCTTGTTTGAGGAAAAGCGAAGCTTCATAGGCTTTCAATGAAAAATTGTAGGTCATCAGGCTTTTCGAATCTAAATTCCAATCGTTTATAGCACCTATGATATAAACATCCTCATGTGTAAAAGGAGCGGGGTAGGGCAGCAGAAATTCGACCCAGGCATAATCTCCTTCAACGGCAGTTTCCTGATCATCGCGGGCAGCGATTAATTTGCGTCCCCTGATATCCTGTTCGCTGATGTAACTTTTAGTGTGCCTGCGCTCGTCAGGCCAGAGTCTGACAAGATAATGATCGTTTTCCTGAAAAATCTTCTGAATTCTTTCCGACTGATACCTGAAACTTTTGATGTCGAAATTGCGAAACTGGTTTCCACCATCAAAAACAGTTTCTTCAGCATATTCAAAAGCAATTTTATCACCGTACACATAATTGGGTTTCAGACCAATTACGGCATTGTCCCAACGGCCATTTTGCCTGATAACCAGTTTAATGCTTTCTGATGGATTGGTAGTGAAAAGATTATTCTGACTAACAGTTACATCAAGTTGATGCTTCTTTCCAACGTAATCGAGGTTTTTGGGATATTGAGGAAAACTTACCTGTATGTTAACTTTATTATCAACAATAAAAAAACGCCTGGTAAAAAGCAATTGTCCTTCAGAAAACTGGTTTTCATATACCAGAAGCAAATAGTTGCCCGAAATTTTTGGACGGATCTGGTCCTCGGGAAATAACAGATCATAGTGAACAAAGGGTGTAAGGGTGTTCACCGAGAATCGGTAATCCCTTATCTCAGCTTCGTCAAAACCATTGATGTATTCCGGTTTAGTTAGGTCGGAAGGTGTCCAGTCGTGGTTGCAATGAACAAAAGTATAATAGAGGTATGCGGCCTGATCTCCCAAAACATCAAACGAAAGATGAAGGCGTCGGGTGTCTCCCAAAAGCAAAACCGGATCCTTCAAGGGCTCCTGTTCAGGATGAAGCAACACAGTATGGACATTATCTTCATAGGTTTTATCAACAAAGTCATATGAGGCTTGTCCGCTTGCCATCATAGAGATTAACAACAGCACGAAAAGAAGAGGAGTAATGAAAAGTTTAGACATTATTATCTTGATATGAGTGAACAAAAGCATAGTGTTGGATAAAAGAACAAAGATAATGTTCTTTATCAGGTTTTCGCAGGGAGAAAATCGGCAAAAGTGATGAATATTGTGCAAAAAATTGATCTGTATCATTAATTAGTTTGATATTTTTCAGTTAATTGAATGAATCTAAATTATATGGAAATGTTGCTCAGTAAACACAAATTAATTTGTTTCTTTGCAACTTATTTAAATATGAATGAAGGTAGATATGTCAACCGTCACAAAAATCAAAAAAGGTCTTAATATCAATCTGATAGGCGAGGCCGAAAAAGTGATCAAAGAGTTGAAATGTGATCATTTTGCAATCAAACCCACTGATTTTATTGGTGTCTTTCCAAGAATCCTAATCAAGGAAGGTGATGTTGTCAAAGCAGGTACACCCTTATTTATTGATAAGAATCGCGACAATATTGTTTTCACCTCTCCGGTTAGTGGAAAAATTAAAGAGATAAAGAGAGGTGCCAAGAGGTTGTTGCTCGAAATAAAAATTGATGCAGATGGAAAAGATGAGTACATCGATTTCAAGGCTGAGAATCCAAAGCTTCTTAGTCGTGAGCAGGTGATCGAGAAACTCAGAGTTAGTGGTGTGTGGCCATTCATCCGTCAACGTCCCTATTCGGTGATTGCTGATCCGCTTGCCATGCCGAAGTCAATATTTGTTTCAACCTTCGATACGGCGCCTCTTGCCCCTGATAACGATTTGGTTGTGCATGGCAATGGGGATGATTTTCAGACAGGCCTCGACGTGCTTGCCATGCTAACAACGGGTAAAGTACATTTGAATATTGAAGCGGATATTACCCACTCAAAGGTATTCACCAACTCGAAAAATGTACAGATAAATCAGTTTTCCGGGCCACATCCTACTGGCAATGTTGGGGTTCAGATTAATAAAATCGACCCTATAAATAAAGGTGAGGTGGTTTGGTATTGCTATCCTCAGGATGTGCTCACAATAGGGCGTTTGTTCAGAAGAGGGGTTTATGATGCGTCAAGGGTAATTGCCGTTTGCGGTTCAGAAGTATTAAGCCCCGCCTATTTCCGCACCAAAACAGGTGCAGCAGTTGAGTTACTTATCAAAGAAAATGTTACCCAGGTCAATAAGCGGTATATCAGTGGCAATGTGCTCACCGGCACTCAGGTTTCACTTGACGGATATTTGGGTTTTTATCACAATCAAATGACAGTTATCCCCGAGGGTGACTATTTTGAGTTTCTTGGTTGGGGACTTCCCGGACTCAATAAATTCAGCATGTCGCGATCCTTTCCTGCTTTTCTTTTCAAGAACAGAAAGTATCGCCTCGACACCAACTATCATGGTGGCGAAAGGGCATTGGTAATGACCGGACAGTTTGAGAAAGTTTTCCCATTTGATATTTACCCCATGCAATTGCTTAAGGCAATCATGGTTGAGGATATCGATTTAATGGAGAATCTGGGAATTTATGAAGTGGATGAAGAAGACTTTGCACTGTGCGAAGTGGTTGATACTTCCAAAACAAACATTCAGGAAATCGTCCGCAAAGGACTTGACCTGATGCGGAAAGAGATGAGTTAATTTATTGATAAAAATAATCATAAGATAGCACAATGAAATTTCTCAGGGATTTTTTAGACAAGCAAAAACCACACTTTGTCAAGGGGGGAAGGTTCGAAAAACTGCACTCAACATTTGATGCTTTTGAAACATTTTTGTTTGTGCCGAACAGGGTAACCCATACTGGAGCCCATATCCGCGATGCGATTGATATGAAACGAACCATGATCATTGTTGTCGTGGCTTTGTTGCCGGCCCTTATTTTTGGGATTTGGAATGTTGGATATCAGCATTACATTTCTCATGGAATGGCTTATGATTTTTGGCCTATGTTTGGTTACGGCCTTCTAAAGGTTGTCCCAATCATCATTGTGTCGTATGTTGTAGGTTTAGCCATTGAGTTTGCTTTTGCCCAGTCGCGCCATCATGAAGTAAACGAAGGATTTCTGGTATCTGGGATGCTCATTCCGCTTGTTATGCCACCCGATGTTCCACTATGGATGGTGGCCATTTCAACTGCATTTGCCGTCATTATCGGGAAAGAGGTTTTTGGTGGAACAGGCATGAATATTCTCAATCCAGCGCTCACTGCACGTGCTTTCCTGTTTTTTGCCTATCCATCGGAAATGTCGGGCGATTTGATATGGATTTCCGAGAAGGCCGATGCCTATTCGGGTGCAACACCACTCGGACACCTGCTTGTGGGTGAAGTGAGTAAATTGCCCTCGGAATGGGCCATGTTTCTGGGTAATATCCCTGGAAGTATTGGCGAAACCTCCACACTGGCTATTTTAATAGGGGCGGTGGTGCTCATTGCAACAGGGATTGGTAGTGCACGCATTATGCTTTCGGTTGTCGCGGGTGGTCTGGCAATGGGATTGCTGTTTAACTTATGGGGAATTAATGATTATATGAACATTCCGGCTCATTATCATCTCATTATGGGTGGCTTTGCCTTTGGAACTGTGTTTATGGCCACCGACCCTGTGTCGGCAGCTCAAACAACGAGGGGTAAATACATCTATGGCTTTTTGATCGGAATGATAGCCGTACTGATCAGGGTTTTCAACCCGGCTTATCCCGAAGGCATGATGCTTTCGATTCTATTAATGAATGTGTTTGCTCCGCTTATCGACCACTATGTAGTCCAGTCGAATATCAAAAAGCGCCTGAAACGAGCCAGAGCACTTGTTAAAGCTTAACCTGATTTAAACCTGTAATTACTACAATTATGTACAGTAACGCTTATATTTTCAGATATGCCTCCATCATGGTCATTTTGGTTGCCGCCATATTGTCGTCAGCAGCCATGTTGCTCAAGCCGATGCAACAACGAAACGAGGCCGTTGATAAAATGCAGAGCATTCTGGCTGCTGCCGGTATTCCTGACGTTAGCGCCGGGGATGCGATAAAGCTTTTCAATCAGAATGTTACCAATATGATTGTCATCGATAACAAAGGCAATATAATAGATGACTTTACCGCAGAAGGAAAGCAAGACAGCAAGGCTTTCAAAATAAATCCCAAGGATGAATTGTATAAGAAATCACAGGGAAAAGATTTTGAACTTGCTATGTACGTGATCAATCTGAATGGCGAAAAGATCTATATCATCCCGCTTAGAGGGGTTGGGCTTTGGGGTCCTGTGTGGGGAAATATTGCGCTGAAGGATGACTTTAACACCGTAGTAGGAGTTACTTTTGGGCATAAATCGGAAACCCCGGGACTTGGCGCCGAAATTGAGACTCCCATCTTTGAAGATCAATTTCCGGGCAAGACTCTTTTCGACGAAACCGGTAAATTCAAATCAGTTCGTGTGATGAAAGGCGGTGTAGCCAACCTTTCAGCAGCTGATCAGTTTCATGCTGTTGATGCAATTACCGGAGGAACAATCACAAGCAATGGCGTTAGCGATATGCTTCAGAATGTTTTGGAAAGTTATGTACCCTACTTCAAAAAACAAGTGTAAACTATGAATACTGTCAAACGAGAAAAAGAACCGTTGTTTTCACCAAAGAACCGAAAACTTCTATTATCACCCATCAACCTGAATAATCCGATAACCGTTCAGGTTCTTGGGATTTGTTCTGCTTTGGCGGTTACAGCCAAGATGAAACCAGCATTTGTGATGTCAGTTTCCGTTATTGTAGTAACTGCTTTAGCCAATTTGATTATTTCGCTTTTGCGCAACGGAATTCCACCGCGAATCCGCATTATCGTTCAGCTTGTTGTTATTGCAACATTGGTAATTGTCGTAGATCAGGTTCTCAAAGCCTATGTGTATGATGTGAGCAAGCAGCTCTCTGTTTTTGTGGGACTCATCATAACCAATTGTATTATTATGGGTCGTCTGGAAGCCTTTGCAATGAGCAGTAAACCCTGGCCAAGTTTGCTCGATGGTATCGGAAACGGAATTGGTTATGGAATAATTTTGGTGGTCGTTGGTTTTGTCAGGGAATTGTTCGGTTCGGGCAGTGTTTGGGGCTACCCGGTAGTACCGGCAGGATTTTTTGAAATGGGTTACCGCAACAATGGTTTTATGATTTTGCCTCCAATGGCACTGATTATTATCGGCATCATCATCTGGATTCAGCGGTCACGAAATAAAGAGCTTTATCAGGAGAATTAGTTGAACATCAAATAACAACGCTTTATGCAAGAGATTTTTAACATATTCATCAAGTCGATCTTTATCGACAACATGATTTTCGCGTATTTCCTTGGTATGTGTTCTTACCTGGCGGTATCCAAAACAGTTCAAACCTCAATGGGATTGGGTATTGCAGTAATTTTTGTCCTTGGTATTACGGTTCCTATTGATTACCTGCTGAATGAATACATTCTGAAAGCCGGAGCCCTTGCCTGGCTGGATGAAGGGCTGGCTGAAGTTGACCTGAGTTTTCTCAGTTTCATCTTGTTCATTGCTATCATTGCCTCAATGGTTCAACTTGTGGAGATGATAGTTGAAAAGTTCAGCCCTGCATTGTATTCTTCGCTGGGTATTTTCCTTCCCCTGATCGCTGTGAACTGTGCAATTCTGGGTGGATCGCTTTTCATGCAGGAACGCGAGTATCAAACCTTAGCACAGGCCACTTCATTCGGGCTGGGTTCAGGAGTGGGATGGTTGCTTGCGATTGTGGGTATTGCAGCAATCCGCGAGAAAATCAGGTATTCCAATGTGCCGGCACCTTTACGTGGACTGGGAATTACCTTTATCATAACAGGGCTTATGGGCATTGCTTTCATGAGTTTCCTGGGCATTAAACTTTAATGATTATACATGTATAACATAATCTATAGATAATATGACTTTGTTAGCTATCGGTACAGGCGGCGTTATAATAATCAGTATCATCTTCTTTTTGGTGGTCATACTGATGCTGGTCGGATTATTGCTTTATGCAAGAAAAAAACTGACTCCTCAGGGGAAAGTGAAAATCACCATAAACGGGGATATGGAACTGGATGTTGACCCGGGTTCAACCTTACTAACAACCCTTTCCACAAACAAAATTTTTCTTCCCTCCGCATGCGGTGGTGGTGGTACATGTGCCATGTGTAAGTGCCAGGTACTCGAGGGTGGTGGTAGCATTCTGCCAACCGAGAAGGGCTATTTCACCCGCAAAGAGCAACAGAACAACTGGCGTCTGGGATGTCAGGTGAAAGTGCGTGAAAACATGAGCATTAACGTGCCACCCGAGATTTTTGGCATTAAGAAGTGGGAATGTGAAGTGGTGTCGAACCATAATGTCGCTACGTTTATTAAGGAGTTTGTGGTTAAATTGCCCGAAGGTGAACATCTTGACTTCTTATCTGGCGGCTATATCCAGATCGATGTGCCGAAGATTGAAGTTGATTTTGGCAAGGACATCGAGGTGGAAGATGAATACCGCGAAGAATGGGATAAGTTTAAGATGTGGGATCTTAAGATGAAGAACACCGAAGAACAGTTCAGGGCCTATTCTATGGCAAACCATCCTGCCGAGGGGAATATTGTGATGCTCAATATCCGCATTGCAACCCCACCCTGGGATCGTAAGATTAATGGGTTTATGAAGGTGAACCCCGGAATATGTTCCTCTTATATCTTTTCGCGCAAACCAGGCGACAAAGTTATGGTATCAGGACCTTATGGTGAGTTTCACATCAAACCCACCAAACGCGAAATGATGTTTATTGGCGGTGGGGCAGGTATGGCGCCTATGCGTTCGCACCTTTTCCATCTTTTCCATACAGAAAAAACTGATCGGAAAACAACTTTCTGGTATGGAGGACGTTCCAGGCGAGAACTCTTTTATATGGAAGATTTTGAGGAAATCCAAAGCAAATTCCCTAATTTCAAATTTGAGGTTGCTCTTTCAGAACCTCTGCCATCCGACAACTGGAAGGGATATACCGGGTTTATTCATCAGGTGATTATGGATAATTACTTAAAACAACATCCTGAACCGGAGGAAATTGAATACTATCTTTGTGGACCTCCCATGATGAATGCTGCTATTTTTAAAATGCTCGACGAACTGGGGGTGCCCAATGAGATGATTGCATTTGATGATTTTGGTGGCTGAAATTTTTTAAGAAAGTTTAAAACCCTGACTGATCAGTCAGGGTTTTTTTTAACTTTGCTATCTGCATCTTGAGTTCCTTACTTGTTTTAAGGTGTAAGAATCGGCCAATACAACCATTCATGCAATCAGTTAAGAAAAGCCTCCCTGACATTGTATTGTTATTTCTCATATGGTAGTTTAATTTTTATTTTTTTATAAATATCAACCTCCGAAAATGGCAACAAGAAATTTAAGTAGCTGGATACTCACGATCTCAGTTTTACTGGTTACAGCCTGTCAGAATCAAAATCTGCCCGTTAAAATAAGTTTGCAAGGTGAGGCACAAGGAACTTATTATGCCATTTCATATTATGATGTAGATAACCGCAATTTTCAAACACAGATTGATTCCCTGTTGCATGCTTTTGACTTATCTGTTTCGTTGTGGGTTCCTGAGTCAATCATCTCGAAGGTTAACAGGGGCGATACCACAGTTGATCTGGATGATATATTCAGGTACAACTTTCTTTTGTCGAAGGAAATTGCAGCCGCCACCAACGGGGCATTTGACTTTACAATAGAACCTCTCGTTACAGCCTGGGGGTTTGGCCTGCGTGAAATGGCCACTGTCGATTCCCGGTTAATTGACAGTCTTAAACAACTGGTCGATTACCGGAAGGTCTCGCTCAATGATGGACGGGTGATAAAAGAAGATCCCCGGATAAGTTTCAATTTTAATGCAATAGCCCAGGGTCATTCTGTTGACCTGATTTCAAAATATCTTGCTGATCAGGGTGTTAATAGTTTCATTGTGGATGTGGGTGGCGAAGTTTATGCCAGTGACCTGAAAGCAGATCGTACTGAATGGCGTGTTGGTGTTGAGAAGCCTGCTGAAGAGAAATCGGAAGCGCAGGTTATACAGTTGGTGGTTGCCCTGAAAAACAAGGGCTTGTCAACTTCAGGCAGTTATCGCAAGTATCATGAAGTGGATGGCATAAGATACTCGCATACCATTGATCCTGAGACAGGATACCCGGTAAATCACAACCTGTTGAGTGTTACCGTTATGGCTTCAAATACAGCCGTGGCCGATGGATATTCAACAGCCTTTATGGTAATGGGGGTGGAAAAATCGATGGAGCTGATGAAAACCTTACCTGATATGGAAGCTTTGTTTATTTCGGCAAAGCCCGGAGGGGGATATGAAATTGAGATGAGCCCGGGTTTTCGTGAAATGATCAGAGATTAATGCCCTTGATCAGCAACTTTATTCTCGCAACTGCTTTCGCCATGACCGCATGAGCAACCCATTTTGCGACCACTTGCATCAACACTGCTGCACTGTTTCTTAAATTCGCCCCCTTTAAGGAAAAACATTTTAATGGCTATTCCTGCAACAGCAATTCCAACAAGGATTATGGCCAATATAATCAGTTTAAGATACATTTTAGTTAGCTTTTTATGTGTGGCTTAAGAAACGTAAATTTCGATACAAAAATAGTCAATATAATCGTTTCATGAAAACAAGCAGGGTTTAAATATGTTCAAAACCTCTGCAGACAGCCATGAGTATCCCGGCAGCCACGGCTGCGTTCAATGACTCAGGTTTGGCTTCAACAGCTGAATGAAACCGTGGAATTGTCACTGGATGTGAAATATGAGGCAGCAAATGATTTCTGATACCATGCGATTCGCTCCCGATTAATAAAATACCTGCAAGTTGTGACATTGTTTCTGGCGGTTCTCCTTTCATCATTGCACCCAAAACCGGCAAGTTCTTCTTGGAGGCATATTGCAGCAAATCAATTAGTTCAATTTCGCTGACAACTACTCTGAACACAGAACCCATGGTTGATTGTACCACTTTTGGATGAAAGGCATCAACGGTGTCCCGACTGCAGAAAATGTGCCTGATACCAAACCAATCAGCAGTGCGAATAATGGTTCCAAGGTTTCCGGGGTCGTTAATCCCATCGAGTGCCAATACCCATTGGTGGCTGCATACATCCATATCTGGGCTGCCTGTTGGAATATCTACCACGGCCAAAACACCCGGGGGTGTTGTCAGGTGGCTGATTTGTTTCATCTCAGACTGGCTAAGGGTGCTGAATCGGGAATCGAGTGAATTGTTCAGGGTCGGATATTCGTCCAGGTAGTTTTCAGTAGCAAACAGGTGGGTGTAATGATAACTGCTTTGAAGCAATTCGTGAATCATTTTGTTGCC
This sequence comes from Bacteroidales bacterium UBA6192, assembly GCA_002422725.1. Taxonomy (GTDB): domain Bacteria; phylum Bacteroidota; class Bacteroidia; order Bacteroidales; family F082; genus UBA6192. The sequence goes on from DITE01000081.1 coordinate 57,215, forward strand.
TTCAACAATAAATTGCCCGTTCATTTTTCGGTATTTATTGATATAAAGGCTTTTGACGTAGCTGATGGTGTTCTTCGAGAGCATAAAAAAACCTGATTCAACGTTGAATCAGGTTTTAAAAATAGTAAAAAATCTTGTTTACTCGGCAAATACTTCGAAGTCGATTTCGAATTGAACTTCTTTGTGAAGTTTTATTTTTGCTTTGTAGTGACCTAATTCTTTGATAGAATCTTCATTCAGATGAATGCGTTTGCGTTCGATCTCAACGTTTTTAACTTCCTTGATGGCATTTGCAATCTGAAGGGCGTTCACCGAACCAAAAATCTTACCGGAAGCACCGGCCTTGGCTGCGATACGTAAACTTGTGCCTTCCAGTTTCTTGGCAATGGCAAGAGCTTCGTTTTTAACTTTTTCTTCCTTAAATGATTGCTGGCGTTTCAGTTCACCAAGAACTTTCATGTTGGTGTCGTTGGCAATAATCGCCATACCTCTTGGGATGAGATAATTACGTGCGTATCCGTCTTTAACGGTTAAGATATCATGGGTAAATCCCAGGTTGTTGATGTCTTGTTTAAGTATTACTTTCATGTTTTTGTCCTCCTCTTTTATTTAAGTAAGTCAGCTACATAAGGCATGAGAGAAATATGACGGGCGCGTTTAACAGCCTGAGCCACTTTTTTCTGGTATTTTGTTGAAGTACCTGTGATACGGCGAGGAAGAAGTTTTCCTTGCTCATTCACAAATTTCAGGAGGAAATCAGCATCTTTATAGTCGATATATTTAATGCGATTCTTTTTGAACCGGCAGTATTTTTTCTTTTTTGTATCTACTGCGATAGGTGTCAAATACTTTATTTCGGAGTTTCCTTGTGCCATTGTTGTCAATATTAATGGTTAACTGAGATGTTGATTAGGCTTCGGCTTTTTCTTTGCTTGCGTCCTTGGCTTTTCTGCGTTTCTTCTCGTTGTAAGCAACAGCATGCTTATCGAGTTTCACGGTAAGGAAGCGAAGCATGCGCTCGTCGCGTTTGTATTGAACTTCAAGTTCGGCGATAAGGCCACCTTCTGCCTTAAATTCGATCAGGTGATAAAAACCTGTTGATTTCTTCTGGATTGCATAGGCTAGTTTGCGCATGCCCCAGTGCTCTTCGTGCACAATTTCAGCACCATTGTCTGTCAGGAAATCCTGATACTTTTTTACCGCTTCCTTCATCTGTTCATCAGACAAAACGGGAGTTAAGATGAAAACGGTTTCATACTGGTTCATAATGAATTTGTTAATGATTAGTGAATAATATAAAATGGAGTGCAAAGGTAAACATTCTTTTTTAATTAGCAAGTAAGGTGCTAAAAAATAATGAAATAGAGAGGTATGCCGGCAAAACGTATGTCGGGAGGGGAGCCTGTTTAATTTTGGTGTATTGGCCGGTTTGCCAGCATCTGTTCACAAATAAACCTGGCTGCTTCACCATCGCCAAAAATGGCGGGGTAGTCAGATGGGGGAAAATTTTCGAACTGCTTGTAAGCGTTGATGATAGCTTCTTCATCAGCATTGGCAATCTGTGCCGCACCAGTTTCCACAATCTCTTTCCATTCAGTTTCTGACCGCAGGATGATACAGGGTTTGCGAAAGAAATACGCTTCTTTCTGCACGCCTCCCGAATCGGTGATCACCATTGAAGCTTGCTGTTCAAGACGAATCATATCGAGAAATGTGACCGGTTGGGTGAGGATAAGCCTCATTTCGTGTCTGACCTGTTGAAGCAGGGCAGGCTCCAGCTTGCTGTCGAGCAGCTTGGCTGTGCGCGGGTGCAGTGGCAGGATGAGTTGCTGATTACTTAGACTGATAATTTGCAGGAGAGCCTTAAAAATAGCATTAAGCCTTTCGGGCTGATCGGTATTGTTGTCGCGGTGAATGGTGCTCAGAATAAACCGACCACCTGTGAGGCCATGCTTTTCGAGTACCGAGGATTGCTTTTCGGCCAGGCCTGCAAAATGAAGGCTGTTGTCGTACATCACATCGCCACAATGAAACACCTTAGGATTATCGGCTGTGTAGGGTGGCTGATTGTTGGCATTGAAACCCTCCTTAATAAGGTTGTCGATGCCGCTTTGTGTGGGAGAGAACAAGAGCGTGGAGCAATGATCGCACAAAATACGGTTAATTTCTTCGGGCATGGCTTTGTTGAACGATCTCAATCCTGCCTCAATGTGAACCACCGGAATATGGATTTTAGAAGCGGCAATGGCTCCTGCAAGCGTTGAATTCGTGTCGCCATACAATACAATATAATCCGGTTTTTCGCTTTGCAGCACCTGTTCAATTCCTTCAATCATCCGGGCTGTCTGCAAACCATGTCCGGCCGAACCCACGTTCAGGTTATAATCGGGTTTGGGAATAACAAGTTCCTTGAAAAACACATCTGACATATTGCTGTCATAATGCTGTCCTGTATGGACGATAATTTCCTTCATGGCATCGGGAAAATACTCCCTGATTGCCCGGCTGATAGCGGCTGCTTTGATGATTTGTGGCCGTGCACCAATAATGGTTACTATAGTAATTGACATGTTTTGCTATTGCAGTTTAATGGTGTATTTCAAGGTAACGCTTAGCTTTTATTATATCAGTCCTTCGTCTGCAAAGCTAAAATATTTATCATCGCCAATGATCAGGTGATCGATTACCCTGATGTCGATAAGCTCGCCCGACTGCATCATTTTTTTTGTCAGCTTGATATCGGCCTCACTTGGTTTCAGTTGACCTGAGGGGTGGTTATGGCACAATATCATGTTGCAGGCATTGTTTAACAGGGCCATTTTAAAGATCTTTTTGGGGTCGGCAACTGTTCCGGTTACTCCACCATCACTCACCTGAACAATTTTAATGACTTTGTTGGCCTGATCGAGAAGCAGTATCCAGAACTGTTCGTAATGGAGGTCGGAAACTGATGAATACAGTTTTTCGAATGCGTCTTTACTGCTCTGCACTGTTGGTCTTTCAATTGCTTCGGCATTTCGGCGGCGTTTGCCCAGCTCAAGGGCAGCCACAATGCTGAGGGCTTTAGCCTCGCCTATTCCCTTAAATTTCATCAGATCTTTGATCGATTGTCGCGACAGCTCGATCAGGTTGTTATTGTTTTCTCGCAGTATGCTGCGTGAGAGTTCAACTGCCGAATCTTCACGGTTTCCCGAACCGATCAGAATGGCAATCAGTTCAGCGTCGCTAAGGCTTGCTTTTCCTTTCAGTACCATCTTTTCCCGTGGACGGTCTTCTTCGGCCCAGTAACGGATTGACGGCCGTTTTTGGAGATCAGTCATCTTGTATGTTTTTGCGAAAATAGAAAATTTGATCGGCATTCTGGCAGACAGGATGCAATCAAACAGGGTTTGTTGTAAAATTTTCCTTTGTGGTAAAAGTTAATACCGGCAAAGAAACAAAAGAAAACAAAAAAACCCCTCCTGTTGTTAAACAGAAGAGGCAAAGTAGATATACTAAAACGGTCTTTTTTTACGCTAGTTTAGCAGTAAACCTGGTGATTTTTGAGATCAGGTTACCGGCTTTATTTTTGTGAATCACTTTGCGTTTTGCAAGTTTGTCAATCATGGCCTGTAATTTTGGTAACATAGCCGTGGCTTCAGTTTTGTCCGTCAGGCTCCTGAACTTCTTAAGGCTTGTACGCATTGTTTTGGCATAGTAGCGGTTATGAAGTCTTCTGGTGTTGTTCTGACGAATACGCTTGATGGATGATTTGTGATTTGCCATGGTAATAAATAATTGTGTTCTCTTTCAATTTTGGGCTGCAAAGGTAATAATTTTCCTTTTCAAAAATGAAACAGATTAAAAAACTTTCTCATTTCGATCAAAATTCTTGACGGCATACTGTTGTGGATGGTGTTTGGATCAAACAACCGAGGGTCATAAAAAATCACTATTTTTGTGGCAGAATTCCGGAAAAAACTGTTTCCTTTTCCGGTGATTTGTAATAAAAACCAACGTGTTCCGTTGATAGAACAAACGTCTAATACCACTTAGTCTTGAAACACATTCTCAAAGCTACACTTATTCTGTTAATAAGCCTCGCCATAGTGCCGGTTCAAACGCAAGCCCAGCGGCAAAAAGTGATCAATCTGCAGAAATACGATCTGGAACCCTATCATTTTGGGTTTATTCTGGCTGTCAATCAAATGCATTTTACTGTCAAGCCGGTTGATAATCACCAGTTCAAGGTTTATGGGGCTGATGCTGGCCCCGATTTTGCCAGTGATTCGCTTAGCTTGTATGAAGTTACATCAACACCAACACCAGGCTTTACCATAGGAATTGTTGGCAACCTCAGGTTAGGCAGCAATGCGGATTTGCGATTTATCCCATCTCTGTCATTTGGCGAAAGGTTTATTGACTACAACATTAATCGCTATCGCAACGGTGAAGCAGAACTTATTCAAATTCGAAAGAGTGTGGCATCTACCTTTGTGGAGTTTCCACTTCAGGTAAAATACAGGTCAAAGCGCCTCAACAACTTTGCAGCCTATGTTATTGGCGGGGCGAAATACAGCATCGATCTGGCATCAAATAAACGGAACGCCAAGGAAAACAACAATGTGGCCATTAAGCTACAAAACAGCGATCTTGCAATGGAAGTGGGAACAGGAGTGGATTTTTACACCAACTATTTCAAGTTTGGGGTGGAGTTGAAGATGTCCTATGGCCTTGGCAATATTATCATACGCGATGGAAGCGTTTATAGCGAAAGTCTGGAAAGACTCAACAGCAAAATATTTCAGGTTTCTTTTACATTTGAATAATAGCTTTTACCATGACAGAGGATTCGGGTCGTGAAAAACTTTTTAAAGCATTGGTCGAAAAATCGACCCTTAAGCAGGATGTTTATGAGAATACACTCAACGCCCTGCGACTATTTAAGGGTGTAATTGAAGAGGTTACAAAAGAGTACCAGTCAAGATCAGCTGAGTTTAAATCGCATCGGGATGTTGTTTTTGAGAATCATTACCGGGGCGATTTTGAAATTGAACTAAAGTTTGGCGGTGATATTCTTCTGTTTCTGATGCATACCAACATCTTTGAGTTTTCGCGCGATCATGCCATAATGCGTTTGCCCTACATCCGTGAGGACATGACACGTTCCTATTGCGGGGTCATCAATATCTATAATTTTCTTGCCGACTCGTTCAAGTATAATCGCTACAATGATATTGGCTATTTGATTGGAAGGGTGTTTGTTAATAAAGAAAATCACTATTTTATTGAAGGCAAACGCGAGCTTGGGTTTTTATACAATGATATTGGTAAAAACATGCTGAACTACGAAAATGCCCTGCAGATTGTGGAAGCCGCCATACTGTATACCATAAATTTTGACCTGTTAACGCCTCCTTATGAAACGGTGAAAATGGTCAGTTTGAGTGAGATGAAGAACACCTTGGATGCAATTTCGCTGCAAACAGGGAAGCGACTGGGGTTTCATTTTCATGAAGATAAGCCTGATCTCAACAATAGTTGATGTTTTTTTCGAAAAGAGATTTGCAGGAATGGGAAAAATGTTTAATTTTGCCGCCTCAATTGTTCTTTTACATGCTCCCATCGTCTAGTCAGGCCCAGGACGCCAGGTTTTCATCCTGGTAACAGGGGTTCGAATCCCCTTGGGAGTACCAATAGTTGAAAAAAAAGCCTGTTAGTGAACAACTTACGGGCTTTTTCTTTTCTCCTAAAATCAAAAATTATTTCTCGCGGCGAGCGCAGCGTTTTATTTCTCGCAGCGGGCGCAGCGTGATACTTTTCGTTGCGTTCGTGGCGTGCACTCTTTCTCGTAGCGTAGAGATGTTAGTTGGTGAATCAGCCACATCAAGAATCAAGCATAGCCGATCAAAAATCAAAAATTCTCGCGGCGAACGCAGCGTTTTATTTTTCGCAGAGGGCGCAGCGTGACACTTTTCGTTGCGTTCGTGGCGTGAACTCTTTCTCGTAGCGTAGAGATGTTAGGTGGTGAATCAGCCACATCAAAATCAGACATCGCCGATCAAAAATCAAAAATTTAAGTAATTCCTAATTGATTTACGATCGACGATTTTTGATTACCGATTTTTGATGTCGAGGCAAACAACAAATAAACAAATCAACGAATCAACTGTTCCAATATGGGGTTTCAAACCTGAAGTGCACAAAATTGGCTATTTTTGCAAACTATTTACTCAAAAGTTTCTATACAATCAACTAAACGACAATACCTTAATTAGTTACCTATGTCAACCGACAACCTGCATGAACTCATTCATATCCGTCACCTTACTCCATCAGCATTCGTGCTCCGTATGAGCCGTAGAGGACTTAAATTTAAATCAGGGCAACATATATTGCTCGGAAAGGCAGGGAGCATCCACAACCGCGAGTATTCTATCTACAGCGGCGAGAACGATGACTTTTTCGAAATTCTTATCAAAGAAGTTGACGAGGGTCTTGTCAGCAAACAACTTAAAGCTGTTAAACCTGGTGATAAACTACAGATTGAAGGACCACTTGGTTTTTTTACTTTGAATGAAAACGATATACACACGTCAAAATTTTTGTTTGTGGCCACCGGAACCGGTGTTGCGCCTTTCCACAGTTTCGTGAAAAGTTATCCGCAACTCGATTACCTTTTGCTTCATGGTGTCAGGATTGCTGCTGAAGCATACGAAAAGGCCGATTACCAGGCCAATAGGCATGTGTTGTGTACAAGTGGCGACACCTCCGGGAAATTCAATGGCAGGGTAACTGACTATCTGAAAAACAATCCTGTGGATGTTAACACACATTGTTATCTCTGTGGCAACTTTAACATGATCAAGGAGGTGTTCGACATTCTGGAACAACAAGGGGTTCCGGCAGGTCAGGTGCATGCCGAAGTGTATTTCTAAGGTTATTTTATTTAACTAAAGTACTCAAAATCAGATTAATAGTCTGTCGATGCGCTTAATGTAAAAGATTGTATTTTTGTGGCGACACTATTGGTCAGGACTTCATCATGAGTCCATGTAAACCGTAATGGAATGAAATATCATATTATATCGCTGGGTTGCCAGATGAATCAATCCGACACCGAGCGCGTCAGAACAGTAATGCATAGCATGGGATTTGCACCCACTGAAGAGGAGTCAGAAGCTTCCATCCTGGGAGTGATTGCCTGTTCGGTGCGCCAGAAAGCCATTGACAAAGTGTATTCACGTATTTCGAAATGGAACAGGATGAAAAACCGGAAAAGCCTGATAACTTTTGTTTCGGGCTGTATCCTGCCATCGGACCGGGAGAAATTTCTGAAGCTTTTCGATCTGGTGTTCCCCATGAGTGAGTTGCCCGGTCTTCCTGGCATGATCAATCATTATGGCATTGTTACCCCGGCTGGCTTGCAAACACTCGACGCAGGACGTCAGGATATGCAAGCGGCTGTTATTGTGAGTGATAAAGTTGCAAGGAGTATTCTCAATCCTGTTGCTGCTATGCCTGGCGGACAGACTCTTCAGCTTAATCCGGGCAAAGACATTGATCAGTTCTGGCATGTTGAACCAACTTATACTTCCGGATTTGAGGCTTATATACCCATACAGAATGGCTGCGACAAGTTTTGTACTTTCTGCGCAGTGCCTTACACACGCGGACGCGAGGTTTCGAGGCCCAGTGGTGAAATCATGGACGAACTGCATCAATTGGTTGAGAAAGGATTCAAATCAATTACCTTGCTTGGTCAGAATGTGAATTCTTATGGACTTGACAAAAATGGACTGGAAGTAAGTTTTACGGAACTCCTTCATCAGATTGGGCGATATGGCGATAAGTCAGGCAAAGAATTCTGGGTGTATTTTACATCGCCGCATCCACGTGATATGACCGATGATGTAATAGAAGCAATAGTGCAGTATGCCTGTCTGGCCAAGCAGATTCATTTGCCTGTTCAGTCGGGCGATGAGCATGTGTTGTTGAAAATGAACCGTAAGCACTCAATGGAAAAGTATCGTCATATAGTGCACACCATCAGGCGATTGATACCCGAAGCCACCTTGTTTACCGACATAATTGTGGGCTTTACAGGCGAAACAGACGAGCAGTTTGAAAACACACGGAAGGCCATGGAGGAGTTCCATTACAACATGGCCTATATTGCCCAGTACAGTGTGAGGCCGGGAGCTGCCAGTTCGCGCTGGGAGGATGACGTTCCGTATGAGGTGAAAAAAGTGCGTTTTCAGGCACTTACCAACGAACTTACCAAACACAGCCTTGTGTACAATAAGTCATTGATTGGCAAAACACTGCGTGTGTTGGTTCGTGGACGCGACCGCAAGGAAGGTTATTTATCAGCCCACACCGAAGGTCGTATCGTGGTGCGTTTTGCATCTGATGATGCCTCGCTGATCGGACAGTTTGCCGATGTCCGGATCATGTCAGCTGCACCACTATCGGTCGAAGGCGAACGTGTTGGTGTAATGGTGAGTCAGGCTGTGGATTAATCGGAGCAATAAACATGGTGAATAAATTTAGTGTGTGGAAATGTCTGATATACAGCTCCCAATGGAAACCATCTGCCTGAAGCTAAAAACCCTGAAAAAAACTTTCGAATGAAGAAAATTGCGTTTAAAACGTTGGGTTGCAGACTCAATCAGTATGAAACAGATGCTCTTGCTTCACGCTTTCACAAGGGCAGTTATCAATTGGTTGATTTTAGCGACGAAGCCGATATATATGTTGTGAATACGTGCACGGTGACGAATCAGAGCGACCAGAAGTCAAGGCAAACCATTAACGCAGCGCGGAAAATCAGTAATGATGCCATTGTGGTTGTTACAGGATGTATGGCAAACAACTATAAACAATCGCTTCTCGAAAACACAGGTATCACTTATGTGGTTGACAACGAGCGTAAATCATCGATATTCAGCATAGTCGAATCGCATTACAGGGGCGAGGTGGCTGATCCGGAGGGCTTCGACAAGGATCTTTTCAGCTATGATCCAGCCCAAAAGACCTTTCACACCCGCAGTATGATTAAAATTCAGGATGGCTGCGATAATTTCTGTACATTCTGCATCATTCCCAAAGTAAGGGGAAGGGCTGCCAGCCGCCCGGCACAAGAAATTTATGACAATATCCGTGAAGTAGTGGATTTCGGCTTTAAAGAAGTTGTTCTGACCGGCGTAAACATTGGCCGCTATCAGGATGGAGCACTGAATTTTGAGCAACTCGTCGCCAACATACTTGAATTGCCGGGCGATTTCAGGTTGCGAATTTCTTCAATTGAGCCAGACGGATTCAGCGATCGCTTTTTTGACATGTTTGCCAATCCGAAACTTAGCCCCCATCTGCATCTTTGCCTGCAAAGCGGTTCCGAAGATATTTTATTGAAGATGAGACGTATGTATACAGCCAAACAGTTTATGTCAATGGCAGAAAAACTACGGACCATGTATCCAGGCTTCAACCTGACTACCGACATCATTGTTGGATTTCCGGGCGAGACGGAGGAGGATTTTGGTAAAACCATAACAATGGCCAAAGAACTCGCATTCAGCCATATTCATACATTTAAGTATTCAGTAAGATCGGGAACAAGAGCCGAACGCATGGCTGATCAACTGCCCGAGAAGGTGAAAAATCAGCGCAGCGAACTGATCAGGGCTATATCGGATGAAAACAAAAGGGCTTATTTGAACAAAATGATTGGAAGGCAACAACGCTTACTCGTCGAACGTGTTGGAGCCGACCATGTTGTAAGAGGCTATGGTGAGCATTATATTCCCATCAGGATCAAAGAAAAGGGTATTGAGAAGAATAGTTTTGTTCCTGTCACACTCACCGGAATTCATGAAGGCAAGGAACTTTCATTAGAAGCTGTTGTTAACCGGGTTTAATACATTTATCATAAGCATATTATTATGAAGTTTTTAGCCATTGAAAAAGACAATGCAAGCAGTACAGGTCAGGCCGATCGTGATTTATTGGAGCTGGAAGCCAGGGAGGTGTATGCTTTGTATCAGAAGGGTATTATCCGCGAAATGTATTTCAACCAGAACCATGAGGCTGTGTTGCTGCTCGAATGCAAAAGCCAGGAGGATGCAGAACTGGCGCTGGCGCGATTACCTCTGGTTGAGCAAGGAATTATCCGGTTCGAAATCAGCGAACTAAGGCCCTATACCGGATTTGAAAGGATATTTAAAGTCAATAGAGACTTTCATTGTTGCTGAGGCATTGCTGCCCTCTCACCCGGGTTTTCTCCCGCTGTAGATCGTTGCTATACCAAAAGTCAGGCGTTGCTGGTTTACATGCTCAAAGCCTGCCCGCTCCAGTTCATCCAGAAACTGCCTTCCATCAGGAAATTGTCCCACTGAATCGGGAAGATAGGTATATGCCTTATTGTCTTTTGAAATCAGTCGTCCAAGACCCGGCAAAATGTTTTTGAAATAAAACTGATACAATTGTTTTACGGGAAACTTTTTGGGCTTCGAAAATTCGAGTACCACAATAATCCCTCCCTGTTTGGTTACACGCAGCATCTCGGCCAGACCCACACTCAGGTTTTCGAAATTGCGTACGCCAAAGGCAACCATGGCAACATCAAAATGGTTGTCGGGAAAAGGGATGTTTTCGGAATCGGCCTGCTGAAGCACGATTTGCTTGTCGAGCTGCATTTTCTTAAGCTTTACCCGGCCAATATCAAGCATCCCCTGTGAAATATCAATTCCGGTGATTGCCGCCTTCGATTTGCGTGAGAGTTCAATGGCAAGGTCGGCTGTTCCGGTAGCCACATCGAGCACAGTAGTCGGTTTCTCCTTCACGATCAGGTTGACAACCTTTTTTCTCCATAACTTATCGATGCCTGCGGATAGAAAATGATTGAGAAAATCATATTTTCCGGCAATGTTGTCAAACATCGTCCTAACGGCTTCCTTTTTGCCTGACTGATTTGTCATATTTTGGGGTTGTTAGCGTACCATAGTGTTTAACACCTCTTCGAGCAATTTGTTTTTGTCGATGGGTACAACACCAATTTCTTCGCACACCAGACCACCTGCCAGATTGGAAATCGTGGCGATGTCTTCTCCACCGAGTCCGTTGGCAAGGCATAGAGAAGCTACACTAATCACAGTGTCGCCGGCTCCCGACACATCGGCAATATTGCGCATAAAGGCAGGAATGTGCGTAATGGTGTGTTCATCACTATCCGATTTTGTACCAATCAGTACACCTTTTTCCGACAAAGTTACCATCACCATGTCGGCATGTAATTTTTCCTGTAATATGGCAAGAGCCTTGCTTGTTTCAGGTAACGACCTGGTGTCGAAAGCCAGTCCGAGTCCTTCTCTGAGTTCTTTCAGATTGGGTTTAAACAGGTTAACGTTTTTGAAGGCAAGGAAGTTTTTGCGTTTAGGATCAACCACAACGGGAATTGCTTTTTCACGGGCAAGTTTCATGGTGCTGTTGATAAGCGATCGGGTGATCACGCCTTTGTTATAGTCTTGAAAGAGAATAACATCAATTTTCTCATGATGCAAAATGTCCTTGATACGGTTCCAGAGTTGAGCCTGTTCGCTCCGGCTCAGGTCGTGGGTCATTTCGTCGTCTACCCTCAGCATTTGGGTTTTGTTGCCAATGATGCGGAATTTTGTGGTCGTAATCCTGCCCTGGCTGCTCACAAGGCCATGAAGCGGAAGGTTGTTGCGCAGAAGAATGTCCTTGAACTCATTGCCTTTCTGGTCGTTGCCAATAACAGAACATAAGATGGCTTTGGCGCCAAGCGATTTGATGTTGAGGGCAACATTTGCTGCACCACCAGGCCGGTTCTGTCGTTCCTGAACGGCTACCACCGGCACGGGGGCTTCGGGCGAAATACGTTCCACCTTGCCAAAGATATAGGCATCGATCATCACATCGCCAATCACGAGTACACTCTGTTTTTCGAATGATTCGAACAGTTGATGGACACTTTGGTTTGTATGCATAGCTGATTTATTGCGCAATGAGTTGCAAAAGTAGAATATTTAGGATAGTTTCAATCCGATATGAAACCAAATTCAGTTCATTTGGTTTAAAACTGCATCAAAGATGTGGTAACCTACATAGTTGCCCTTGTTAATGCAAGCGCTCCAGTGCTTGTTTAATTCTTTCGGCTGCTTCTATGATGAGGTCATTGGATGTGGCATAGGAAAATCTGATGCAGTTATCGCAGCCGAAAGCATCGCCGCTTACCAGGGCAACATGGGCCTGGTCGAGCAGATAAATACACAGGTCGTAACTGTTTTTGATTTCTCTGGTTCCATCGGTTTTGCCGTAGAAGTAGCTCACGTCAGGAAACATATAAAAGGCTCCTTCAGGCTTATTGGGAATTACTCCCTCGATCAGGCTCAACTGATCAAACAAGAGGTTTCTTCGCGTTTCGAACTGGCTTACCATTTCCCTGAGTTCGCTGCATTCAAGGGGATTTGTTATCATGGCTTCGAGTGCGGCAGCCTGCGAAATGGTGCAGCTCCCTGATGTGTATTGTCCCTGTATGGTGTTGCAGGCGTCAGCAATAACTTGCGGGGCAGCCATATAACCTACCCGCCATCCGGTCATAGCAAAACCTTTTGATAAACCGTTGATAATAATTACATTGTCGAATATTTCGGGAAATTGTCCGATACTTTCGTGTTTGCTTCCAAAGTGGATATACTCATAGATTTCATCAGAAATCACAAAAACACGGGGGTGCCTGGAAAACACAGCGGCGAGTGCTTTAAGTTCGTTATGGTTATACACTGAACCGCTTGGATTGCATGGAGAGCTGAAAATGAAGGCTTTCGTTTTCGCTGTGATGGCCTTTTCGAGCTGTTCGGGGGTGATTTTGAAATTGGTATCCACGGTGCTTGAAATGTAAACCGGTTTACCACCAGCCATTTTAACCATTTCGGGATAGGAAACCCAGTAAGGTGCTGGAATAATTACTTCATCACCATCATCGATCAGGGCAAAAAAGGCATTGGAAATGGATTGTTTGGCTCCGGTCGACACAATGATCTGTGAAGGCTTGTAGGTGAGGTTATTGTCGCGAAGAAGTTTGTCGGCAATGGCTTTTCTCAGATCGGGAAATCCGGGCACAGGGGGATAATGGGTCAGGTTGTTGTGGATTGCGCGGATAGCGGCTTGTTTAACCGGCTCCGGGGTGTTAAAGTCGGGTTCACCAATACTTAAAGTGATTACATCGATACCTTTTTCCTTTAATTCGCGACTCAATCGGGTCATTTCAAGGGTTGCTGATTCACTCAATGACCTCACACGAGTTGATAAAACTGAAGCTCCGTTCGCCATTTTTGGGGTATTTTTTTGAAAAGAAAGGCAAATGTAAGGATATTGTATTGAAATTTTGGAACGTTACATTATTTTAGAATGAATTTAAAGAGGTAATTTACTGTTGGGATGGCCAGTGTGGTTGAGAAGATGAATTCGTCTTATCTTTGCTCCGATAAAAAAATCCCTTATTATGGAATTATTGATGGATGTGTTAAATATGTTGTTGCCGGCGCTACTTGTTGGACTGGTGGCATTCCTGATGATGAAATCACTGCTGAAATCGAACCGCGATCATCTTGCACTGGTGCTGGAACAATTCAGGCTTGAACAGCAGCGGCAGGCTCACGAAAGGAAACTCAATGCCCAGAAACTGTTGACTCCCATTCGTTTGCAAGCTTTCGAACGACTGGTTTTGTTTCTGGAGCGCATACAGCCTTCGGGTCTGGTCACACGCTTGATGAACAATACAATGAGTTTGCAGCAGCTTCAATTGATGCTCGTGCGCACGGTTCGCGAGGAATTTGAACATAATCTGTCGCAGCAATTATATGTCTCTGGCACTGCCTGGCAGATGGTGAAAGCAGCCAAAGAAGAAGTTATTCAGCTGATCAACAAAGTGGCGGCGGAGCACCAGCCCGATGCAAGTTCGGCTGAACTCGCACGCGAAGTAGTCCTTGGACGGGTGAGGATGATTGATGAAGCTATTGCCAGATTGAAAGAAGAAATCAGTGAGTTTTCCTGAAAATTAATGCATGACAGTCAATTTGAGGTGATAGGTTACATTAGGGTAATAAAGGATATAAACAAAAAGACCGGTTAGCGATAACCGGTCTTTTCTCGTAAGGATAGCAGATATAGTGACGCTAACTATTTTACAATTTTAACTTTTGTAGTCAGCGTGGAAGTTCCGGTAGTTACACGGACAAGATACATGCCTTCGGCAAAGTTGCTTACATCGATTTTGCCAGTTTGCGAACCTGCCATCAACATGCCTGAATTGAATTCGTATACAATGTTTCCAAGAAAGTTGTACATTTCAATATTGACATTGCTGTTTTTTTCAAGCTGCATGTTGATGTTGATCACATCGCGTGCAGGAACAGGGAATGCAGAGATTGAAAGGTCGTTCGATTCGTTTTCCAGAACTGATGTTACAACTGGCAGGGGAATCAGGTCGCCACCTGTTGCAAGAACAGCATACAGCCCGAATGAAGCGCCATTGTTATTGTTTGATGGGTTTAGAAAACCTGATGCAACAACTGAAGCAGAATAGCCAAACAAACCCAGCGTTTCGAGTGGTGCGCTATAAGTAGCAACCGTCACAGTGCCAGTTTCATCTCTGATATCAAGAATATAATCATCGGTAGGCAATTCGAGGTAGTCTGCAAATACGCCGTATTCAAGATTGTTAACAATAGTTCCTGCACCAACACCTACTTCAACTACATCCACAGTGGGAGCGTCGGTTGAACCATGGAATACAAGTACATCGGTGTTCATCGTATTGGTAGCTACTTCACGGCCCAAAGCGTACACGTAGATATCGAACGGAATGAATGGATCATAATTGGCTTCTACAACGAGGCCATTGGCTACAAGGATGTATTTTTCGTTGCCAGCGAGGGTGTAATTATTTGACCAGATTGGGTTTTCAGGACTTTCGCTGTCTGAGGGCAATATGGCTATAGTGAATTCAACACCGGCAGGTGCATCAATAAAGGGGGTAGCAGTACGGAATGTGAAATCATCAATCAACAAGATATCGTTTAACCAAACATCAACTACTTCTGCAGCAGCATCAGCTGAATTGTGGATTACCTGAACGCGGGCAGTAGTAATATCAACCTGGGGCAGGGCAATCAGATCGCCACCTGAGGCCAGGGCGACAAACAAGCCAAATGCTTCGCCATCATTGTTGTTGGCAGGGTTCAGGAATCCGGAGGCAATCACCGAGATTGCTGCACCGTCGAGACCAAGAGTAGCCAGTGGAGCAGCATACTGAGCAACTACATCTGTTCCGGCAGCATTGCGAACCTGCAAAGAGAAGTCAAGTGTGGGAAGTTCGAGGTATCCATCGAAATCGCCATAAGTCAGGTCATCAACAATTGTTCCTGCACCAACGCCCACTTCAACTACATCCACAGTAGGAGCATCGGTTGAACCATGGAATACAAGTACATCGGTGTTCATCGTATTGGTAGCTTCTTCGCGGCCCATAGCATACACGTAGATATCGAATGGAACGAATGGATCATAATTGGCTTCAACGACGAGCCCATTGGCTACAAGAATGTATTTTTCGTTACCAGCGAGTGTGTAATTATTTGACCAGATTGGGTTTTCAGGGCTTTCGCTGTCTGAGGGCAATATGGCAATAGTGAATTCAACACCGGCAGGTGCATCAATGAAGGGGGTAGCGGTGCGGAATGTGAAATCATCAATCAACAAGATATCGTTTAACCAAACATCAACTACTTCTGCAGCGGCATCAGCTGAATTGTGGATTACCTGAACGCGGGCAGTAGTAATATCAACCTGGGGCAGGGCAATCAGATCGCCACCCGAGGCCAGGGCAACATACAAGCCAAATGCTTCGCCATCATTGTTGTTGGCAGGGTTCAGGAATCCGGATGCAATTACAGAGATTGCTGCACCGTCGAGTCCAAGAGTAGCCAGTGGAGCAGCATACTGAGCAACTACATCTGTTCCGGCAGCATTGCGAACCTGCAAAGAGAAGTCAAGTGTGGGAAGTTCGAGGTATCCATCGAAATTGCCATAAGCCAGGTCATCAACTATAGTTCCGGCACCAACTCCTACTTCAACTACATCCACAGTGGGAGCATCGGTCGAACCGTGGAATACGAGTACATCCGTATTCGTTCCGTTGGTGGCTACTTCGCGACCCATTGCATAGACATAAATATCGAAGGGTACGAAAGGATCGTAGTTCTCTGTGTCAATGAGTCCATTTGCAACGAGAATGTAGGTTTCTCCATTCATCAGCGTGTATTGCTGCGACCAGAGCGGGTTTTCAGGGCTTGTGCTATTTGAAGGTTGAATTGCGATGGTAAATTCGGTTCCGGCAGGTGCATCGATAAATGAGGAGGCCGTGCGGAATTCGAAATTATCGATCAAAAGGGTGTTGTTGAGCCACACATCGACCACAGCTGCTGCTGCATCGGCCGAGTTGTGGATTACCTGAACACGTGCCTGCGAAAAAGCAGTCAGGTTGAGGCTTAATAGTAGACTGAAAAAGAAAAGTTTGTAAAGTTTCATGATGGTAGATTTAATTAGTGAATAAATAATGGGTTAGTTTTAGTTTTTAAAAAAGTTGTTCTTTAAAGTTGAAAAGCGAATTAGAAATTGATTGATTGAAAGTATAAAGGAATGAAATTGAATTTTGTTCAATGAAATAGATAAAAAGTTAAACAAAATTCAATTTCGCAAATTTTTTTATGTCGGATCGTACTCAGTAAGATTTTCCATGAGCTTTTTACGGCTATAAAAAATACGGCTTTTCACTGTGCCGATGGTCAGGTCCAGATCGTCAGCTATTTCCTTGTACTTATATCCTTCGTTATACATGTCAAATGCACGACGGAATTCCTTGTCAAGGGCATCGATACCAGCCTGCAATTCTTTTGCGGCAAGCATAGATTCAGGATTTGTGCGCTTGTCAATCGTTGAAGAATTCAGGAAGTACAGATCATCTGTCTGATCAATAATCGTCCTGGCTTTCTTATTTCTTCTGTAGTTGTTAATAAAAATGTTTTTCATGATGGTGTACACCCATGCCTTGAAATTGGTGTTATTCACAAATTTATCACGATAAATCAGGACTTTCAGATTGGTTTCCTGCATCAGGTCTTTGGCATCGTCTTCGTTGCCGGTTAACTGTTTTGCAAACGACTCCATGTATTTCTGAATTCCGGTTAGCTGGTAGTTGAATTCTATTGCAGTCATGTTGATATGGTGTATAATTGTTTAACTAATTTTCAGCAAAGTTAAACAAAAAAATCAATTTGTCAAGTCTTTTTTTTAAAAAGTTAAACAAAACCCGACTAATGGTTTCATTTGTAGTAGTTTATAGCCATGTTAATATTTGTTAACATAGGCATTGACAATAAAAAAGCCGGCTTTGAGCCGGCTCTGGACAGCATTTTTTACATTCGTTAAATCGATGTTATAAACTGTTTGAACATTTTTGCTGACGGGATGAGTTTAACATTGTTGTCAAGTTCAAATTCGATGTTGGCAGCTTGCATGCCGGAAACCAAAATATGGTTTTGTGAAAAATGTTTGGCAAGTTCGCTGATATAAAGCTGCATCTCGGGCATCGAAATGGCCGCGATGAAATAGGTTGCAAGCAAATCGGGCTTAACCGTATCACAAACAGCGTAAAGATCGTTGATGGGAACATTTTGTCCAAGATAATACGTCCTGAAACCATGTTTTTTTGCAACATAATAATATGTGAGCAATCCGATCTCGTGCAGTTCCCATTCAGGAAGGAATAGGATGATGCGTTTCGCATTCAGGTTTGTTATTGAAGGAAGGCTGTCGATGGCCACACAAAGTTTCATTCTGATGAGATTCGATATGAAGTGTTCCTGCGCGGGATTGATGGCCCCTGTTTGCCAGAGCAGGCCAATTTTTTCAAAAAATGGATAGATAACAAAATACAGGGTGTCTTCAAAGCCAATTTTTATTGTCAGATTGTGCAGGATTTTATCAAAGCGTTCTTCATTCAATTCAATCATCGACACAACAAGGCTTTCAATCTGACTCAGATAATCTGATTCGGGCCTTATTACTTCAAGAATTTTCTGATTTAGCTGGCTGATTGTCATGTCGGCAATGTGCGAAATTTTAATTCCATGCCGGTTCAGTATCGAAATATTGAGTAGTTTTTTCAGATCCTCGTCATTGTAAGATCTTATGTTAGAGCATGATCTGTTAGGATCAACTATTCCATAACGCTTTTCCCAGATTCGGATTGTATGGGCTTTTATGCCCGTCATGCGTTCGAGGTCCTTAATAGAGTAGGATGACATTTGGTAGGTGTGTATTGTTAACTTATTCTTAACAAGTAAGAATGGTTTTTGTTTAAAATGCTTATACCTGTTTTTAACGGTACCAACGAATTGTTTACTTTCGTGCAAAATTATACTATTGTCCGAAACAGGCATTCATCGTGTTGTTATTGCTGGAACAGGCAATGTTGCCAGTCGCCTGGGTCATGCCTTCAAAGCTGCATCAATCCAAATTATTGAGGTTTATGGCCGCAATACTGCAAAAGCAAAAGCCTTGGCCACAAGTCTGGGGACTTCCTATGTTACTGAAATTTCTGCAATAAATGTTGAGGCAGATTTGTATGTGCTTGCCGTATCGGATGATGCTATTGCTATTTTATCGCAGATGTTGCCGCCACTGCACGGACTTGTTGTTCACACATCGGCTTCGGCTCCCCTTCCGGTGGGCAGCTTTAGCCATACTGGTGTTTTGTATCCCCTTCAAACCATGTTGTCTCATCGAAATATTGAGTTCAGCGAAGTTCCTTTGTTTATAGAGACCAATTCAGATGAACAAACGAAACGACTTTGTAGTTTTGCCGGGCAATTGTCGGCAAAAGTGATCGTGGCCGACCAGTTAACCCGCATGAGATATCATCTGGCCGCTGTTTTCGCTTCCAATTTTACAAACCATTTATACAGCATTGCCTTTGAGCTGCTTGCGGTAAATGGATTAACGCCTGAATTGCTTCATCCGCTTATTCTCGAAACAGCATTAAAAGCTGTTGAAGGCAATCCGGAGGATTCGCAAACCGGACCTGCTATTCGTGGCGATGTGAAAACCATAAAAACTCATCTTGATTTGCTGGATAAACGGCCTGATTATCAGCAATTGTATGAAAATTTTACAGGCCTGATTAAAAATTATTATTCGAAACGCAATGAGTAATTACAAAGCTTTACTGGGATCGGTGAACACCTTTATTTTTGACTATGACGGGGTGATGACCAATGGAACAATCGTGCTGAACAACGATGGCGAGCCATTGCGGACCGCCAATGTGAAAGATGGCTATGCTCTTCAGTTGTTGATGAAACTTGGTTATAACATCGCCATTATTTCGGGCGGCTACTCTCCAAGCATGAAAAGCCGCTTTGATGCACTTCTTATCAAGGATGTCTTTCTGGGAGTTTCCGATAAAGTGGAGGTGTTAAAAAAATACATGGAGGATAAAAACATTAGGCCTCAGCAAATTGTTTATATGGGAGATGATATTCCTGATTATATGGCTATGCAAATGACCGGTGTCCCGGTGTGTCCTTCCGATGCAGCCGAAGAGATAAAAAAAATCAGCGTTTACATATCGCATCTGGGTGGTGGTGAAGGCTGTGTGAGGGATATCATCGAGCAGGTTCTTAAGGTTCAGGGCAAATGGATGAACGACCTTGCCCATCATTGGTAAACTCTGGATTATGAATGCTTATTTAAAACTTATACGCTGGCCCAATCTGCTCATTATGGCAGTAGCCATGTTTCTTGTGAGGTATTACCTTGTTCGCGGACCGTTGCTTCTGGTGGGAACCGACCTTGCATCGACCCTTGTTGATTTTGTTCTGCTGGTTGTTGCCATGCTGTTCATTTCAGCTGCAGGCTATGTGATCAATGATGTGTTTGACATGGATATTGACAGCCTCAATAAACAGGAAAAGCAGATTGTTGGCAGGCTGATTCCGGTTCAAACGGCCAAAAGATTATATTGGCTGTTAAGTGCAGCAGGCATGCTCATCATGGTTTATCTGGGTTATCGGCTCAACTCATGGCAACTCACCCTGATCGTATTGATGCTTACCGGGTTGCTTTGGTTTTATTCTGAACGCTATAAGCGACAGATACTTGTCGGAAACCTGGTCGTAGCCTTTATTGCTTCTGCAGGAATTACAGTAGTTTGGCTTTTCGAGTTCTTTTCACTGGTTCGCGAATCTGATGGTTTTATTGTGGCTTCCGATGCCATGCCTTTGATGTCGGGGCTGGTGTTTGCCTATGCGCTTTTCGCCTTTTTGAGCACCCTGACCCGGGAAATGGTAAAAGATATCGAAGACATGAGTGGAGATGCTCGTTTTGGATGCCGGACTTTTCCGGTTGTTTACGGACAGATTACTGCACGCAACCTTTCAGCAGCAACCTTAATTATCCTGATTATTATGATTGGTTTCTGGCAGTATATCCTGTATTTCAGGGAAATGACACAAGCCATGATGGTTTTGTTCCTCGCTCTCGGAATTGGGATATTCGCTTTAATCCGTTTGGCATTAGCCAATAAGCCTGAGCATTATGGATTCGTTTCTTCGCTTCTCAAACTGCTCATGCTTGCAGGATTATTGTCCGTTGTGTTTTTAAAAAGTATGTAGACAGATGCTTGATCTGAAGAATTATAAAGTTATCCTGGCATCAAAATCTCCGCGCCGTCAGCAATTGTTAAAGGGAATGGATATTGATTTTGACGTGTTGGTAAAGGACGTTGATGAGTCATTTCCCAATTCGCTGAAAGGCAAAGATATTGCGCTCATGCTGTCGGAACGTAAAGCAATGGCCTTTGCTGCGGACGAACTTCCCGAAAACTTTCTGCTCATCACCGCTGATACCATCGTGCTGGTTGATGATGATGTTCTGAATAAGCCTGCTGACAGTCACGAAGCTTTTAACATGCTTAAAACGCTTTCAGGTCGCGAGCACAATGTGGTTACTGCCGTTACCCTGCGCACTGACAAACAGCTGCGATCGTTTTTTGAACTTTCAGCAGTGCGTTTTGGCGCGCTTTCTGATGAAGAAATTGTGTGGTATGTTCATCGCTATATGCCTTTGGACAAAGCCGGAGCTTATGGTATTCAGGAATGGATAGGATATGTTGCTATTGCTTCGGTAAAGGGTTCATTTTTCAATGTCATGGGTCTGCCGACACACAGGTTATTTATGGAATTGAAGAAATTTGCCGGTACTGAAGTATAGAATTGATTATGAATTAAATTTACAATGTTATGAAGCGCCTGCTATTTTATTTTTTCCAGGGATTGCTATTTATTGCACCAATAACCATCACTTTTTGGGCAATTTATGTAACTTTTAATTATATAGATGGTTTATTAATTAACCTGATTGACAAGTTACTGGATAGGCATATACCGGGTCTCGGATTGGTAGTGCTCATCACACTGATAACCCTGATCGGTATGCTTGGATCAAGTTTGCTTTTCAAACCATTTATGGTATATTTCGACCGATTGTTTGTAAAAGCCCCCCTGATTAAGATTATCTATACTTCGGTAAAAGATCTGGTGTCGGCATTTGTTGGTCAGAAAAAGCGGTTTAATGAACCTGTACTGGTTAAAGTGGGTAAAGGTGCCGACCTGGAGAAGATTGGTTTTATTACCAACAAAGATTTATCGTTTCTGGGCATTCCCGGAAATAAGGTTGCCGTATATTTGCCACATTCATATGCCTGGTCGGGAAACCTGTTTATTGTACCTGTCGAAAATGTAAAACCCATCGACGCTTCGGCTACCGAGGTCATGAAATTCGTTATCTCTGCCGGTGTCACAAATCTGGATCAATCGAATGACTGAAAATAGAAATTATAAACCCACTATATTAATTACCAATGATGATGGGTATTATGCAGGTGGAATCCGTAAACTAATCTCACTCTTGCGTCCTTTTGGAAGGATTATCGTTGTGGCAGGCGAGCAATCCATGTCTGGCATGGGACACGCCATCACCATCAAGACTCCCTTGAGGGTAAAAACGGTATCTAAAGAGCCTGATTACGAGGAGTATATTTGTAACGGTACACCGGTCGATTGTGTCAAGCTTGGCGAGCAGGTAGTTATAGGTGGTAAACCCGATCTGCTGGTTTCGGGTATCAATCACGGCTCAAACGCTTCAATCAATGTAATCTATTCAGGAACCATGGCAGCAGTGATTGAAGCCTGCATCGACGGAATACCGGCAATTGGATTCAGTTTATGCGACTATGGCCTGAATGCCGATTTCAGCCATGTTGATGAGTTTGTGGATAAGGTGGTCCGGAATGTATTACATCACGGCCTCCCGGAAGGGATTTGCCTGAATGTAAACATACCATCAAATGATTCAGGGCCAATAAAAGGGATTAAGGTGTGCAGGCAGGCCAATGCCCGTTGGGTTGAGGAGTTTGACTCGCGTCAGGACCCAAGAGGGGTTGATTATCATTGGCTTACCGGACGGTTTGAGAATAGCGATGTGTCAGAAGAAACGGATCAGTGGGCAATCGACAATCAGTTTGTGTCAGTAGTTCCGGTGCATTATGATTTGACGGCTTATAGAGCGCTTGATGAAATAAAAAAATGGGAGTTATAGAATGAAAAACTGGTTAAGAACCGATACAATCTGGTTTGGATTGCTGCTTGGATTGATTGTAGCAGCTGTGACCTATACGTTTTTCTGGCTTGTTCTGGGGTCAATCCCTGTTACAAGAGCCCTTGTCAGCGATCCGCGAACACTTTTTCTTATTGCTTTTATTCCCAATTTGTTGTTAATGCGTTTGTACTTTGTGAACTTCAAATGCGAGAAAACCGGTCAGGGCATACTGATGCTGACTTTTGCCGGCATAGTTTTCGTTTTCTTTTTGTTCAAATAAAACCAGAAACGAACAAAACATCAATCTCCAAATGAAATATTACATCATTGCCGGCGAAGCTTCTGGTGACCTTCACGCATCCAACCTGATCCGCGAGATCAGGCAGCTTGATCAATCGGCAATAGTCAGGGCATGGGGAGGCGATCTGATGCAACAGCAAGGTGCCGAAATTGTTAAACACTATCGCGATCTTTCCTTCATGGGATTTCTGGAGGTGATCCTTAATTTGCGAACTATCCTTAACAACCTGCGTTTTTGTAAGTCAGATATCCTTCATTTTCAACCCGACGTCCTCATTTTAATCGATTATCCCGGATTTAATCTCCGGATCGCAGAATTTGCCCATCAACAAGGCATTCGCGTGGTGTACTATATTTCGCCTCAGGTGTGGGCCTGGAAAAAAGGACGCGTCTTGACGATTAAGAAAGTTGTAGACAGGATGCTGGTGATTTTGCCATTTGAACAAAACTTTTACAAGCAGTTTGGGGTTGACGTGACCTTTGTTGGACACCCTTTGCTTGATGCATTAAACCAAATTAAGCCCATTCCTTCAGCAGACTTTCGTTCGAATAATCAATTGTCCGACAAGCCCCTGATCGCCCTGCTTCCCGGAAGCCGCAGGCAGGAGGTTAGCGTGATGCTTAATGAGATGTTGAAAATGATAGATCATTTCCCCGGCTATCAGTTTGTTATTGCCGGAGCCCCTTCGCTGGAAGCTTCATTTTACCAGACACATTTGAAAGATTATCAGGCCAGTATTGTTTTTGGCCAGACTTATGAGCTTCTCAGGCATTCAACTGCTGCATTGGTTACTTCCGGCACCGCCACCCTTGAAACGGCACTTATCGGTACGCCTGAAGTGGTTTGTTACAAAGGAAACCGGATTTCATTTGAAATTGCAAAGAGATTGATTCATGTGAAATATATTTCGTTGGTCAATCTCATCATGGATCGCGAAGTGGTTGTTGAACTCATACAGGATCAGTTGAATGAAGATAGATTAAAGCGTGAGTTAAGCCGATTGCTTTTCAACAAGCCCGAAATGCAGCAAATGAATGCAGATTATCTTTTGCTAAGAGAGAAACTTGGTGGCGAAGGAGCTTCTGCCAGGGCAGCAGCTGAAATTGTTGAATTTTTGACAAAAGGATAAAATAAAGAGCACTCCTTTATTTTTATTGCAAACAAAATAGCTGCCATTGTTTCGAATAAGCAGCGGAATTTCATATATTTGTTCTGTCCTCCTTTTTGTGTCTTTAATTGGTTAATAGCAACCGGATTATATGCTCATTAATCTCCAGAAATATCCGTTTTTGCGATTGCTGATTCCCATGACAGCAGGCATTATCGTTGCCACGCAAATTGAGGAAAGGGTAAACCAAAATCTACTGTGGACCGCAGTCGGATTGTTTTTCATGCTGACTGTTTATTTTCATGTTGTGCAGCAATCTTTCAGCTTTCGCTGGGTGCAGGGATTAATGGTTTTTTTATTCATGTTCAGTATAGGTTTAATCAATACCCGGCTAACATCACCTGCTTCGAAACCTGACAATATCCTTAACCAAAAAGGTGAGCGCTATCTGGTTAGGGTGGTCGACCCTCCTGCAGTGCGTGAGCTTACCACAAAGTTATCCCTCGAAGTTGTTGCCGTGTATGACAGTTTGGGTCGACGGCGGGCATCGGGCAGCATCATGTCGTATGCACGCAATTCCGATTTGACTGCAAAACTGCGTTATGGAGATATCCTCCTCCTGCTCAAGCCACCTGAACCAATTGCTCCTCCCACGAATCCCGGACAGTTTGATTACAGGGCACATCTCAAAAAGCAAGGTGTTTACCATCAGATGTTTCTAAAGGAAAATGATTGGGTGACAACTGGCAATTCGGTTGTTAATCCTATTTACGCATTATCCTATGCCATGCGTGATCATTTGCTTCGTGCTCTGCAAGTTAACGGCTTAAGCGGTGATGAGTATGCAGTAGCTTCGGCAATACTGTTGGGCTACGATGATCAATTGCCCAGGTTTCTGCGCAAGGGCTACACAGCAGCAGGAGCCATGCACGTGCTGTGTGTGTCGGGTTTGCATGTTGGTATTGTATATTTAATCATTAATTTTCTACTGGGTGTTTTAGGAACATCAAAAGCGAGCCGTTTTTTACGCATTTTACTGTTGTCAGGGGCAATATGGACTTATGCCATGCTTACCGGCCTTTCACCATCTGTACTCAGGGCTACTGTAATGCTTAGTTTTGTGCTGCTCGGACGCTTATTTAACCGGAAGGGAAATGTCATCAACTCGCTTGCTGCCTCGGCATTTCTGCTTTTGTGTGTGGATCCAATGACCCTTTACCATCTTGGTTTTCAGCTTTCTTACACGGCCGTATTGGGCATAGTGCTTTTTCATAAACCAATCTATGATTTAATATTTGTCAAAAATAAGGTGTTGAATTACATTTGGGAGATTTCTGCGGTTTCCATAGCAGCACAAATTGGTACAACACCGCTTGCCATCTATTATTTTGATCAGTTCCCGGTTTATTTTCTGCTCAGTAACATCATTGTGGTACCCCTGTCATTTTTGGTTATCGTTGCCGGGATGGGCGTTCTGATTTTTTCCTTCATTCCGTTTGTTTCGGGTTTTATGGGTGTGCTGACCTCTGCTCTGCTTTTTGCATTGAACACAGCCGTTCTTTGGGTGGAGCGACTTCCGGGATCAACCTTGCAGGGGATACAGTTGTTGGGATATGAATCCGTCATGTTGTATATTTTGTTGTCAATTATTTTATATATGATTGTGAAGCAACACTATAAGCCACTTCTGCCTGCTTTGATGCTAAGTCTGGTACTCATGTTTTCATTCACATGGCGCACTGTAAAGCATCAGGCTCAATCATTGGTAGTGGTATTTGATCTTAAAGGTGTTACAGCCATTGATTTTATTTATGGAAGGAAGCATGTGCTGCTGGCCGACTCGGCTGTTCTGTATGATGAAACAATGAGGGATATGAACCTGAAGGGTTTCTGGACGATGAAAGGACTCAGTGGGCAGCCGGATTCTTTTGAAATGGATGTGAATCAGGTTCAGCACGATGTGTTGCGCAGGGAGGGTCATCTTATTTCGTTCAACGGAAAACTGATAGTAATTTGGCAAAAAGATTCAGAAAAATTGTTCAATTTTCAGGAGCCTGTGGCAGCAGATATAGTGTTAGTGAGAGGGAATTGTCCGGAAAATCTTGAGGCTCTGATGAAATCATTTCATTTTGTACAACTTGTTACTGATGGTTCGCTGCCTCCCTGGCAGAAACAAAAATGGATACTGGCAGCCGGGCTTGCAGGAGTATCTGTTCACGACACACGCAACGATGGGGCTTTTGCCTGGAATTCAGCTAAAAAAAATAATGACTGAAATTTCTTGTGCTTTTGAAAAATGGTTTATCTTTGCCCAACTTTTCAGGTAGTTGAAAAGTGTACTTCAAATTATTGGTTCGGTAGTTCAGTTTGGTTAGAATACGTGCCTGTCACGCACGGGGTCGCGGGTTCGAGTCCCGTCCGGACCGCAATTGAGGAGTTTAAAAGCCTGTAATTTTTAAATTACGGGCTTTTCCTTTTAATATTTACAGCACAGGTGCAACATCTGAATAACGGAATTTTTAACCCCTTGTTAAACCTGAGACTCCTTTTTCACATACATTAAAGCCCACATCCATCATTTACATGTGATTGCGTTACATCTCAAGACCTAGCTGTTGCACAGAATTCCACCAAGAAGACACTAAGTTCCACAGAGAAACATATTATGAGTGAAAAGAATTTATTGATTCTGAATCCATTATTCCTTTGTGCAAACTGTGATAGCTGTTGCACGGAGAGCCACAAAGAAGACACTAAGTTCCACAAAGAAAAAATTGATTCTCAATAAATTATCCCTTTGTGTCACTCCGTGAGTCTCTGCGGAACTTTGTGCCATAGCTCTTGCACGGAGCTCACAAAAATAGAAAACAGTCATTATTTAGAATCGTTATAAATAAAATCTTATATTTGTCCTATCGCTTTTTGAAAAGTTCTTTTAAAATATTAATAATCAATTACAAATACAATCTATGATGAAAATTCTACTTTTAAGCATAGCAGGTTTATTATTCCTGACAGCTTCTTCACAAACAAATTTAGTGCTTCATTTTGACCAGAATGTGGGCGAGAATCCACTTGTGTTGAATGAGGAATATACTCACCCTGAAGAGGGTTTTAACTTCAGCATTACCCGTTTGCAATATTATATTTCAGAAATTGAAATTACACATGATGGCGGGCAAATAACAGCTATTGAAGATACATGGTTGCTTGTTGATGCTGCAGAGCAAAGTGATTTTGAATTAGGTTCATACAATATAAGCAATGTTGAAGGAATTAGCTTCTGGATAGGAGTTGATGAGCCTCACAACCACCTTGACCCTACAAAATATCCCGAGGGACATCCATTGGCACCTCAGAACCCTGAAATGCACTGGGGATGGGCTGCAGGGTATCGTTTTGCCTGCCTTGAAGGAAAAACCGGGATGAACTTAATTTTAACTTACCAACTACACGGGCTTGGTGATGGGAATTATCGAGAGGTAAACCTGGAAACCGGTGCAATGGCAGTAGGTGGAAATTTGGTAATTCCGATCCTGGCTGACTACTTCGGTATGTATAAAGACATTGATATCTCAGCAGGATTAATTGAGCATGGTGAAACTGGCGTTGCTGCTTTGTTTCTTCAGAATTTCTCCAAATATGTCTATTCAGCCTACTATTTCACAGGAGTGGAAGAGAACAATTTTGAAGGAAAACTTGCCATTGGGCCAAATCCCGCAACCAATGGTTTAAGCAAAGCATTTTTGTCACTCCCATCAGGAAATGAATACGCTATTTCGGTTGTTGATGTAACTGGCCGTTTGATTCAAAGTGAAAATATTCATAGCGGAAATTATTCCTTCAACCTTACACCGGGAAATGCAGGATTGTATTTTGTAAACTTATTGCAAAATGGTGTTCTGGTTGCTACTGAAAAATTGGTTGTTACACAATAATTTTCAGTTTGAATAAACCCTCAGCAATATCCTTTTTTTTAATCCTCCTGCTGACTGTTTCCTGTCAAAAGGAGAATCTGCCTGTTGAACCAATCGCATCAGAACCGATTTTGGTGATCCCAACAGGCTTTCCGGACATTGAATTTCCTGAAGGAAATGAATTTACAGAAGCAAGATGGGAACTGGGCAAAAAGTTATTTTATGATAAGGTAATGTCAAGAAATGAAACCGTAAGTTGTGCCTCCTGTCATTTGGCCGCTTACGCTTTCAGCGACACTGTTGCATTTAGCCCGGGAGTGGATAATGCACCCGGTGTGCGCAATGCACCTTCTTTGGCCAATGTTGCTTACCATCCTTATTATACCAGGGAGGGCGGGGTGCCAACGCTTGAAATGCAGGTGCTTGTGCCAATCCAGGAGCACAATGAGTTTGATTTCAACATCATTGAAATTGCAAACCGCCTTAAAGCCGACCCGGAATACCAGAAATTATCGCAGGAAGCATATAACCGGGAGCCGGATTATTATGTAATTGTTAGGGCTTTGGCAACTTTCGAACGTTCCATTATCAGTGGCAACAGCCGATTCGACCAATATTTTTATCAGGGAAAACAGTCTGCCTTAACTGAACAGGAACTTGCCGGAATGGATTTGTTTCATAGTGAAAGAACGAATTGCTCCAGCTGCCATAGTGGTTTTAATTTCAGTATTTATACTTTTCAAAACAATGGATTGTATAAAGAATATGCTGATCAGGGCAGGTTCAGACTTACAAATGTTGTGGCAGACAGGGCATTATTCAAAGTTCCTTCTTTAAGAAATGTTGCTGTTACCGGTCCATATATGCACGATGGGTCGTTGAGTTCTCTGGAAGAAGTTATACTCCATTATAATTCCGGAGGAAAAAACCATCCCAATAAAAATGAAATGATTCGACCCTTAAACCTTACGGAAACGGAGCAAGCTGCACTAGTCGCCTATCTCCGGTCGTTGACAGACGATGAATTTATCAATAACAAAAAATTCAGATTTTAGGTTTTATGAAGAAGATTGCCTTTTTACTTACAATTTCTATATCACTTCTTGTTTTGGCGTGCAACAAGCAAACTGATACTCCACCTGACCCGAAGCCTGAAGTTTTGCCCGATTATGATCCTACTCCTTATAGTTTGGATTACAGCTATTTTCCAAACCCAACAATACCCGAAGACAATCTCTTGACCAATCAAAAGGTACTTCTTGGAAGAATGCTTTTTTATGAGAAAAAATTATCAAAGGGGGAAACCCAAAGTTGTGCTGACTGTCATATGCAGGAAGATGGCTTCAGTGATATTCGCCAATTCAGTATAGGGGTTGATGAGTTGCCGGGCAGAAGGCAGGCAATGGCTATTTTTAATATGGCATGGCATACGAACGGCTTTTTCTGGGATGGAAGGGCATCATCACTTCGTGATCAGGCTTTGAAACCAATTCAAGACCCGCTTGAAATGAACGAAACGCTCGAAAATGCCGTTTCAAAGCTTCAGGCTACGAAAGAATACCGTTTTCAATTTGCAAGAGCTTTCGAAGACAGTACCATCACTGCTGAAAAAATGGGACTGGCCATGGAGCAATTCATGAATACGATTTTGTCAATGAATTCTAAGTATGACCAGTATTTGCTGGGAGATGCCACCTTATCGGAAAGTGAGCAACGCGGACATGATTTGTTTTTCACCGAGTTCGACCCCAATGGGCTTTCTAAAGGTGGAGAGTGTTTTCACTGCCATGCCGGAGTGAATTTTACTAACAACAAATATATGAACAATGGGCTTGATGATGAAAGTTCGTTCACTGATTTAGGCTATTTTGAAACTACTGCTGCTGATGCGGATAAAGCAAAATTCAAAGTACCATCATTAAGAAATATTGCCGTTACTCCCCCTTACATGCACGACGGACGTTTTGCAACGCTTGAAGAAGTTCTCAACCATTATAACCATGGTGTTAAGAACTCCTCTACTGTTGATGAACTTATGCAATACAATATCAGCCCGGGATTGCAATTGACCGAGCAAGACAAGGCAGATTTAATTGCTTTTTTGAATACGTTAACTGATGAATCATACCTCGTTAATAAGGATTACAGCAGTCCTTTTTGAAACCAACCACTTGAACCACCTCAGGCAAACAACTGTTCCCGCAACGGTTTCAAACGGACATCATTGATATAATCATCATAATCCATCAGCTTGTCGATCATGCCATTGGGACCGACCTCAATAATTCGGTTGCAAACTGACTGAATGAATGCCTGATCATGCGACGACATCAAAATATTTCCTTTAAACCTGATCAATGTATTGTTAAATGCCTGAATAGATTCGAGATCAAGGTGGTTGGTGGGTGTGTCGAGCAACATCACATTGGCATTGCGGATCATCATGCGGGCAATCATACAGCGCACTTTTTCGCCACCTGAAAGCACATTGGCCTTTTTGTAAATCTCTTCACCCGAGAATAGCATTTTTCCAAGGAAACCCCTTAGATAGATTTCGGTTGTGTCATCAGAAAACTGAGCCAGCCAATCAACCAGGCTGATGTCAGTCTGGAATAAATCATCGTATTCCAATGGCAGATAAGCCTTGAGAATTGTCTGCCCCCACACAAAATTACCTTGATAATCCTTATCGTGACCTTTGAGAATTTCAAATAAACTGGTCATTGCCCTGGTATCACGCGAAAGGAATACAATTTTATCATCTTTTTGTATGGTAAAGCTCAAGTCTTTGAACAGCCATTTGCCATTCACACTTTTGCTCATCGCGTTCACTTCGAGAATATGGTTTCCTGGTTCGCGCTCCGGTGTAAAAATGATAGCCGGGTATTTTCGTGTCGAAGGTTTGATTTCCTCGATGTTCAACTTCTCGATCATTTTTTTACGGCTGGTTGTTTGTCGCGATTTAGAAGCGTTAGCACTAAACCGGGCAATAAACTCCTGAAGTTCTTTTTTGCGCTCTTCCGCTTTTTTATTCTGGTTTTGCAATTGTCTCAGAGCCAGTTGACTCGATTCGTACCAGAAAGTGTAATTGCCTGAGAAAAGCTGAACGCGATTAAAGTCAATATCAACAATATGGGTGCATATAGCGTCGAGAAAATGCCGGTCGTGTGAAACCACCAGCACTGTATTTTCATATTCGCTCAGGTAATTTTCAAGCCAGTTTACAGTTTCCAGATCAAGGTCATTGGTAGGCTCATCAAGCAGCAGATTGTCAGGTTTGCCAAATATGGCCTGAGCGAGCAATACTTTTACTTTTTCTTTGCCGCTTAATTCTTCCATGAGTTTCAAGTGAAGGTCTTCTTTTATTCCCAAACCGCTCAGGAGGTTTGCGGCATCGCTTTCGGCATTCCATCCATTCAGCTCAGCAAATTGGCCTTCCAGTTCAGAGGCAAGGTGGCCATCTTCGTCCGTAAAATCACTTTTGGAATAGAGCGCTTCACGTTCATGCATCACCTTCCACAATTTTTCATGGCCCATCAACACTGTCGACAAGGCTGTTACACCATCAAATTCGTTATGATTCTGCCTCAGAACGGATAATCGTTCACCTGAACCCAGTTTCACCGTACCACGTGTGCTTTCAACTTCGCCCGAAAGCATTTTGAGAAAAGTTGATTTTCCGGCACCATTAGCACCGATAATGCCATAACAGTTTCCGGCAGAAAATCTCATATGAACATCCTGGAATAAAATTCGTTTCCCGAATTGTATACTCAGGTCTGATACAGTAATCATGATAATAAGCGTTTGAAGTAAGTAACAGGCTTTGACTTGTGCGCGGGTGCAAAGGTAGTCTTTATTAATCATTTTGTGCTTTGGACATAAGCAATGATTCGCGTTCCAGGTTTGGACTTTCGTTTTTTTGTTGCCATATCGCCGATTGAATTATTATTCTAATTTTGCGTCATTATTCATTTACCAACACAATTTTATGAGATTCAAATTAGTAGCGATTACCCTCATGCTGGCTATTGCCTTTGGCCTGAGTGCGCAGGAAAAGATCACACTGACACCTGCAAACATGCATGGAATACTTCCAGCACCGAGAATTGTACCCAGTATTGCCCAACAAATTAAAGATGGAACTTTTGTTGGAATTGACCCGAATGAAAGCCTGCGTCCTGGTCCTCCAAAGCGGCGGGGCGCTAATATTACCGTGCCCGGAAAAGGACTTCCTGTTGACAATGATGCCCTGATTCAGCAGCAGAACAACGCAAGACGCTATTCAGGTAAAGAGCCCAGCCTCGTATTTAATGCCAATGTTTCAAATTACACCCCATCAGACCCAACCGGTGCTGTTGGTCCCAATCACTTTTTGGGAGGGTGGAATGTTGGTTTCCGGATTTTTGACAAACAGGGGAATCCACTAACACCGGCAGCCTCTCTGGAAACCATCTTCCCTGGTAATGAATTGGGCGATCCCATTATGCTTTATGATGTGGCAGCTGACCGATTTATCATCACAGAGTTCGACCAGAGCCCAAATGGATTCAATGTCGCTATTTCGCAGGGACCCGATCCGGTGAATGATGGATGGTTTGTTTACACAACCGGTTTTGGTACGGCTTCGTTTCCCGATTATCCAAAATTCTCTATATGGTCTGATGGATACTACGTTACAGCCAACATCAGTGCAACAAACAGGATTTTTGTTATTGAACGCGATCAGGCTTTACTGGGTAATCCTGCACAGTTTGTTGGCTTTCCGCTACCTGGTATGGCCACCTCAGGGTTCTACAGCCCCCAGGTTTTTAACGTTACCAATGGTGATCTTCCCCCGGTGGGCAATGCTTCTGTTGTTTACATGCAGGACGATGCCTGGTCGGGGATTAATGTTGACCATCTGAAAGTATGGACTGTGAACGTTGATTGGACAAACATCTCAAATTCAACTATTTCATCAGCACAACAGATAAATACTACACCTTTTATCTCGGTTTTTGACGGAGGTTCGTTTTCAAACCGTCCGCAACCTTCCGGTCCCGATCAGGATATTCTTCAGGCCACTATAATGAATCAGGCCCAGTATCGAAGGTTTCCAAACTATAATTCTGCAGTGTTTAATTTTGTTGTTGATACAGATGGATCATCGGGCGAACTTGCCGGTATCCGTTGGTATGAACTCCGTCAGTCTGCTGATGGCGCACCCTGGGAAATTTACCAGGAGGGAACCTATGTTTCGCCCAACAACAATAAAGACGCATTCTCGGGGAGTATGGCGATGGATGCCATGGGAAATATTGGTATGGGTTACACAACAGTTAGCAGTCAGGAACGTATAGCTATTTATTATACAGGAAGATATGCATCTGATCCACTTGGTCAGATGACAATTGATGAAACCCTTATTGCTCAAAGCACTACCAATAACCCTTCAAACCGCTTGGCCGATTATGTTCATTTAACGGTTGATCCTGTCAATGATAAAACATTTTGGCATATTGCTGAGTATTTTAACAGCGGAAGCCGTACGGATGTTGTTGGGGTGTTTCAGATTGCACCTGACCTTGCTGACGATATGGGCTTGTTAAGCATCGACCAGCCAGTGAGCGGTACGCTTACTGCCAATGAAACAGTGACTATAACCGTCTTCAATTTTGGCATGAACGAACAGAGTAATATTCCCGTAAGCTACTCAGTAAATGGGGGAGAAGTGGTTAATGAAATAATCCCGGGTCCTCTGGCCTCTGCAGCTTCAATTCAATATTCTTTCGCAGTAACTGCTGATATGTCGGTTGAAGGTCAAACCTACACCATTACAGCAACTGTTGCCCTCACCGGCGATGAATTTGGGGGAAATAACACCACATCCAAAGAAGTTACCCATCTATTTCAAAATGATATAGGCGTAACGTCAGTGTTGCGGCCAGTGAGTGGCACTAACCTCACCGGAGCCGAAGAAATAGAAGTGGTAATCAGAAACTTTGGAACTGCTCCCAAATCTGAATTTGCAGTTTCGTATAATCTCGATGGCACCTTGGTGAATGAAACGGTTCCCGGGCCATTGGGCTTTAATGAATCGCTCAACTATACCTTCAACGCAACAGCCGATTTCAGTAATATCGGGTCTTATGCCTTGTCAGCCTATACTTCTATGCCTGAGGATGTTCAATTGTTCAATGATACAACCAATGTTGTTATTGTGAAGAGTTCGTGCGAACCGGGAGCCGATTGTTCCTATGGAGATGGCTTCACCAGGTTTGCCTTGGGAACCATTGACAACATCACTTCTTGTTCCCCGAATGGTTACGGAAACTATCAGAATCTTGCAACCGAGCTGGAACGCAATGAGAACTACCAGCTTACAGTGGCTACGGGATATGGCGATCAGTTTGTCAGAGTGTGGATTGATTTCAATGATAATTTCGTGTTTGAGGAAGATGAAATTGTTGTTGATAATGTTGAAATTGCCAATGGTCAGGGTGGAGGCAATCACACCCTGAACATCCCTGTTTACATCCCCGAAGATGCATTGCTTGGACAACATATGCTCAGGGCAAAGTCGAACTGGAACGAACCAGTCCCTGATGACGCCTGTGAGGCAACAGATTATGGCGAAACAGAGGACTATACAGTGATCATTACCCTGTATACCGCCGAAGAGGAACTCACAGCCAATGAGTTAAACCTGGTAGTAACTCCGCTTCAGAACAACCATTTTGATGTTTCGCTCAGGACAACCGAGGTCACCGATGCATTAATATTTAATGTATTTAACAGTCTGGGTCATAAAATAGTCGAGAACAGGGTTCATCCGGTTTCGGGCACCTACAGTTATATGCTCGACATGTCGTATGCCAGTCCGGGTGTTTACATCGTCAGGTTTGGAAACGCTCAGTATGGTCGTGTAAAACGAATTTTGGTTTTATAAGCAGATCACAAATGGTCAAAAAAAACCTGCTTCATGTGATGTGAAGCAGGTTTTTTTAATATACTTCAGGAAATTCTTCTACAAAACAAATTTAATTCCTTGAGCAAAAGGAAGTTCGCTGCTGTAGTTGATTGTGTTTGTTTGCCTGCGCATATACACTTTCCAGGCATCGCTTCCCGACTCCCGGCCTCCGCCTGTATCTTTCTCGCCACCGAAAGCCCCGCCAATTTCTGCGCCTGAAGTACCAATGTTCACATTGGCAATGCCACAATCGGATCCTTCGTGCGACAAAAATCGTTCGGTTTCGAGCATATCAGTGCTAAAAATAGAAGACGACAAGCCTTGTGGCACTGCATTGTGCAGTGCAATAGCTTCTTCCATGGTTTTGTATTTCATCAGATAAAGAATTGGAGCAAAGGTTTCTTCCTGAACAATATGAAAATGGTTCTCTGCTTCAGCAAGCACAGGCACCACGTAGCATCCCGATTCATAGCCCGGTCCTTCGAGCACCTGTCCACCAAATAGTATGCTGCCACCTTCTTTAACCAGCTGTTCCTGGGCATATTTGAATGCTTCAACAGCACCTTTGTCAATCAGTGGCCCAACCAGTACATCCGGGTCAAGCGGACAGCCAATCCTGATTTGTTTGTAGGCGTTGATCAATTGAGCCTTGAACTGATCGTAAACCGATTCGTGGATGATTAACCGGCGTGTGGATGTGCAGCGCTGTCCTGCTGTCCCTACGGCACCGAAAACCGTGGCCATGAGTGCCATGTCCAGATTGGCTTTTTCGGAGATGACAATTGCATTGTTTCCACCAAGTTCAAGCAGGCTGCGTCCAAGCCGCTCGCCAACGATGCGTCCGACACGCCTTCCAACAGCGGTACTGCCGGTGCAGGAGATCAACGGAACACGTTTGTCGGCAAGAAAGTTGTCGCCAATATGTTTTGAGCTGCCAATGATAAGGCTGGTAACGCCTTCAGGCACATTGTTTCGCTTGAGCACATCAGCAATGATGTTGTGAATGGCCACAGCGCACAGGGGTACTTTTGAACTGGGTTTCCAAATAACGGTGTTCCCGGTAACCAGAGCCAGCATGGCGTTCCATGCCCACACGGCTACAGGGAAATTGAATGCAGTGATCACGCCAACAACACCAAGTGGATGGTACTGGTCATACATGCGATGACGAATACGTTCGCTATGCATTGTTGAACCATATAACTGACGTGAAATTCCCAGTGCGAAATCAGCAATGTCGATCATCTCCTGAACTTCACCTAAGCCTTCCTGATAAATTTTACCCATTTCATAACTTACTAACCGGCCAAGGTCTTCCTTGTGCCTTCTGAATTCATTTCCCATCTGTCGCACGATATCGCCTCTTTGAGGTGCCGGGATCATTCTCCAGGTTTTGAAAGCCTCCATGGATTTTTCCATGATGGTTTCATAATCGTTCCATGTCCCCTGTTTTACACTGGCAATCAGCCTTGCATCGCAGGACGAATACGAATCAAGAATTTCACCGTTTGTTTCGATCCATTCGGCTCCGGTGCTGGCACCATAATTTATTTTTTGAATGCCGAGCCTTTCCAGCGCAGGCGCGATTTCGCATGTTGTACATAAGTGTTTCATACTCATAAGGTGTTGTCTTTATAAAGGTTATTGATTGGAATTACATATTTCATAACATCGGTGGGTAAGCCTTCGGTGCTATTGATAAGGGCAGGGGTAATCGGTTGTTGACCACTTTCTTTTAGTATTTTGCCTCCCTTTTCAGGATGCAGCAGCCAGCTGATGAATTGCCACGCGTCTGATTGGTTTTTTGAATCGGCTAAAAGGGTTATTCCATAAGTGATTGCTTCGCCATTCAGCCTGATTTTGGTGCCTGACTGAGAACCACGAATATCAATGTAAGTATTTGCATACCAGTTGTTAAGTGCCGGATTTGACAGATTTATTGAATCATTGAGTTCAACATAGTGCATGCCGTGTTGAATGGCTACACTTTTGTAGATAAACAAATAGTCAATGGTTTTTGTTTCCAGCAGTGCAATGAGATCGGTTTCTTTTGGGCGTTGATAATAGCGTGATCCGGATAAGAGTTTGCTAATCAGATTATTTTCATGATAAAGCTTTTCTGCCAGCAGCAAACAAATCACCGAACGATACCCACATGGATCCGCATCAGGATCTGATGACCCAATATTTACCTGCTCATCTTTGAGTATGTCAAGCCAGTTTGCAGAAGATATCTTTTCAGCATATTTTGAGTGATCATTATAAGCAATTACAATACTGTTCGATGCAAACTGAATGTTCCAGGCAGTGTATTCAGGAATGAGCAGCTGATCAATAATTTGATAGTCGGCCGAAGCAAATATATCAGCCTGACGTTTAAGTTCGGTGATTTTACGCGCTGAGGCTACAGAACCAGCCGCTTCGGTGATTACTTTGATGCCGGGGTTCTCAGTCATGAATTGCCCGGCGATTTTCATAAACGGGTAACTCAGGCTACCTGCGTGAAATATCAGGATGCTTTTTTGCTGCGAATTATCCTGACATGCATTACCAAACAGCACGACTAGTGCCACTGTTATGACAATCAGAGTCGAAAACCTTTTCATACCTGCCTGAGCCTCGATATAAACTCTTTAAAAGCCTCTTCCACATTGTCATCGAATCGCTGCTGGAGGGCGGTATATGCTTCAAGCAACCGTGTTGCTTCAGGCGTGAGTATTGAACTGCCGCCGTCTTTACCGCCGCGGTGCTTTTGGGTCAGCGCATATCCTAGAATTTCTTCTGCTTTTTCCAGATCGCCCCATGCTTTCCGGTAGCTTATTTTCATTTCGTCAGCTGCTGCTTTTAATGACCCTTTCTCTCCAATTAAATGCAAAAGCATATAGGTTGAGTCATCAACCATACCATTGCCTGTTAGTCCCGAAAGCCATATTTTATAGTTCAGGAACACATCTTTGCGTTCGGGTCTGGGAGGTTTGTCCATGTCCATTGAAGTGCGATTTGCTGGCAAAAATAAGTAAAAGGCCGATATGGACTTCACTTCATATCGAAAAGTCAGGCTCAAAAAAAAGTCGCCCCTTGCGAAGGCGACTTTACGTTTAGTACTGATTTGGACCTTTTACTGTATACTGTGTTTTAATTAATATACCTAAAATGAGGTAATTAATCTTCCTGATGAGGGGTAACCAATTCGATGAGTTCTGGCAAATCCATTCCAAGATTTTTCAAATGGGTTATTTTAGGAACGCCATTTTTTGTCCAGCCCCGGCGTTTGTAAACGGCATCGAGCAGTTGTTCGTAACGGTCTTCACGGTATTCGCGCAACTTAGCCATTTTTTCAGAAGTTGTTTTACCTGCCGGATTAAAGCCAACAAGCTCCATGAGTTGTTTGTCATAGCGCTCGGAACGTGATTCGTATTCTTCGATGGTAACAGGTCCTGCAGCACGATACGGTTGGGCATCATGTTTGCGTGTGCCAAATCCACGACGGAGGTTGAAGATTCGCTGAAAATTATAAACTCTTTCCGATTGACGGATCATTTCATGTTTATCGAAATCCTTTCCGGTCACAGCTTTGTAAATGGTGACATAATTGTCAACATGTTCGGGTACTTTTGCCGGCTCGGCTTGTTCGTGGTTGTTTTCGGGTTCCACATCATTCCATGGAAGTTTACAAAGCCCAACCAGGCCAAACCAGGTACGGAACATCGGGAAATAATGGAGTGCTTCTGCTTTGGCTTCAAAGGTTGGAATCTGGTTGTTAACCATATCCATAAAAATCAGCCATGCTTCATCATGTTGAGGACCCTTGTTTGTCATTGCGTATCCGCCTTGCTGTGCAAGTGATTCTTTGCTCACATACTGGCTGTATTCAAGTCCCTTGTTCTCCATTCCTATATCCTGAAGAAAACCGGGATCGCCCCAGCCATTCTTGCCAAACAATTCCTTCAGCTTACGAACACCCATTCCGGCTGTTACACCAAAACCTTGTCCACGGCCCAGCTGATGAAGTAGTTCCATTGCAGCATCGGCATTGCCAAAGTTAAGTTTCAAACCACCGGTACGCTCTTCATTAAGTATGCCATTTTCATAACATTCCATGATGAATCCGAGTATCGTTCCCCAGGTGATCGTACAGATACCGTAGGTGTCGCAATAAAAGTTTGATTCGATGGTAAAGTCGGGATTGAAGATGCCCGCTATCGACCCGAGCGAAGAGGTTGTTTCATACTCTGGTCCATCAACGATTACTGTGCTTCCTTTGTATGGTCCGCTACGCAGAAGGTAATCGTCCACTCCTTTGGCACAGGCCATATTGCAGCCTATCCAGCAGCCATCCGGAATTCCCTGGGTGAATTTTGACTTCCACACATCACCATGAATTTTAAAAGCATCAGGATGGTTTCCAAACTTGAAATTATGAACCGGTAACAGGTCATAATCGTTCATAACATTGGTGAGGTGGGCAGTTCCTTTGGTGCGCATTTCGGCTTGTTTGTCATCGAGTTCGCGCATTTCACGATTGAATTTCTGGCCGCGTTCCATAATCGCCTGCAGATCGACAACATTATTCAGATTGCCTTTTACGCCCGGGATTTTTGCAACGATTGCCTTGATCTTTTTATCGCGAAACACGGTGCCAATGCCTCCGCGTCCGGCTTGTTTCAGCCTTACTTTTTTGCGCTTCGGGTCATAAAAGCTGAAATTAAGCATGCCAATAAGCGAATGGTCTGCTGCTGCTCCGGCCGACACAACGGCAATATTTTTCTTGTCTTTTTCGTCGCTGGCATACATTTCGGTAAGTACCTCAGCCAGAACATGACTGTCAATAGGTTCAGCCGGTGCAGCCATTATCTCCACAACATGGTTGATTCCATCAATAAAAATAATAACATCTTCTTTTGCCTTACCCTGTAGTTCGATAGCATCGAAGCCCGAGAACTTCAGAAAGGGACCGAAAAAACCACCCACATTGCTATCCATGACCGAATCGGTTTGTGGTGAGATCGAAACGCAGATTGATTTGCCTGTTCCTGAGTATTGGGTAATACCGGCAATAGGTCCTGAGGCGATAATAATCTCGTTTTCAGGGTCGTTCCATTTGGTCGTTGGACTGGTGGCGTCCCACAACAATTTAAGGCCATATCCGCGCCCACCGATAAACTTTTCTTTCATCCCGATGGGTACAGCTTTTTCGCAAATATCGTTTGTTGACAAATTGAGGTGCAGAATCTTGTCGGTATACCCTCTGTCGAGCACGGTCCAATTGTATTTCCAGCTTTTGAGGGTTTTATGCATCTGCTTGATTTCAGCAATTTCCATGATTGATGAATTTTATGTTTGTTAATTAATTCACAAAAATACGATATTACACGGATTTTCGAGTTTAAATCATTCAATGATAGCAATATGCATTTATTTGCATATCGGGAGAATTATTTTTAATGCTTTGCCAGCGATGGGTTTACAGGGGTATTTAGAATGGTTATAAATTCAGCTTTTGGCTTTTGCTTTTAGATTTTGGACAAGATCGGCTATTAGCCATTAGCTTTTGGCTATTGGATTTTAGCTTTTGGACAAGATCGGCTATTAGCTGTTAGCTTTTGGCCATTGGATTTTAGCTATTAAATTTTGGACAAGATCGGCTTTTAGCTGTTAGCTTTTGGCCATTGGATTAGATTTTAACCATCCAACATCTAATACATCCCCTGTCAGTGCCTGAAATACGTTGA
>DITE01000111.1 GCA_002422725.1 Bacteroidales bacterium UBA6192
AGGTCAAGATAATGTTCATCCACAGATGTTTTCTCATACACGGGCGCACTCTCGGCAATCACATCGGTCACCAGACGCGAATAACGTGTGTAAAGCTCCATGTCGCCACGCACATACACCGCCTGGCTGCACAACTGCCTGGCCATCCGCATGGGCATGGCTGAATGCACCCCGAAACGACGGGCTTCGTAGCTGCAGCTGGCCACCACACCCCGGTCGGAAGTGCCTCCTATAATAACCGGTTTACCCTCGAGTAAAGGGTTGACCAGCCGCTCTACCGACACAAAAAAGGTGTCAAGATCCATATGCACAACCGTCCTTTCCATAATCCTGTCATTTTCCGGCTCCGCCAAAACACCAGCCGGTATGTTTTATCCACATTTTTTTACCCAATCACTTGACAAAATTTGATTTTTGTATATCCTTGACGTGTTTTTAATCAAATTAAACGACGTTAAATTAATCATTATACATACATCATGCAAGTTTTTGTTCAAATTTTTTCTGCAGAAGTTCTCAAAAACCACATGTATCAATATTTCAGCAGCTTAAAAAATAAACCTGACAAACAATGAGCTTCAACACCAACATCAGATTTCTCAGGAAATGCAGGGGCCGCACCCAGGACGAAGTAGCTTTTGCCCTGGGCATGAAACGCTCCACGCTGAGTGGATACGAAAGCCAGGTGGCACAACCCGGCATTGAAGCCCTGATTGCTTTTTCACGGTAAAATCATTTTTCTGGTTTTTGATCTGATCCCGCAATTTTATATTACGCCGGGGACGTACAGATATATTTTTTTTTGCATTTTTGCATTGTAAGTCACCTCCGTTCTGTCATTAATGTTTTGATCATGGCCCGAAAAATCAAAATTCCGCACACCTATGCCATTGTATTCCTCATCGAGGCAATTGTAGGAGTCCTCGCCTGGATCATACCGGGAGGCACTTTCGAAAGGAAAGTGATCTGCGTGAACGGAATTGACCGGAAGGTGGTTAAAAGCGACAGTTTTCATTACATCGGCAACTCTCGCCCCAGACATGGCAGATATTTTCAGCCATTTTCGATGGGTTTGTTGACAAAGCCGACATTATCGTATTTATCCTACTGATCGGCGAGGCATTCTGGATCATGAAAGAGGTCACGGGGAACGTTGAAAATAGGATTTACGCCATTGCCGGAGCGATTTTCCTGCTGACCGCCTGGTTTTCCTCCGGGTACAATCACTTTGATGAGCATTTTCAGATCATTGAATTTGCCGGACTGAAACTCGGCCTGACCCTGGAGGGGAACCTTCCCTGGGAATACGGACGCATGATGCGGCCTGCGTTCCAACCGTTGCTCGTGTGGATCATCTGTAAGGGATTGTCGGTTGTTGAGATCTCTGATCCGTTTTTCATCGCTATCTGCATCCGCCTTTTTTCTGCCGCGCTTACATTTGGTTGCATTCACCTGCTGATTAGGTTGTATGCTCCGGAGATCCTGTCAAAGAAGCTATATCACTGGTTCCTGCTTCTCTCCTTCTTCCTATGGTTTGTTCCATACAACGGAGTGAGGTTCTCTTCCGAAACCATTTCGGGAAGAGTTTTGCTCATCGGACTTGCATTATTCCTCCTGAGAAAACAAATCCGGCCGGCTGACTACCTTATGGCTGGCATTGTCATGGGAATAGCATTCATCTTACGCTACCAAGTGGCATTTATGATCCTTGGATTCGCAGCATGGCTGTTTTTTATCCGCAAATGCGGGATCAGTAACATCATAATTTTCGTGTACGGCCTGATTCTCTCTTTCGGGATTGGAGTGATGGCCGACCGCTGGTTTTACGGGCAATGGGTTCTTACGTCCTGGAACTATTTGTATCAGAACATATTCCTTGACAAAGCTTCCGGATTCGGAGTCAGCCCGTGGTGGTACTATATCAGTGAGACATTCCTGAATGCTTTCCCGCCGCTCAGCATAATATATATCCTGGCCGTGTTCCTTTACATCTGGGCATTTCCGAAGGATGTCCTCACGTGGACGATCGTGCCTTTTCTTGCCATCCATTTCATCATACCTCACAAGGAGATCCGGTTTCTCTTTCCCATGATCGGGCTGTTGCCGGTAATGATCATCAAAACGGCCGATCTGCTCCTGCAAAGGAAGGACGGGGTATTTCCTGAAAGACGAAGTGTAAAAATCCTGACAAAGGGATTCTGGATTCTGAACATACTGATGCTTATTATCCTGATTTTCAGGCCAGCCGATGAACACATCGCACTATACCGGAAGCTGTGGAGGGATTACCAGGCGCCTGCCATTCTTTA
Organism: Bacteroidales bacterium UBA6192; assembly: GCA_002422725.1. Classification (GTDB taxonomy): domain Bacteria; phylum Bacteroidota; class Bacteroidia; order Bacteroidales; family F082; genus UBA6192. Next base: position 2,310 of record DITE01000111.1, read on the forward strand.
TTACATGAATGATAATCCGTATCACAGGGCAAAGGTTGATGTTCATTTTTACAAGCGTGAAAATCTGACCTTTCGAAAAGTGGACTCGACACAACAGATTCAGACTGGTGGGGATACGATCGCTCTGCTGGTTATCGGCAAACCTTCAATTCCGGCCGAAAGGAGATTTGATCCTCTATTGGTTTACGCATCCCATCCGGCCTGGATAAAGAAATTCAACATTAACAACTGGACCGAACGGACAAGTTTCTGGTATATTTATGAAATGAATTCCGCTAATAAGTGAATAATATATGAACCGAAGCATTCCTCATCAGGGTTATACCATTTTCGTTGCACTCTTATGTTTGCTCACCCTTGTGATAAACATGATCAACGGGCGTTTTCTTCTGGGCGATCTTCAGGTTTACTATTCCGCAGCCGAAAACCTGTTCGCGGGGGGGCAGGTTTACCAGATATCCTTCTACACGGTGACCGGTTTTTACAAGTATAGTCCGGCCGTTCTTTTCATTTTTCTACCATATACCCTGCTGCCTTTCAAGGTGACGGCGGTGATCCATTTTCTCATAACGGGGATCGCATTATGGTATCTTTTTCCATTAATAAATAATCTGCTGAAGAAGTACATGCATTTTATCGGCACGAGGCACGAAACTTTTTTGCTCTCGCTTGCGTTTTGCTGCATCCTGATGCAGGTTGCTCGTGAATTGTATCTCGGCAACATCAACATCCTGCTGCTTGTGATCTGTTGTTTGTCGCTGCTGCAATTTCTGGAGGGGGAAGATGTACGGGGAGGCATCCTGCTGGGTATTGCGGCGCTTGCAAAACCATATTTACTGATCCTGATCCTTCCCCTCATTCTTAGAAAAAATCGGAAGGCACTCATTTGGCTGGCTTTAACGGTCCTGGTAGTGTCGGCGGTGCCGTTCATTTATCCGGGACCTTCAGCCGCAACAGACCTTTACCGCGATTGGTGGAACACGATGATGATGCACAGTGAGGGGTATCCCGGCATGACCTCGCTCGATTATGTCGCTGGCCGACATTTGCCCGGCTGGCCCGAAGACGGGATCCTGCTGGCGGATCTGGCTGTGATTGCCCTGGTGGTCATTTTCATCCTGAACAACATCCGCCGGGAGCATCGTTCAACTGCCAGAACTGAAATCACACACAGGAATTTCACCTATGAATGGATCCTTCTTCTATCCTTGCTTCCAAACCTGATCAGCGCCGACTGGGTGCAGATGCTCTTTGCCGCGCCATTGATCACATTCATGATTTTTCATGTGGCCACCCGAAAACAATACTGGTGGATTCCTGTATTGTTGCCGCTGTTGTTTTTCTTCGGGGCCAACTCCGACGATCTGCTGGGCAGGGAACTTTCGAGAGAGATTCTTCATTCTGGGTGGATGGGATTGAGCCATTTTCTCCTGGTGATCGTGTCGTTTATCATGTTTCGCGGCGCACAGCCTTCAGGCCATTCTTCCTCCTGATCCGGTCGAGACCCTGGTAGAGGTTCACTATTTCCATGTTGTCGTGGAACATGTTGAGCTGGGGGTTTACCGTGATCAGGCTGCTGAAGCGGACGCCGATGAGGCGAATCAGTATAAGGTGCTGGCAGAGGCGGCCGAAAAGCCCCTTTTCCACTGGGATGAGATAGTGGTCGAAGGCCGTGTAAGGGATCTGTTTCTGAAGCGTGTGGGTGTCGAAATTCGAATAGCGGATCTTCATGTTGACACAGGAGTTGAGTTTCTTTTTGTCATGGAGTTCAAACGATATCTTATCCACCATTTTCACTAGTAGCCCCTTCATGCGGATGATATCGATGCTGTCCTGGTCCAAAGTGGTTTCGGTGCTTACCGATTTGGCCTCGTGCCAAAGATATACCGGTGTCCGGTCGATGCTATTGGCCTTCTCCCAGATCACAATGCCAGTGGGGCTCATCACTCGTTCCATCATCTCGACAGGGATGCGACTCAGGGTGTCAATAGTAACTACCCCCATCGAGCGCAATAGTCTGTAGCCCACCTCGCCTACCATGGGTATTTTACAGATCGAAAGCGGGTCAAGGAAATTGTTCACCTCCAGAGGCAGAACCTGAAGCTCGCCATTGGGCTTGGCCTGCCCGGTAGCGATCTTCGACACAGTTTTGTTGGCCGACAGACCAAACGAAATGGGCAATCCCGTGTGCCTGATGATGCGTTGCCGCAGTTCATGCGTCCATTTGTAACAACTAAAAAAACGATCCATCCCCGTGAGGTCAAGATAATGTTCATCCACAGATGTTTTCTCATACACGGGCGCACTCTCGGCAATCACATCGGTCACCAGACGCGAATAACGTGTGTAAAGCTCCATGTCGCCACGCACATACACCGCCTGGCTGCACAACTGCCTGGCCATCCGCATGGGCATGGCTGAATGCACCCCGAAACGACGGGCTTCGTAGCTGCAGCTGGCCACCACACCCCGGTCGGAAGTGCCTCCTATAATAACCGGTTTACCCTCGAGTAAAGGGTTGACCAGCCGTTCTACCGACACAAAAAAGGTGTCAATATCCATATGCACAACCGTTCTTTCCATAACATAAAAGCAAGGCAAAAAACCCGGCTTTAAACTTATTTTGTCTAAATACTTGACATTTTTAATTCTTGTTGTATCTTTGATGTGAATTTAATCAAAAATAACGACGTTAAATTAAACAAAATTTGGAAATGACGCAAGATATTTTTTTAGCCAGACGACATAAACCTGTCGGCATAAGGAAGGGAAAAGAATATCCTGATAAGCATAATCCGTTTGTATTCAACATCATAAGTAAGTCAATAGCCTTTAATAAAGAAATCGAATAAAATTTTCATTCACTTCAACCCTCCAATACAACACTGCATGAACTTCAACACCAATATCAGGTTTTTACGCAAAAGACGCGGGCGCACACAGGACGACATGGCTTTTGCGCTGGGCATGAAACGCTCCACGCTGAGTGGATACGAAAACCAGGTGGCACAACCCGGCATTGAAGCACTGATTGCTTTCTCCAGGTATTTCAGCGTAGCCATCGACACCCTCCTTACCGTTGATCTGACAAGCCTGAGCGAAAGCCAGTTAAGCCAGCTGGAAAGGGGTTATGATGTGTATATCAAGGGAAGCAACCTGAGGGTACTCACCACCACCGTTGACAGCCACAACAACGAAAATATCGAGCTGGTGGAAGAAAAGGCCAAAGCCGGATACGCCACCGGTTTTGCCGATCCGGAGTATATCAAGGTGCTACCGGCATTTCAGCTGCCATTCCTTTCGCGAAACAAAAAATACCGGAGTTTTCAGATCAGCGGCGATTCCATGCTGCCTATACCCGACAAATCGTTTGTTACGGGCGAATATGTGGTTGACTGGAATTTTATCCGCAGCCATCAGCCATACATCATTCTCACCCGCGATGAAGGAGTTGTTTTTAAAATTGCCGAAAACAAACTGAAAGAAGAAGGTATACTCAGCCTGCACTCGCTGAACCCACTCTACGACCCCTACGACCTGCAGGCATCCGACATACGCGAAGTGTGGAAATTTGTTCATTATATCAGCTCAGAGATGCCAGAACCCAATCGCGAGCGTGATGCGCTTTCCGACACGGTAAAACAACTCCAGAAAGAAGTTCAGGCCATACAGATGAGACTAAACCTATGAAAACCTGACCTTGAAGCTTTCGCTATACCATGAACGTAAAAAAGCCAGATGAAATCACCTTGCTTCCAGCTCCCTGAACGAGATAAGGCGTTGTTTCTGCTCGTCCCAGAGTCGCAGTTTCAGCGTTTGAAAAGCCTTCATTAAAGTAACAGGCTCAACAATAGCAAACGCCTCGTTTTCAGCATGACATTTTTCGAGCTTGTAGTTCGGGATTTTGGAACTCAGGTGGTGAATGTGATGGAAACCAATATTTCCGGAGAACCACTGCAGAACCCGCGGCAGTTTCAGGTATGAAGCACCATGAATGGCTACCGTGCTATAATTCCATTCATCATCGCGATACCAATGCACATCAGGAAACTGATGCTGAACATAGAACAAAAACACTCCTGCTGCTGAGGCAAAATAAATTACCGGCAATTGTATCAGCAAATAGTTGCTAAAACCAATCAGATAACTCATCCCAACCACCAGACCTGCAATACCCAGGTTGGTAATGTACACACTGATGCGCTCGCGACGGCTGAAACCTCTTCGTGTGAACCGGTTCGTCAGCACAAACATCAGGGGAGCACCAACAAAAAACATAATGATCGGGTTTCGATAAATTCGATAAAAGCGTCGCTTGCCAACACTTAAGTTGTTAAACTCCTCAACAGTAAGTGTCCACACATCTCCAACACCGCGCTTATCCAGATTACCTGCCGTGCGGTGGTGAATCAGGTGGGCATGGTGCCAGCGATGATAAGGGGTAAAGGTGATTACTCCCAGTATGTTTCCGATAATGTCGTTCAAGACTTTTGATTTGAAAAAAGCACCATGGCCACAATCATGAAAGATGATGAAAAGTCTTGCAGTGAAACCTGCTGTAATAATTGCCAATGGAAGCACAAGCCACCATGAGTATTGCAGCACAAAGATCATGAATATCCAAAGCGCAACGTAAGGAACAAAAGAATTAATCAGCTGCCAGACACTGGAACCAACTGAGGGGGTTTTATAATTGGTAATGAGTTTAATCCAAAAATTATCTGAACTTCTGGCCTTTATTTGTTCGGTCATTTTTTTCTGCAAAAGTAATTGATACTAATTCATTTTCTGTTTTTCCATCGAAATTGCAGCCGATTTTTTAAGAATAAATAACAATTTTTGGGTTTAATAATCAGCTTATCTGAGACTTTAGCTTACAATAAACCAATCAAATCACGCCTGCAATACAAAGAATAAACAAAAAAACCTGACTTTTGTTTCATCATTCAATCCATCACATGCCAGGCGGAATCAACAGGCGATTTGCAATTATTGATGTGGAAACCACAGGTTTAAAAGCCGGTCAGGAAAAAATCACTGAAATCGCTATCTTACTTCACGATGGGATTCAGGTTGTTGAGGAGTTCAGCACATTGATCAATCCGGAGATGAAGATTCCGTATTTCATCACACAGCTTACAGGTATTCATGATAAGATGGTTGCCGGAGCACCAAAATTTTTTGAGGTGGCCCGCCAGATAGTCGAACTCACTGACGATGCCATCATTGTGGGTCACAATGTGAATTTTGATTACAGTTTTCTGAAAGCCGAATTCAAAAGTCTTGGCTATGATTATCAACGCAAGACCCTAGATACCATTAAACTGGCTCGTAAACTTATTCCCGGTCAACCCAGCTACGGACTTGGAAAACTCTGTAAATCACTCAATATTATTAACGAACGACAACACCGTGCTACGGGCGATGCCAGGGCCACTGCAAAACTATTTGAACTGCTTTTTTCCCTTGATGATAAGCCCGAAAACATCCCACTCAAAGGACTTAACTCAGGTCTTAGCAAATCGCTTATTGACCAACTTCCTGAAAAACATGGTGTTTACTATTTCTACAATTCCAATGCTGAGCTGATCTATGTTGGCAAATCAAACAACATCAAAGCAAGGGTGATGCAACACCTCACCAATAACAGCACAAAAAAAGCAGTTGAGTTGAAAAACAATATTGCTGATGTTGATTTCAAACTCACTGGAAACGAGCTTATTGCCTTACTTCTGGAATCGGATGAGATAAAGAAAAACAGGCCTTTATACAACCGGGCTCAGCTCCGGTCATCATTCAATTATGGACTGTATCACTTCACGGACGAGAATGGCTACCTGCGCTTAAAATATGCCAAAACAATAGGTGATCTTAGCCCTGATTTCGCTTATTCCTCACAAGCTGAGGCCAAAGAGCATCTTTTTCTGCTGACGGCTGAATTTCAGCTTTGTCAAAGACTCAATGGACTCTATCCGGGAGATGGTGCATGTTTTCACGTTCACATCGGACAGTGTCATGGTGCCTGCTGTGGCAAAGAAAGTGCTGAAAGCTATAATCAAAGGGTAAATGATGCACTCGAAAAATATCATTTTGAACATGAAAATTTTTATGTTTTTGATGTCGGTCCCGACTCGGATACTATGAGTGTGATCAAGGTAGTGAACAGTGTTTATCAGGGTTTCGGGTTTTTACCTGCTGAAGAATTTAAAAACGACCCACAACTGGCCGACGATTACCTCATTAAATATCCTGACAACCGCGAGGTCAGGCAAATTATCCGTTCCCATTTGAAAAAGCACCGGGTTTTAAAAATATTTCCCTTTTAGAGGCAGCTGTTTCCCGGTTAAACAAATTCTTTTTCCAAGTCAATTCAATAGGAATTGCTTCATTTTCTTTGAAAAAATTTCATGTACATTTGTCGCCAAACAACTATATTCATCCAATTATGGCCCTAACCTATACATCCTATCTCAAAATTGAGGAGCTCCTCAATCTGCAGCAATTGCAATCGCCCAATGAGCACGATGAGACCTTGTTTATTATCATTCATCAGGCATATGAACTCTGGTTTAAACAGATATTGCATGAAACCGACAGGGTGATGACTTTGCTTGAGCAAGGTGAAATCAACCGTGCGCAGCATAGCATGAAACGGATACTCACCATCTTAAAAGTGCTTGTTCATCAGGTGGATATTCTGGAAACCATGACACCGCTTGAGTTTCTGTCGTTCAGGGATTATCTTGAATCGGCAAGTGGTTTCCAATCCTATCAATGGCGTGAACTCGAATTTGTTCTGGGTCGCAAATCTGAAGCCCCCATGTTGAGGTTCCCTGAAGGTTCGGAAATCAGAAAGAAACTCGAAAAAAGATACCATCAAAAACATATCTGGCAGGTTTTCCTGGCCTACCTGAAAAAATCGGGACACAACATTCCGGAACAACTGCTCAAGATTGAAGCCGAAAAATCAGTTGAGTCGTCGGAAGAAGTTCAGCAGATTCTCGTAAACATTTATAGAACTGATACATGCATTACACAATTTTGTGAACTTATGATTGACCTTGACGAAGGCATTCAGGAATGGCGTTACCGGCACGTTAAAATGGTTGAACGAACCATCGGGTACAAGACAGGCACCGGGGGTTCGCCGGGTGTTGAATACCTTCGAAGCACCTTGTTCAACCCACTATTTCCTGATTTGTGGGCCATCCGTTCATCTTTTTAATAGTTTGCAAACAATATGAAACATACCCTCGACCAACTTAGCAACCACCCAAACGAACTCGCCAGACATTACAGTCATTTCAGGGTTGATGAGCGTTTATTACTCACCGGTCATTCGCATCAGGCATGGCCCGATGTTGCCTACCTGGGCATGGAGCAAGCCTGGGCCGATGCTGCAGCTCTGGTTGACGACAAATGGGGACCAGCTTTCATGAAGGCTCAGGCAGTGCGCGATGGTTATGCCCGTCTGATTGATGATGAAAACGGTCATATCGTATTGGCTCCCAACACCCATGACTTACTGCTGCGCTTCCTGTCGGCCTTGCCTTGGAGCAAAAAAAAGAAGATTATCATGACTGACGGCGAGTTTCACACCGCACGCAGACAACTGACACGGCTAGAAGAAGAAGGTGTTGTCATCAAGCGGATACCTTCTTATCCTGTACATCAGGTTGCCGGACAAATTATCGAAGCCCTCGATGATCAGACAGCAGCAGTAATCGTCTCTGCCGTGTTTTATGAAACCGGATTGATAGTCCCCGGACTCGATCTGATTGCCAAAGCATGTCTTGAGAAAAATATTGAACTCCTGATCGATGCCTATCATGCCGTGAATGTTATTCCCTTTTCTGTAAAGCAACTGGGACTGCAGCAAGCCTTTATTGTTGGCGGCGGATACAAATACTGTCAACTTGGTGAGGGAAATTGTTTCATGCGCTTTCCGTCCGATTGTCAACTACGCCCCATTATCACGGGCTGGTTCAGCGAATTCAGCCTGCTGGCGAAGAAAAACTCAGGCAACACATCTTATGGTCAGGGGCCTGACCTTTTTGCCGGATCAACCTACGACCCGGTCAGCCACTACCGGGCAGCTGAGGTCTTTCGTTTTTTTGAGGAACATGAGCTAAGCCCGGCTTTTCTCCGGAATGTTAGTCAACATCAAATCGGATTGATGACCGATACTTTTCTGGAGTTTGATTTACCCGAGGAGATTATCACTGTCGACAGCAGTGTGAGCCTTGCTGACAGGGCAGGATTTCTTGTATTCATCACCGATTTTGCCGGCCGGATTCACGACAAATTAAAACTGGCTGGTGTGTTAACCGATTACCGTGGAAAGTCGCTGCGTTTTGGCCCTGCGCCCTATCTTTCTGACAGTCAGTTAAAAAATGCCATTGGCATATTGAATGAAGTGGTCAAAACAGGGCAGTACTAAGGCCTGTATGTCATTTTTAAGAAAGTATTATATTTGCCCGCACTAGCAAGTTATAAAACTAAAGTGTATGGCTCAACTTCCCAATAAGCCTCAAAAAGGGCTCTTATCCAAATTATTGCATTTTGTCGAGGTTGGTGGCAATGCTTTGCCCCACCCTGCCAGTTTATTTGGCATTCTGGCCGTTTCGGTACTATTCTTCTCCTGGCTTGGTCATGTGTTCGACTGGACAGCAATACATCCGGCTACACAGGCTGAAACGCACATTATCAATCTCTTATCGCGCGAAGGGGTGCACAGGATTTTTCTTGAGATGGTGGACAACTACACCGGTTTTGCTCCCCTGGGCATTGTCATGGTTGCCCTGCTGGGTATTGGTATTGCTGAAAGCAGTGGCCTGATCGCTGCTGCCATCCGGTTGGTTGTCATCAAAGCGCCTCCACGCATGATCACCTTTGTGGTGGTGTTAGCAGGAATACTTTCCAATACAGCCTCCGATCTGGGTTATGTGCTCATTATCCCCATGGCAGGGATTATTTTTCATGCATTGGGCAGACATCCTGTGGCAGGGCTAGCAGCAGCTTTTTCAGGTGTTTCAGGAGGGTTTAGTGCCAATTTGTTTATTGGCACCATTGACCCCTTGCTGGCCGGGCTTTCGACCGAATCGGCAAGGATACTCGATGTTGATTACAACGTTTTGCCAACTGCCAACTATTATTTCATGGCGGTGTCAACCATTTTAATTGCATTTCTTGGAACATGGATCACTAACCGGATTGTTGAACCGCGACTTGGCACCTATGAGGGCGATGTCCCCAAAGAGCCCATAAACAAACTTAGCAAAGTGGAAAAAAAGGGGCTTGTCTATGTGTTGATTACCGCAGCATTATGGATTGCATTGATCCTTTATACCCTGATACCGGAAGACGGATTTTTCAGGGGACCCGAAAATTCATTGCTGCACTCTCCGCTGCTCGATGGGTTTATTGCTTTGTTGTTCCTGATGGCTGGCAGCATGGGAATTGTCTATGGAGCAACCACAGGCAAATTCAAAAACGATGCCGACGTTGTCAAAGGGATGGTCGATAACTTTAAAACCCTGGCAAGTTTTATGGTTTTGGTGTTTTTTGCCGCACAATTTGTTGCCTACTTTAAGTGGAGTAACCTGGGACTAATCCTTGCAATCAGTGGTGCCGATTTTCTTCAGCAAAGCAATATTGGTCTCGTTCCATTGATCTTACTCTTTGTTTTACTCTCGGGCTTTATCAATATGTTCATGGGCAGTGCATCAGCCAAATGGGCTATATTGGGCCCTGTTTTCATTCCGATGTTCATGTTGCTTGGTTATTCGCCAGAGCTATCACAAGCCATATTCAGGGTTGGAGACAGTGTTACCAACATCATTTCGCCCATGATGAGTTTCTTTGCGTTGATTATTGTCTATTTCGAAAAATATGACAAGAAAGCAGGAATCGGCACATTGATATCCACCATGCTGCCCTACTCGGTGCTCTTTTTCATCTTCTGGACAATTCTGTTGATTGGGTGGGCGTTACTTGATCTGCCTTTGGGGCCGGGAGCAGGAATTCATTATCCGGGTTAGAGCAATGACGAAATGATTTTTTCGTTTGGGTATCAATCAGGACATATGTAATTATGAACGAAACATACAAAAGGAACCGTCGCAAGGAGGAAATTTTCAACACCCTGTCGCATGCAGCCGGACTTTTACTGTCGGTTGCCGGGCTAACCCTGCTGGTTGTGTTTGGCGCTCTGTACGGTAATGTTTGGCATATAGTGAGTTTTGCTGTTTTCGGAACAAGTATGATAGCGTTGTATGCTGCCTCAACTGTGTTCCATGCAGCATCGCGTCCACGGCTTAAGTATTATCTGAATAAGTTCGATCATTCTGCCATTTACCTGCTCATCGCAGGATCTTACACCCCCATTTCACTCATCTCGCTGCGCGGGCCGGTGGGATGGACGCTTTTCGGAATCATCTGGGCTTTGGCTATTGCCGGCATTGTTTTTAAGATTTGGTTTTATTCGGCGCGCTGGCGAAAGTTATCTGCCTGGTTGTATGTGCTTATGGGCTGGCTGGTTGTAGCAGCCATCGTTCCGGTAATACAAAATGTGCCGGCCTTGTCGTTGTGGCTGCTTCTGGCCGGAGGACTATCCTATACTGCCGGTGTGCTTTTCTACCTCAAAAAAAGGGTCAGGTACTTTCATTTTGTTTTTCACCTGTTTATTCTTGCCGGAAGCATCTGTCACTTTTTTAGTTTTTTGTTTTTGATTGAGTTTTGAGCAAACTGCAACATTTTTTTAAGTGAGAACCAACATACTTCTATCTGAAGCATTAGCTGTATCTGACCAAAAATGTACTATCTGATACCGTTGGTGGTCTCAAACATGCATTTCCCGAAAAAGTCGTTTACACCCTCGGGTAAGTATGTATCTTTGTAGAGCATGAACAAAACCAGAGCCATAATTATTGATGACGAGTTTCACATCAGGGAAGCTATGGTTGCCCTTATCAGGCATAACTGTCCGGATATTTTCATATGCGGTGTGGCAGATTCGGCCGAGCAAGGCAGGGAGCTGCTTCGGCAATATGAAGTAAACCTGATTTTTCTTGACATTTCGATGCCCAAGGAAGATGGGTTTCAATTTCTTCAATCAATTTCTCTAAACGATTTTGCCATTATTTTTGTTACAGCCTATCAGGAATATGCACTAAAGGCGCTGCGCGCTAATGCAATAGACTATCTTCTAAAACCTGTCAATGCCTACGAATTAAAGGATGCAGTGCAAAAAGCTATTGCATATCTTGAACACCGGAAAAGCAGATCTGTGGCACAAGAGGTATATCAGGAATCCATTACAGGGCTGATAGACCAGATCAAACAGCCATCAAAATGCATTGAAAAGATTACTGTCCCTGAGCAGTTTGGTTTTCATATTGTTAAAGTGTGTGAAATCATGTATCTGGAGGCTGACAGTAATTACACCATCCTGCATTTTTCGGGCCTGAAAAAAATCGTAGCCACACGATCGCTCGGCGACTTCGAAAAAATCCTCGAAGGCCCTGACTTTTTTCGCATCCACAAATCTACGCTGATCAACCTTCACTTTTTGAAAGCATATAACAGCTATCAAGGCAACTTTGCCGAACTCATGGATGGAACACGATTGAGTATCTCAAGGCGTAAGGTTCAGGAGTTCAAGGATGCGGTTTCGCAAATCTCCAAACTTATAACCTAGCATGCCCGCCCGCCTGTTTATAAGGATACTGTTACTTTTCATGATCGTAAGTGAAAACTTACATGGTCAGAATCCCTATATCAGGCAAATTACCATCAATGATGGCTTGCCTTCAAACAATGTTTACAATGTATTTCAGGACAGCCGGAAATTCATTTGGTTTGCTACCGATGCAGGTGTAGTGCGGTTCGACGGAACCAATTTCAAAACTTATACTACTGCCGACGGACTTTCCAATAATGAAGTCATGCGCATAGAGGAAGATTCGCAGGGCCGTTTGTGGATTTTCCATCTTAATGGATGTTTCAGTTTCATCCACAAAGACATTTTATTCACTGCCCGTAATACAGCATATCTTGACAGCCTGAGCAACAACATGTACTTTCGACGGTTGTATGAAGATCCTGAAGGAAGCCTGTATTTTTACAGCAACCTGAACAGGGAAATCTTTGTACTTGACCCGGAGAATAAGGTTTCGAAATACCAGCTTATATCGAAACAATTTCAATGCCAAAGGATATCAGGGATACGTCAGGCGAATATGATCAATAGAATCGAAAAACACGAGGGCGTATTTTGGCTGCATCTCTTAGATGGGTTATATAAGGCAAACACACTTACAGATTCTCTCATTTCTTATCAGAACACATTTGCATTTGACAGGGCATTTAATCAGCAAAATGGTCGCTTTTTCCTTGACGCATTCAGCAAGAAAGATAAAGAGTATAAGATACTTAAATATAATGGCTTTAAGCTTGTTGACAGTTTGTTGTTCGAACACCGTAAAACAGATGAAATCATCACAGATATATTAGAAGATAAAAACGAACATGTCTGGCTTTCATCATATTTTACAGGAATTTACATATATAAAAAAGGGGGGCTGATCCGGCATTTCGACATTGACAAAGCACAAAATCTGCTTGAAGATCATGAAGGAAACCTATGGTTAGCAACCCTCGGTAACGGTGTCTATCGTTTCCATCCTTCCGTACTGCAGCACGAGCATATTTATGCGCAGCAGTTCTCAGGCACGGGCATAAAAGCCCTCGCGAAAGCAAATGAGAACAGTCTTTTGCTCAGCGATGGCAGCTATTTGTATCACCTCAGCAACAATATGCTTCAGCGGTCAAGCGATCTGGTATCTGAAGGGGGCATCAATCAAATCAGCATGTTTGAAAACGGCTTGGTTATTCTGAATGAACCCAATCAGGCCCTGAAATTCTTTTTAATGAAATACAGTAGCAATAAGAATTTCGGGCTTAAGCTTTACAGCACAAGCAACAAACCTGTGAAACAATTTGCCTTGTCGCCGGATGAAAGAAGTCTGACTGCCTTTTATCCACTTTTTTTATACGAATTTCGACAAAACCACCATGGGTTATTTGCTGAACGAAATTTTCACGAGAGATTCACATTTGTTTTTTACAATTCATCAGGACAGTTATTCGCCAATGGAAAAGTTATTTATAAAATAGACAATGATACGATTATACCTTATGCACCATTGAGACTGCTTTTTGGCAAAACAATCCGGCAGTATCTTAACCTGAGTAATGAAACCCAACTGTTCAACATCAGTGGTGATTCTCTTTGGTTGTTCCATGAGGACACTTTACATATGGTAACTACCCATATGGAGCAAAAACTTCCAATGCAGATCAGGTCAATGTGTTATGATGGAGATTCCATCTTGTTTATTGCTAGCAACAGCCACCTGTATTGGTGCCCGGATTTATTCGATGCCCTCGATGGCAAAAAGGTTCAGATCAACAGCTTAAACATCCGGTTCAACAACATCCATCAAATTAAAGTCCATAATCAAATACTATATGTGGCGACAGAAGACGGACTGAGTTCTATACCCTTACATACAATTGTGAGCACAACAACCACCAAACCAATCGCCTACTTCGGCCAGAAATTATTCAACGGAACTCCAATGATGATTGGAAACGAAACGAGTATCGTAAGAGGCAGCCATAGTTTTAGCTTTACTATGAGCAGCATTCATTTCTCAGCCGAAAAAGCCACATATGCATATATGCTGGAAGGCATGGATACTGGCTGGACAATTCAGCAAAGCAGTAATATTGTTTATCAGGACCTCAATCCGGGGAAATATGCATTTAAGTTTAAAGCCAGACTTCCTAACAGTGAGTGGAGCAATGAAATGCATCATTACATTCACGTTAAACCCACTTTTTTGCAGCATCCATTGTCTATTTTAGCAGTTGCAATGTGCTTTGCCGGTTTACTTTCCGGCCTTTACATCCGCCGAAAGAACAAATTGCTTAGGGAGCAGGAAACAGCCCATCAAATGCTGCTTCTTGAGCAAAAAGCACTAAATGCACTGATGAACCCACATTTTATTTTTAACACACTTGGGTCAATACAAAGTTATATCCTTAATAACAACCCATCCGATGCAGGCTTGTACCTTTCACAATTTGCCAGACTTATCAGGCAGAATATGAACGCAATCAAAACCAGCATGATACCTCTGGATGAAGAGGTTGATCGGCTGCGCAACTACCTCGACCTTGAAAGGTTGCGGATGAACAACCGTTTCAGCTTTGTGATTGACATAGCCGATGGCATTGAAGAGGATGTATTGATACCCACCATGATCATTCAACCCATTATTGAAAATGCGATATGGCATGGGATTTCGGGTCTGGAAGGCGGAGGTGTTATTGGCATATATGTCACAAAAATAGATGAGAAGTCTTTGCGTATTGTGGTGGAGGACAATGGGATTGGGATTGAAAAGGCCGCTTTACAAACCCGGCAAAAGGACTCTCATCTGCAAATAGGGATGGATCTGACTATGAAAAGACTTGAGCTAATTGGTAAAAAACTGAAAGTTGAAACCAGCATAACCAACGCACCAATGCATCCTGATAGCCCCTATCCGGGAACAAAAGTAGCTATTATTGTGCCCTTTGTACTTGATTAAACTTAATTCCAAGCCTGCTAAATCTTCCGCTTAAAGCAATGAATGACGCGATAATTAAGGACAGCCATCTCTGGTGCAGTTACAAATGAAAGCGAGGTAGCCAGATCAACCATAAAACGTATGGAACAATCAGCACAAAAAATAAGGTCTATTGCCCAGGCAGGAACGATCAGCATCAGGAGTAAATATCGTTCCCCGCTTTGATCTTCAGAGGTGTTCCGAACATATGTCTGAACGTTGGTTGCAGCACCCCCGGATAAGCATCCATGATGGTAATGGTTGAGCTGAAATGGTTGTAAATGCAACCAAAACGAACAAGAGATTACTGGCTATTCTTCTTCCGTTAGTAGGTCACAATGAATCATTCACACAACAGATAATACCATTGGCTCATTTGTTTAGCTTTTAGCATTTCAGATTTCATAGTATTACAATGAATTCATACGATGTAACCATGAGTTTTCATTTTTTCTAAATGTTATATGTCAATCGAATTGTATGCTGAGAAGTGAATAGAGATAAGTTCGTGAAAAAAAATTTGTCGTTTTAATCGCCCTATATAAAGGGTGAATGACACGTATAAATGCATAAATATTTGGGCGATAATTAAATAGTTGTTAATCAAAAACAGAATGAAATGAAACGAATTAACTTATTAGCACTAATACTATTTTTGGCGGGCACCTCTGCTTTAGCACAAAATGAAAAGCCTGAAAAGGCAAAACCCTACAAGAACGAATTATCTATATCTGCTCGCGGAGGTTATGATATTCTCCAGTGGTATCGCAACAACATGCCCTTCATAGATTATAAAGGAGGAATTATGGGCGGTGTTTCGGTGGATTATTTCTGGAGATCAGTTGGAATAGGTGTGGATGTTGATTATTTGCGTAACAAGCCAAAAAACACATTTCCTACTGTTAATTTGTATAATACCGATTATAATCCTATTGAGCTTATAAGTGATTTCAAACTTACAGAAGATCCCGTAACCAGGGTTTTCTACGGATTAGGTCCTGGATTCAGGTATGTAGGATGGAATCGTAAATTTAGTGTACAGCTCGATATTCGTGCAGGTTTGGCCTCAATTAAGGGAGGCTATACACAACTGTCAGCCACAATTCCTGCTCCCATCTTATTGAATTTTCATGCGGGATACAAAGACAATTTTGTGCTAACGGGAAAAGCTCAGCTGAGATTCAATTATTTTATTAGCGAACGTTTTGGTGTCACTGCTGGCACTTATTTTATGCATCATTTTGGCGCAAAAAGTGATACGGCATTTTCCGTAAGCAGCCAGTATTATCAAGTTACACCGGAAGGTGAACTATACTTAACGGGCAAAGAATTTGTTGCTGAACGCAATTCAGTCAAGAACAACATATCCTCTTTAGGTGTCTTTGGGGGCGTCATTTTCCGGTTTGGAGCTTCAACAAAGCCAGATGAGATATGTAAAAACTGTAATTACGGATTAACGGTTACTGCCAGAGACAAATATACAGGCGAAGTACTGCCTGATACTGATATTGCAGTTTTCAACCTCGAAGGAGTAGTTATAAAAACAGGAAAAACAAATTCCTTTGGAATGGTTTCATTCGACGATCTGACCCCTGCCACATACTCTATTGAAGGCAAGCTACATGGTATTTCCCTTGAAAAGACGGTCATAACAAAAGCCGAATTTGAACCTGATAAAAATGTCCAGAAAGAAATTGTTTATGCAGATAGAAGTTTCATTATAAATGGTGTAGCATATACATGCAACACAATTAATCCAATAACCGGGGTAACAGTGATTCTTGAAAACAATGAGAAAGCCATCCGAAAATCAACCATCACAGATACGCAGGGAAGATTTGTGTTACACCTGCCTGAAACTGGAATATATAGTTTGTACGGCAAAAAGGCCAATTTCTTTTCTCAAATCGAAGAAATTAATGCGTCAGTATACAACCGTGAAAAAAACCTGTTTATAAAGCTCGAATTGTGTGCTCAGGAAATTGAATGTGATAAAAATATTAAACTGGAGAACATTCATTATGACCTGGATAAAGCGTTCATCAGAACGGATGCCATGCCTGAGCTCAACAAGCTGGTTCAGTTCATGACAGATAATACATCAGTAAATATCGAACTTGGATCGCATACCGACAGTCGTGCGTCCGATGAATACAATCAGCTTCTTTCACAAAACAGGGCTAATGCTGCAGTTGATTACATTGTGTCGAGAGGCATCGAACGTAGCAGGATTATTGCAATAGGATATGGGGAATCACGCTTGCTGAATCGTTGTGCTGATGGAGTATCATGCTCTGAAACTGAGCATCAGCTAAACAGACGAACAGAGTTCAAGGTAATTTGCCCATGAGTTTGTAGTGAACATTGTCTTATAAGAACAATAAGCAAACATTAAATTTGGATGAGTCAGTTAAAATAGCAAACTGACTCATCCTCAATTAGTAAAACCCTACGACCAGAGAACGTGCCTGACTCATGGCTACAAAGACATTAATTCCGCTCCTTTTGTTTCAATTAACATTACACTGTTAGGTTGGAATTGAATCAATTCCATTGTGTTATAAGCAATACCAAATTGTAGTATTTTATCATATCCCAATTCAGCAATTAATCCTTCCAATAAGGAGTAAGTTTGCTATTTTATACGCTACTGGATTGATTCTTTAGAGTAATGCAAATCGTTTTTATCGCAGATCTCACCCATCATTTTACTTAATCCACAGATACTTATTCTGATTGAAAAGGCAATAGCATTCATGGCTAGGATAAGAATCGCTTATAAAATTGATGGTACTCTCTTGCAAACGACTATAGTTTTTTGAGAACAGTTTAGGAATTCAACTGCTTTGATTTTGATGAAATCAGACCGGGAATTGAAAATCCGGAATCTCGTTTTTGGAGAATGCTAACTTGTAGTTTCTCTCAATTGCTTTCCAGAATACGATTTGTATCTGCTCCCTGATGTTCATTCAGCGACCCTATAATAGCAGGATAACTCATTGAGGTTATATACCGAACACAAAATTGTATATACCTTTCATAGTTGTAAAGGCGCCATATACGAATTCAGGCAGCGAACCCCTTATTAAAAGCCTACCTTTCAAGTTAATTTATGGTTACCTACCTAGATTTCACAGCATTGAGTATAATCAATAAATAATTATATGCATATACTAGTCAAAAAGTGGAGTTCTTTAGCATTATTAATAATGCTTCATCCAGCACTGTGGTGCCAGAACAGTCAAGAGCATAGCCGCGGCTTATGCACGTTCAATGGATTTTATGCCGATATCAATGGTTTCCCCATTGAATCTGAGGCAGTGGGGTTCTCTTTGCCCTTGCCGCCACAAATTCAATCATTGCCGGGTACACCCAGTGCACAGTTGCCCCCTTCAGCATTTTTGCAGCCTTCAAACACATCTGCACTAAACCCACTTAACAACGACCTTGTTTACCTATTGGGATCATATGGGGTAATGTTGCATTATGATGCTGCACTTGAGACAAATACGGCAGTGGCTGTTTCAGAGCTGGTTACTGCACCCGTGTTTTTAAACAATCAACTGTATGGCTTGAAAATCATTGAATCCACGCCGGGTTTTCCGGCTACCGTGGAACTCGTTACCATAGGGTTGAACGGAATTGTAACGCCCGGACCGCAGTTCTCTTCGGGATATGTACTTGAAAGTTACTTTCATGGCGATCAAATTGCCGCTGCCACCGATGGCATCGATGAGTTGTATTTTTTAACATTCACGAACCTGCTCATCATTTCAAATATTAGCTCAGGCAGTCCAGTGGCATGCTTTATTAATATTGAACCCGGATTCGACTTCCTAACAAACTGGCATAGTTTCTACGGACTTTCTTTTGCCGAACCCGACAGGCTGCTTGCCATTCACCAATCGGACAGTGAATTGGATATTGTTGAAATAAATTTTGACCTAGTAACCTGCAGCGCAACCTATAACCCGCTTTTCGACCTGAACCTTGTGCCACCTTCTGCTGAAGGATGGGTAATCAGCCTCGACTTCTACAGCAATGCTTACCTGGCTTGTCAGGATAAGTATTATTTCACTACAATAGAAGAATTTGGCACTTCCTCATCGCGTCTTGTGGAAGTTGATTTGAGCAACCAGACTTTTTCGGTTCATGTCTTACCTGAATTTTTGTTCGGTTTAGAGCTTGTTTCGGATGATTGTTGCAATCAGGCAAGCTACGATTGCGATCAGCTGGAATGGGCCGAACAAGCCGGTGGAAATTCCCACGACTATGGTAGCTCAGTAGCTGTGGATGCAGATGGCAACATATTTACAACAGGCACTTTTATGGGCACTGCCCAGTTTGGAACACATTCACTTACTTCCAGTGGGCCAAGTGATGCATTTGTAGCGAAGCAAGACCCTGCGGGCAACTTTTTATGGGCAAGCCGGTTGGGTGGCACGAACGGCGATAGTGGTTTCGATATTGCCTTGGCGCCAAACGGGTTTGTGTATATTTCTGGATATCAAATCCTTACCACTTTTGATGCTTTTGTGGCTTGTTTTGACCAGCAAGGCCAGCATCAATGGACAACATATGGTACCGGTTCCACAAATGCCATTGCCAATTCGGTAGCAGTTGATGATGATGGGTTTATTTATTTCACCGGCAATTTCTATGGGTCGGTTACCTTTGGGCAAACCAACCTTCAAGCACATGGCTTGGGTGATGTATTTGTAGTAAAAATGAACCATAACCAAACCATACATTGGGTAAAGCATTTTGGCGGCGATTTGAATGATGCGGCCACAGGTATTGCGGTTGACAACAACGGAAAAGTGTTCGTTACAGGGAGTTTTGAAGCAACATTGAGTTTTGGGACAGGGCTGCCAGTGCTTGCTTCAGCAGGCGAACAAGATGCTTATTTGGTGTGTTTCGATGAGGCAGGTGTATTTCAATGGGCCGAGCGTATGGGTGGGCCTATGCCTGATTTTTCGTATGATGTGGTAGCTGATTCGGATGGCAGTTCCTATATTGTAGGATATATGGGCTCTGTTGGTCCGGTAACCGGTTTTTGTCCGGGCAATCTAATTCCCGGTGGAATGGCAGACATATTTGTCGCCAAATTCCTGGATGATGGCACATGCAGTTGGACGGCTCATTTCGAGGGCGTTGACCCAGCTTCAATTGGAAAAGGCTTTTCCATTGCCCTCAATCCTGACGAAACCTTCGTGTTTACAAGCGGGGTGTTTATAGGCACCATCGATTTTGATCCCGGTGCAGCCACCGAACACCGCACATCTGCCCCCGGCTCAACTGATATGTATATCTCAATTTTAACAAGCGGCACAGGCGATTATGTTTCGGTGTATCAAATGCAGGGCAACAATGGCGCTGGAGGTTTTGATCTCGACTTAATCAATGCCATTATAGTTGATCATAACGGCTGTTTTTACACCACAGGCGGGTTTGTTGGAACTGTTGACTTTAACCCGAATCCCATCATGGATTATCTGCTCACAGCTGATGGCCCCAAGGATGCTTTTGTGCAAAAATTCTGTTGTTGCTGCCAGGATCAGTCCGACTACCTTGGGCTGGTTGCACAAGGTCTTACTGCAGTCATTGACGAACAAACCTGTGAAGTAACGATTACTGCCCCGCAATTTGGTTCGTGCCATTGGTTCACAACCGACGGGCCCTTCTGGGGGGATGGCACAACACCCCAGGCAGGATATACGCCTGCACACGGTTCATGGACACATACCTATGCGCAGTCGGGCACCTATACTATTTGTATAACCGTGGTGGAACTCGATGAAAATGGAGATGAATGCTGGCAACCCCAGCAAATGTGTATTCAGGTAACAATTTGCTGCCCCGATATCACAACCATTACCATTCCGACATTAACTGACATTTGCCGTACTACTGGCTTGCATTATGTGCCCATTACCTATAATGGACCATGCACAGTGAATCAGGTGCAATGGTACGTTAAAGATTGTAATGCAACTTCATGGCCCACTAATTACTATCAGTTAAGCAACGGCCTATCTGATTTACTGATCCTTCCAAATCATTTTCCTTCCAGTGTGTCATGCCTCGAAGTAAAAGCACTGGTATGGATTGACGGTTCTGGTTGTTGCTCCAACCTTAGCTTACCGCTCGAATCAAATATTGGTGAAATTCAACTATGCAGTACATTGGGGCTGAGTATTGACAACCCCAATCTTGCAGCCTATTGTGGCACCATGACCCCCTTGCCGCTTACAGCCCAACCTGTGGTGATTGATTGCGATTACGACTTTTTAGAATGGTATTATAGGGGCGACCTGGTTTCGACCGACTTGAATTATCAGCCTCCACAATTGGATTTTGATGGTTCAACACCTTGTTTTACGGACCATGTTTTCGTTTTAAAGGCAGGCAATATTTGCGGCATAGTTACAACATCCGTATCAATAAGAATTTATGATGACGTTGCCCCCTATGGGGATCTGTACCTGCACCCCTATACACCAATGCCTTTATGCTACGGTGAGGATGCAACCCTGGTGTATGATGAAATCTGCTCTGGTCCACCATCGCAATGGACCTGGTATCACAGCACCACCCAACCACCTGTTTACGTGCCTGTCCCAAATACTGGTTCAGCCAATTCGGTTTACAACACCAACAAGCTTTACGAAACCACATGGTTTATGGTTGAGAAACAAAACGGTGTGTGCCCTCCAGTAAATATAGAATACCTTGTTGAAGTAAAAGAGCCTTTGAGTATTTCATACTTCAATGCGGAGGTGGATTACAACTATTCAAGCCACCTGAAATTAGAAGTGCACTTTACGCCTTCACCAGTGGCTGGCAATTGCGAATACATCATCAGATGGTACCGCAATAATGTTTGGTTAATCAACTCCTACACCTCCTTATCTCCGACAATATATCACCATTATGTGCCATCAGGGCAATTCGAAGGGTATTATTATGCCGTCGTTCAGGATGATTGCTGTCCCTATGAAGCCGTTTCCGATGTGGCAATAATTGATCCCGATTGTATACCTGTAATAGCAGGTCCGTGCTATAAATGCAACAACGACCACACGCCCATTACTTTAGTTGGCGACATGATTATTCCTCCCGATACGCCATGCCCATACATAGGCCAGTGCACTTATCAATGGTACGACAACAGCCCCGGACAACCTCAAATGGTGATTATTCCCGGTGCGACAAATTTGGTTCTTGACGCTCCGGATGTTGGTATTTATGTGCTTGAGTCGAATTGCAACGGACTAATCCAGTATGCCGATTTTACAATTGAACGATGCGATCCATGCGCATCTGGTTTACTGGGCATAACAAACAACATATGTGTGGAGGTGTATCCCAATCCGGCCAGCCACCGTGTAATGGTAGGATTCGAGCCTGCCCCTACAGTCAATATGGTAATACAACTACTTGATATTTATGGCAGTGTGTTAACGATAGATCATATAGGTGCAGGCACTAATTTGCATGGTATTCCCGTGCATGCTTACAAACCAGGCATTTATCTGCTACAATTGCTGCAGGATGGTAAACTGGTGTGGATGGACAAGGTGGTAATAATGAATCAGCAACATTAAGTTATCGATTATGAAAAAGATTGCATGTATAAATAAGCTTTTAGTATTCTTGGTTTGTGTATTGGTTTGCCTTGGTTTGCAGGCATTGTCACAAAACAGGGCTTTGCATTTTGATGGCGACAATGACTATGTGACACTTGATCCAATACTGGATTTTCAGGCAGATTCCGATTTCACAGTTGAGATGTGGATAAAATTAGACATGAACACTGTTTACCAAAATGAATTCCGGCGACTTTTCACCTTTGTTAATGATCCTCTGACCGATGGCTCCTTGTTTGAGTTTGGGGTTCATGATGGTGATTTCAGGCTTCAGTACAGCTCCGAAATCAGCGGGACAAACAGTGGAGGTATTATCCACATTGATGTGGGAAATACGCTTTTTGATTTTAATTGGCATCATATTGCGGTTGTGCGCGAAGGTAACCTTTGCAAGGTTTATCTTGATTGTGTGGAGCGGTGGGACAACACAGGCTATTCTGATATTGGTGTGTTGAATACCAGAACATTCGAAATGGGAACCAAAAATGGATCTTATGAGCCATTTTCCGACTGGTACGGCGAAATTGAGGAATTCAAGTTGTGGAATGTGGCCAGACCACATGCTCAATTGATTGAGAATTGTAGTGCTTGTATGCCGCCATTCAATGCTTCAGGCATGGTAGCCTATTGGCCTTTTGATCAGGGTGTAGCCGGAGGCAACAATACCTCTATTCAAACTGTTACCGATATTAGTCCTTCGACAAATCACGGAATGCTTTCACCATTTGGAATGACCCCTCCCGGCTTTGCCCTCAATGGACTTAGCAGTAATTTTATTTTGTCAACTGCACCGTTGATTTATCCGGCATACAATAACCATAAGGTTGTGCTTTCCAATCCCAACCAGACCACTACAGTGAGCAGCATATGCAATGGTGAAGCGGTTCATTTTTCGGTGACTGACAACAACGGACAAGCAGTGCAACCTGCACTGGGCACCATTGTGAACTGGCAATACAGCGATGATAACGGGCTTAACTGGTATGACATTGTTCCTGTAAGCCCTGTTTTTGAGGTATTCACATTTGTTTCACCACCTGGCCATCCAGCACTAAGCATTTCATGCAGCAACCACCCAACAGGATTTGTTGACAGGCATTACCGGGCTGTGATTTACATAACCGAAGGCACAAATACATGCTACTATGAAGCCGAATCGGAAGTGTTAACCATATGTTGTCCGGTTCAGTCCGCTTATGTGGAAGTGACTCCTGCCGAATTTTCGCAGGGGTTTTGCGAAGGAGAAAATATTGACCTTAACGTTAAGCTTGTGAGTAATATGCCCAATCCTTCCGGAAACAACTATGTTAACATTACCTGGCACCTGATTGTAAACAGCAGCTCAACTCATCTGCAAGCCTATGATAACATGCTTGATTTTACTTATAACCTCACCAATATGCAGCCGCATTCAATATGTTTCAGGGCAGTGATAAGCAATTGTAGCTGTCCGGTTGTAATTGTGCAGGCTTGCACTTCTGTAGAGCCAATGCCCGTGTGTGGCACCATCACCGGCAGTAGTGCCAACCTGATTCAAATAGGAACCAATGAATATCATATTTGCCCGGGCGATGATGCAGCCATTGCTATTGACCAGCCTTTTTTCAATTGCAATGCCGTTTGGCAATATCGTTTTCCGAACACCCAACCCAATACTTGGAACAATCTTGGTTCGGGTAATCCAATACAGAACACCAACATACTACCACAACTAACCTTGGGTTCGCAGCAAACCTGGCCAACAGGCGAAACCTGCATTCAATACCGTATTGCTTGCCTTCCACTGGGTTATCCCAACTCAAATTGCAGCCCGTGCTACAGCAATATGGTATCAGTTTGTCTGAAGCCAGAACCTCAGATGCCGGTGATATCCGGACAGAATCCCATTTGTACTGGTAGTGCAACTGTTCTTTATGTTCAAAATCCTGAAGGAGGCGTGACATATCAATGGTATTACAATGGCTTGCAGGTTGGTGTCGGAAATTCGATACCTGCTTCGCAGGAGGGATGTTACAAAGTAGTTGCTGATGATGGTTGTTACACACTTGTTTCGGATGAATATTGCCTCACTGTTTGTAAGCCTATAGCCATTATCAGTTGCCCCGATTGCCCCTGTGTGGGAGATGTGGTTACCCTCAGTGCAGCCCAGTCGTTTTTTAATTGTGGTTTGGCTGTTTCCTACAATTGGTCTTTTAGTAGTGGCACGCTCATTGCCGATAACGGCGTAACAATTGACCACAAACCCGATCCCTCAGGGACTGCATATACCCTCACTATAATAGATGAATTCGGATGCTCCCACACCACATCACTTACTATAGTTCCGTGTAATGATTAATTATTCTGAATAAATATCAGGCATTTATTATGATTTTTCCACAAAACCAATCATTTTGAACTATTACAGAACAATAATACCGTAAATTTTGAAATACAAAAGCCTATATCATAGGTCAAACACCCTACACCTCCTCAAAACCCAACTACCGACAGTGGTTCTATTGTAGGGGGAGCTCCCTTGGGTTCAGGTTTAATATAGATGCTGGCATTTGGGGCAGCCTCGGCATGAAAAAGTTGCGGGATTACTACAAGAAAACCGGTGAATGTTTAGAAGAATAAATGGTTCAGTGCAAAATGGGTTAAGTCCAGAATCAATTAATCCGGAACCAGAAACTATTGCATCCGACTCAACCTATCTTTTAAAATTGCTTTATACTGATCTTTAAATGATTGGTCCATAAAACTAAAATCAATTTGCTCTATCCATTTTGGCATCGCCTTTATCATCTTATTAAAGATGTTTTGCTGTTGCTTTTCTTCCACCTTCAAGGAGTTCATGGCGGTGATAAAATCCTGTCTCTTCAGGTTCTTTTTTCTTCCGTTCAGGGTCAGGGCCAGTTCCTCGTTGTCAGTGGGGTTAACCAAGGCTGTATTCACCAAATCATATGCCGGCGACAATGTCATGCCAAGCCCCGGCTGCTCAAGAAGCGAAAAATTCTTCAAATGCATATCGGCATTTCCCGTTAAAAAGGAGAAGAGAACCAATTCAAAAAAATTCACTACATCCAGACCTGGTGTAGAAGAGTATTTTAGAATCACCTTGCCAATTTGTTCGTAACTGCCATGGTACTTGTCTTCGGTAAGCCGTTCGGTGAGTTGACACATGTCTTCCATGGCAAGCTTTCCTTTGTTGGTGCGGTCTGTTCGTTTGGTGATATAGGCAAGATTGCCGGACTTCAGGCGTATTAAACAATGTGGCACTGTTTTTATTTTAGCCAATTGCGCCAAATGCATGGTCAGGTCTTCCACTTCCGGCAACTGCGGATATTGGGTTGTGGGCGGTTTTAAAATGTATCCACCCCAAAGGCCCACAATAGTGAATCTTCTTTCTGTGCCTTTGCTAGTGCGACCCGTGATGTGGAGAGATAGTTTAGCCTGCACCCCGGTAACAGCAGTCTGGCTTTGTATCACTTCTTTGGCCAATGGCTCCAGGTCTTCTTCTGAATAAGGCAATGCCGGAGGAGTTGGCTGACCAAATATCTTTTTTGAGCAGGATGAATGAAAATCCGGCTCATTTTCAGTCAGAGGCTGATAGCAAAACAAACATCTACTCATGGCGCATCCTCCTCTTTAACTTCTTCCACACTAACTGCGCCTATACAGTCTTTACAACAAGCCAACAACAAACCCATCCTATCCCTTGGATTAAGTTTCCAGTTCTTTTCGGCTATGTCGAGCAACCAGCCTTCGGGTATCAGGCCATCAAAAAAAGGAAACAATACATTTGAAGTGTAAGGTGCTTCCCGTATAGCCAGAGTGAGACTAACCGGTTGGGAATCAGATTGAGTCGCATACGTTTTGTCATACACAAAATGGTATCCTTGCTCATCCTGGGTGAGCCATCCAGCCAATTGGCCTTTTATCATTATGGCTGCTTTTCGCATACTCGTGAATCTGGAATTTTAATATTCGGAAACTTACAATCAGTTATTGGGGTCGGGTTTCACTGCGACTGCTCCTACTTCATAACCGAAGAGATTGAGTATCTGGTTAACTTTATCCAGTCGGAGACTTTGCTTGCCCTGCTCCAGTTCGCGGATGAAACGTAAACCCACACCGGCCTTTTCGGCCAGTTCGGGCTGGGTTAACTTCACCGATTTCCGTTTTTCTTTTAAAAAGTCTGCAAGGTTCATTTTATACCCTTTTGGGTGCAAATATAATAAATATAATCACTTTTGCACCCTTTCGGGTGTAATCTTTTGATATAAAATATTTATTATACCTTTTCGGGTATAATATTTATCTATAAATAGAATTTTAACCCCGTTCGGACATACTCTTCTCTATATCAGATTTCCAATTTGGATCATTGGCTTTATTCCACGCTTACCAAATTCAGTCCTTTGACAGCTTTAATATCAGGTATAACCAGTCAACGCTATTCAGGCATTGACAAACAAGAAACAAGAACCCAGAAACCAGAAACCAGAAACCAGAAACTAGGAACCAGAAACCAGGAACCAGGAACCAGGAACCAGTACCGGGGATTAGCTGCGCTGATCCCGTTGGGGGGGCTTCAACCGTTTCAGGCGTGGCCTACGGCCTTAAACCAAAGCATCAGGCCAAACCTCAAACAAGTTTGGGTTTGGCCTGATGCTTTGGTTTACCGCTTCGCGGACGCCTGAAACGGTTGGCGGAGAGAGGGGGATTCGAACCCCCGGTCCGCTGTAAAGCGAACAACGGTTTTCGAGACCGCCGCATTCAACCGCTCTGCCATCTCTCCTATTCTGATTCCTGAAAAACAGGGTGCAAAAGTAAGGATTTAATATTTCAACTTAAACTAAATTTCATAATATTAATCATCCGACCTGATGGCTCATACCGGATTGATTAGCCCGGCTGCCCCCTGACTTACACCAAAACTCAACAAAATACTTCCAAAGTTCATATGCATAACCCAAACATCATGCTCCAATGAAATCATAAAATGAAATCTATTGAGCGTGCAAAGGGTCTAACTGTTTAAAATCTTTTCATGATAAACCTGAATAGTACTCATAAAAACCTTAGCATGCCGGCTTTGATGCGCTATAAAACCTCAACCGGTTCAATTTTATCTGGACTTGCACACGCCTTGCTGAAAGGCCCTTCAGGACTCAGTCATACCGACAGGGAAATGATAGCTGCCTACGTTTCTATGCTGAATGATTGCGGGTATTGTTTTCACTCACATGCATCAAAAGTAAACGATCATCTGCATGATGAGGGCAAAACAATGACCTGCATTGTTGAAAATATATCCGAGTCGCCGGTTACAGAGAAAATGAAGTCACTGTTGAATATCGCCAACAAAGTGCAGCAAAACGGTAAACTCGTTACAAAAGACGATCTGGAGTCCGCCAGGCTGAACGGGGCATCGGATGAAGATATTCATGATACAGTGATCATCTCAGCAGCATTCTGCATGTATAACAGATATATCGACGGGCTGAGTAACAATAGCTCCCTGATGGATCAACTGGCATAAATGCGCCTAATCCGGCTGGGACGGGTTCCACCGTTTCAGGAATGGCCTTCGGCTTTTTTCAATCAGCCTGTTAGATAATACGTTATTGAAAAACTCGGATGGCTCTGTCTTGGGCTAAAAATTCGAGAACGTTTCTGAGACATCATGTTGCTGATCATGCAATTGATGAAATCTATTGAGTGTACGTAGGGTCTAATTGTTTTTAAATCTTTTGATTGTGACCCCGCACAGTAATCAGAAAGACCTTAGCCTGCCGGCACTGATGCGCTTTAAAGCCTCTTCCGCTTCTATCCTGTCGAGTGTCGGACACGCCCTTGTGAAAGGCCCTGCTGAGTTGAGTCATACCGACAGAGAAATGTTATCCACCTATGTTTCCATGCTGAATGAATGCGATGCATGTTTTGACTCCCCTGCATCAAATGGAAACGGCCAGGTGAATGGCAAAGGCAAAACAATGGCCAGTGTTTTGGATAAAATTTCCGGAACACCGGTAACAGAAAAAATGAAGCCGCTGCTAAATTTTGCCAATAAAGTGCAGCAAAACGGCAAACCCGTTACAAAAAACGATATTGATTCTGCCAGAAAAAACGGGGCATCGGATGAAGATATTCACGACACTATGATCATCTCAGCAGCATATTGCATGTATAACAGATATATCGACGGGCTGAGCAATAACTCTTCCCTGATAAATCAACTACCCTGACATAACCACTAACCCCCTGCCATAAATACTCCCTTACCCCTCCCCTAATCACCTGTAATGCTGTCGCTTACAAAGTGCGCAAAATCAACCGCTTCTTTTGGTCAATCGCTGCTGTGAAACCGATCGGTTTCTGCTTTCAGATTTTTTTTTCGACCGTTTGTAATTTGACGTACTTGCGAAGAAAGTTTTTTTACCTTCAATGGTTATCTTATCACATCTTAATAAGTGCAATTAGAGCACCTAGTAATAACATCACATCCAGTCACTGTAACAACTCATACTAAACGCTATAAAGTTGGTCAAGTAGGGATCAAAATATTGCTCAATATTGGAATTTCAAGACCAATTTTGGAAAATAAGGAAAATGGATACCGTGCCAAAGTGATATTTTATCTTACAAAGTTATCAACAAATGACACAATAAATCTCTGAAATCAGCCGCCAATAAGGCGCATACGAATTGTTCACAAGATTAAGTTGAAAACCTTTTCTATATAGTTTGAAATGTCTTCTTAATTTTGTATATTCAAATTGCAAAACAAGTTTACAATAATTTAAACTGTATGGAAATGACTAACTCATTAAACGAAAGGAGGAATCCCATGTGTTGAACCAAACCGGCAACCCGAACGCCAGGCGGAAGGGTGGCCACTGCCCGGGGAGCAGCAAAGACCCTGTTAAACAAATTTTAAAACTAAAAAAAAATAAAAATGAGTTCAATTTCGTATACACTTGCGCCAAAAGTGAATCCACAGGATTTGCAGGGGCCGCGTAAATACTACGCAAACAAAGCACCTCAGGGAGAGGTGGACGTCCGCTCACTTGCCAGGCGCATCAGCCGCGAAAGCATGTTGGGCATTATTGAAACCACAGCGGTGATCGAAGGGCTGTTGCAAGCCGTACCTGAACTGCTGGCTGAGGGCAAAAGTGTGCAGCTGGGCGAGTTTGGCAGCTTCAGGCTGACGCTGAGCAGCGAGGGTGCAGACAGCCCTGAAACATTTAACAGTTCCAACATCATTGGAGCGAATCTTATCTTCCGTGCGGGGAAGGAGTTTCGCGACAGGTTGTCAAATGTTAAATACTCCAGGGCTGCAAACCAATCTTAAGTACCCTTTTTTGTAAAAAAATTGGCGCGTCAAAAGTACGCGCCAATTTTTTTATTGTCAAGAAAAAACGTAAAAATAATTTGATTTTTCTTTGCCTCAGCAGCGCAACATCCACTTAAACAGAATAATGCAACCAAATTGGGCTGAAAGGGCAAGCATAATGAATCCCTTCCCTTCCGCATGCGCGCAATGTTCAACCTGGTTCATTTCCCTACAGTGACAACTGACGAGCATTGTAGTACATCGCGAATAAAAAATCAGCAACCCTAAATTATTCTAATTTTTGACGGTTCAATTCTTCTTTATCTTACCTTTACCTCACCAAAACAAACGCTTACTCATTAATTGTCATCAGCAACATGTAAGCAGCTTATATTGTACTATTTAATAGTGAATTGAAGTATGGCCTTTAATGAAGATACCCGCGTTTTTTTGCTGGAATATTGACCTAATTCTTATTAAATGGTTAAGTAAAACAATACGGACTTAACTCTAACAGAGAAAAATGAACCTAACAGAAAAAGATAAAAATACTATCAAAAAGTGCTTGGACGAAGGAAAACCCATTCCTTCAATCTATCGACAAAAGCTGTTTAATACGGAAGATACTGAGTTTGTAGAGGCTACCAAAGATTACAAACTGGTTTATAAAGGAAAGGCACGTAAAGAAGACATTATTGCCAATACTCCTGCCGCTCCGCTTCAAAAAATTAGAAGCTTCAATAGCGACAATCGATTTGAGGATGACTGGAGCAATATGCTAATTTTTGGGGATAACCTGTTGGCATTAAAAGCTATATACGAAGACCAGCAGGGACCAAACCATTACAAGACCAAGAACAAAATAAAACTCATCTATATAGACCCGCCTTTTGCCACTAAGCAGGACTTTTTGAAAGATCGGGAAAAAGCTTACCAGGATAAAATCATTGGGGCTCAGTTTATTGAATTTTTAAGAAAGCGATTGATAATGCTAAGAGAAATTTTAGCTGATGATGGAGCATTTTTTTTACAAATTGATTGGAAAAAAGGCCATTATGTTAAAACTATTCTTGATGAGATTTTTGGAGAACACAATTTTAGAAATGAGATTGTTTGGAAACGTAAAACTGGAACAGCCAACTCAACTGGCAACTTTGGTGTACAAACTGATTCCTTATTCTTTTATCATAAAAGTGAAAGCGGAAAATACAAGAGGCAGTTTAAACTATCAGGAGTAAGTCAGTCTGTTATCAATAAAAAGTTTAATCTGATTGATGAAGATGGACGTAGATACTGGAGTGGCGATTTAGGGAGTCCTAACTTGCGTAAAAATCTTAAGTATAATTACAAAGGTTATACACCGCCGGATAAAGGTTGGGCAGTAAGTTTGTCTGTTATGAAAAAAATGGACGATGAGGGTCGTTTAATCTTCCCTGAGAATAAAAATGGAAGGATCCGCAGAAAAATGTTCCTTGATGAATGGGGCGGATTTGAAATCCAAAATTTATGGGATGATATTTCCCCTGTTCTGCCACAATCCGGAGAGCGTGAAAATTATCCGACTCAAAAGCCAGAAAAACTAGTTGAAAGGATAGTTGAAACTTGTACAAGTGAAAATGATATCATTATGGATTGCTTTGCAGGGAGCGGTACATCTGCTGCAGTTGCAGAAAAGTTGAATAGGAAATGGATTGTTTGTGATTGTGGGAAGCTATCAATTTACACAATTCAAAAGAGATTGTTTGGCCTAAATAGTCTTATTGGTTCACCTAATACAAGCACGGAAATTGAAAGTGATCGAATATTAGACTTTCGAAGCCATTCAAAATCAAATTCCAGAGGCCTTTTTCTTGTTTATGAAAAAGCTCGTGCTGGTGATTTAATAATTACAGACACTTTCCTTGAAAATCTTGCTCTATTTATTGCTAATAACCTTTCAGGAAATGCAGAAGAGGAGTTCTCACTCTCTTGCCCAGAAGAAAAGTTTAAGGTAAAACACTTGGAAATCATTGACAACGAAGATAATAGTGAGACTAAAGCAGGTGAAAAAGTAGTTAAAGTGGGTAAAATCAAATTTTTAGTCTCTTTTATTCAACCAAAAGAAAAAACGGAGAAACCCAAACCACTTAGAGCCAAGAAATTTACCCTTTATCATGCTGGCATATATGATAACCAGTTGATCCTGCATATGGATTGGGAACAATATAGACCTTTCGTGGCGCAGTTGTTTGGCGTCAGAATTAGTGAGCATAAAGTACATAGCATGAAAATTGATGGATACCTTGGAGTCAATTCGGCTTATATCTGGGACTATCCCAACCAAAAGGAGTTATTGCTTGATGTGGAATACGTCAAAACACTTCATGAAGCACTAGGAGGCAGAGCCGGTGACAAGTTTTTTGTTATAGCTCCTATTTCGTCATTAGCTTTTATGCAAGATGAAATCCATTACGGGAACACTACATACGTTTTCTTAAAGGTCCCGCTATCTGTACTCATGGCTTTGATAAATAAAGGAGAACCCGGTGCGCTACAACAACCGGCCAGCGAGACAGATGTGAATGAAGTGATGGATGCTATTGGCTTTGACTTTATTTCTCAACCTCAGGTGATTGCCAACTACAAACGAGCTACACCGGGAAATAAAGACTTATTCAATGCCTCAGACAATGATTTTATCATTGATATTAAAGAATTCAAATCAAACACACTCGCATATGATCCAGAAGACTTTGAAAACTTTGAAACTTTCTCAATGGTGATGGTGGACACCAACTACAATGGGGAGTATTTCAACTTAAATCAGGTTTTTTGGGCCGATAAAATTTTAGATACCGAAGCAAAAAAAGCCATTCTTCGCATTCCTGAAAAATCATTTGAAGGTGAAAAAATGATGATCATCTTCATGGATAAGTACGGCAATGAATTGAAAGTAATACGTACCAAAAACGATTTTGCATGAGCCTTCAATATAAACAAGACGATTTTATTCTAAAGGTCAATGATTTTTCAGATCAGACTAATGCCATTGTCGGTAAGTATGAAGCTTATCTGGATGCCATCACCACAGCAGACTTTGAGCATGTGAGAGAAGCTATTCGCAGAGTATTACGTTTTCTAGTTACAGATCAATTCAAAAACACAGGTGAATTGGCCGAGGAAAACTGGAACTGCAGTACCAAACTACAATTGAAATACAGCGCACTGGAGCAGTACCTCCTGAATATTCAGATTAAAGATAAAAAGGCTGCAAGCATTGATCTGGCTACAGGAACAGGTAAAAGCTGGGTCATTTACGGAGTAGCTCAATTGGCACTTGCAGAGGGCTTGGTAGACAAGGTATTAGTTCTATGTCCCTCACTTACGATTGAAGAAGAACTCAAAAAAAAGTTTGAACAGTTAGCTGGCAGTCAGACCAATCAACAAATCCTGAAAGAATTAAGAGCAGTACATCCTTCACCTAGTATTAAGAATGCTAACGTTCCTATTTTAAGCGGAGATATCTGCGTAGAGAATATCCATGCGGTATACCAGCGCACTGGTTCTTCTATTCAGGACAGTTTTTCAGGCAAAGGACAAAGAACGCTGGTAATCAGTGATGAAGCACATCACATCTACAGTCCTGATGAAGCCGCTACCAAAAAGTGGTTTGATTTTATTATTAATCCTGATTATGATTTTGCTTATCATATTGGTGTCACAGGAACCCCTTACATTGGCAATGATTATTTCCATGATGTAATCTATCGATATGGGATAAAACAGGCAATGGAAGACGGTGTAATCAAAAAGATTGACTACAAACTTGAAGAGGCTGATCAAAATAAAGGATGGGATGAAACCTGGCACAATCACAACGAAAATACCAAATATTACATCGATAAATTAAGACCTCTGACTATTGTAGTTGTAGATCGCATTTACAGGACTGTTGAAATATGGAAAGAACTTTCTGAATTTATAGCAAAGAAAGAGGGACTAAGTTTTGAAGAAGCTTCAAAAAAGGTAATCTGGGTTGTATCCGGAATTCCTTCGAATAAGCATGAAAAGGGCATTATCGAATCAATTATTGATAACCCTGAGAAAGTGAGAAAAGAGAATTTGTCAATTCTCAAAACAGTGGATGAACCGGATAATCCGGTGCAATGGATCATTTCTGTTGCTATGTTAACTGAAGGATGGGATGTTAAAAACGTGTTTCAGATTGTTCCTCATGAACAGAAAGCATTCAATTCCAAACTGCTCATTGCACAAGTGTTGGGCAGAGGACTCAGGATTCCAACAGGAGTTGAACAACCGGTTTACGTCCGAGTCAACAACCATGAAAAATGGTCACTGGAAATCAAAGACCTATATGAAGATGTTTTAGAACTTGAGAACCGGATCAGCTACGGCTATTCTGAGAATCGAAAACAATATGACTTTCCACTTTACAACCTGGATTACATTGCCGACCAAAAAACTGTTGGTAGCGATAAGCAGCCTTCTTCAAAGGAACCCCATATAGAAAAACTTAGTCCACAGAATAAAGAAAAACGAACTTATAGTGAATATTCTGAATCAGGAGTTATTAGTTTTAATATTGAAATTAATGATAATGAGCCCATTGAGGCAGCTGCCAGACAAATCAAACTTTTTCTAAAAGATAAAGATCCTGAAATATCAAGTGAATGGCCCATAAAGCGAATTCAAGAATTCTTGCGCACTAAGTTAGAGTCACTAGATAACGACTCGTCTTTTGTCAGTCGCGAGAATCTTTCAACATTCAAACAGGCTTTTGGCCCCATGTTTAGAGAAGCAGGAAAGCAGGTAGTTCGATTAATCCTAAAAGCAAACAATACAAAAGAAATTAGACTGAATGGTCTACCGAAACAATCCTTTTCAGAAAGTAGCATTAAACGCAATGGGTATCTTTTCTATTCAAAAGAAGGATTGAATGAACTTAATAAAGAAGAGTTCGCTATTTTAAAAGACTACCTTGCAGACAAAGAGAATTTCAAT
This sequence comes from Bacteroidales bacterium UBA6192, assembly GCA_002422725.1. Taxonomy (GTDB): domain Bacteria; phylum Bacteroidota; class Bacteroidia; order Bacteroidales; family F082; genus UBA6192. Next base: position 36,956 of record DITE01000111.1, read on the forward strand.
GCAGTACGTGAATCCATAGCAAAATATGGTGGGAAGGTTGAGGAAATTAACTTTCTAAAGGACAACTTAATTGAGGTTCCAGATAAAAACTTAAAAACCGTCCAATACATAGTCTATGTATCATTTGAGCCAGAACAACTGTTTTTAAAGGCCTTACAAGTAAACATTGATCTCATTGACTCATTCCTTAAGTCACCAGATAAAGGTTTCTATTCATTTCCTTATTCTTACAAACCAGCAGAATCAGGTTCAAGTCACGTAAAGCGTGATAACTTTAATCCAGATTTTTTCCTCAAGCTCAGCGGGAAGAATACAATCTTGGTTGTAGAGATAAAATCAGATGGTGACAGCCACCCTAAAAACAGAGCCAAATACAGGGATGCTCTAGTGCATTTTAAAGAATTGAATAAAAAGCTGAAGGACAAAGATTTGGATTGGACTTATTACTTTTTTTTCCTTTCACCGGATAATTATACGGATTTCTTTCAGGCAATTAGAGAAAAGAGGTTAAACTGGAAATCTGAACTAATGCAAATAATAGATGAAATAAATAATCCATTTTAAATATGAATAGTTTTGGAGGAAAATGGACAATTGATAAAATCGAGGTTTTTATTAGATACCTAAAAGCATATATGCAAATACTGAAAAAGTATCCGAATTGGCCCTTGCTATATTTTGATGGCTTTGCAGGTTCAGGTGAAATCCAAACAAATGAGGATGAAGTAAATTTGATGGAAGGCGTTGCATGCAGAGTTCTTAAACTAACTGAACCACGCGCCTTTGATTTATTCTATTTTGTTGAAAAAGATTTGGACAAAGCCTCTAAACTTAAAGCAATTATTGACATTCAGTTCCCAAACATACAAAATAAATTTGTTTCTTGGGGCGACTGTAATGATAAGTTATTGAGCCTTGCAGCTTTCTTACGAAAGAATGAAAATAGAAACTATCGAGGCATAGTTTTTATAGACCCCTATGGTATGCAAGTTAATTGGGAATCAATTGAAGCGTTAAAAGGTTTTCATTTAGATCTTTGGATACTTGTGCCTACAGGATCTGCTGTGAATAGATTATTATGCCGAAAAAAAATCTCCCCTGAAAATTGGTTTAAGAGTTTAGGCTTATTTTTTGGGGTTTCTCCTGATGACATAAAAGATCGGTTTTATAAGCCAAGTAAGCAGCTTAATCTTTTTGAGGAAAGTGAGTTAAGAAAAATAGATCGGGCTGTTGATGAGGCCGCTATGCTTTATAAGGAAAGGTTAAAAACTGTATTTAAATATGTATCAAATCCTCTAGAGTTAAGAAATTCTAAAAATAATATCATTTTTCACTTTTTCATGGCATCAAATGTTGAAGTGGCAATGAAAATTGCAAACGACATTGTAAAAACATCAAACAGATAATATTATGGCACAATCAAATATTGAATGGACAGAAGTAACCTGGAACCCGGCCACAGGCTGCACCAAGGTTTCTGAGGGCTGTAAAAATTGTTATGCGGAGCGCATGGCATTCAGGCTTCACGCCATGGGCACAGAGAAATACAAGAACGCATTCAGGCTAAGCCTTCATCCTGATTTGCTCGAAGAACCAAAAAACTGGAAAACAGCCCGCACCATTTTTGTCAACTCCATGAGCGATTTGTTCCATGAGCAAATACCTTTAAATTTTATCCAGCAGGTTTTTCAAACCATGAACGAATGCCCTCAGCACACTTTTCAGGTGCTTACCAAACGGCCTGAGAAACTTTTTGAATACGACGATCAATTCAATTGGACAAAGAACATTTGGATGGGAGTCACCGTCGAAAGCAAACTGCATGTTAACCGAATTGAAGCCCTTCGGCACAGCAGCGCAAAAACGAAGTTCCTTTCAATCGAACCACTGCTCACAGAAATGCCATACCTAAACCTTTCGGGTATTGACTGGGTGATCGTAGGCGGCGAATCAGGACCGGGAGCCCGGCCAATGAAGCCTGAATGGGTGGTAAGCATCAAGGAAATGTGTCTGCAGCAAGGCGTTGCGTTTTTCTTCAAACAATGGGGCGGCAAAAACAAAAAGAAAGCCGGAAGGGTGCTCGAAGGCAAGGTTTGGGATGAGATGCCGGGGTAAAGTGTTAAAACAGCGATTTTATGAAAAATTACATCTTTAACCACTATTCAGAAAACTTTCTTCGAATGTCATTTCCTGCTGCTTCAGCTCCTGCTGAACAAGTCATCCCCCAAGTTATCCCCCAAGTTACCACCCAAGTCGAAGCATTACTTTTAGTGATGAATAGGGAACTCTCAAGGACTGAAATTCAGGAGAAATTGAAATTGACAGATAAAAAGAATTTTAAAGAAAACTACTTAAAACCTGCACTAGAACAGGATCTTATAGTAATGACAATTCCTGATAAACCTAAAAGCAGTTTACAGAAATACCGGCTTACGACTAAAGGAAAAACATTGAAGATGCAAAAACCAGACAATCAATAAAATATGCCTCCCAACCCGCTCATTTTTTCCTCAAACAACCTAAAAATCATTGATCCAGATTTTTGGCTGAGTGAGGGGGAGTATAATTGTATAAAGATGGAGGAGTAAATGGATATGAAGTTAATTAAGAGAATAATCTTAAGATATTCAATGTAGATAATTTGGCAGAACGATAAAACAACATTCAATAAGTTGAAAGAATGACTGAAAATCAATATTTGGACATAAAATCAATCAGGATCGTTCAGGGCAAAACAGCCAATTGGAGCGGGCTGGTTAAAGTAAAAAAATGGACCCGGTACGCTATCAACACAGAATTACCAAAAAGAGAGGAGATATAACGTCCTATGCTGAATGTTTTAAATATACGCATTGATTTACAAGTGTTTATATCAACGGATATACTCCTTAAAAAACAATCATTTGTTGATGGAATGTTGATAAAAATCGGCAATAAGAATGAGTATAATGAAAGATTAAACAACGCTTAACAAATGAAAAAACAAGTAAATCTATCGGAATACATCCATGATGAAATGGATTTGTTTTTTGTGGCACTCAATGCGCCGGAGGAATCAAACAACAATGGCCATTGGTTTAGCCGAAACCTTAGCTTCTGGAATGTGCTTTTTGATGCCGGTATTATAACCGAGCAAATTACCGATGCATTGAAGGGTGATCTAAAGGTGTTTGGCAGCAACGCAATCAATTACAACAAATGGATCATTGGAGTTACTGATTTGAATCGCGATGTGGTACAAACCAACAGCAATGCTGTATTAACCAGCATTGAGCAAGTTCAGCGCATTTTCGAAATCCTGGATGCTAAAAAGGTGAAAAGACTTGTTCTGATGCATTCAAAAGTTGCATCCGAATTTGAAGAAGCGAACCTGATCAAAAGAAACTTCGAAAATGGCGCAAATGTTTATGGCAAAGTAGGTCAATACAAGGATACTGAAGTTTTCCAGGTTCCGTTTCATAATGCAAGTATCCCAAACAAAGAAGCTTTCTATCGTTTGTTGATTGAAGAAGCTGTGGCAGACAATGTTCCAGATTCCAAAACAACAAGCCATCTGTCTGCAACATCAGAAGGCTCATCTGATAATACTTACACAAAAGTTTCATTTGTACTCCCTGATTCAGGTAATTCGATAACCGAAAATGATATTTCCAATGCCACATTGAGGGTCACAGTTGCATCCAAAGGTTATTTTCCTTCACGAGATTCGGTAATAGAAATAGTTTTTGAAAACAAAACCTATCAGGTGAAATATACTAAGCGTGGCAATCGCTCCGATCTCCTAAAATTGGGCAGAGACTTAATTTCCAAAATTGGCCTTAAACCATATGGCAAAGTGAAAATCACAAAAATTGGAACCAATAAATATAAGATTACGAGCACATAATCATTCGCTTTTCATTCAATAGTAATTGTTGACAAAAAACAGATATTAGGGTGCTAATTGATAATTAAATGATTAACAAATCAGGTAAAAATAAAAAAACAAACCAGGATCAAGGAGACCCGCTTGAAAGAATGGGATGAAATTCTTGCCACTTTTGCATATACTTGTAATGAACATATACAATCGTTTCATGAATCATTTTTTTAGAACCGGTTCAATCTAGCAACAAGCAATCAAACATGGAAACCTCGATAATCGAATTACAGAAAGACCTTCTTAACAAATATAAGGCATATGTTACCGCCTCAGATGTTGTTGAAGAAAAATATAAATGGAAGGCAATCAGTTATTTCAGAACGCATTGGAATCTTGATGCTGAAGATTTGCCTGGAATGATTTTAGAAGCATTCAAGATGCAGGAGAATTTATTTTACCCTAATGCCTTAACTACAATTAAGATATACGCGCAACATTTTCCTGCTGAGGTAAAGCATTTATTTCGTGAACTTTACAGTGAAAATGCACTTGCTATTGAAGAAAAGATTGGAAAATTTCAGAAAGGATTAACAGATTTATTGCCTGAGCTGCGGAGAAAAATTGGGAAAGAGAAATTTCATCATCTACAGGATGAAAGGACTATTGCCTGCTATTTGACATTTCGATATCCCGACAAGTATTATTTCTATATGGATAAGTATTACCAGGGATATTGTGACTATTTGGGCATTAAACCTAAGGAAAGTGGCCACAAATACATTCACTACCTTGAATTGGCAGAAGATTTCAAGAAAAATATCCTGATTCCCGAAAAGGAGGTGATTGCCTTACATAAGGCGATACGTGAAGGAAACAAAGATTGGGATGAAACAAATTTGATTGTGCAAAATGTTTTTTTCAGATTGTTACCCATTGAAACCATAAAGCCAACAGTTCTGCTTGTTAACATCACCTGGAATAGTAAAGATTGGAAGGCGCCAAGTGACGACAAAAGCAACCATAAATATGTTGCTTCGGGTGGCCAGCCGCAAGAAAGCTGGAATTTTGATTTCGACAACTCCCGGAATTCCTTCGACAAAATATATGGCTTCGCTCAATTTACAAACCCGCCAAATGTTTCAGGCAGTGAGAATCTGCTTATCTTTTATTCAAAAAAACAGATTGTTGGCTTTTATGGCAAAGCGGAAATCCTGCCTGAATATCTCAAGTTTAACGATGCAGAAACATATAACCTGATTGGCCACAAGCCATTATGTGTTGTCCTCCCCAATAAAATAAGTGATGTAAGGGAGAAAGGGTTTTTGGAATCTAAAAAACGGGTAGGACAAACTGGGTTTACTTATCTCAGCAAAGTGGCCACGGTAAATAATATTCTTGATGAAGCAGCCAAACTTAACCCAGACCTTGAGCATAAGATTGCTGAAATTAAAGCTTGGGTCAACAATGAACACATAGAAAAACCAGTGGTAAATATGGAATCCAATTCACTCAACCAAATCCTCTACGGCCCTCCCGGAACAGGAAAAACCTTTAACACCATTAATAAAGCTGTTGAAATTGCCAATCTGGGCTTTTTAAATGAAGAAAAAGAAAGAGTTTTAATAAGAAAAGAGTTCGAACGACTTGTAGATGAAGAGGTAATTAGTTTGATAACCTTTCACCAAAGTATGAGTTATGAAGATTTCATTGAGGGCATAAAGCCTTTGAAACCGGATCCTGAAAACAAAACAGTTCAATACGATATCCAGGACGGCTTATTCAAAAAAATTTGTCGAAAGGCTGAATCAAACTTTGAGCTCTCTCGAGTTGAGAATCAAGGTAAACTCAACTTTGAGAAAGCATTTGAAAAACTTCAGGATGAATGGGAAGAAGATAGTGAAATGAAGTTTCCTCTTAAAACTGAAGGGCACGATTTTGTAATCACTGGATTTACAGACAGCTCTATTCAATTTAGAAAATCAAGCGGAGGCACAGGCCACACTTTGAGTATTAATACTTTAAGAGATTTCTATTACAAAAAAAGAGAAGTCCGACCTAAAGGTGTTGGGATCTACTATCCAAGCGTACTAAAGAAACTTCAACAGTTTAGTCTTCAATTAAATGAAAAGGAATTTGTTAAGAATCATGTATTAATCATTGACGAAATAAACCGAGGTAATGTCTCCCAAATATTCGGGGAACTAATCACCCTGATTGAAGAAGATAAACGACAAGGTATGCCAGAAGCACTGGAGACGTTTTTGCCCTATAGCAAAATCAAATTCAGTGTTCCGCCTAACCTCTACATCATTGGTACTATGAACACCGCCGACCGCAGTATCGAAGCACTGGATACAGCACTTAGACGCAGGTTCACTTTTGTTGAGATGGCACCAAAACCGGAAATCATCCGCGAACACGGCAAATCAAAAGGCGAAATTGAGGGCATTGACCTGGTTCAGCTCATGAAAACCATGAATCTCCGTATTGAAAAGCTGCTCGACAAAGACCACCAGATAGGCCACTCCTATTTCCTCGATGTTGAAGATCCTGCCGGTTTGCGATTGGCCTTCAAAAACAAAATCATTCCGCTACTCATGGAATACTTCTACGGCGATATGGGCAAAATTGGCCTGATACTGGGTAGTGGCTTTGTAAGCCTGAAGCAAGAAAGCGATTTCGATTTTGCAGAGTTTAATGTTTTCGACAATGATATTGTTTCTGACCTGAAAGAGCGTAAAGTTTTCGAAATTTCAGATTCCGAAAGCTGGTCTGTTGATATTTTCAAAAAGATTTACCAGAAGTAAATTTCTATATTATGCCGGTTATCAAAGTTTTTGAACATGAAAAGTTGACAATCCACTCGGATGATTTAGGGCGGAGCATCACTACAGCACAGTTTGAAAAACTATGCCAGTTCAATGACAAAAACAACAACAAATACTTCACCGTCATACGCAACGGAATAAAGTTCAGCCAGTATGTCGGCGTGATCCGCATCGGCAACCTCACCATCGAAATCCTGCCAAAAGCCGACAAGCAAATTGCCCGCAACAAATTGGAATTGGAATCTACCTCCAAAACCTGGCAGTCGGTGCTGCTCAAAATGCTCGCCATCAGCGGCGAACTCGAACTGGAAACCGTATCGGAGGCCAGTCTGCGCAAACGTACCAACCTGCTCGACCTGTATTTCGAAATCTACCTAACCGAACTCGATAAATTGCTCCGCAGAGGCCTTACAAAAAAATACAGATCAAACAGCGCCAACGTAAAAGCCCTCAAAGGCCGTCTTGAATTTGCCGGCCACATTAGGCAAAATCTTGTACATCAGGAACGCTTTCACACCACCCATCAGCACTACGACCACGAGCATTTGCTCAACCAGATTTTGCTACGTGGACTACAAATACTCAGCACCATCACCAACGGCACCCACTTACAGGATAAGATCAGAAAGCTACAGTTTTACTTCCCCGAAATCCGGCAACAGACAATTACAAGCGCTTCATTCGACAAAGTGCGTTTAACCCGCAAAACCAGAGACCACGTAAAAGCCCTCCGAATCGCCAAAATGCTTATCCTCAACTACTCTCCCGACATCTCAAAAGGCGACGAGAATATGTTGGCTCTGCTTTTCGACATGAATAAGCTGTGGGAGAAATACATTTATAAAAAGTTGAAAGCGAAGGAGAATGAGAACCTACATGTCATTTATCAGGCTCATGATCTTTTCTGGGAATCGAAACGCATCTTTCCCGATATTGTAATTGAAAGGAAACAGACCATAAAAAATATAGAAGGTAACACTGAGGATATTTGGGAACCATACATCATTGATACCAAATGGAAACTCATTGATGTGAACAAACCCTCTGACGACGACCTAAAGCAAATGTACGTTTATAATATGTATTGGGATAGTCCCAAATGCTTATTGCTATATCCTCAATTTGGTGACTCAACAGACAGTGGCTTTGGCAAATTCCATAAAGGCAGGTCAGGAAGCAACCAGTGTAAAATAGGTTTTGTGAATGTGCTGGATGATGAAGGCAAGCTAAACCCCTTAATTGCAGATGAAGCACTAAAAAAAATAGTTTAATCAAGTGTAACTGATCCTTATCAATAGATTTATTAATATCAAACCGAATGCATCGCAACTTTTGACATATGGATAAACATAACATTTAAAGGCATCTCAATATGAAATCTTACAACGTCATCTTCCGAAACGGTCATTTTTACAACATCGAAACCAATGAACGCATCATTCCGGTAGCTGGTAAAAAGTTTGTGATTGCAGCAGATAACGACGCTTTTCAGCAAGATGATGAGCTATTGCTCGAGAATAAACCTTTATTAGACGCGAAAAAAATTGAGTTTTATAAAAATAAATACAATGACAACATCATCAAGCTATTGGATAAGGGGAGACTGCTTTATTTCAGGCTTGGGCTTGGAACTCCTGGCAAAAACCAGAAATCATTACAATATGTATTTGAATGCAAAACCAATGATGACCTTTACATCTACCTTCCTCTGGGTTCCGACAAAACTGATCCCTTTAGTTGGCGCCTGCTTGATTGTTCTTGTTACTTAACGAAATGCATTATTGGTGGACTCACTTTAACGGATACGGTAACTGCAAAATCCCTAAACCAATTGTTTCAACACACCGTAATGTTCTACTTTAGTATGCAACGGTCCGGCAGCTGCAACCCATTCAAAACCTACTTTTTATTGTCTGAAGATACTTCTGAAAAAATAATAACGATCGATAAAATTTACGCGAATGCATTTACCCTCCTCGATCAAAAGAGAATCACGGAGGTTCACAATAAGTTTCCAGTAAAAACCCAAATTCCAGATTACCATGTCAAATAAAAGTCAGTTCTGGACCCTGCCAAAGTCTATCCATAAACAACTCATGAAAGGTGACAGAAAAGCTGTTCTTGGTTCACTAAGTCGGTTGACGGCAATCAACAACAAATTCATCCTATTGCAGGATTTTGATGAAGAATACTTGAGATACATTGGCAATTTCAGGGTACAACTATTGATTGAATGGAAGATGTTCCGGGAAGCATTGGCATGGGTTTGCTTGGAGAATGAACTTTATCCTGACAATACTGAAGCACTTGTCCTCAAAGAATCACTTAAATCAAAAATCTATAACCTTCCTAAACAAAACACCTCCACCAAAACTTACATCAAATCTGATTGGCAGGGTATTGCGGGAATGTACCAACTTAAAGCAATGATCGAAAGGGATATCATCACCCCAATCCGCGAAAAGGTACTATATGATCGTTTCAAAATCCAAATCCCCAATGGTTTTCTTTTCTATGGCCCTCCCGGTTGCGGTAAAACCTTTTTTGCACGCAAAGTCGCCGAACGTATAGGCTACAACTTTACTGAAATTAAACCATCAGATATCGGAAGTACATATGTACACGGTACGCAGCTAATGCTTAAGCAAAGCTTTGAAGCAGCCAGAAAGTTGGCACCTGCTATTTTGTTTATTGATGAAATAGATGCTTTGGCTCCTTCACGCAGCCGAAACGATGTATCTTTCCATTACAAGGCAGAAGTTAATGAGCTACTTGCACAAATGGACAACAAACAAAACAATGGGCTTATTATAATAGGCGCCACAAACTTTCTGAACAATATTGACGAAGCTATCCTCCGCCCTGGTAGATTTGACAAGATAATATTCGTTGGCCCCCCTGATATGAAAGCAAGATCAGAAGCTTTCAAACTTTTCTTGGAAGGCTTCCCTCAAACTTCTCTTCGATTCGACCTAATTGCAGAACTCTCAGAGAACTTTACTTTCGCTGACATAGAGTTTATTACAAACGAAATAAAGCGTGAAGCACTTGGCAACCGAATAAAACTATCCACGGATTATGCATGTTCTAAAGTCAATGCTTACATCCCAAAACTTAACCAGGAGAAACTTGAAATATATTTCAAAAGATAATTAATATCTTCAATTTCTTTAAATAGCAAAACCATTATTCCAACCCATTAAAACACAAAACACATGAGCAAACAACCAGCAACATTCAAAAGAGACCTTAGCCTACAATTAATTAACAGCTTGGCAAAAGAGCCATTGTTTGTAAACCATCTTCTAAATGACATTAAAGATGGTAACGTATTCATGGCTATCCGAAACAACACCGTTGATTTCTATTACTATGGCAATAACCTGTTTAAATACATCTCAGGCACTTTCCAAACCCATTACAAGTATGCCTCAGCCCTAAATTTGAACACAAAAAGCAATTATGTGACGCAAAATGACTTAAAAACGGCCAGTGTGCTCACTGATTTTGATGCAGGCTATGATAAAATCAAGGGAAATTGCAAGCAATATTCCAAGCAAGAAGCAGGTGGCGTAGCCGAACTGTATAAAAAGTTTAGTTGTGCACATAGCCAAAGCGATGTCATCCTGCTTGACATTGAGGCATCCTTAGCTTCCTCAGGAACAAAAACATCTGAACGTATTGATCTGGTTTTCTTCCATATAAAATCGAAAACAATATTTTTTGTTGAAGCCAAGCATTATTCAAACAATGCTATCCGTTCGCTTAACAATCCCGCAAAAGTCATTGGCCAAATACATAACTACGAATCAACACTTAACGTCAAGCAACATGAAATTGTTTCTGCCTATGGTTTATATATTACTGCAATCAACCAATTGCTTAGTTTGAATCTTCCAATGCCGGCTCATACTAAAACAAGAGTTCCATTGCTTATTTTGGCTCATCAGATAAACCCGGTGGG
>DITE01000046.1:0-980 GCA_002422725.1 Bacteroidales bacterium UBA6192
TTGCTCCGGAGGGATTGATCACCAGTACAACATAGCCATGGGCTGCGAAGAGTTCCTTTGGGTATCTGCCCCTGAAACTCCTGTCGGTTGGGTTTGTGCCACCATAATAATAAACGATCAGGGGATACTGATGATTTGCATCGAAACCCGGCGGATAATACACCCTCGTTTCGATAGTCTGATTACTTAATGATGTATACGTCCACTCACCTGTGTCGCCAAACTTAACCCGTTCGAACCTTGACTTTTCAGGATCGGCTAGCAAACGTGCTTCCGATTGCAGATTCGCAAGATAAAATGCTGCTTCCGGGCGGTTGACACCGGAGCCATAATAAACCAATCCTGTCCCATGCTTAGCGATATCGATTTCCAAAATCACGTCAACCTCCTGAGGAACTGTAACAAATTGCTGATTCTGTGGCTCATAAACTACTACTCGTTTATAAGATTTTTCTTCCACATGAAGATAAATCAATCCATCGTTTTTACTCCAAATTGCTTTGAGAATCTTGGGATCGAAATTGCGGGTAATCGGTTCCACGATGCTGCTTTTCAAATTGAAGATGTAAGCTTGCGTATCGTAATCGTTCGGAATGGTTTCTCCGGCAACATTCATCCCAACTTCGCCAAACAATTGTGGTCCGCCGGTAACAATCAACTTCTTTCCATCGGGCGAATAAGCAGCTGAAGCCCAGTGGTTGCTCACCCACAGTGTATCAACAATGTTTGTTGACAGATCCATTTCCATGAAGGCTTGTTTGTTAAAAGGTCTGGTAGTAAAATCAGCCTCCGACTGTGCAATGATTATCCGACGGCTGTCGGGCGAAATATCCTGAAGCTGAGTTGATAAATAGCCATGGGTCAGGGGCCGGGTCATTCCGCTTTCAACTTCATAAACAAAAAGTTTGTTTCTGTTTCTGAATCCAGACAGCCTGTCAGCCATATTCTGAAGGCGGTTTAAACCCTGACTTTCTTCTTTA
>DITE01000046.1:1112-31318 GCA_002422725.1 Bacteroidales bacterium UBA6192
GAATACAGCAGCCCATCAGGGCTCAATGACACTCCGGATAGCCTTATCCCATCAAGAAGAAGTCCTATGTCCATTTTTTTCTCCAAATCGGTACTCCAGCTGATTCCACTGACGTGCTTCTGATAGCTAAATGATACTTTTATATGCCAGTTTCCAGCAGAATCAGCGGGGAATATTGTACGCACAAATACAGGATGTTTGCCTGTTTCGAGCTTTATCTTAACTTTTTTGCCCATGTTATCTGATTCTTTGATAGCCGACATCCTGGAAGTCTGCACTTTGCCACCAACAATCAGTTCAAAAGGCCACTGGGTTTCCACTTCCAATTCAATCTCGGCAAATTGATCCGTCACAAGAAAACCGGCAAGTAAAGCAACTGCATTTTTACCCTGGGCAGGCGTTTTCAACGTCAGCTTTCCTGATTTACCCACTTTTTGAAGATTCCACAATGACAAAGAGGTCAAATCTGATTCGGCAAAATCGCGCTGCAGGCGGTCGAAAGTGCCTGAAAAAGCAGAAAGTTCAAAGGTTTTTCCTTCTGTATCAGGCCTGTTAGCAAAAGCTGGCATGGTTATACCGGCATGGCTGGCAACTAACCATTCGGAGACAACAGTTTTATTTACAGCCGAATCCGTAACAGCATGCAAACTGATCTGGCATATCAATATGAGTAGAACAAAAAACGCTGTGATTTTCATGATTAGAGGGTGTTTTTCGGGCAAATATAACAAAAGAAGCCTGACCTGCCTGCCCGTAATTTTCGGAATCAATTAACATAAAAATGTGTCCAATGTAAATCATTCCTATAGATTTGCTTTGTAACTTTGCCTCAGACAAAATCCTGGAATTTTCATGGCATGATGCAGATTTATTATGATCAGCCGGCCAAACATCTCCAGTATAGAATAAATAATAAATCATTGAATCAAAATCAAACATGGAACACAAAATTCTGAAGGCTGCATTATTCGTAATGGTTATTGCGATTTTAGTCAGTAGCTGCAAAAAAGAAGAAACAGGACTTGAGGGAACCTATAACAGGACGATGAGTTTCGATTCAGAATCAATTGATGTGGATTTGAGCTTCACAAAAGATGGCTTGCTGATCTGGGCACCGGGTGAAAACGTTTCGGGACATACCAGTTCACAGGTGGGTTATGAAAAATTACCCGATTCAGGTTTCAGAATTTTTGACGACCCCGATTGCGGAAGCGAAGCTGACTATACCTACACCATAAACGGGAAAACACTCACCATCACAGCACTTTCTGACGACTGCGAACCCAGGGTTTTCGCACTCTCAGGAAATTGGAGAAGAAAATAAAACATCCAATTTTTTCAAAACTATTCAGGTCTGCCAGGCTTAATCTGATCAAAATCATGAAGGGTCATCTGCAGTATTTCTGCTAATCCGGCAGGGCGGTATTCAATGGGGGGCAAGAATATCTCAGGTCTGATTTCAATATTTCTCAGCGACTCAACCTTTGTTGTGCTTTCGCCCAAAGGGGTTGACAAAACGGACTTCATGACAAATCCATGACGAATCAGTCCGAGGTATTCCTCGCTCTCGCGATAGGCGCCAATAACAGTTGGCGAAGTAAGTTCGCGCGTCATGGCCATCATGCGCGTCAGATCGATACCAGCAAATGGGTTAACCGAGTTACTCACCCATACTTTTTCGTAAAGTGTTGAGTCGATATATATTTCATAGCAATAGGATAAGTGTCCGGCGATGGTATCCGACTTACCTGTTTCAGACAGCATTAGCTTTCCGGGCAACCATTGAACCACTGAATCGGACCGCATCTGGCTGATTATTTTATCCATTTCCTTCCGATTGGCTTCACGCTCAGCAAAAGGTAACTGCTCAATTAAAGTAATTATCTGACTTTCCACTGTCTGAACCATACTTTCTTTAAAATCGGACGGGTTACCCTTCCAGTAAACCATCCGTGTTGGATAAATAAGGCAAATTTCCTCCTTTTGAAGATCAAGAATGATGATGGTTTCATTGGTCTCGATCCGCACCATATCCCGCTGAATAAAGGTAGACTGCATGGACATCATACCATTGCTGTTCTGATTGATTTCGACAATGACCCAGCCAGCAAAGAGGTTCGTCACTGGCAAGCATACCATTAAAATCAGGGTTATCGCTATCATGCGATACTTTTTTACAGGTTGGACAATCATTACCGGCACTGTTTTTAAAGCTTTTCGGGCAATAAGAAAGAATTACTTTGATCATTAAGTTGCTCAAAAGTAAAAAAATACGGCTAAAGGCTAAACAAAACAGAAAAAAAACTACTTTTGCACCACAAAAAATCTGACACCATGGTAACAAAAAAAGGGACGGAGAAAGCTGAAGAAAGATTAGAAGTAGTTGAAGAAGCACTCAGTAAGTCTGAACAATTTATCGAAAGAAATCAAAAAATTATCACGATAGTTGTTGCAGTGCTTGCATTGCTGGTCATCGGATATTTTGGAATTATCCGTTACTATATTGAGCCCCGTGAGAAAGAAGCTCAGATTCAAATGTTTCAGGCAGAAACATATTTTGAGTCAGATTCACTGAATAAAGCCTTATATGGCGATGGAAACAATCTGGGTTTTCTCGACATTATCAGTGATTACAGCATGACAAAATCAGCAAATCTGGCGCATTATTATGCCGGTATTTGTTTGTTAAGGCAAGGCGATTTCAACGAGGCTATCAGTCATTTGAAAAAGTTTAAAAGCAAGGACTTTGTTGTTGGAAGCATGGCTAAGGGTGCTATTGGTGATGCTTATGTAGAACTGAATCAGGCCGAAAAAGCAGCAGGATACTACCTGGATGCTGCCAACAGGAAGAAAAATGAGCTTACAACACCAATGTTTCTTTTTAAAGCCGGCAGGGCATATGAGCTTTCAGGAAAATTCCAGAATGCAGCTGATGTTTATGAAATGATCCGGTCACAGTATCCTTCAAGCAATGAGGGCAGAACCATTGAAAAATATATTTCAAGAGCCAAAGCACTTGCCGGAAGGTAGGCTTTAACCTTGAACAAAAATTATAAGCCTGGTCATTGTTTTGATCAGGTTTTTTTATTTTCGCAGGGATGATACATAAAACTCCATCGGTAATATTTTTTGGCACTCCCGTGTTTGCAGTTACTCAGCTAGCGGCCATTCATCAGCAGGGCTTCGATATCAGAGCCGTTGTGACTGCTCTTGATAAACCTGCCGGAAGAGGTAATAAGATGCAAAGCTCAGCTGTTAAAGAATACGCTATCAGGCATAATTTGAGGTTGCTTCAGCCCGAAAAGCTAAAAGACGAGGGTTTTATTCACGATTTGGCTGCTTTGGCCGCCGATTTGTTTGTGGTAGTCGCCTTCAGGATGTTGCCCGTTGAAATCTGGAAAATGCCTCCATTAGGTACATTTAATCTTCACGCATCGCTGCTGCCGCAATACCGGGGGGCTGCTCCAATTAACAGAGCAATCATGAATGGTGAATCTGTTTCAGGGCTTTCTACTTTTTTTATCAATGAAAATATCGACACTGGCGAGATAATTCTGCAGGAACCAATGCCCATTGGCAAAGATGAAACTGCAGGAGAACTCCACGACAGGATGATGCTGGCAGGAGGTGGGCTAATTATTCAAACGATTCGGCTCATTGCTGACGGAAAGCCCGGAACGATGGTTCAGGATAAAATGAAAGACACCGGATTGTTGAAATCAGCACCAAAAATATTTCGTTCCGACTGCCAGATCAACTGGAACCTCCCTGCTTCAACAATTCACAACCAAATCAGGGGATTAAGCCCCTCTCCAGGAGCATACACAATGATTCAGTCAACCACTGGGAAAAGGATAGATCTTAAGATTCTAAAGTCGGCCCTGCAAGAGGAAATTTTAACGGATGGTTTATTTCAACTTCAATTGGACAAGAAAAATGCGTCCGGAAAGATTGCCTTGAAGGACGGCTATCTGGAACTATTGGTTGTTCAGCCCGCTGGTAAGAAAACGATGACTGCTTCAGAATTTTTCAGAGGTTTAGAGTATTCGACAAATTGGTCGGTACCTATACATGAGTATTAATTCTTCATTTGAAATTGGCTAAGAAGTGCAAAAACACTGTATTTCTAACCGTAATTATTAACAAAAACAAAGTTTTATCAACAATATCGCATGTTTTTGCAGTTTTAACTTGCATTTTTCTTGCGAACACTTATATTTGTACGGTTTTCAACCAATTTTTAAACTTAAATCCAGTAAAATGAACAAAGCTGAATTAATTGACGCTATGGCTGCAGAAGCCAATCTGACAAAAGCCGATGCCAAAAGGGCATTAGACGCATTCGTTAAAGCTACAACAGCTGCTCTTAAAAAATCTGACCGTGTTGCTCTCGTAGGTTTCGGCTCATTTGCCGTTAACAAAAGAGCCGCCCGCAAGGGACGTAATCCACAGACAGGAAAAGAAATCAACATCTCGGCCAAAAAAGTAGTAAAGTTTAAAGCCGGTGCTGAACTATCAAAAGCTGTTAAATAGTTTTTTATACGATACGCTGAAAGAGGCTGTCTAAAAAGCCAGACAGCCTCTTTTTTTATGCCTGAAAATGTCTGAACAATCGCTGTCTGCCCTGTTCATTTATTAAAAACCTGTTGGGAAGTTCCGCGTCATCTCCGGCAAATCCGACCCCAATTCTTTTTGTAACCAATATTTCATTGTCCGAAGGAACCTCTTTGGCTTCTTCAATCCATATTTCATCATTAACCAGACTGATTCCATTATGAATACCATTAATGCCCAGTGCTTTTGTGAGTTTTCCCGGCCCATCAATGCTACGACCTGAAACAACATAACCGGACAACCTTTTTTCCATATAGCTTATTCCGGCAACCGGAACAATAGCCCTGATCAGGACAGCATCTGGTGTGCCTGAAACACCTGTGACAACATTAAAGAGATGATGAATGCCGTAACAAAGATACACATAGGATATTCCTCCAGGTTCATACATAATTTTGGTTCGTTTAGTAAACCGGCCATTGTAGGCGTGAGATGCCCGATCATTTAACCCGGAATAAGCCTCTGTTTCGCATATAAAACCTCCACACTCCTGTTCAGAAATCCTCGTCATGAGCACACAGCCCAGCAGAGCACGCGACAAAGCAATTGCATCGCCCTGTTGATAGAATGAAAGCTCCAACTTCAGCATTTTAAAAAAATCAGTTGAACTGAATTCCGGTCTTAGACCTGTATGTTATCCGATCATTCTGATCTTTCTCCAACACATTGTTATCAATCATCCAACGGATAGCCGAAAGCACCTTTTCCTCACTGAACCCTTCGACCAGCTTAACCGCTTCATATAAGGGATATGGCCGTTCGTTGAGCAATGAATTCAGCCTAAGACGAATGTGATCATACTCCACATCGCTCAACAACAGACTATTACGCCTAACACAAACATCGCATTTGCCACAACGCCGGGGCTGAACCTCACCAAAATAAGTCAAAAGCTGTTTGCTGCGGCACACATCCTGATTGTTGATAAAATCGATTACGGACTGAACCCTTCGTGTTGCAGATTGCTTGCGATCGGTATAATTCTCGGGTGAAAGATAAAGCAGGGAACTGTCCTGTAATTCGGACAAAAAAACGAGCTGTGGTTTGTCCTTACGGGGAGTGTAAGTGAGGAATTCCAACTTTTGAAGGTTTTGGAGGCTCTGAATCACTTTTGCCAGCTCCATACCTGTTTTACGGGCAATCTCCTCCTCATGTATTACGACAAGATCGGTGAATATACCCGGGTAGTTTCTCAGCAGAAACTTAATAAATACATCATAAACAGGCTGTTCCACCTGAAAACGGTAAAGGTCTTCACGGGTAGAATTGAACATGGCGCGTGAGGGCGCCGAAATGCTTTCCGAAAGCATCAGCAAACCTTCTTTTTCGAGCAGCCGAAGCACATTGAATACCTCAACAAGCTGAAATCCATAATGATTAGAAAATGCTGCCAGATCAAAATCAAAACTCTGATCTCTACCACCACCAACCGGAATCTGGTTATAATTTCCGAGCCCCTGATAAATAGCCTTTATCTGCTTAAGTGGCGGAAATGATAACTCTAAATTCAGTTTCAGCTGCTGAACATCAAGATCACTGCAAATCAGAAATGCTTCTGATGGTTTTCCATCACGTCCTGCCCTGCCTGCTTCCTGAAAATAAGCTTCAAGACTATCAGGCAGATCATGGTGGATCACGAGCCGAACATCAGGCTTATCAATCCCCATCCCGAAAGCGTTTGTTGCAACAATTACCTTATGATCTCCCTTCATCCAGCTCGTCTGCCGTTGATCACGGATTTTTGCGTCAAGTCCTGCGTGATAGTAAGTGGCTGAAATTGAACGTGAGCTTAAATAATCGGCTATTTCGCGGGTCCGTTTCCTGCTTCTAACATATACTATTGCGCTGCCGCTTTTCATGTTTGCACATAGCCGGAGCAGGATTCCATACTTATCAGGCTGATATACAACATTATAAACTACATTCTTTCGTTCGTAGGATGTCTGAAACACAGTGCGAGACCGGAAATGGAGCTTGTCCATGATATCGTCGACCACCCTTGGAGTTGCGGTTGCGGTAAGTGCCATGATCGGAACAGACGGCAAATATTGCCTGATTTCGGCAATCCGGAGGTATGGTGGCCTGAAGTCGTAACCCCATTGCGAAATGCAGTGGGATTCATCAATAGCAATGAGTGAAACCTTCATACGCCTGACCGCCTCAATAAACCTTTCAGTTATAAGCCTTTCGGGTGAGATGTACAAAAACTTCAGTTTACCGAACACACTTTGATTGTATACCAGCTCAAGTTCATTAAAATGCATCCCGGAATAAATTGCCGCAGCCGGAATCCCAATACGCTTCAGGTGAAGCACCTGATCTTTCATCAAGGCGATAAGAGGGGTAACAACCAAAGTTATGCCGTCGAGACACATTCCGGGAACCTGAAAACAAATTGACTTCCCCCCGCCGGTAGGTAACAAAGCCAGAGAGTCGTGGCCGGCAACTGCCGCGTCCACAATATCTTCCTGCTTGGGTCTGAAACCATTATAGCCCCAATACTTCAATAAAACAGCACGTGTTTCCTTACTCATCGACAATTCAGTTTGTTCAAACGTGTGCAATACTATTCCTTGAGCAGAAATCAGGCCTACTCGAGCAACTTCTTGATAATGGAAGCCAGTTCAGTTTTGCTAACAGGTTTACTGATCCATGCCTGACAGCCTTTTTGCACTGCAACATCATGTTCATTCTCACCTGCAAATGCTGATTGAGCTATTACCGGCAGCTTGGGAGCAAATTTCCTAATCTGTGCAACAGCCTCATAACCATCCATCTCAGGCATAATTATATCCATCAGTACGAGATCAATGCGGGTATTGTTTCGGCAAATTTTCACAGCCTCGGTTCCGTTCTTTGCCCATAGCAACAAGGCTTTGGAATCGCGGAAAACTGCTTTCAGAAAGAAATAATTGGCTTCAACATCATCCACAATCAGAAATACTTTATCAGACCAGTCATACATGATCCGGCCATAGTTTACTGAGGCAAAACTGCTTTTTTGAAGACTAACACTGGCAGGCAAAGTAAAATAAAATGTAGTCCCCTTCTGAGGTTCAGAGTCAAACCAAATTTTCCCTCCCAACAAACCTACCAGGTTATGGGTGATAGCGAGCCCAAGTCCGGTGCCATCGAGGTTGCGTTTATATGCTGTATCTATCTGGCCAAATCGTTGAAATATCAGATGCGACTTATCCTTTTCAATGCCAATTCCGGTATCTTTCACAAAGAACTGCACCTGATCATTATTCATGTCTGTATAGCCAAACTCGATAAAGCCTTCATCAACAAATTTCAAGGCATTGGTAATCAGATTCATCATTATCTGTCTGAATCTGAAAGGATCGGTCATCAAGAAGAACTCGCCATCATAAGCCTTATGAAGCCGTAAGGAGATATGAAGTTTCTTTCTTTTTACCCTTTCATTGTCATAATTTACTTTAAGCTCATCCAGGATGGCGTTTACCTCACTCCTCGATTCGGTAACTTTGATCTGCCCGGCTTCAATTTTCGAAATATCGATGATGTCATCAATCAACTGCAACAGGGTGCGGCCAGCACTGCTGATCAGAGTGAGAAAATATTCCTTTTCATCCTTGTTAGTGTCTTCATCCATAATCAGCTCCGAAAAGCCTATGATCGAATTCAAGGGTGTTCTGATTTCGTGCGACATATTGGCCAGAAATGCTGATTTAAGTCTGTCGGCTTCCTCGGCCCGATATCTGGCGTCAGTAAGGTGTTTTTCCGTTTCAATCTGTTTGGTCAGGTCTCTGATAAGCACAAAGCAATAAGACTCATTCCGCACTTTAAATTGACTAAATGATAGTTCAGCCTGAAAAATCAGGCCATGTTTGCGGATCATCTGCCAATTGATTTGAAGGAGGCTATTCTTTTCAACAAGCCCGGCGAGATAATCGCACGAAAAGTCTGGCTGCAATGTAACCCCAAACTGTTCCCGGAACAGAAAGCCGCTAAGGTGAGTACCTGTCAACTGCTCATAAGTACAGGCAAACAATTCCGATGCCTTTTGATTGGCATCAGTGATTACACCATTTTGATCAATAACCAGAATCGCATCGTGTGAATGGTCAAAAAGGGTTTTATACACAACCTCCTCTTCTTCAACAAGGTTATGCACTGCCATGCGTTCATGCTCAATGGCCAGAATTTTTGCCAGTGAAGCAATTAAAGTAATTTCATTAGGCAAAAACTCCCTCACTTCGCTATCTGCAATGCAAAAAGCACCATATACCTTCGAGTCGAGCAAAACCGGACATATGATCATGGACCGGAGATCATATTTTTTTACAATAGGATCAGAATGAGCAAAATCCGAATGCGACAAATCTGAGAAATAAGTTAGTTCTGACTTTTGCTGTGAAATGGTTTCAAAACAGATAAGGCCATGTGGGTCATATGTTTCATTCACAATTTTGGTGTCAGGTCTGGCAATCCGATATGCGATCCTGCTTTTTTCAGCATTAAAAACACAGTAAAGTGTCAGGGAAACTTGAAACAAACGGCAAGCTTCCTGACAAACAATATCGATATTGTTTCCGGGATCGGCTCCCAATTGTTGAATTAATTCACCAACTTTTTGTATGTAATGTGCTTTAGGTTTTGAGTCTTCCATGTCCTCTATTTAGCATTGAGGCGTGATAAAACATTAAGAAATGTAAAAGTAATACATTTTAATTGAAATTCGTATTGTCATGAATCATCAATGTTTTTGTTGCCTTTAATATGTTTTGGAAAATAGGGACAATGACGACATCCATTTCCGCAGCAATAGCCCCTGCGAATCAAATAGGACCGCATTAACACCCTGTAACCATTTTCCATATAATAGTCATCACCCACTTTCAACTGCACGTTAAACCGGTGAAACCGATCATCATTTGTGGTCATTGTATCGCCTCACTATTTAATACAGTAATACTAATCTCGAAGTCATCCAGCTCGAACAAACCTGCGTTTCTGTGCCAGAAATAAACTTTCACCTGCTGTGTTTCGTTGTCCCAGGCAGGCACTTTAAATCCAAATTCAGCAGGCCTCCATTCATTGGTTATCTGATCAGGCATTTGCTTAATTTTAAATGTTTTATAAAATGACAGATTATTCATCCGGTCGGTTTCCGCATACACAAGCAAGGCATCAGCAGCAGCCTCAGCATCCAATTCCCTGAACATTGTCTTAACGCTCAAATAGAGCGGGTTAGCAGATATTGTGAGGCGTTTGCCATCAATCACCAATGTTGGACTATACACAACGCCATTCCCCAGTCGGGCAATATGCTCGCCCGAAAAAGCAGTGGGCGACTCAAAAATGCCTGAATTGTTCCAATGGGCGTAATTATCCTCAAAATCGTTTCTGAAAAGCATTTTCTCGGCATTCTCAGGAAAACGAAATACAGGCTCGCTGAAGCCTCCAAAAATATATTTATAGGAATCGTCCGTTTTTAAAAAAACATGCCAGTATTTTTCTTTTGTCATCGAATCGGGATGTATGATCCGCATGTGATACTGATACGACTGAAGCAGGTTAAAGCTAATGGCAAGCAAAATGAAAACAGTAATTGTTTGAAAAGTTTTACGCCAGGTAAGCAGACTTTTCATCAATACAGCAATTGGAATAATTATCACAGGAAAATAATCGATCAAAGCCCGCATGCCAAAACTATCACCAAAAAACCAGTTCCACCAGGACGAAAGCACATAGACAATCAAAACGAAAAATCCGATAAATGTAAAAAACTGGTACCGGTTTGTCCGGAATAGAAAAACTGCAGCTGGAAACAACAACAAAAACATGGGGGTATAGACAAAAAAACCTTTACGGTAGCTAAACAAAAAAGAAAAGAAAGAAGGATTCAAAAAATAGAAGCCCTCCTCAAGATAGGATCCCGGCAATAAGTTTCCGCTTTGATAATAATTAAAAACACCCTGAACAGCAAAAACAAGCAATACCAAAGATAAAGCAACCGGAATATTGTACCAATACGAAACCAGAAACCGAAATCCTTTTGTTAAGTTGGCAGGCTTACCAGCCAAAAATGGCAGGGCTCCAACAATCAACAGATTCGTAGGCCTGATCAACAATATCAATCCCAGACTCAAAGCAGCATAAATCAAATACTTGTAGTTTGGTGTGAGAAAATATGCCCTGGCCAGATAAACAAAAAGTGCAATGGCGAAAAACGAATACACATGCGACATGGAAGGATGCAGAAAGGCATAGTAAAACAGGTTGGTCCCGAGCATCAACACCATCAATAGAATAAAAATCAGCAGCTTGTCGATGGCATATGTTCGTAAGAGCTTGAAAACAAAAAGCAGACCCAGCGCCAGATAAAAAGAAGCTGCCATGGCAACCCCATATTGAAAAATAAAATTATAGCCATCCGGAGGCATGCCCGAAATAACAGAAAAAGCAAAAGCCATCAGAAAAAAAGGAAGGATCAGCAAAGCTGTACCCAGATAATACTTGTTGATCAGTATTCCTTTGTAAGGGTGAAAATAGTGCGCCTGGTAATCGAGCCCGCGCCACGACTTTTCAACCTGATACACATCGGTAAAATCAGTTGTGTTGTATACAAATACGGAAGTGAGGTAAGCATAATAACCACTTCCATCACCTTCGATGATATATTTTCCACCAGCACCGCGCATAAACTGTATGGTAATAAATATCAGAATGATCAGTCCAATAAGTATGGTTCTCATAAGCAGATAATAAAGGTCGAAATTAATTCATTTTATCGAAACAAGGTCATTCTACGGGCATTTCACGAACGAAACCTGCTTCAAGTGAGATAAATGTTTCGGTAAAGGTAATTTCGGGAATCGATTGAATGCGTTCCACGATTATATTTTTAAGGTGTTCGTTATTTCGGGTGTAGACTTTGATCAACAGCGAGTATTTTCCACTGATATGATGACATTCAACGATCTCAGGTATTTCTTTGATCTTGTTAAAAACCTCGTCGTGTGTACTTGTTGAGGTGAGGTTAACCTGAATACCAATAAATGCGCAGGTCATATACCCAAGTCCCTGTGGACTAAGGCGAAACCCCGAGCCTGAAATGACCCCGGCTTCAGTCATGTGTGCAACGCGCTGATGAATAGCTGCCCCCGAAACGCGGCATTTGCGGGCAACTTCTACAAAGGGCATGCGTGCATCCCTTGTGAGAAGCGACAAAATCCGTTTATCCAAACTATCAAGATGAAAGCCGGAACCATCTTTTTTAATCATAATTTTTACATTTTTTATAAATGACTTCATAATAACTTACAAATTTAAATTAAAACATTCATTTGAATGAAAATACTGCATAATTTATTATCAATACATTACATATTCGTAATTTTGTTTCGTAATATTAAATCACAATTCAATGAAATTTGACGCAGCTTCAAACATTCAGAACCTTCTCCAATTTGGAGAATTTGGCGATGTAAATCCATCGATCACCGATTCGGCCACCTTCACTTTTATGCAGGCCAAAACTATGTCAGAAACCTTTCAGGGTGTGGCAGAAGGTTGTTTTCTGTATTCCCGCCACTGGAACCCAAGCAACAAATACCTGGCCGATGCACTGGCTGCCATGGAAGGCACTGAGGCAGCCTGGGTTACATCAAGTGGAATGGGAGCCATCACCTGTGCTATTTTGCAACTGGTGAATGCAGGCGATCACATTGTTTCAAGCAGAACTACTTATGGGGGCACTTTCGCTTTTTTACAGAACTACCTGCCAAAGTTCAACATCAGCGTTAGTTTTGTCGACATCACCAATCCCGATCAGGTGAGAGCTGCTATACGCCCCAACACAAAAATGATCTATACGGAAACTGTTACCAATCCGTTGCTTCAGATCAGCGACCTGCCCTTATTGAGAAAAATCGCTGACGAACACAAACTTAAGCTGGTGGTTGATAACACATTCACCCCGCTCATAGTTTCCGCGGCCCGCAATGGCGCCCATGTGGTGGTTTACAGTATGACCAAGTTTATCAATGGCAAAAACGACTGTGTGGCCGGTGCCATTTGTGGGTCAAATGAATACATAAACGACCTGATCGATGTGAACAATGGCACAGCCATGCTGCTGGGTCCTGTTCTGGATCCCCTCAGGTCATCATCAATCCTGAAAAACATGCATACCCTGCATATCCGGATGAAACAACACAGCTATAACGCAGCTTACCTGGCCAATAAGTTTATTGAAACCGGCATCAAAATTGTCTATCCGGGCATGACATCGCATCGGGGTCATGAGCTGTTTAAAACAATGATGGACCCTCAATATGGCTTTGGTGGCATAATTGCTATTGACCTGGGTAATGCTTCAGCCTCGAACAGTTTTATGGAATTGATGGAGAAAGAAGGGGTTGGCTATCTGGCGGTTAGTCTGGGCTATTTCAAAACACTTTTCAGCAATCCGGGGCGTAGCACCTCATCCGAAGTGCCTGAATCGGTGCAGCAGGAAATGGGCATGTCCGAAGGATTGGTCAGATTCAGCGTTGGGTTGGACAATGATATTGAACGAACCTGGCAGAAGATACTGTTTTGTTTGAAAGAGACCCAGATTATCTGATAAATCGTGTGACCGGCAACGGGCTTATTGCGCAATAGCCATTGTCAGCCATCACTGTCAGAACAGATTTGAAAACCGCAACCAGAAGTTTATACAGACACTGATTACAATCAATGTCAGGAAAAAAAAGACCAGCTCAATAAACTGGTCTTTTTTAGTGAATTATATTTCAATCCTTTATTCGTAATCCGAAACTGGTGCGCAGGTACAAACCAGATTTCTGTCTCCATAAGCATCATCGATTCGGGTCACCGGCGGGAAATACTTATCGTCTGCCAGTGCTTTAATGGGGAATGCAGCCTTTTCGCGCGTATAGGGCATGTTCCAGTCCGAACTGATCACCATTTTGGCTGTATGGGGCGCATGCTTGATCACGTTGTCATGCTTATCCGCTTTTCCTTCCTCAATCTCGGTAATTTCGGCACGGATTGCAACCATTGCTTCGATAAAACGGTCGAGTTCGCGCAAGGGCTCGCTTTCTGTTGGTTCAACCATCAGGGTTCCATGAACAGGGAAAGCCACAGTTGGTGCATGGAAACCATAGTCCATCAGGCGCTTGGCAATGTCGATTACGGCAAGGTCAGCTGTTTTGAAGAACTCGTTGCAGTCGAGTATCATTTCATGGGCCACATGACCCTTGTTGCCGGTGTAGAGAATTGGATAATGATCTTTGAGGGCCTCTTTCAAATAATTGGCACACACAATTGCCATTTCGGTTGACCTTGTCAGACCATCGCCACCAAGCATCTTGATGTAACCGTAAGAAATTGGCAGGATGAAAGCACTTCCGAAAGGAGCCGCTGAAACGGCCGTAATGGCTTTTTTGCCACCTGTTTCAATCAGGGGATGTCCGGGAAGAAACTCAATCAGATGTTCGGCAACTCCAATTGGCCCAACACCCGGCCCGCCTCCACCATGAGGGATTGCAAATGTTTTGTGCAGATTGAGATGACACACATCGGCACCAATAAAGCCGGGACTTGTCAGCCCAACCTGAGCATTCATATTGGCTCCGTCCATATAAACCTGTCCTCCGTTGGCGTGAACAATTTCGATAACATCGCAGATACCTTCCTCATACACTCCATGGGTGGAAGGGTAGGTAACCATAATGGCAGCCAGGCGGTCTTTATTGAGCTCTGCCTTATCCTTTAAGTCCTGCAAATCGATATTGCCTGATTCATCACATTTTACCACCAGAACCTCCATGCCCGCCATCACTGCGCTGGCCGGGTTGGTTCCATGGGCCGATGAGGGTATCAGGCACAGATTGCGGTGCGACTGGCCGATGCTGATCAGGTATTCGCGGATAACAAGAAGTCCTGCATACTCGCCACTGGCTCCTGAGTTAGGCTGAAACGACATGGCTTTAAAACCGGTAATTTCACACAAATCCTTTTCAAGGGTTTTGATGAGTTGGGTGTAGCCCTGAGCCTGATCAGCAGGCACAAAAGGATGAAGGTTGGCAAATTCGGGCCAGCTCAAATGAAACATTTCTGCAGCAGCATTCAGTTTCATGGTGCACGAACCAAGCGGAATCATGGAGCGGTTGAGTGCTAAGTCGCGGTTTTCGAGTTTTTTCAGATACCGCATCATATCGGTTTCTGAATGATAACTATTGAAGACCGGATGCGTAAGATAGGATGATTTACGCTGAAATACAGCCGGATAGGTTTCCATTTTTGCACAAACAGCCGGTTCGCAGACGAAAGTGTTATAATCTTTTCCGGAAAGCGTTGCCAGCATGGCTACTATCTGATTGACATCGCTCAGGCTGGTGGTCTCATCGAGGCTGATGCCAAATTCCCTGTTGTTAATAAAGCGGAAATTGATCATCTGCTCCAATGAGGCCTGATAAACATCTTCGATATGTACTTTGTCAGGCAAGCCGATACGCAAGGTGTCAAAATAGGCTGAATTGAGCATTTTGAAGCCGATTTTCTCCAGCTCCTGACTCAGAACAGCAGTGAGAATGTTGATGTGACGGGCTATTTCATGGATGCCTTTCGGGCCATGGTAAATAGCATAAAATGCTGCCATTGAGGCAAGAAGTGCCTGAGCTGTGCAGATGTTGGAGGTAGCTTTTTCGCGCTTGATGTGTTGCTCGCGGGTTTGAAGTGCCATACGCAGCGCCTGGTTGCCCGATGCATCTTTTGAAACGCCAATAATTCGTCCCGGTATCGATCGTTTATATTTCTCGGTAGTGGCAAAATATCCGGCATGTGGACCACCATAGCCCATAGGAACGCCAAATCGCTGACTGCTGCCAACAACCACATCGGCTCCCCATTCGCCCGGAGGGGTGAGCAAGGCAAGGCTGAGCAGATCAGCTGCAACAGCTACCTGAATTTCTTTTTCCTTTAATCTGGCAATTATTTCCGAATTGTCGTATATCTGACCAAACTGGTCAGGGTATTGGAAAATGGCTCCGAAAAATTCTTCAGCAGCAAATCCTTTATCAAATGAACCAACGACAACCTCTATCCCGAGGGGAACGGCCCTTGTTTTCAACACATCAATGGTTTGAGGGAACAAGCCATCCGATGCAAAAAACCTGCAAACTCCGGCTTTGGTCTGCATGCGCGAGCGTGTGTTGAAAAACATGATCATGGCTTCAGAAGCCGCTGTGGCTTCATCGAGCAAGGAGGCATTGGCAATCGGCAAAGCTGTCAGATCGCTGATCATGGTCTGAAAATTCAGCAAGGCTTCGAGACGCCCCTGTGAAATCTCTGCCTGATAAGGTGTATAGGCTGTGTACCAACCGGCATTTTCGAGCACATTGCGGGTAATCACACCGGGGGTGATGGTGTTGTAATAACCCAGGCCAATGTAGGTTTTGAACAGTTTATTTTTTTTACCCAGTTCTTTCAGGTGCTGCAGATACTCTGCTTCATTCATTCCTGCCGGAAGGGACAGTTTGTTTTTCAGTCTGATACGTGCCGGGATGGTTTCATCAATCAGCTGACTGACCGATTCAACACCAATCCGTTTGAGCATCTGAGCAGTGTCAAGTGGGTCAGGGCCAATATGCCTGTTTACAAAGTTGTTGGTAATCATTAGGATATACTTGATTTTGGGGTGAATATTATTTAATCGGATTATACGATGGTTTGGGCAAAATTAAACAATGTGATTGAATTGACGACCTCATTGTTTCAATTATTGTTAACTTATTAACAATGAAATTTCAATTTTGTTGAATGGGAAAGTTTTCTTGTCGTTGCCATGAGCAAGATGGGACTTTTGCAATATTACTTCAGGTTGAGATGCAGTGTTGTGTGGCAAGAAAATCCGATTGAAATGAACAAGACATCCTGAATCTTGTCCGCCGCGGCGGGTTGAATCTTGAATCCTTAACCCGCTAACCCACTAATATGCTAACAGGCTAACAAGCTAACAAGCTAATAGGCTTACAAGCTAACTATCAACAAATCAACGCATCAACAAATCAACCTCACTTTGTATCTTGAATCAAAACAAGCTAAACCACTAACAAGCTAACCCTCTAACATTCAAACATCTTATCTACCTGGATCAATCCGCTGATGAAGCATCTTCAAAGCCAATGGTAGCCAGCTTCTCAGTCTTATTGATTAATTGCGATTGCTTGGGTGTAATCTCAGCAGGTTTGGTGTCGGCAGGTTTGATCACTTCTTCGGCAATGCTTGGTGCAATAACCAGGGCAACCACCGACATCAGTTTGATGAGAATATTGAGTGAGGGTCCGCTGGTGTCTTTAAACGGATCGCCCACAGTGTCGCCCACAACAGTTGCTTTGTGCGAGTCGCTGCCTTTTCCGTGCAGTATCTCTTCGTGCATCACCCCTTCTTCGATCATTTTCTTGGCATTGTCCCATGCGCCGCCTGCATTACTTTGATAGATAGCCAACAGCACGCCCGAAGCCATTACGCCTGCCAGCATACCGCCCAACATCTCGGCCCCACCCAGAAAACCAACTACCGCCGGTGCCAGGATGGCCAGCAAACCTGGTAGTATCATTTCTTTCAGGGAGGCTTCAGTACTGATCTCGACACATTTTTCGTATTCGGCAGAACGCTCGGCTGCCAGCATAATCACTTCCTCTTCTTTGCTGATATTTGAGACATCTCCGTTATGTTTTTTCATCACGGCGAGGGCATTCTTCAGTTCGGGGATTTCCGCAAACTGGCGGCGTACTTCAATGATCATTTTCTGTGCTGCACGACCAACAGCACCCATGGCCATTGACGAAAACAGGTAAGGGAGCATACCGCCAATGAGTAAACCGGCCATAATGATTGGTTTCGACACATCGATCACAACGATGTTTGCCTGGGTCATAAAGGCAGCAAACAATGCAAGTGCTGTGAGTGTGGCCGAAGCAATGGCAAAGCCTTTGCCAATGGCTGCTGTGGTGTTTCCAACAGCATCGAGTTTATCTGTCCGGCCCCTGACTTCTTTAGGCAATTCGCTCATTTCGGCAATGCCTCCTGCATTGTCAGCAATGGGACCGTAAGCATCCACTGCAAGTTGAATACCGGTGTTTGCAAGCATGGCAACTGCAGCAATGGCAATCCCGTAAAGTCCGGCAAAATGATAGGAGAAGATGATCGCGAAAGCCAAACCCAGCACCGGGATAGCTGTCGACTTCATCCCAAGTTCGAGCCCGGCAATAATGTTGGTTGCTGCTCCGGTGTGCGATTGTCTGACGATTGATTTAACAGATTTCCCGCCACTACCGGTGTAATACTCGGTAATTTTACCAATCCCGATGCCTATGGCCAGTCCGATGAGGGTTGCATAAAAGACCCCTAAAGAGGTGTACTCGATTACACTTCCGTCGGGGCGGGTATATATCCATGAATCAGGCAGAAAGAAACGGATGAGAAAGAAAGATAACACAACCATCACTCCCGAAGAGATAAACTCACCACGGTTGAGCGCTTTCTGGGGATCGGAGTTTCCGGTGACCCGGACAAAAAATGTACCGAAAATACTGGTTAAAATACCTACCGATGCGATCGCCATTGGCAACAATACCGGGCCAAGGTCGAAATAGCTGGCCACCTGGGGCATGGCTACAAAGGCTGCACCAAGCACCATCGCCGCAATCACCGATCCAACATACGATTCGAACAGGTCGGCGCCCATGCCGGCAACATCGCCCACATTGTCGCCCACATTGTCGGCTATGGTTGCCGGGTTCAGGTAGTGGTCTTCCGGTATTCCGGCTTCCACCTTACCTACGAGGTCGGCCCCCACATCAGCAGCCTTGGTATAAATTCCACCCCCTACGCGGGCAAATAAAGCAATTGACGAAGCCCCGAGCGAAAATGCAGACAGCACGTTCAACACCAGTTCGAGCGACCAGTTGACGCCGATAAAATTCCGGAACAGTATGAATAACAAGCTCATTCCGAGTAATCCCAGTGTAACAACACCAATGCCCATGACGCTTCCACCCGTAAAAGCGACGATGAGGGCGTCATTTAATGATTTACGTGCAGCCTGGGTGGTGCGCACATTGGCTTTGGTTGCCACACGCATACCAATAAAGCCGGCAAGACCGGAAAGGACGGCACCTGCGATAAACGAAATAACAGTAAATCCGTTGGAACCGGGCTCATAAGAACCTTTAACAAACAATAAAAGTGAAACTGAGACAACGAAAATAGCCAGTATCCTGTATTCTGCTCTCAGAAATGCCATCGCACCACGGGAGATGTATCCTGCAATGCGTTGCATTTTTTCGTTTCCGGCATCTTGTTTATCTATCCATTTCGATTTCAGATAAATAAATATTAACCCCAGGATGCCTGCCAGGGGAATGTACCATACAATGTGTTGCATAAAACTTGGTAAGTTGAGTGATTGGTTAGAAGTTGTTTTTACCCAAACGGGCTTTTGTGGCCGCAAAAATAAAACAATCTCCGTATTATCAACACCTATGCTAAAAACAATTTACCAGCAATTTTCAATAAGCTGTTAAAAAATAGTAAACAAGATTTTATGGATAGATTGATCTGGAACACATATAATGTCTATTTTTATGAACTGATACGAACTTCATTCTGCCATGCCAAAAATCGGACTCGAAATTATAGGAATGTCTTATAGTCAATCACAAAGCGGGGCTTATGCTTTAATCCTGGGCGAAATTGGGGGATCACGAAGGCTGCCGATTATTATTGGTGGATTCGAAGCGCAATCGATTGCACTCGGACTCGAACGCATGCACCCGGCCCGACCGCTTACCCATGATTTGTTCAAAAGTTTTGCCGAACATTTTGACATTCAAATCAGGGAAGTAGTTATCAACAAATTTAAAGAGGGTGTATTTCATGCCCTGCTGGTATGCGATTACAAAGGAGAAATCAGCGAATTAGATGCCCGGACATCTGACGCTATCGCACTCGCCATCAGATTTCGCTGCCCTATCTACACTTTCGAAAACATTCTGAGCGAGGCAGGTGTAGAGGTTCAAAAAGGAGATTCAACGGGCGAAACACCCATCGATCCTGAACCATTTATCGCTGAAGAGAATGAGTTTTCTGATTATTTGGTCGATGAACTTGAAGATCTGTTGCAGAAAGCAATCGAAAGCGAGGAATATGAAAAAGCCTCTCGTCTTCGCGATGAGATTCAGAAAAGACGCAAAATCTATTAACCCCCTGCAATAACACAACTGAAAATATGAAAAACAACCTTCTCTTTTCATTATTTTTATTTTCCATCATTTTAGCTCTTTCAAACGTATGCTTTATCGCTCAGGCTCAGGACACTGTGATTTCTGTGGTCGCACAATCCGACACCTCAGTTATTACCAAAATGGCGGAACCTGCTCAAACCATTAAAACCGATAAGGCCAACCTGCTCGATTTTGAGAAAAATCAGGGCTTCAACCTAATGACTATCTTTCGTGGGGTTCTGGGTATGTTCGGGCTAATCGTCATCGCTTTTCTATTTAGTGCCAAGCGAAAGTCAATTAACTGGAAAACAGTTGGAATTGGACTTGCAATTCAATTGCTGCTTGCCATGGGAGTGTTGTATGTGCCTGCCATTCAATTTTTCTTCGAATTTGTCGGTAAAATGTTTGTTTTGGTACTCGATTTCACCAAAGCAGGCACAGAATTTCTGTTTAAATCTTTTGTAACCAACGATATCGGAACAGCATTACAGAACTTTGTGGTACAAATTCTTCCGACGATCATTTTCTTCTCGGCACTTACAAGCCTGTTGTTCTATCTGGGTATTATTCAACGGGTGGTAAAAGCCCTTGCATGGTTGATGACAAGATTAATGAATCTGTCGGGAGCTGAAAGTCTGTCGGTTGCCGGCAACATTTTTTTAGGACAAACCGAAGCCCCTCTGATGATTAAAGCCTATCTGGCCAAAATGAACAAATCGGAAATGTTACTGGTCATGATGGGAGGCATGGCTACCCTGGCGGGTGGTGTGCTTGCTGTTTACATCAGTTTTCTCGGAGGTGACGACCCGGTGCAACGCATGCTTTTTGCCAAGCATCTGTTAACTGCATCAGTAATGGCTGCCCCCGGGGCAGTTGTGATTTCCAAGATACTCTATCCGCAAACCGAGCCCATCGACAAAACAATGGATATCAGCAAAGAGCAGATTGGGAACAATGCGCTTGATGCCATTTCAAACGGAACCACCGAAGGACTTAAACTCGCCGCCAATGTTGCAGCCATGTTGTTGGTTTTCATAGCTTTTCTGGCCATGATCAATTACATCACCATCAGCATTGGACATTGGTTCAACCTCAATGCTTTCATCATTGATGCCACCGATGGCAGATACTCAGAATTATCCTTACAATTTATGCTTGGTTATATTTTTTCACCGGTGATGTGGCTGATCGGGGTTCATGCCAACGACATTACCCTGTTGGGACGGTTACTTGGTGAAAAAATTATCATGACTGAGTTTATTGGGTATGTAAGTTTGTCGGAAATGAAGTCGAGTGGTATACTCACCGATCCGAAATCCATCATCATGGCAACCTATATGTTGTGTGGTTTTGCAAATTTCGCCTCCATCGGCATTCAGATCGGAGGCATTGGTTCGCTGGCACCCAATCAACGTGTGCTGTTGTCGCGTTTCGGGCTGAGGGCGCTGCTGGGAGGCACGCTGGCTTCATTGATGTCGGCAACCATTGTTGGTATGCTGATTGGGTAAAAGACTAATTATCAGTATGGAATAGTATTCATGAAACAATATCTTGATTTGATACAAAAGGTGCTTGACGACGGGGTTACTAAAACCGACCGCACAGGCACAGGCACTATGAGCATTTTCGGTTACCAGATGCGGTTTGACCTGAACGAAGGATTTCCGGCTCTAACAACCAAAAAACTGCACCTGCGCTCCATCATTCACGAGCTGCTTTGGTTTTTAAAGGGCGAAACCAATATTCAATATTTGACTGACAACAAGGTTACTATCTGGAACGAATGGGCTGATGCAGAGGGCAGACTGGGTCCTGTTTACGGGGCACAATGGCGCAACTGGAACAATGAAGGCATCGACCAGATCAGCGAAGTGATCGAAACGATCAGACGCAACCCCGACAGTCGTCGTATGATTGTTGCAGCATGGAACCCATCGGTGTTGCCCGACGCCACAAAGTCTTTTACCGAAAATGTAGCCAATGGGAAAGCCGCCCTCCCACCTTGCCATGCATGGTTTCAGTTTTATGTTGCCAATGGCAAACTTTCCTGCCAGATGTATCAGCGCAGTGCGGATGTTTTTCTTGGAGTTCCGTTTAATATTGCTTCCTATGCCTTGCTTACCCTGATGATGGCTCAGGTGACCGGTCTCCAGCCAGGCGAGTTTATACTTACATTTGGTGATGCCCACATTTACCTTAATCACCTTGAACAGGTAAAACTTCAGCTTAGCCGCGATCCCAGACCTTTACCCGTAATGGAAATCAATCGGGAAAGGAAGCAGATTTTTGATTTCACCTACGACGATTTTCGTCTGATCGGTTACAACCCCCACCCACACATCAAAGGACAGATAGCTGTATAAACATTTCATTATGACCTCACCAAAACCTATTATATCTATTATTGTAGCCATTGCATCCAACAAAGCCATCGGCAAGGATAACAATCTTTTATGGCATATTTCGAACGACCTGAAACGATTCAAACAAATCACAGCAGGCCGTGCTGTCATTATGGGCAAGCGTACTCTCGAATCGCTACCCAATGGCCCATTGCCCAGGCGCCGCAACATCATACTCACCGATCAGGCAGGTGATCATTTCGCAGGCTGCGAAAAGGCAGGTTCTATTCCTGAGGTGCTCGATATGGTCAAAAATGAAGACGAAGTTTTCATCATTGGTGGCGGCTCGGTTTACAAGCAGTTTCTGCCACTCGCACACAAACTTTACCTGACTATTGTTGAAAAGGATTTTGAGGCAGACACCTTTTTTCCTGACTTCAATATTGACGAATGGAAGCTAACCGACATCATCA
This sequence comes from Bacteroidales bacterium UBA6192, assembly GCA_002422725.1. Taxonomy (GTDB): domain Bacteria; phylum Bacteroidota; class Bacteroidia; order Bacteroidales; family F082; genus UBA6192. The sequence goes on from DITE01000046.1 coordinate 23,802, forward strand.
GGGTTGATGATGATCCGCAGAATCCCTTCCAATACAGATTTGAAACCTTTGTCAAGAAAAATCCTTCCAATGAATAAACGATTTCTTTTTTCGCTTGCGCTGGCCTTTGCACTCCTTATTCAACTCAGTTCGTGCAAAAAATCAGGAGGTGAATTCAGCTACCGTAAACATATTTCAGCTGTCGACGATATGGTATTAATGCAGCATACAGCCATTCAACTCGCTGCTACCTACATCAAGGCAATCAACGATTCCACGTTGCTTACTGATAATTATGCCAAAGTTGACGGAGCGCACACTTACCTGACACCTCAGGATGGCAACATACTGCTTGAAGTGAAGTATGACGAATGGGGTGTTCCTGACCCGTATAATCGCTACCGCAAAGGCATGTTCAGCGCGCTGATGACTACACCGATAAATGAAACAGGCGAAGATGTTGTCTTGAATTTTTCGGACTTCAAGCTTGATAATCAACAACTCATAATCGACAGCTTTGTCATAACAAAAACAAATGAAACCCTGTTGGAGGATGTTTACAGTTGTGCCATAACAGGTTTTCAGATGAAGTCGCAGGATAGTGCCTATGTCATTCATTTTGAAGCCGGACTCGAAATCACTCATCAACGAAATGGTCAAAGCCAGTTTTACACACCAGTCGACTGGTTTCTGATGAGCGGAAGTTCAAAAGCCCTGACAGCCTTCTTTTTCGATATTGAATCAAACATCGTGGAAGAATTTGTGCTAACCGGATCGTGCTCACACTTTCAAGACGGCAGTGCCCTGGTTAAACTTCCCGCTATGGTACCTGATAGCGGGATGTATTATTTTGAGGCTGATACCTTATGTAATGATGTGATTTTAATGGAGTTTGACGAATTGCCCTTCATGCAGAAAATGGACTGGTATGTTGTGGCTCCGGTGATTTAATAAACGGACCTTTAAGAAAGTTAAACTTCCACTTCCCCGTTAAATATTTCAGGTTTTCTGTTTTTTCTTCTTCGCTGCCGGAAACAATACATTGTTGAGTATGAGCCTGTAGCCGGGAGAATTGGGATACATATCAAGTTCGGTTGGCGGGTCGCCAACAAGATGTTGATAATCTTCGGGGTCGTGGCCACCGTAAAAAGTCCAGAAACCATTTCCGAAAGTACCGTGAATATATCTGTCTTCGTTTATCGAAGGGTTGTCGCCCAGCACAACCACCTGTGTTTTGACCAGTTTCTTGTTGAATGCAGTTGTCTGTCCCATAAATCCCCTGATCACTTTTTCGTGGTTTTGTGTAAGCATAGTGGGTATTGGGTCCCACTTGGCCGAAAATTCGAACAAGGTAAAATAATCGTTGGACTGGGTAACCGATCTGGGCCTGTATTCTGTGACATCTATATCTGAAATTTCATATTGTTGAGGATTGGTTACCACCTTGAAGTCGGTAAAAGCAAAACAGTTGTGGTAGTTCAGACGCTCCGTATCGCCTGTTCTGATGGGATCGCCATCGAACATCACCTCGCAAATATCCAGTCCATCGGCAGCCAGAGCCACATCATAACTATCTGTTGCCGAGCACATGGCAAACAGATAGCCCCCTCCAGCAGTAAACTCCCTGATTTTTTTTGCAACAGCCAGTTTCAACTCCGACACTTTTGTAAAACCTCTTCTGGCAGCAGTTTCTTCCTGAACCCGCACATCTTCCTGATACCATGGGAAATGCCTGTATCTGGTCCAGAACTTGCCATATTGTCCGGTAAAATCTTCATGATGCAGATGCAACCAGTCGTAAGTAGGCAACACCCCATCAAGCACCTCATCATCATAGATAATATCGTAAGGAATTTCAGCATAAGTAAGCACCAGCGTAACAGCATCGTCCCAGGGTAGTTTGTTTTTTGGGGAATAAACTGCGATTCGTGGCACTTTATGCATTTTCATTTCGTCCATATTTACATCAGGATCAACAATCTCTGCAATAATCGCATTGGCCTGCACATCCGCAATTACCTGAAAAGTCACATTCCGTAAACGGCATTCCTTCTCAAAACTTTCGTGGTATGGGATCAGATAACTTCCACCACGATAATTCAGAAGCCAGCTGATTTCAATGTCGTGCTGAAGTACCCAGTATGCAATTCCATATGCTTTCAAATGGTTTTTTTGTGCATTGTCCATGGGTATGAGCAAATAAGCCGCGCTGCTGGTGTTCAACAGAATGAAAAATGAAAAAATGAAGAATGAAAGTCTATAATGATTCAGCATGGAGGATTTACGGATTTGAATAAGAACTTGAATGCAAAAATAACGTTAATATGCATGATGATCGTATTCACGCCGCTGATTTGGGTTGAAGGATTGCAACTGCCTGCAAGAAAAAAGCCACCCGGTTGGGTGGCTTTTATAGTAACTATTTGATATTCTTGTTATAATAAACTGAATGCAACAGTGAGGCCTGCCATAACGATGGAAACCATGCTCATCAGTTTGATCAGGATGTTAAGGCTTGGACCGGAAGTGTCTTTGAAGGGATCGCCAACGGTGTCGCCAACAACAGCAGCTTTGTGGTTTGCTGAACCTTTTCCGCCCAGATTACCTTCTTCGATATATTTCTTGGCATTGTCCCACGAACCACCAGAGTTGGCCATGAAAACAGCCAGTACAAAACCTGAACTCAAACCACCGGCCAACAGACCCATGACGCCCGAAACGCCAAAAACAACACCTGTTACAATAGGAACGGCTATGGCAAGAAGAGAAGGAAGCATCATTTCTCGCTGAGCCCCTTTCGTTGAGATTTCTACACAACGTGCATAATCCGGAGTGCCGGTGCCTTCGAGAATACCTTTGATCTCCCTGAACTGACGTCTGACTTCTTCAACCATTTTCTGTGCTGCACGTCCGACAGCATTCATGGTTAGCCCGCAGAACAAAAATGCCATCATTGAACCTATGAACATTCCGATAAGCACCTTTGGATTCATGAGAGATACCTGAAAATAATTCATAAAATCGACTATGGTTGCCTTGGATGTTTCCACAATGACGCCATCGGACATTTCCATCACATTTTGACCTATCCTGATCATTCCGATCTTAATTTCTTCAATGTAGGAAGCAAGCAAAGCCAGTGCAGTAAGTGCAGCCGAACCAATAGCGAATCCTTTTCCGGTTGCCGCAGTTGTATTTCCGAGCGCATCAAGTGCATCGGTGCGTTTGCGTACTTCAGGTTCGAGCTTGCTCATTTCAGCATTTCCACCTGCATTATCGGCAATTGGACCGTAAGCATCCGTAGCCAGGGTTATGCCAAGGGTGGAAAGCATACCAACAGCAGCAATGCCTATCCCATAGAGCCCCAGGCTCAGGTTGGCAGGCTCAATCATATTCTTCACATCAAAGTTGATGGCCGACAAAAACGAAAGGGCTATTGCCATGGCAATTGTCAATACCGGGATTGCTGTCGACATCATACCCAGACCGATACCGGCAATAATTACCGTTGCCGGACCAGTTGCTGTTGCTTTTGCCACACTGATCGTTGGTTTGTATGATTGAGAAGTATAGTATTCGGTCGATTGTCCGATGATGATTCCGGCAACCAATCCAACGACAACTGAAAATGATATCCCAACCCAATTCGTCATACCCAGACCATAAAGAATTCCAAATGAAGCTATTGCAATCAACACTGAGCTCACATTCACTCCCAGTCCCAGGGACTTCAGCAGGTCGCGCATGCTGGCGTTTTCTTTTGTACGTACCAGAAAAATACCAAAGATTGACAGGAAGATACCGACTGCAGCAATCAACATCGGAGCGATAACAGCCTTGAATTGTGCCGTTTCGGAGCTCATGAATGCTGATGCACCCAGTGCAGCAGTAGCCAGAATGGCACCACAGTATGACTCGTACAGGTCGGCTCCCATTCCGGCAACATCACCCACATTATCACCCACATTGTCGGCAATTGTGGCAGGGTTGCGCGGGTCATCCTCAGGAATACCGGCTTCTACCTTACCAACCAGATCGGCTCCCACATCAGCAGCCTTGGTAAAAATTCCACCGCCTACACGGGCAAACAAAGCCTGTGTGGATGCTCCCATACCAAAAGTAAGCATGGTTGTGGTAATCACGACCATTTTGTGGGCTGCGTCGGCTTCCTGAACAAAGTAATCGAGAACAAGATACCAGATGGAAATATCGAGCAAACCCAAGCCAACAACAGTAAGTCCCATAACAGCGCCGGACCGGAAAGCAACCCTGAGTCCCTTGTTAAGCGAATGACGTGCAGCATTAGCCGTGCGGGCCGAAGCATAAGTGGCTGTCTTCATACCAAAAAAACCGGCAAGACCCGAGAAAAAACCTCCTGTTAAGAAAGCAAATGGCACCCATTCGTTCTGCACCTTAAACACAAAGGCGAGCAGGGCAAAGAATATAACAAGCACCAAAAATACCAGGGAAACAACTTTGTATTGTTGCTTCAGATAAGCCATTGCCCCTTTTCTAACATGCAGGGCAATTGTCTTCATGAGGTCGGTGCCTTCATCTTCTTTCATCATACTTTTGAAAAAATACCAGGCAAAGCCCAATGCAGTGAGGGATGCAAAGGGAATAATCCAGAATATTGTACTCATAATGAATAATTTATAATTGGTTAAACACTAAATTTCATTCAAACGGCAAAGGTAGAAATTACTAAATAATCTGAAAATAAGATTCTTATGGCTATGCTTATTTATATCCATTCCGAATAAGCCTTAACTCAGCAGACTATTTAATCTGCCTTATGAAATTCTGAATTCTGTAGCCAATCGGCTCTGATGCGCAGAAATGGCAGAAAGGATTTTTTTGAGCATGGCACGGTCAATTTCGGGCAGGGCCGAAGGGCTGATGTGATTCCCCGATTGGTCGCCTGAATCGTGTTGACGTAACTGATTTCTAATGCGCAGGTACATCAGATACCTGACTGCCTCGCTGAACTCATTGAAGAATGAGTCGGTTATGGCATCAACCGTTCTGAGGGCATAAAGCCTCTCGAGGGTATTTCGTTCGGTGAGTCCATATTTTAGCGACCATAACCGAATGATGCCAACGATTGTCATCAGAGGCTTTTTCACATCAAAATACTCTGTCTGCTGATCATGCAATTCAAAAACAATCTGGCCGCGAAGGTTTACAGGTTGTTTGATACTGGTTGTAGCCTGGACCAGATTATACATAAATACAGGCTTGTCGCGCAGCTCTTTCAGACAAAAATCCTGTAATCGTCCCGACAAAGTGAGGTCACCAAACACTGGCCTGAAATCAAAGAAAATCCCAACATTGAGCAGTTCTTTAGGATTAGGCCTGTTGATCCATCCGGATACCTGAGAAGTGATCTCGTTCAGACTCAGACACCATTCGCTGGTCATGGCCATTACGCCTCCATCACAAAATGGATATCCTACCCTGTCGAGTTTTGTGCAGACAATTTTGCCCAGGTTAAGAAAATACTTTTTTACTTCAACTTCAGATTGTGAGGCGCTATTATCGTAAATTATGGCATTATCCTGATCGGTAGCCAGTGTTTGTTCGCGCCTTCCTTCGCTACCAAGAACCAAAAATACAAAAGGTACAGGCGCAGGGCCGAGTTCCTGAAGTGCATCCTGAATAAACCGGATGGTGATCTGGTCGGATATGCGGCTGATAAGTCGTCCTGAAGTAGCCGATCCTGTACCTGTTTCAACGAGCATGCTTACAAGCGCCGGCAACTGTTTCATCAGCTCGGCAATTTCGTCAACCGATCCTGCCTGTTGAATACTGTTAATCAGAAACTCAGGGGTATCACGTCTCAGTTCCGACAGATCGGTCAGGCTGATATAGCCAGATTGCTTGTTCGCTGTTGAATGCACAATCACATACGATATTTTGCGCTGAATCATCAGGGCAAATGCATCCATGACCATTTCCTGATCTGTGAGGGCCATCACCGGTGCGCTCATGATCTCAGCAACTCGTGTTGAAACAGGAAGTTCAGGAGCAATGAGCCTTCTGCTTATATCACCGTGAGTGAGTATGCCAACAACCGCCGCCTTGTCGTCGGTAACAAGAACCAGATCGCTGCCTCGCATGGTCATCAACTTCGAAGCAACCGAAGCAGGAGTATCCATATTACATATCGGTGGATACACCACAAGATCTTTCAAGGATTTGAGCAGCAGGTTGGCAGAAACAGGCTGCCCAGCCGATGATTTTTCAATATCAGCCCTCCTGCTCAGATAATCATAGGCATCCACCAGTATACCATCATAATACACCGCTTTGCCAAGAGCATCTTTAACCGGAAACAGCGAAAGGAGCAAAGCCGTTGAACTTCCATCGGGGTTTTTAATTTTGACCAGTTTATCCTTTAATTGCGCATTTGATGCGATTGTACGGATGAGTTGCCGTCTCTCGTTCGGGTCAAAAAGCAGGTCGAGCAGCGACAATTCCCCAATTTCGGTTATTGAACCATAACCCAGCAGTTTTAAACCAATATTGTTGATATCGGTGAAACGGGGGTTACGTTCAACCGTGCACCTGAACATTCCCAGGTTCATCAGTTCGGCAATTGACCTGAATTTCTCCATACTCAGGTCCAGTTCGCGCTCAATATCCTTGTGCTTCGAAACATCTTTCAGGGTGTATATAAAACCTTTCTTGGTGCCGGTCATAATAACCGAACTGTGCACCACCACATTTGTCATGCTACCATCCTTCCTGAGCAACTGCTGTTCGGTAACTTTTTCAGCTCCGGTTTCCGGCTGCCGGACTTCAGGGTTCTGATTTGTTGCTTCGGTGATGCTCTTCATACTGCGGTCAAAAGTCGGGTTATCCGGGGCAGCTTCCGTTTCATCAAACCCAAGTAATTGGAGTAGATAGGGATTACAATATACCATTTCGCCATCCATGGTCATCATAACACCATCCGGAGAGGCCTCAACCAATTTCTTATATTTATCCAGGGTTTCCTTAAGTTTTTCCTGAGCTGAAAGCCGATGCATCTCAGCCATATAGTTTCTTCGGGCCAGATAAGCGATTAATGCAGCAATCAGCAGGGTGATAACGATTGAAATCCACACCACCTGTCTGGTAATACTGGTAATTTCACGCTTCACGTCCTCAACATAGATTCCAGTGCCTACTATCCATCCCCATGGTTCAAACGCCTTTACATACGACAACTTTGGCACCACCATCAGGCTATCGTCTTTCCATTGCCATTTGTAGTCGATATAACCATCGCCCGATTGCTTTACCAACTGAACGATTTCGACAAAGAATTTCTTTCCGGCCGGATCGGCAAAATCAGCCAGTGACATCCCGTTCATCTGCGGGCGATAAGGATGCATGATCATGTTGGGCATGGTGTCGGTGATCCAGAAATAGTCTTTAAACTCTTCGCCATAGCGCATATCCGCAATGATTACCGCTGCTTCGCGCTGAGCATCAGCCACATTAAAGGAATCGCTAACTAGACTATTCAGTTTATGCATCACACTCCAGGCAGT
>DITE01000085.1 GCA_002422725.1 Bacteroidales bacterium UBA6192
CTTTACCTCCGAAGACCGAAAAAAAATTTAAGATTTTTGATTTGAAGATTATTGATTTTTTCGGGCACCCCTGATATGTTTTCTAACAAGCTGTCATTCACAGCCACCGCTGCCGCACGCGCAGGCAGGCCAGCCCCAAGCTGGTTGTCGGTTGGATTTTCACCTTGCTGTTTCATAACATTGGTTCGGAAGTGACAGGAACAAGTACATGCTGGGTAAAAAGAAATACTGTAAGTGACCTCTGTGCTATTAGTTTTCATCTAAATGGGTCGGGTGCGGTGGCCCACATGAACAGCGGGCCGGCGGGATTTAGATTTTCTTCTTTCCTTTTATCTTGATACAAAAGGAACAAAAAATCTAATGCTGCCGCGCGAATTTTTCGCATGGCTTTAGATTTAATTCCATAAGGCCACGCGAAAGGATTACCTTCGGTGAAAGAGTTCGCGCGGCAGCGTGGGCTGGAAATCCGGCAAAGCAAAATTGTTTCGCAAAAAAAAACCGGTTACCCTAAAGGAGAACCGGTTAGTTTGTTCAGGCAACAAGGTTGATTACTCGTCTGCCATATCTTTGGTAATATTCTGTTGTTTTATTCCAACCATTTCTTCGAGCATATCGGTAGTAAGCGATTTTGGCCGCTCGAGCGGATAGCCCAGAGCGCGATCCCAGACCAGATTGGCAGCGATACCAATAGCTCTTCCAATACCAAAAAGCACCGTATAAAAATCATATTCGGTTACTCCATAATGCCATTGGATAACACCAGATTGTGCATCAACGTTTGGCCATGGGTTCTTAGCTTTGCCATGTTCTTTGAGAACATCTGGGGCAACCCGGTAAAGCAAATCAACATATTTAAAAATGGGATCATCAGGCAGATGTTTCAGGCTGAATTCGCGCTGGATCATATACCTCGGGTCGGTTTTACGCAATACTGCGTGGCCAAAACCGGGTATGACCTGTCCGCTGTGAAGCGTGTCCCATATAAACTGTTTCATTTCGTCTTCGCTCGGCGACTCACCCCCCATCTTATCCATCAGGTCCTGCAACCATCTGAGCACCTCCTGATTTGCCAAACCATGCAAGGGTCCGGCCAAACCATTGATCATGGCTGAAGTGGACAAGTAAACATCTGACAGTGAACTACCTACAAGATGGGCTGTGTGTGCGCTAACGTTGCCACTCTCGTGGTCGGCATGAATGATAAAGTGCATGCGCGAAACATCATCATAAGGCTTGGTTTTGCCCATCATGTGGGCAAAGTTGGCTCCCAGATCAAGATCGGGATTGCCCACAATCCGTTTTCCATCACGGTACAATTTCGCATAAATATAGGTGCCTATTTCGGGCAGTTTGGCAAGCAGATTCAATGCGTCCTCATACATGGGCTCCCAGTAATCGTTTTTACTGATGCCGGCTTTATATTTCTTTGCAAAAAACGACTCACGTGCCATAGCCAGTATAGCCGACGAAAACATCGCCATTGGATGGCTGCAGCAAGGCCAGGCATCGATGACTTCATACACATAACGAGGTAAGATCCGCCGTTTCGAAAATTCATCGACAAGATCGTTGGCCTGAGCCGTAGTTGGAATATCGCCTGTGAGCAGCAAATACAGCAATCCCTCAACAAAAGGCATTTCAGCATTCTTGGGCTTTGGCAACAATTGAAACACCTCCGACAAAGTATAGCCCCGATAGCGGATTCCTTCATTTGGGTCGAGGTATGAAATATCCGTTACAAGACATTTAATACCGCGCATGCCTCCGATGATCTGGCTAACCGTTACCTTATCAATTACTTTATCACCATGTTCCTGGAGCAGGACTTTCATTCTTGGACGCCACTCTTCAATTTTACCCCTGAGAACTTCTTTCAGATTCGACATGATTGTTGTTTATTATTATGAATTAATTGGTTTTATGAATTGAGACGTTTGTAAAGCTCCTGATCAAGCTCATTCAGAAAATCTTCAGTGTACAAATAGTGTTCAGGTTTGAGGTCATCGCCATAGATGAGTAAAGCAAGATCTTTGGTCATGCGACCTGATTCAACAGTTTTTACACAAACATCTTCGAGGGTGGAGCAAAAGTTGATGAGTGCCTGGTTGCCATCGAGTTTACCCCGATGCGCCAACCCTCTTGTCCAGGCATAGACCGAAGCTATCGGATTGGTGGATGTTGGCCTGCCTTTCTGATGTTCGCGAAAGTGCCGTGTAACGGTACCATGGGCTGCTTCAGCTTCCATAGTTTTACCATCTGGGGTAATCAGTACCGATGTCATCAAGCCAAGTGAGCCAAATCCCTGGGCAAGGGTATCCGACTGCACATCGCCATCGTAATTTTTGCATGCCCACACAAATGCACCGCTCCATTTTAGGGCTGATGCTACCATATCATCGATGAGTCTGTGTTCGTAGGTAATGCCTTTTTCTGCGAATAAATTCTGGTAATCGGCCAGAAATATTTCTTCGAAAATATCTTTGAAACGACCATCATACTGTTTCAGTATGGTATTTTTAGTTGATAAATACAATGGCCAGGCTTTCTGCAAAGCCATATTAAAACATGAATGTGCAAAACCACGGATTGATTCATCTGTGTTGTACATGGCTAATGCAACGCCATCGTCCCTGAAGTTATACACTTCGAAATGTTGCCTTTCACTTCCATCTTCGGGTGTAAAAGTAATGGTGAGTTTACCACGCCCTTTGGTAACGAAATCGGTTGCTTTATACTGGTCGCCAAAGGCATGACGGCCAATAACAATAGGTTGTTTCCATCCGGGAACGAGCCTTGGAATATTATGCATAATAATTGGTTCACGAAAAACCGTGCCGCCGAGAATATTTCGTATCGTCCCATTCGGCGATTTATACATCTGTACAAGGTTAAATTCTTTCACCCGATTCTCGTCGGGGGTAATGGTGGCACATTTAATACCAACATTGTATTTCTGAATGGCGTGGGCAGCATCTACCGTAACACGGTCGACGGTAATGTCCCTGTTTTCGATCCCCAGATCAAAATACTTGATTTCGAGGTCGAGATAAGGCAAAATTAATTTATCCTTAATATACTTCCAGATTACCCGGGTCATTTCGTCGCCATCGAGCTCAACTACGGGCTTGTCAACATGAATCTTTTTCATTATCTATCAAACTGTTAGCTTATAATCAGTTACTCTGTAATACGCGTACTTTTTAAGAACCGTAAAGATACAAAAATGTTTGAAGTTTGCACACATTCATATGATGATTTTTACATATTTAAAAGATGGAGTCAGGGGAAACCTCAAGAGCGGTTATAATGCCATAAGCAACGGATATCCCCAGCTTTTGACAATCTGTTCCGAATGCCGTACTTTGATACGCCCGAAACCAATTGAATATGTTGGCACATGGTTGTCAAACTTTTCAAACATATCTCCCGGCTTTCGCCGTATGATGAGAAGTTCAGACAGGTCTGCGGAACAGAAAATGATAAATATGCTATCCTAAAAATGATATTGTAGCGTTTAATTCCAGACTTTGTTGCAACCCATCACCAAATATTTTGTCTTATGTTATATCTTTGTTATCCGATGTCAAAAATTGATTTTGACCGGATTGGTTGAGCAAAGTAAGTTTTTTATAACTCAATTATTTATCTGACCATTAATCCTACCCATTATGACACAAGAACGGTCGTTAAAACGCAGCCTGAACAACAGGGTTATTGCCGGTGTTTGTTCTGGTATCGCTGATTATTTCAGGATGGATCCTGTAATTGTCAGGCTCATTTTTGTTTTGCTCATCATTTTTGGCGGTGGGGGCTTGCTGGTTTACATCATTTTGTGGATCGTTTTGCCCGATGACCTGCCTTATGTTTACAATTTCAATAAAGCTGCCGGGCAAAACAACCCGCAAGCCGAAGCCAGCGAAAACCAGCAAGAGAATAATGCCACTGGAACCATAAATGTGCAGGCAGAAAACAATGTTTTCATGAAAAAAAAGAAGAACGGCCAACTTCTAACCGGGCTGATTCTGATCGGGCTTGGCCTCATTTTTTTACTGGCCGCACTCCTGCCCAACTTCAACTATGCAGATTTCTGGCCTTTGTTGATCATCATTCTTGGAATTGTTATATTGAAACCTGTTTTTAATACTTAAAACCATGAAACACGGAAATATTTTCTGGGGAGTGACCCTGATTACCATTGGATTTCTTTTCCTTTTCGATAAGCTGGAAATCATCTATTTTGAATGGTCAATCCTATGGCGACTTTGGCCTGTATTGCTTATTCTCTGGGGGGTTGCCATCATGCCGCTGAACGGCATTGTCAAAACCATCCTCGCTTTACTGGTAGCTGCTTTAACAATTGGTTTTTACTATCAGAAAACGAAAACAGGCGATTTCGATAAACCAAATCGCAGCATACAGTTTTTCCATCACAACGACAGGAACGATGATGACACCCGATTTGAAGATCAGACGTTCAGCGAAACCATGCCGGATAGCATCAGATTTGCCAAATTAAGCCTTGATGCCGCCGCAGGATCGTTCAGCCTTGATGGAACATGCGCTGAACTTTTCCAATTCAGCAAAGAAGGGCATTCGGTAAAATACTCCTACAGAATGGAGGAGATGGGCGATCTCGTGTCGATAAACATCAACCAGGAGACAGACGTTCATATCGGCAAAAACAACCGAAACAATGTTAGTTTCTTATTAAATCCGGAACCAATATGGGATTTTGATTTTGACATTGGGGCAGCCGACTTCCGCTTTGACATGCGTAATTTTAAAGTCAGGGATCTGAAGCTCGATGGCGGTGCTGCATCCATTGATCTTAAAATTGGGGATTTGAACGAATCAACCAATATCAATATCAGTGCAGCAGCTTCTTCAATTGACATCAGTGTGCCGGAAAAGGCTGGTTGCCGGATCGAAGGAAGTTCAGTCCTGTCGAGCCGGGACCTCGATGGCTTCGACAAAATTGAAAAAGGAGTTTACGAAACCCCGGGTTATGAATCGGCCAGTCAGCAAATCACAATCAATATAGATGCCGCTGTGTCGAGCTTCACGGTGAAAAGACAATAATCCAATTGTTCGGTGGTTGATTTTTACTAAGTGACTACGTTATCCAGAACAAAACTACAATGGATTATAAAGACTATTACAAGGTTTTCGGGCTTGAAAAAACAGCCACTGCAGACGAGATCAAGAAAAAATACAGGAAACTTGCTGTTCAGTATCACCCTGACAAAAACCCGGGTAACAAAGCTGCTGAGGAAAAATTCAAAGACATTTCGGAAGCTTATGAGGTGTTGGGCAATAAGGAAAAACGCCGCAAGTATGATGAGCTTGGTCAAAACTGGAAGCAGTACGAACAGAGTGGCCCGGCAAACCAACGAAGATCAGCTGGTTCCCAAAGGGTTGATTATGAAGATGAGTTTGGAGGATCAGGGTTTTCTGATTTTTTTGAAGCATTTTTTGGTGGTTCCACTGATTCCTTCAACCGACAGAGGCGCAGGCCACAGAAGGGGCGCGACATTGAAGCCACCATTGATTTAAGCCTCGAAGAAGCCTATCATGGCACGGAAAAAACGTTTGCTCTAAATGAAAACAGCATCAGAATGCCTGTGAAACAAGGTGTTCGTGATGGCCAGGTTTTGCGGCTCAAAGGAAAAGGCTTACCCGGAAGCGGAGGCAACAATGGCGACCTGCTCATCAAGGTGAATTTACTGCCCGATCCGGTGTACACCCGCGAGGGGGACAATCTGGTTAAAAACATTGATATTGATTTTTACACGGCATTGCTGGGTGGTAAAGTGACAACAAACATATTTGGGAAACAGATTCAGGTACCTGTTAAACCGCAAACGCAAGCCGGTGCAATATTCCGGTTAAAAAATATGGGAATGCCTGCCTACGGCAAGACCGAAAGAGGTTACCTGCTTCTGAAGTCGAGAATTGTATTGCCCCCCTCAATCAGCAGTGCAGAAATAGACCTGATTACGAAAGCCCATCACTTAAGGAATAATGAGCAGTAAACTATTTCCGGTTACCTTAAAATGAGACATCCCCGCAATAAACAGCAATAAAACACCAAAAACTTGACCCCTGAATGGGTACTTTTATGTTACTTTGCACGTTCTTGAAATTACATGCAATAATTGATGTAAATCGGGTGTCTTTAAGAGAAATCAAAAAAGTTTTATGCTGAATAAATTTATTTTCTGTGGTATTCTTGCCATTGTGGTATCAGGATTTATAGGGGCAGGCGAAGTTTCGGCCCAGGAGGCAATAGTCAGGGGATTTGTTTATGAGGAATCTACCGGCGAACCCGTCATGTTTTCGAATGTGTATTTTTTAAACTCAACTTTCGGTGCCTCAACAGATATCAATGGGTATTTCAGCATCACGCGTATTCCACCGGGTAGGTATGAGATGGTTGTTACCTATCTTGGTTACGACACCCTGACAACCATTCTCAACTTAAAAGCAGGTGATGTAGTCAATAAAAAGTTCAATCTGGTACAATCGAGTGTCAGCCTGCAAACAGTAAACATTACAGCCGAAAAGGTTGAATCGTTAACCGAAACCAAAACCTCTGTCATCAATATTACACCAAAAATTCTCAAAAGACTTCCTTCGATAGGTGGTCAGTCCGATCTGGCCCAATACCTTCAGGTTATTCCGGGGGTTGTGTTTACAGGCGATCAGGGTGGACAGCTTTATATCAGGGGAGGCTCGCCCATACAAAACAAGGTGCTGCTCGATGGTATGATCGTTTACAACCCGTTTCATTCCATTGGCTTATTCTCGGTCTTCGATACCGATATTATCCGCAATGCAGAGGTATTTACCGGAGGATTCAGCGCTGATTATGGTGGTCGGATTTCATCGGTGATGGACATCACAACACGCGATGGAAATAAAAACGACATCAGGGGCAAGGTTGGCGCCAGCACATTCGGAGGCAAATTATTGCTCGAAGGACCCTTGTTCAAATCAGCCAGAGAAGATGGGTCCAACACCACCTTCATCCTGTCGGTTAAAAACTCCTATCTGACCGAATCGAGTAAGGCAATCTATAGTTATATTGATGAGAACGGACTGCCCTTCGACTTTTTGGATATTTATGGCAAGGTTTCTATCAACGCTTCAAATGGAAGTAAAATAAACTTCTTCGGATTCAATTTCGATGATAAGGTAACCAATTACAAGGCTTTATCCGATTTTGGGTGGAAGTCGTTCGGAGGAGGATCCAACTTCGTACTCATACCGGGTAAATCGCCTGTACTGATCGAAGGCAACCTGGCTTATTCAACTTACGACGCCCGCTTGTCGGAGCAGAACAGTCCCGATCGCTCAAGCAGCATTGATGGCTTTAATATGGGCTTCAATTTCACTTACTTTCTGGGCAAGGATCTGGTAAAATATGGCGTTGAGATACTGGGCTTCAAAACCGAATTTAATTTCACCAACGGAGTGGGACGGACAATAAGCCAAATTGAAAACACCACCGAACTAGCTGGATATGTCAGGTATAAGGGCAACTTTGGCAAGCTGTTGTTTGAACCAAGTTTACGGGTTCAATGGTATGCCTCACTGGCCAATATTTCGCCTGAACCGCGAATAGCGATGAAATATCTGGTGAACGATCATTTCAGGCTGAAGCTTGCAGCAGGGATGTATAGCCAAAACCTGATAGCAGCCAATAACGACCGCGATGTAGTGAACCTGTTCTATGGTTTTCTGTCGGGTCCTGATAATCTCCCCCGCACTTTCGATGGCAAAGAAATCACACATAAATTGCAGAAATCCAATCACTTTATTTTCGGATCCGAGTTTGACCTGAGCAAAACCGTCAACCTGAATGTTGAGGCTTATCTGAAAGATTTCACCCAGCTGACAAATCTTAACAGGAACAAGTTGTATGACGAATCCACAGCACCATTTGGCACCCCTGATATTTTGAAAAAAGATTTTATCATCGAAAAAGGAGAAGCCTACGGTGCCGACATCGCATTGAAATATGAGACAAATCGTTTATATGTTTGGGCTGTTTATTCCATTGGCTTTGTTAATAAATCAGCTGAAGATGAAGACGGTTCAATAAACACCTACCGTCCACATTACGACCGCAGGCACAATACCAACCTGATTGTTTCGTATCAGGCCGGCGACCGGAAGCAATGGGAGTTCAGCACACGCTGGAACTTTGGCTCTGGATTTCCCTTTACACAGGTTCAGGGATTTTATGAGTATCTGCCTTTCACAGGTGGCATCAACACGGATTACACAACCGCCAACGGACAACTTGGCACCATTTTCGGTGAACTGAACGAAGGCGAATTGCCTGCTTATCACCGTTTGGATGCCGACATCAAACGAAAATTCTTCTTTAGCGAGAAAACTGAACTTGAAGTTAATTTCA
This sequence comes from Bacteroidales bacterium UBA6192, assembly GCA_002422725.1. Classification (GTDB taxonomy): domain Bacteria; phylum Bacteroidota; class Bacteroidia; order Bacteroidales; family F082; genus UBA6192. The sequence goes on from DITE01000085.1 coordinate 8,423, forward strand.
GTCTAACAAACATTTATAACAGAAAAAATGTGTTCTATGTTGACCAGATTTCCAACGAAACGGTCCGACAACTCCCTTTGATGCCTAGTATTGGCCTTACACTATCATTCTAACCAACCATTCATCCTGATTGTTTTCAGTTCAGCACCGATATATCCATTAAAATTAACACCACTATGAGATCAAGATTTACCTTAATCAATCTGTTGGCATTCGTTTTCGCGTCAATGTTCTTTGTTTCGGCCTGCTCCGGAACCAAAACCGAAAAACCAACACCTCCCGTCGCAGCAAAAGTTTCACATGAGCTCACCAATCATGGGATCACACGTATTGACCCCTATTACTGGCTAAACGACCGTGATAATCCGGATGTTATTGCCTATCTGACGGCAGAAAATGAATATACCAAAAAGTATATGGAACATACCGATGCACTCCAGCAAAAACTGTATGACGAGATGCTTGGCAGAATTCAACAAACTGATATTTCTGTTCCGTACAAGGTGAATGGTTACTATTACTACACCCGCTTTGAAGAAGGCCAGGAATATCCGCTTTATTGTCGTAAAAAAGAATCATTGGATGGAGCAGAAGAAATCATGCTTAACACCAATGAGATGGCCAAAGGATTTGCTTTTTATCAGATTGGCAGCTGGCAAATCAGCAACGACAACAATTTACTTGCCTTCTCAGTGGATACAGTTAGTCGCAGGCAGTATACCATTTATTTCAAGGATTTGACCACTGGAGAGATTCATGACCAGAAAATTCCGAATACATCGGGCAATATGGCCTGGGCAAACGATAATAAAACTTTGTTTTACAGCATCAAGGATGAATCATTAAGGCCCTTCAAAATCCTGAAACATACCCTTGGTAATGATTATATGTCAGATGCCCTCGTTTACCACGAGACTGATCCTACTTTTAACAGCTTTGTTTTCAAAACAAAATCTAGGGAATATGTAATGATTGGCTCAATGAGCACTATGTCGTCAGAATATAGGTATATACCATCCGACAAGCCTGATGCTGAATTCGTTGTGTTTGAACCCCGTCAGCGTGATTTGCTTTATAGCATTGATCATTTTGGTCCCGACTTTTATATCCGTACCAACTACGAGGCCCAGAATTTCAGGCTGATGCGCACTCCGGTTGCAAAAACCGGAATCGCAAACTGGATTGAAGTCATTGCCCACAGGCAGGATGTGTTGCTCGAAGATTTTGATGTTTTTAGTCAATACCTGGCCGTGTCGGAACGCAAAGAAGGATTGATACAGTTGAGGATAATGAACTGGAGCGGTAATGAAGATTACTATATCGATTTCGGAGAGCCAACTTATCTGGCCTATCTGAGTACCAATCTCGACTTTGAAACTGATAAACTTCAATATGGTTACACCTCGTTGACTACGCCCAACTCGGTGTTTGAATTTAGCATGAGCACCCGCGAAAAGAAACTGCTCAAACAGCAGGAAGTTGTGGGTGGTTACAATCCTGACGACTATGTGTCAGAAAGAGTTTATGCCACGTCGCATGACGGAGTTAAAGTGCCTGTGTCACTAGTTTACAAAAAAGGACTTGTGAAAGATGGCTCAAATCCATTGGTGCTTTACGGTTACGGATCATACGGAGCAAGCATGGATGCTTATTTTTCGTCATCACGGTTAAGTCTACTCGACAGGGGCTTCGTCTGGGCCATCACCCACATCCGCGGTGGCGAAGAAATGGGGCGTCAATGGTATGAAGATGGAAAAATGCTGAAGAAGAAAAATACGTTTTACGACTTTATTGCCTGTGGCGAACATATGATCAGCGAAGGTTTCACCAGTCCGGACAAGATGTTTGCAATGGGAGGCAGTGCCGGCGGGCTTCTGGTAGGTGCTGTGGCCAATATGCGTCCCGATCTCTGGAAAGGCATCGTTGCTCAGGTTCCGTTTGTGGATGTGGTGACAACCATGCTCGACGAAAACATTCCACTTACCACAGGTGAATATGATGAGTGGGGAAATCCGAATGACAAAGCCTATTTTGATTACATGCTTTCATACTCCCCTTACGACAACATCGAAGCAAAGGAATATCCTGCACTCCTCGTTACAACCGGCTTGCACGACAGTCAGGTGCAGTATTGGGAACCGGCAAAATGGGTCGCCAAACTTCGCGATACCAAAACAGACAAGAACACACTGTTGCTCCAGACCAATATGGAATTTGGACATGGCGGAGCTTCAGGCAGGTTCGAAAGACTTAAGGAAGCCGCCCTGGAGTTTGCTTTCATGATGAATGAATTGGAGATGAAGGAATAAAAGCCCGTTGTTTTATAGCATTGTAAACATAGAAAAAGACCTGTAGCCGGGTCTTTTTTTTTGCAACAATCACCAAATCAAAAAGTCTGATATAATGACTTATCTGCTTGTTCCAATCATAAAAATGCCGTGTGTTTTTGAAAAAAGGCAATGAAAAGCATTGGCTAGCTTTCGGGCATCGTGAATTTATTTCTTTTCAGATAATGACTTACAAGAAACAACAGGCCCACAACAATAAACGGAACAGTGATAAGCAGAATAACAATGAGTGCATCCCACCATGAACCTGTCCGGTGATAATTCATCGAAAAAACAAACGGACTCAACGCACTGCCTATGACAATAAACGCTATCCCGCCAATGAGCTCCCACTTCCAGGCAATCCAAAGAAAAATTGTCAGAATAAAGGAGGGTATCATATGAATCAGGAAGCCAGCTATCTGTTTCCAGAATGGGATGCCAGATTCAAATGAATCGAGTGCAAACATGCTTACAAACAAAATTGCCAAAATGCAAAATATCCTTGGCAACCAATGAATTTCCGGAGTTTTTGTTTTCATCCTGAATCAGTATTACAGGGATCATTTCACAAGGTAAAAAACTATCCAAAGATACAACACAAAGCAGGGAAAATCAATATGGAATGACCCTTGCCTGCTGACCTGGTTTTACAAAAAACTGAAAACAGCAACAAAAATGATCAATACAAGCTGGAGGTATTGATACCAAATAAAAACTCTGCAACAAATTTCCCGTCATTGTTCAGGCGCGAAAGGCGCCCCCCCAGGGTAACCGGAAAGGGAAAATTCAGAAAGTGCCAATCGCTGTATAGCTCCAGTCCCGACGAAACAAGATTGCTGGAGGATTGGTTGAAGCTTCCTTGAAACACATCGGTAAACAGTCCACCGCTTATACGTTTAAGATATAATACAGTTGGTATATTCATATCAGGATACAGAATAGGAAACATATAATCGGCTTTGAAAGACAGGTTTTGGTCAAAAAACAAGCTTGTAAATCCCCTTGGGAATGAAATATAATGACCAAATTCGACCATGCCCCTCTTTTGTTCCTCAAAAGCAGCGTACAACCTCATTCCATGGTGTTTGGCAATTCCGGGCATATACACATTTGCGCCCACATAATACTGATTTGCAGGTTCTATATCGGACAATGCATGCTGGTATACCGATCGGACAGAAAGACCCCAAGGTGGAATCAAGTCACGTAGCGACGACTTATAAAAAGAATAGAAATAAAGGCTATAGGAAAAAGAGTGACTGATCTTTTCGCGAAAGTCAAGCTTAATTCCTTCTTCCATTTTTCGCATGGTTTGCTCATAATTAACACCTGGCACAAAAGCCCGTATCCAGGGTCCCTGATAATAGATAAGCGGAATGTAAGTACCTCCTGATATGCTTGTTTCCCACCATTTCAGGTCAACAATCTCACCTTCATGATTAACCCGGGCGCGCCTGAGTTCGCGTGAGGCATTCAAACTGATCACAGGATAAAATCCATAATAATCAAATCCAAGGCTGTATTTTCCGGTTTGCTCGTTGGTGTTAAAGACGTAGTCAAAGGTTGTTACAGCCGTGCTGAGTGTGTTTTGTGACATCAGGCTGAGTCCGGGATTGACCGTATAATTATCAGCATCGGCACTAAAGGGAGCCCAGCTATGGAAATTAAACAGGTTGAGTGCTTTATGATAGGGTTTTGTTGTAAAAACCGTATCAGTAATTTTAACCTTGTCAATATTATAGGTACTGATACTGCTCAGGCTATCGGCAAGTTGATAGCCCTGATGGGTTAGCTCGTCGTAAGGAATGGCAAGTTGCTTCTGCCTGGGAAGTTGCACAACAGAAAACCCTTTTGAGCTGTAATCAGAAAACACAATATCACCCTGAGCAGCGAAAACAGCATCGTCAGCCCCAAAACGGGATGAGGCAAGCTGAATCAGGCGACGATTCTTCAGGTCGAGGCGGAAAATATTGTTTATCCCACTTTTGCCAGACGAGAGCAAAATGGCATTGTCATCCGCGTCAGTCAGCGAGATGTCATCATAGGTAAATGGAATTAAAAACTCAGATTGACCATTGGTCATGTCAACCATGATGACACTTTTGCCCTGTTGCCCAACCACCACTGCGGCAATTTTTTCCTGAGATGGAATACATTGTGGCGACTGAAAGAACAAGGTGTCGGATGAAAACCGAAACAATTCAGCCCCATCAGCCACATTTAGCATTACAAGCGCATTCACACCACTGATGGCCGTTTCGCACACAACAATGCGGCGGCTGTCGCAGCTAAGGCTGGGAGAAAAATAACGGCTCTGAAAAGTCATTTGCCTCTGCTCCCTTGTTTTCAAGTTCCCGATCTTGATAACCGAATAATCCCTGTTTGACCAACGTGGGTCAGGCTGGTATTCGCACCAGGCAACAAGACTATCGGTTGCTGATATTGCATTATAGAGCATTGTTCCCGGAGTAAACAAAACTTCCACCTTTTCACCGGCTATACTCACTATTCGATTTATATCGTCCATTGAACTTTGCAAGGCAACAATACTTCCGCCGGACAAGGCTTGCGGGCTCGAATAAGAAGTGTATGATGTATGAGTGGGGCTCAACTGCAGGGTTGGTGAAAAAGTCAAAGAATCATCCTGACGTTTCCAGATTTCATAAAGATCAAACATGGTTTCGTTATACAGACCAAGCTTACCATAACCTGATACTTTTCGTATTCCTGATGAAAATGGTGTAAGGGTAAAAGGCAAAGCCGACACCCTTTGCAAAGGTTTCTCCCAAATAGCCGGACCATATTTAAACTTATTATGTCCAACAACATAGTATCCCAGTTCATAAACATCAGGTGTGTAATCTTTGTAGGAACCGAAATAAGCCTTGTCGTAAACATAGTAACCGATTTCGAGCAACTGAGCCCTAAGTCCGGCTTCGAAGAGAGGACTTCGTCCACGACCACTGTAACTCATTGCTGTTTCGGTGGCCACAGCATCTCCTTCGACAAACCAGAAAGGCACAAAAATTCCAAACAAACCAGCCGTACCCTGCTGACCAAAAAGTACTGATAACGACTTGCCAAAACCTCTGTTTACCTTACTTACCTGCGCCAGATGCCTCAATTCGTGAATGGTAAGCTGCCTGAACCAGTCCTGAGCATATCCATCCTGGGGAGGTGTGTGAAAAAAGTCGATTCTTCTTGGAGCCCATCCCACCATAGCATTGGATATCACTGATCTGTTGTGAAGTATAACATCAGAACGCGTTTCGGGTGATGCCAGATCAAATCGAATATGGGGGTATGCGTGCTGAAAGAGATTCAAAAGCTTGCCGGCTCTCACAGAATCTTCTGAGGCAAAGATAATCCTGAAATTATCGGACCTGATCTGTCTCCACCTGATTGATGCAGGATCTTGCCCGGTAAGAAAATACTGGGCATTTAGCAGAACAGGGAATAGGACGATTAGCGCGATGAGATGAATTCTTTTCATAGAAAACCAAATGAAATATTGGCTAAAGTACAAACAATTTCCAAGGCATTTCGTTGGAAACAGGCGCTATTATTTCCAGCATTTCGCGACGAACCGGATGTTCAAATGACACTTTACGTGCATGCAGACATATCGATCCATCCGGGTTGGAGCGTTCCGAACCATATTTCAGATCACCTGCAATGGGACAACCAACCGCAGCCAGCTGGGCCCTGATCTGGTGATGCCTTCCTGTATATAGCTCTATTTCAAGTAAATGAAATGACTTTGAAGAAGAAATCAGGGTATATTTCAACGATGCCTGCCGGGCTCCCGGAGCAGAATCAGAACATACATAGGATTTATTTTGCTTTTCATTTTTCACAAGATAATGAACAAGAGTCTCCTCCTGTTGAGGAGGTGCCTGCCTCACAATGGCCCAATAAGTTTTATAGAAGCTACGGTCTTTAACCATCTGAGTCATTCGCGACAAGCTTTTGCTGGTGCGGGCAAAAACGATTGCGCCACTCACAGGCCTGTCGATACGGTGCACAAGACCTGCAAAAACATTTCCCTGCTTGCCCGAACGTTGAGCTATATATTCTTTCACATCGTCGAGCAAGGACTTGTCGCCGGTTTTGTCGCCCTGAACGATTTCGCCGGGTAACTTATTCACAATAATCAGGTGATTATCTTCGAACAAAATCCGCTCGGTAAGACTTTCCATAAAGAAGTTTATCCCTTGAAAGCCAATTTAATACTGTTCGCGCTCACTCGGAAAATTAACCGATTTTACATCAGCAATATACGAAAACACCGATCCTCTGATTTCTTCGTACAGATTGTGATAGCGCCGGAGAAAACGGGGCGAAAACTTTTGATTGATCCCAAGCATATCATGAAGAACCAAAACCTGACCATCGACACCTGAACCGGCTCCGATTCCGATTGTTGGGATTCTCACACTCTGTGTTACTTCTGAAGCCAGATCGGCTGGAATTTTTTCAAGCACAATCCCAAAACATCCTGACTGCTCCAGTATCTTGGCATCTTTACGAAGCTTGTCAGCTTCTTTCTCTTCGGTAGCACGCACTACATAGGTGCCAAATTTATTGATGCTTTGCGGAGTAAGGCCCAGATGTCCGATGATAGGAATACCGGCACTCAGGATACGGTCGATCGATTCCACAATCTCAGCACCGCCTTCCATCTTGATGGCATTCGCTCCTGACTCTTTCATAATCCGGATAGCCGAACTCAAAGCCTCTTTCGAATTTCCCTGATAGGTACCAAAAGGCATATCCACCACAACCAACGCCCTGTTGACTGCCCTCATGACAGATGAGGCGTGATAAATCATTTCGTTAAGCGTTATGGGCAGGGTTGTTTTGTGGCCGGCCATCACATTGGAAGCACTGTCACCAACAAGTATCACATCGATTCCGGCTTCGTCCAGAATCTTGGCCATTGAATAATCATAGGCGGTAAGCATTGCAATTTTTTCGCCACGTAGTTTCATTTCCTGAAGCACATGGGTGGTAATTTTCGGAATATCTTTGGAAGTATACATGTCTAAGAGATTAACTGCTAATTTAATAAGCCACTTGGGATCACAAAAGTAAACTATTCTTTCGGACAATTATACAATCAGGCCATGAAAGATCGTTTTGAAATAACCTAAAACATTGTAATATAATCTTAATTTTGCATCTTATTAAAAATCTCACTTATGAGAAAGTTGTTGTTGTTTTTGATTTGTCTTTCCCTATCTGTTTCATTCCTGTCGTGCAGCACCGATGTGGATATTTATGCTGAATACAAAGACATTAGTATAGTGTATGGTATGATTGAACCGGAAAGTGATACTACATGGATCAAAGTAACCAAAGCTTTTCTGGGGCCGGGCAATGCCTTGCTGATTGCTCAGAACCCCGATTCGAGTCAGTACAGCCCTTTACCAAAAGTAATCCTGAAAGCTGTAAAAAATGGTGTTGATCAGGCTGATATCGTTTTAGACACAATCACAATAAATAATAAACTTGCTGGTGATTCGATATTCTATTTCCCGCAGCAAACTCTTTTCTACACGAAGAAGCCGATTGATCCCACTGCGGTTTACACCCTGGTCATTGAGAAAGAAAATGGACAAACGGTTCAATCAACAACCCCTGTTGTTCAGAATTTTGGCATTACTTTCCCAACAAACCGCATCAATTTTCAATCAACCACAACCTCACAAATCCGATGGGTCTCGGCTGTAAACGGAAAGCGGTATGAAACCAAACTCCAGTTTCACTATAAAGAATTACTCCCGGGCAACCCTGATACGCTGAATAAAATCATGACCTGGAATCTTGACATGCAAAAGTCCGTTACAACGAAAGGAGGCGAAACCATTGAGGTCATTTATACAGGCGAAGAGTTTTATCAGCGGTTGGGAAATCAGTTGGAAAACATTTTAAACGTGAAACGCTGGGCCGGACCGGTTGATGTAATCGTTGCCTGTGGTGCTGATGAACTAAGCACTTATATTGATGTGAATACACCAACAAACAGCATTATTCAGCAATTGCCCGAATACACCAATATTGAAAACGGCAATGGAATTTTTTCGTCCCGCAGAACTATCGTTAAGCGTTTCCCGCTCACAGTTGGTAGCGAGCTAAAGCTTGTCGAGGATTATAACTGGGGATTCGTTGTCAACCGTTAAGCGGCACCTGTCACTTCATCTGCTGCCTTTTTGTCACACTTTTCTTGTCATACCAATCCCCGGATTGAGTTACAATGTTTGTGCTTAACCTATTGTTTAAGAGTAATTTATGCACACCTTCATCTTCTTCTGACGTTTTAATGAATTGCAAAACGCTTGCTAAACAATCCGACATTCAGGATTGGCATAATGATTGCCACAAGTGATGACAGTTAAAACTTACGATAATCAGACATTTAATATCCAGGAGGAAAAACAATGGGAAAAATAATAGGAATTGACCTTGGTACGACCAACTCGTGTGTTTCGGTAATGGAAGGCAACGAACCCGTCGTAATTCCAAACAGCGAAGGCAGACGAACAACCCCTTCGGTTGTAGGGTTCACAGATAATGGCGAGCGCAAGGTTGGTGATCCAGCCAAACGTCAGGCTATCACTAATCCCACAAAAACAGTATATTCCATCAAACGATTCATGGGGGAAACTTTTGACCGGGTGACCCGGGAAAAGGATCGCGTCCCTTACCAAGTAGTTAAAGGCGACAACAACACCCCACGGGTGAAAATTGATGACCGTATGTACACCCCACAGGAAATTTCGGCAATGATTTTGCAGAAAATGAAGAAAACCGCTGAAGATTATCTGGGTCAGACTGTAACTGAAGCTGTTATCACCGTTCCGGCTTATTTCAGCGATTCGCAACGTCAGGCCACCAAAGAGGCAGGCGAAATTGCCGGTCTTACTGTTAAGAGGATTATTAACGAGCCTACAGCTGCAGCACTTGCCTACGGACTCGACAAAAAGAAAAGTGACATTAAGGTGGCTGTTTATGACCTTGGTGGGGGAACCTTCGATATTTCAATTCTCGAAATGGGAGATGGTGTCTTTGAAGTGAAGTCGACCAATGGAAACACACACCTTGGCGGTGATGATTTCGACGAAATGGTCATCAACTGGTTAGCTGATGAATTCAAAAATGATGAAGGACTCGATTTGAGAAAAGATCCAATGGCACTTCAGCGCCTAAAAGAAGCAGCGGAGAAAGCTAAAATTGAGTTGTCGAGTTCAACCGAAACAGAGATCAATCTACCATACATCATGCCTGTTGACGGTGTGCCAAAACATTTGGTGCGCAAACTGACCCGCTCAAAATTCGAGCAGCTGAATGATCACCTTATCCGTGCTACCATCGAGCCATGCCGCAAAGCCCTTCAGGATGCCGGACTTACTGCACAGGATATCAACGAAGTGATTCTGGTGGGCGGTTCAACACGTATTCCGGCCATTCAACAAATTGTTAGAGACTTCTTTGGTAAAGAACCCTCAAAAGGTGTAAACCCGGATGAAGTTGTTGCTATCGGAGCCGCAATCCAAGGTGGCGTACTCACTGGCGAAGTGAAAGACGTATTGCTTCTTGATGTTACCCCACTTTCGCTGGGTATAGAAACACTTGGTGGTGTAATGACCAGATTGATTGAATCGAATACCACGATACCGACACGCAAGTCGGAAACTTTCTCCACAGCCTCGGATAACCAGCCATCAGTTGAAATTCATATTCTTCAGGGCGAAAGACCCATGGCAAATCAAAACAAAAGCATCGGACGCTTCCATCTCGATGGCATCCCGCCGGCACCGCGTGGTATTCCTCAGGTCGAAGTAACATTCGATATTGACTCGAATGGAATTCTGCATGTTTCAGCTAAGGACAAAGCTACCGGAAAATCGCAAAGCATCCGCATCGAAGCTTCATCAGGTCTTACTGAAACTGATATTCAGCGCATGAAAGACGAGGCAGTTGCCAATGCAGAATCGGATCGGAAAGAACGCGAAAGGGTTGATAAACTCAATTCAGCAGACGCTTTAATCTTCCAAACTGAAAAACAGCTTAAGGAATATGGCGAAAAATTGCCCGCCGACAAGAAATCTGAAATTCAAGGTGCGCTGGACCAATTGAAGGTTGCTCACAAGAGTCAGGATTTGAATGCTGTTGATGCTGCAATGACCAAGTTGAACGGAATCTGGCAATCGGCAAGCGAAGAAATGTATAAAAACACCCAATCGCAAGCTGGCCAGCAAACTCAGGAAGAACCTCAGCAACAAGGCAAGTCTTCGGGCAACGGTGGCGATGATGAAGTAACAGATGTTGACTTCGAAGAAGTGGATGACAAGAAATAACCTCGATTTCACCGATAATTCTACAAAAAAAGACTGGCCTAAAAACCAGTCTTTTTCTTTAACAGAAGGTGAGACCGAAACCCTATCATCATGTTGAATAAAGCAATATCACTTTTTACTTGCTTAATCTGTAATGCATTTAATAACATTATTAACCTTACATTGGCAATACCGGCCTTTGTGAAAACCAATCAGGAGCAGCGATTTTCAATGATCAGGAGGGCAACTGCGTTTACCCAATCGGCACTGAATAGAGTGAGTTATCTAATTATATGCTCTTCACATGCATAAATTCAAAACGGTCACTATCTTTGTAATGTGAAACACCTTTGTAAAACACTCATCAACATTGTAAATAAGCTCCGGTTCCCCCTGATTGGCTTGCCGGCGCATTATGCTATATTGCTGCCTTTGTTTATTTTAATGAATCATGGCCAGGCTCAGAACCCTGAACCAATGAGAATTGAACTGCCCAGCAAATCCGTTGAGAAGAGCCATCATATTGAGTTGCTTGGTGAAAAAGGACTGCTTATCTACTTTGAAAGCAACGAAGTGTCTGAAAAATCTGAAAGAAAGTGGTATTTCAGTTTTCAATCTGTTGAACTGGAAGAGAAATGGCTGCAATTTGTGCTACTCAAGGACGGCATGGTTTTAGAAAAATCAGTCCGTCAAGGAGACAGATTGCTGATGCTTTTCGCTGTCAAAAGTTCGAAAAAAAACGATCAGAGTGAATTCCAGTTGTTGATGTTTGATCTCTCAACAGAAAAATTCAGTCTAATTGGCGGAGCCTTACCGCCCAATTCAACGATAAGTGCTTTTGAAGTAATACAGGATCAGGCGTTTGTTTTTCTGAGCCATAAGAACGAAATTAGTTTACTCCTTGCCAATCTGTCAACAGCTCAGGTAAAGCCCCTCAGGATTCCTATGTTGGGACAAAGTTCAGTGCAGGCTTCGTATGCCGACCAGAAAGAAAAACAGCTTGTGCTTGCGATCAAAAACAATGACGGAAACCGTTTTGAAGCAGACGTTTTTCTGGTGTTTGATAGTAATGGAAGCGAAATATACCGTTACGCGATGGAAAACGACAACTCTGTCTACATCCACAGTTTTGTCATTGATTCTGACAAACAGGGCAGTATGAGGGTAGTTGGATGCTACGACCTGACCGATAAACGAAAGACCAGACAAAGAGAATCTGCCCCCGAATTTATCAACGAAACCTACGGCTTCTTTTATCTGGCATTTAATCAGTCTGGTTTGTTATCAAAAAATCAATATGAGCTTAAAATTCTTGACAACTTTCATGCTGCTCTGGGATCATACGATCAGATCAGGTCGCAACAAAAGAAAGGCCGTTCAGGACGAAAAGACAAACGCCTCAGCATAGCCCTTCAGTTGTATAATCCGATGCTGATACAAAGCAACGGTCAACTTATATTTGCAGCCGAAGCATTCAGGCCAAAATTCAGGTCTGAAACACGCATGGATTATGATTTTTATGGCAGACCTATCCCCTACACCTACAATGTTTTTGATGGGTATGAATTTTTTACATCCGTCATTATTGGCTTTAACGAAGAAGGAAAACTTATCTGGAACAATGATTTTGACATGAGGGATCTGATTTCATTTGATCTCAAAAAGCATTTGATGGTTTATGATGACTTGCCCGATGGACTCGTGCTGGCTTATGTGAATCAGGGAAAGGTAAACTCGAAAATGATCAACAAAGACCAGACACTTGGCCAAACAGAGCAAACCAGACTCGAACCTAAGTTTGAATCCGACAGGATTCAACAGGAAGACAACTCACGCATTGAACATTGGTATGAGCATTATTTTCTCGCATACGGTTACCAAAAAATAATGAATAACCGGCTGAGGGATGGGGCAACAAGAAATGTGTTATTTTTAAACAAAATTAAACTTGAGTAGCGTTAAAATTTTAGAAATATATGTCCGTTAGTTCTCTGTCAAAAAAATGGTGTTGAATGCAACCAAATCTCTGTCAATTATGTCTTGACCTGGTCTGGAGCTCACTATTTTACAGATAGTATATCGGACACAAGATTAATGAAGAAAAACATTCAGCTATGCAGATGACCCGGATTTCAGGTTTTTTTCATTATTTGATTAAAAGAAAAGGACCACACTCCATTCATTCACCTTTTGTTTTTGATTTTGCCACAAAAGTTATTTATGATCACAAGCACCATGATGCATTTGATCGGATACTAAAGGCACGAAAATCATTGCTTAAGAACCACAATGTTATTGAAACGGTAGACTTCGGAGCTTCCGCGGGAAATAAAGCATTTGTCACGTACCGGATTGCGGTGAACAAACTTGCCAAAAAGAGGATGAATCCGATTAAGGTCTGCAAACTGCTTTTTAACACAACAAGGTATTTTAAGCCTGAAACCATACTCGAATTTGGCACATCGACCGGAATAAGCACCATTGCCCTTGCAACTGCCCGGCCCGACAGCCAGCTGATAACCATTGAAGGATGCGCTTCGGTTGCATCAGTAGCCGAAAACCTGTTCAATAAAATGGAACTTAAAAACATTGAAATTGTCATCGGCAATTTTGACAATGTTCTTGCGCAAACCCTGGAAAGAATCGAAAAGCTTGACCTTGTTTTCTTTGATGGCAATCACCATAAGTTACCAACGATTGACTATTTCAATCAGTGTCTGACAAAAGCACACGAAAACACAGTGTTTATTTTCGATGATATACATTGGTCGGATGAAATGGAAGAAGCCTGGGAAACTATTATTTCTCAACCGAATGTCAGTCTTAGCATTGATTTGTTCAAACTAGGCTTTGTTTTCTTCAGAAAGAATGTTGAAAAACAACATTTTATTTTGAAATATTAGACATGTTTTGGCTGTCTTGTATCAGCAGCAATTAGAAATTGCTGAATAAAACTTATCTTTGTCTCTAAGCAATCATCAGAATAAATGCAAAAAGAAGTTATCCGACTGATCGACATCAGCCGCCATTTTAAAGTCGGGTCTGAAATCGTCAAGGCCTTAAGAACCATAAATATTTCAATACTCCGCAATGAGTATGTTGCCCTGATGGGTCCTTCAGGATCGGGAAAGTCGACTTTGATGAATATTCTGGGTTGTTTAGACACGCCAACCTCGGGGCAGTATTTTCTGAATGATCAGGACGTGAGCCGGATGGATGATAATATGCTTGCTGAGATCAGAAATAAGGAAATCGGTTTTATTTTTCAGACTTTTAACCTGCTGCCCAGGTCAACGGCTCTTGAGAATGTAATGCTTCCACTGGTTTATGCAGGTATCGGAAAGCTTAAGAGATTTGAAATGGCTTCGAAGGTACTCGATGATGTTCAGCTGTCCGACAGGGTTAAGCACAAACCAAACGAGCTTTCGGGTGGACAGCGGCAAAGGGTGGCCATTGCACGCGCATTGGTGAATAATCCATCCATTTTACTGGCCGATGAACCAACAGGAAATCTCGATTCCAAAACTTCAGTCGAAATTATGGGCTTGCTCGAAGAGATTCATAAAGCTGGGAACACCATCATCCTGGTAACCCATGAAGAAGATATCGCCAAACACGCACACCGTATTATCAGACTTAAGGACGGCTTGATTGAATCGGACGAAGTGAACAAAGATATAGTATTGGTATCCAGTAGTGAGCGTGTAAAATAATTGCTCGCCTGAAACAAATCGGGCTGCAGCTTGTTAGGTAAAAAATGTACACTTTGCATGGATAACGAAATGAAAATTTATACCCGCACCGGAGATAAGGGTCAGACATCATTAATTGGCGGAACAAGGGTTCCAAAATATCATGAGCGCATTGAGGCATATGGAACTGTTGATGAGCTCAATTCATTTATCGGGCTTATCCGCGATCAGGCTGAGACCGATTTGCACAGCAAAGAAATATTACTTGAAATCCAGGACAGATTGTTTACCCTGGAGTCGCACCTTGCCGAAGACCCTGATGGTGCATTGACCCGTAGTATGCCCTTGCTTCATGAAAATGATGTTGAATTGCTGGAAAAGGAAATTGATCTGATGAATGAGAATCTCCCCGATCTCATGAATTTTATCCTTCCTGGCGGACATCCACTGGTTTCACTTTGCCACGTTGGGCGCACCGTTTGCCGTCGGGCCGAAAGAATCTGCATTCATCTCGCTACAACCCATCCGGTAGCTGAAATTGATATACGGTATTTAAACCGTCTTTCGGACTATCTTTTTGTGCTGTCGAGGCATCTCGGCCGATTGACCAACAGTAGTGAAATCGTCTGGAAACCGCGCTATTAAGCTAATCCCGCACTTTTCATTTTTTACTTGACTTCTTTCGAAAAACGATTACTTTTGCAAAAAATTAACCCCTAACGTATACACGATGTATTGGACATTAGAATTAGCATCGAAACTGGAAGATGCTCCCTGGCCAGCTACCAGAGATGAATTGCTCGAGTGGGCTATCAGATCAGGAGCTCCTCAGGAAGTAATTGAAAACTTTCAGGAAATGGAAGATGAAGGCGAGATCTACGAACGCATTGAAGATATCTGGCCTGATTATCCAACAAAAGAAGATTTCTTTTTTCATGAAGATGAGTACTAGAAAAGAGTTTACCACCATAAGGCTGCCCAAAAAAGCAGCCTTTTTTTATGCTCCATTCTTGCTTTTGAAGACAAAAAAGGTAAAATTCACCTTTCCATACTTGCGTTGTTCCGCAAAAAAGGCATGATCGGAAAAATCAAATTCGCGTGGATGTTCCAGTACAAAAACCCCGTCAGGATTCAGCACTGAATCGGTAAGGACAAGTCCGGGCAGCAAACCGATGTCAGCATGTTCATAAGGTGGATCGGCAAACACCAGATCGAAACGTGTATGTACTTTTGTCAGAAACCGAAAAACATCGGCCCTTACTACCTGCAGATTTTTCATACTCAGCATGGAGGCGGTGTCGGCTATAAACTTCACACAGCGTGGGTTGTTTTCGATTGCCACAACCAATTCACAGCCCCTTGACATCAACTCATAGCTGATATTGCCTGTTCCTGCAAAAAGGTCCAGGGCACGTATATTGTCGAGATCAGTGTAGTACTCAAGCACATTGAACAAACTCTCTTTGGCAATGTCTGTCGTTGGCCGCACAGGAAGGTTTGCAGGAGGATGAATGAGCCGTCGTTGATGACTACCTCTTATAATTCGCATCGGATAGCGTTGTAAAGAACATAGTTAAAATGCTGAGGCAATTCGTCCAGCACATAACTAAATCCAAATGCTTTGACAGGATCGATGAATGAGATATCTCGGATATATTTCCAGGCTATTTCATAACACTCGGAGCTTTTATCGATCATCCCCAACATGAAAACCCGGGCAATTTCCGGATTCATGCGCAGCTGTTCCATGGTAAAGAGCAGGAAATAGATAAAGTCCTCTTTGGTATTATACCTGAAACTATTGAAAAAGAACAGTTTTTCGTCACGTATAACAACCAGATCGAACACCTTGCGGCGCACATGCACAAACAGGGCATCATCAACCTGCTTGTTCTTATGCTGAATCATCAGGCTTTCGATTAATGCCGAGGTATAGTGGGCAATGCGGGCATTCGCCCATAAGTCCTTTATCTTTTCAATAAGTGGATTGGATAAGTAGTATATGTTGTAGGCAGCTGCATTCACAAGATGATCGGCCATGATGCGCGAATTATCCCTGTATTGCTGACTAAAAGCCAGATAAGTCCCCTTCTCCTTTTCTTCATAAAGGGGAGATGGCACCAGGGCATTGTGGGTGTGATCGATAAGAACTGTTACGGATTGAAACGGGTAAGCGATCCAGCGGTTGTTCATAATCACCTGATCGAGCGCAGCAGTAAGACGGATTTCGTCATCAATGTTTGTAAACTGGTAGGCTTCGGTACCCACATACTTTTCCTTTTCGGGCGAATAGATAACGAATGAGAAACCATCCAGGGAAAGCTGGATGGTTAATTGAAAACTCCTTGAATAATCATCCCTGAATGACTTATCAAGACGACTAATATATGGCTTTGCTGATGCGGACATGGCTTCAGCCGATCACTCCCAGTTTCCGTCGGTTGAAGGTTCAACCATTGATCCAACCTTGAGGCCCGGATATTTTTCAAGTTGTTCGCTACTGGCAATCAGATTAATAACCCGTTGTTCATCCAGCCCTTGCAGATACACCTTGAAAGGTGCTTTTGCCTCGAAGATGCCTACCCTGACTCCGCCCCTGTCCATCTCACCAGCAGCCAGTTCGAAAGAAACTTTGTTGCTGAAAGGGATGTACCTGAAATCATTCGGGTTAAAATTCTTTCTTTTTCCAAATAAGGAATCCACCACTGCAATGTAGCCCAGTGTGTCGGCAATTGTTTTGGTGAATGTTGTATCATTTGGATCGGCAACAAGTTTCACCACCGGGATTTCACCGTTGCGCAGAAAAGCGCTAAGAGAATCAAAGTTATCCGAGTACTTTCCGTTAGCCTGACGATAAAAAATCTGAAGACTACGGATGTCTTTTAACCGCTGAACAACCTCAACTTCACGGCTCGATTTTTCCTTGTTAAACTGAACAGGTTGCATGATGCTGTTGTATACCATATAGGCCAGCACAAAAATCACGATCAATAGAGCGATTTTGACAAGAAGACTTTTCATGGTTTAAATTTTTTCTCCTGCAAAGGTAAGTTTTTTTTAAAACTGTCAGCAGAATTCAGCATTAAACTGAAATTTAAAACAAGCTTTAAGTACAGCTTACATTCATGGAGGGAAACACATTATAATCGGCAACTAATCCATTCTACCGCGCTTCTGGTGAATAAGTTCGTCCAACACCGGAAGCAGGTAGCTGGAGCGAATCGGTTTGGCTATATATCCATCGCAACCAGCTTCGAAGCAGGCTTCTTTTTCATCAACAAGTGCATAGGCGGTTTGCGCAATAATTGGTAAAAACGGTAATCTACTTTTAATTTGTCTGGTTGCTTCCAGACCATCAATCAACGGAAGCTGAATATCCATGAGCACAAGATCGATTTCAGGATTCGAGAAGCATAAGTCAACTGCCTGCTGCCCATCCACAGCCCACAGAATTTCGGCTCCGGTGGGTTCAATAAGTACTTTTAGCAACTCAAAATTCGACTCCACATCCTCAACAATCAATATAAGTTTACCGGAATAGTCATATGTTAACTTCTTTCTTCCATCATTTTCCTTCTCATTCATATTGACATTCTCCAGAGGTATGGTAATGTGAAAGATTGTTCCCATTCCGGCAGTACTTTCAAACCGGATATTTCCCTGCATCAGGTTCACCAGTTGCTCAACAATACTCAGACCAAGTCCTGTTCCGGGAAACACCCTTTTCGTTTGCTCATTAAGCTTGATAAACCTTTTGAATATCAATGGCTTTTTTTCTTCAGGAATGCCTATTCCCGAATCACTTACCCACATATTCAACAGCTGGTTCTCCCATTTAAAGCCAAAATTAATTTCACCTGCATCGGTAAATTTGAAGGCATTATCGAGCAGATTGGTCATGATCTGTCGTATACGTTGTTCATCAACAAGACAGATCAAGGGCTTCTCCGGAATATCTGCCCGGAAAACAAAATTTGCAGGTTTTTTTGGAACCTGAAGTGTGATATAAAGTTTATAGATATCGCGAAAGAGGATACTCAGATTTGTCTCCTGTTGATGCATTTTCAATTCACCAGCCTCAATCCGCGATAAGTCAATAATATCGCCAATAAGCTGCAACAGTGCATTCCCGTTTTCGTGAATTAGCCTTACAAAGTGATCGTGTTCGTTGGGATCAAGTTGTGTTTCTGTGAGAAGTCCACTGAACCCAATGATTGCATTAAGTGGTGTTCGGATTTCGTGCGACATATTGGCCAAAAATGCTGATTTAAGCTTATCCGATTCTTCAGCTTTCAGAAGTGCTTGGGTCAGGCTATCCTCGGTCTGCTTCCGTTGGGTAATATCCCTTCCCAACACGATTAATCCGTTGCGACTGCCATCGTCGTTAAAAACAGGCACCTTTATCACATCGTAAACCTTTGCAGGGCCTTTGGGTTGTTGAATTACTTCATCCCCACGCGATATCGCTTTCTTTTGCCATGTAATCTCATCTGTAATCATACAGGTTTTAAAGGCCTCAGTGAAAAACGGAGAAAAAACAGCTAGTTCCGAATCGGTTTTCATATGGTAATCAACATCCTCGAGACCAAACAGTTTCAGGTCGGCTTCGTTAGCTTCGAGCCAGCGACCTTGTCCATCCTTGAAACAAATGATATCCGGAGTTGAATTGATGAGCGTTCTCAACAAATTTTCCTGTTCGGCAAGTGCTTTGTTCACCAGGCTCAATTCCTCTTTCGCTTTCTTGTTTGCCAGATTTTGTTTCGATAACTCCAGGCTTGAACTTTTGATACGCTTGTTGAGTCTATGCACAATAAGCAACAAAACAAGAAAAATAACCGAGGCAATCACACTCACAGTCATATATAAGTGTTGTAAACCTATAGTATTTCGCTGTTCGGCCAGCAGTTTCTCCTGAAACTGTTTTTCTTTTTGTAAGCTTTCTATCTCCGCCAGTTTCCGATCGACTAAAATGCGGGCCTGCAAGTTTTGAATAGCCGCTGAATCATATACAGTTCTGACCGAATCAAACAAGTCTTGATATGCTAACAGATACTGTATTGACTTATCCTTATCGCCAAGCATATGCCAACTTTCGAACAGATTTCTCAAAGCATCGAGCCGAAGGTTATCATCCATGCTTTCATGTGCCAACCCGAGGGCCTGATTGAAATAAACAATTGCTTGTCTGTAATTCTTCTGGCCAAAGTAGACCTGACCTTTCCCATTCAACGAATGCCTTGAGTTTGCCGGCGCAAAAGCATAAATCTCCAATGCCCTGTCAAAATAAGCCATAGCACTGTCGTAGTTTTTCCATTCAAGATGGATGCGTCCGATATTATGATATGCATTGGCCTCACCAAGTACATCCTTTATCTGCTGTGAAATTTGGATACTCTCGCGAAACAGAGGCAAAGCCTTATCATACTGCCTTAGATCGGTCTGTACCAGACCCATATTATTGAGCACACTCAGCATTCCTTTGAAATCATTTTGTCTGACAGCAATTTCCCTTGACCTTGTATAATAATCAAGGGCTTCCTGAAATGATTTCATGGCGAAATACAACGACCCTATATTCGTGAGGTTATGACCTATTCCGAGTGAATCACCAATTTCCTCCTTCAAACTGAGTGATCGCAGGTAATAATCTAGTGATTCCTCAAGATTTCCCAGATCGTGATACGCTACACCAATGTTGTTGTAGATGTTTGCTATCTCATTTTTATTGGATAATCGATCAAAGTATAAGATGGCTGAATCGTAATAAAGCAAAGCTTCTCCATAATTACTGAGGTAGTAATAGGTAACTCCAACGTTTTTCATGGCTTTGGCCAATAATGAGTCTGATCCCTGCTTTTTGGAAAGATCAAGTGCCATAATGCTGTATTCAAGTGCTTTATCTATTGATCGTGCTTGATAAAGTTTCGTCAGGGTAATGTAATCTTCGACCGTTTCGGCAGTCTCAGGTTGCACCTCGGATGATTGAGCATTTGAAGATGCTGAATAGAAGAGGCAACAAAACAGACCAAGTATGGAGATGATAAAAGCAAAAACGCGTGAGGCAAAACGCATCTGGATTTAGTCGATTTGGTTTGGGCAAAATTAAAGATAATTGTTTGACAATCCAAATGCATTATCCCCTAACTACCATTCATTTAATTGATTCATATTCAACAAATTTCTTGACTTTGCCTTGGTGATTCCTTATCTTTGTATGAGATTCACCAAACCAACCAAATATGAAACGATTAATTAACTTATGGCTAAGTTTGTCATTCCTTTTCATTATGAGCACAGGATTGGCACAAGTAACAAAAATCAATGCTCCTGACTATACAGTTGAAGACTGCTTTGGCTGGAGTGTATCCATTTATGGCGATTATGCGATAATCGGAAATGTGTATGATGATGACAACGATATCCAAAGTGGGTCAGCATACATTTATCTGTACGATGGGTCAAACTGGGTGGAACAAGACAAGATAATTGCCTCCGACGGTGGATTTGCCGATTATT
This sequence comes from Bacteroidales bacterium UBA6192, assembly GCA_002422725.1. Taxonomy (GTDB): domain Bacteria; phylum Bacteroidota; class Bacteroidia; order Bacteroidales; family F082; genus UBA6192. The sequence goes on from DITE01000085.1 coordinate 29,300, forward strand.
TCGGTTATGCTGTTTCCATTCATGATGATCAGCTTATTTCTGGCGCTTACCGCGATTTTGTTGGCCCTGTGCGAAGCGGTTCGGCCTATATCTATCATCGGAGTGGAAGCGAATGGATTGAAGCTGCCCGGCTAGTACCCTTTGATCCTGAGGAGGAAGACCGTTTTGGGGCAAAAGTCGACATCCAAGGTGACTTTGCAGCTGTGGGCTCTTACTTTGACGACGATTATGGGGAGTCATCCGGATCGGTGTATGTGTATCAGAAAAACGACGAAACCTGGTCATTCCACCAGAAATTAACCCCGCCGGACCTACAAGCCAATGATTTATTTGGAGTTTCAGTCGATCTTAGTGAAGACTATTTGTTTATCGGTGCTATTGGAAACTCGGCTCATGCAACAAATTCCGGCAAGGTATATATCTATGAACTCATTGAAGATGAATGGGAACTTATAGGAGAGATTTTTCCGAATGACCCTCGCGTTGATCAAAACTTTGGAAATGACATATCAGCTGATGATGATCACTTGATTGTAAGTGCAAATATGGACAATGAACTCGGCGCTCAATCCGGGGCGGTCTATGTATTTGGTAAAACAAATGATAATTGGATTCAGCTTCAAAAATTATTACCTGATGATGGTCAGCTTGGTGCTGCTTTTGGAAATACAGTGTCGATTCATGAAGACCATCTAGTGGTTGGCAGCGTTAACAATTTAACCCAACATGGCGAAAGTGGGGCAATCTATATTTACAGTCTTGATATAGATGACATCTGGATTCAATCGACAAAGATTGTACCGGCGGACGGACATAACCAGCAGCGATTTGGTGCTGATGTTGGCATATGGAAAAACAATGTCATCACAGGGGCTCCCTACGATGGTGGAATGGGTTACAGGTGCGGAGCAAGCTATATTTTTGATCTGGATATCATTCTAAAACAGAATGACAATAATCTGCCAACCCATAAACTAAGCTGCTATCCAAACCCTACCACAGGCGAGATAACCCTTTATTCAAGCGGAATGATCATGCCTTATACAGTTGAAGTGTTCGATGCGCGTGGAACAGCTATTAATCAGTTTATGGTTGACACGCCTTTGATTAACTTCAGCTTGTCAGGGATTCCTTCAGGAATATATCAGCTGCGGGCAAGTAGTCGTGATGGTTCCTCTGTTGTCCGGAAAATAATTGTCAGATAGCGTCTGCAGGTGTCTCGATCAGGTTGGTGAAAGTCTACGAAAGGATATCCTGCATCATTTCTTTAAAACCAGGGATATATTCCAGGAAACTCACCTGACCTTCAGTATGGTCAATTTTGCAGCAATATTGCTGACTACCGTTGGTCATAAGTAAATATGGCACCTTAAGCTTAATGTTGTAAGATGCGGCCTGCGACATTACCTGCTGACTGAGCGGAATATGTCTTGCCTTGCATTCAACAATCATCAGCGGATTGAGCTGGGGCGAGAAAACAACAATATCGCAGCGCTTATCCATGCCGTAAAGCCTGATGGCATATTCAACAGCCATGAATCCGATTGGCACTCCCGATTCTTCCACCAACGTGCGGAGCATCATCTGTCTTACTTCCTCTTCGGGCGTTTGTTTGACATATTTTCGTCGTACCGGATCGAAAACTTCAGGTTTTCCTTCTCTCATTCTGGTTCTGAACCAATGAACAATTTCTGACATAATGTAGCTTGCCTGATTAAAACATTGAATGGCAAAAGTCAGTATATTTGTTGAATAAAAAAGCCTGCATGAAAGATAAAAAAACCATAGTCGAAAACTGGCTTCCACGCTATACCGGTCAGGCACTCGAAGAGTTTGGGGAATACATCCTGCTGACCAATTTTAATCAATACCTCGAGCTGTTTGCCGAATGGCATAATGTTCCCATTGTTGGCCACGAAAATCCCATGCCATGTGCCACCTCAGGCAATATATCCATCATCAATTTCAGCATGGGAAGTGCCAATGCAGCCACGATAATGGACTTGCTCGGTTCAATTAATCCAAAAGCGGTTTTGTTCCTGGGAAAATGCGGGGGACTGAAGAAAAAAAACAATGTAGGTGACTTTATTCTTCCCATCGCTGCCATTCGAGGTGAAGGAACTTCGAATGACTATCTGCCACCTGAAGTGCCTGCCCTACCTGCTTTTAGCCTGCAGAAAGCCATTTCGACAACCATCAGGGACCATGGCCGCGATTACTGGACAGGAACGGTTTATACAACCAACCGAAGGGTTTGGGAACATGATGAAGAATTCAAAAATTACCTGATTAAAACCCGGAGCATGGCCGTTGATATGGAAACAGCAACCATTTTTGTTGTGGGTTTTGCCAATGAAATACCGACAGGCGCATTACTTTTGGTGTCGGATCAGCCAATGCTTCCCGAGGGTGTTAAAACTTCGGAAAGCGACAGGCGTGTTAATCAACAGTTTGTTGCTGAGCATCTGAAAATCGGTATCGACTCGCTCGAACAACTGATTAATCAGGGTCAAACCGTTAAACATCTGCGTTTTTAAGCATGATGACCTACGAACAAATTCTTTCGGACATTCGGAACAAGGTTTATTCGCCTGTCTATCTCCTCATGGGTGAGGAACCTTATTTTATTGATACCATTTCTGATTTGATCGAAGACACAGTTCTGGAAGAGCAATATCAGGAATTCAACAAACTTGTAGTCTACGGTCGTGATGTGGATGTCCGCATGATAGCCTCCCAGGCAAAAAGCTATCCGATGTCGGGGAATTATCAGGTTCTTATTGTGAAAGAAGCTCAGGATGTGAAAGATATAGAAGCGCTGGAATCCTATGTCATGAATCCGCTCGAATCAACCATACTCGTTATAAACTACAAGTATAAAAAGATTGACAAGCGCAAGTCGTTCGTCAAATTGGTTGAAAAGAAAGGTGTATTGTTTGAGTCGAAAAAACTGTATGACAACAATATCCCTGATTGGATAACAAAGTATCTGGGCCAGAAAAATTATACCATCACGCCTAAAGCCTGTCAGATGATGGCCGATTTTCTGGGCACCGACTTGCATAAGATCAGGAATGAGCTGGAAAAACTGGTAATCAGCTTTCCGCCAAAAACCAGGATAGACGATGACATTGTTGAACGCAACATTGGCATTTCGAAAGACTATAATGTTTTTGAATTGCAAAAAGCCATTGGTAACCGCGATGTTTTTAGGGCAAATCAGATAATCAATTATTTTGGTGCCAACAGCAAAGACAACTCCATATTGATGGTGATTGCCCTTTTGCATGCTTACTTTGTGAAACTGTTAAAATGCCATTTCACAGCCGATAAATCAAAAAATAACCTTGCTTCAGTGCTGGGATTAAACCCATTTTTTGTTACTGATTATCAGACGGCTATTAAGAACTATCCGATAAGTAAGATTGCTGATAACATAAGCGTGCTGCGCGAATACGACCTCAAGGGCAAGGGATTGGGAAATGTGTCAGCCGACGATGGTGAGCTGTATAAGGAATTGATCTACAAACTTATTCATTAATAATTTGTAGCATAAATCTGTTCGATCAATAAGGCATACTTACGCGTAAGAAATTTCCTCTTCAACTTCATGGTGGGCGAAAGTTCACCGGATTCAATAGACCATGAATCAGCAATAAGCCTGAACTTCTTAACCTGTTCCACCTGATCGAGCGAAAGGTTGATGTGATCAACCTCGCGCTGTATACGGTTTATAATCACTTCGTTTTTAATCGCCTCCTTAGGCCCCGGATACTGCATTCCTTTTACACGACACCATGATTCAATATGAAGAAAGTTTGGCATCAGTATAGCTGCCGTAAAATTTTTCCCATCGCCGACAACAAGGGCATTCTCAATGAAGGAAGATTCTTTCAGGTGGTTTTCGACCTGTTGTGGAGCAACATATTTTCCTCCGGAAGTTTTGAATATTTCCTTTTTACGGTCAGTAATCCGCAGAAATTTTCCTTCCAACCGTCCGATGTCGCCGGTGTGCACCCAGCCTTCACTGTCGATGATTTCTGCTGTTAAGTCAGGACGTTTGTAATAACCAAGCATGGTGTTGGGTCCCCGGCTCAGAATTTCGCCATCTTCGGCAATTCTTACCTCAACACCGGGTAACACCGGCCCAACTGTGCCTACTTTAACCCCATCGGGCAAAAAGTTACCAACCGCAATAACCGGAGAAGTTTCGGTAAGACCATATCCTTCAATGACTTTGAAACCTGCTGCCCAGAAAACCCGGGCAAGTCGTTCCTGAAGGCTGGCACCTCCACTGACTATTGAGTTTAACCTTCCGCCGAAAGCAGCATGCCATTTACTGAAGATCAATTTCCGTGCTATGGCCAGCCTGAAATTATACCACCAACCCTGATTGCCCCACGGCTCAAACTGCTCGCCAAGATTTAACGCCCAGAAAAACAACATTTTCTTCACGCCTGTCAATGCCCGTCCTTTAGCGACAATTTTCTCATAGGTTTTTTCCAGTACGCGCGGAACGGCAGCAAACATTTCAGGTTGCGTTTCACGGATATAGTCGCCTATCTGTTCCAGGTTATCGCAATAGTAAATCACAGCTCCATGACGCTGATAGGTGTAATTCATGATGCGCTCGAGGACATGGCATAAGGGCAGAAAACTCAATGCCCTTGTTATCGGATTTTGCTCAATAATACTGCAAGCCGCTTCAAAATTTGACACCAGATTGCGGTGCGAAAGCATAACGCCTTTAGGTGTTCCTGTGGTTCCTGAGGTATAAATCAGGGTCGCCAGATCGTTTTCCAATACTGCTTTCTTCATATCGTTGAGAAGCGAAAAGTCATTTGTGCCGCTTTTATTCATCAGCTCATCCCAATGAATCAATCCATCCACCGCCTCAATGCTAACAATACCTTCGAGGGATGGCACCTCAGCCACCACATCTTTAATGCGGCCATAAATGACCTCATCCGAAACAAAAATCATTTTCACTTCAGCATCAGTAAAAATGAAAGCATAGTTAGAATCGCTGATAGTAGGATAAACCGGCACCTGCACAGCACCAATCTGAAGCAGGGCCATATCAATGAAATTCCATTCAGGACAATTCTTCAAAATGGTGGCCACTTTGTCGCCTTTGCCGATTCCGGATGCCAGCAGTGCCAAACTAAGCCGGTTTACTGTTTGGATGTATTCTTTGCCTGAGTATTCAATCCATTTGCCCTTGCGTTTTCCTGCCAAAGCAAGAGAATTGTATCGTTCGGGATTGTTGTATAGATCCAATACATCAAAGATTCTGGTGATTGTCATAGTATTCATGGGTTTTATTGGTAAATTTTGTTGATTTTAACCGTATATTTTTCCAAAATATTTGCTCTTTTCAATTTCAGGTTTGCTGTGAGTTCACCTGTGTTAACATTCCACTCGTGGTCGGTGAGTTCAAACTTTTTTATCTGCTCAAAGTCACCGAAATACTTGTTGTAGTATTCCACCTCTTTTCGCATTCTGTTGATAATTAATTTACTCGAAATCATTTCAGCATCATTGGTATAGTCAATTTCCTTGACCCGACACCAGGAGCGCAGGTGTTCAAAATTAGGTACAATAAGTGCTGCTGCAAACTTCTGGTTTTCACCAATCACCATAATTCCATCGATAAAGGGAGATTCCTTGAACTTGTTTTCAATGAGGGCAGGACTGATATATTTTCCCATAGAAGTTTTAAATATCTCCTTGATACGGCCCGTGATTATCAGATGTCCTGATTCTTCCAGAACACCTATATCGCCTGTATGAAACCAGCCCCCGGAATCAATTACCTGACGGGTAAGCGCCTCATCTTTAAAATAACCAAGCATTACATTCGGCCCTTTTACCAGAATCTCTCCATTTTCATCTATCCTTACGCTAACATTACCCAGCACTTTCCCAACCGATCCGGCCTTCATCCCTCCCTTTTCGAGGGTATTCACCGAAATCACTGGGGAGGTTTCTGTGAGCCCATACCCTTCAAGTACAGGTATTTTTGCAGCAGTAAAAACCCGGCATAAGCGGGGTTGTAGAGCGGCTCCCCCCGAAACCATAACGCGCATTTTGCCACCAAGAGCCTCGCGCCATTTGCTGAAAATAAGTTTGTTGGCAATGTATAAATTCAAGTTGTACCACCAACCCTGCCTTGCCCCGACTTCATAAGCCTGCCCCAGATGCAGCGCCCAGAAAAATAGCTGTCGCTTAATTCCCTTTAACCTGAGGCCTTTGGCAACAATTTTATCATACACCTTCTCGAGTAAACGAGGAACGGTTGTAAGAATCTCCGGACTTATTTCACGGATATTATCAGCAATAGTACCCATACTCTCGGCATAGTACACTGATACCCCCAGAAAATGGTAAGTATAAATATTCATTCTTTCGTAAACATGGCACAAAGGCAGGTAGCTCAAGGCGCGGCAGGTCTCATCCACCGGAAAAATGTGTTTTACAGCATCCACATTACTCAGAAGATTATCGTGAGAGAGCATTACCCCTTTTGGACTGCCTGTAGTACCCGAGGTATAAATCAAGGTTGCCAGATCATGAGGCTTGATGGATGATTTGATCGCTTCAAGATCTTGCCTGTTTTCCTGCTGTTTTCCAAGCTGAACCAATTCGCTGAAATGCGGAGCATCCGTACTTGCTTTAAAAGTGTAAATGCCCTGTATGGTTGAAATTCCGTCAAAGACATGTTGTATCTTCCTCATCAGCTCGGGACCACCAACAAAAACATATTTAACCTCTGAGTGCTGCAGGATATAACGATAATCAGCTTCGCTAATGGTTGGATAAACAGGCACATGCACGGCACCTGCCTGCAATATGCCCATGTCCACAAAATTCCACTCAGGGCAATTAGCCGAAATGGTGGCTACTCTATCACCTTTAACCAGCCCGAGTTTCAATAATCCATGGCTGATATTATCTGCCATGTCCCGGTATTCGGCCAGGCTATATTTTACCCATTTCCCATCTATCTTTCCTGCAAGCACATCATCCTTCGGACGAAACGACTCTTCGTAAAATGACAGAAGGTCGAAAATGCGTTTGACTGAGCCACCCATAAGCTTTCCCCAAATATGTAATTGATTGATTGTTTATGATTTGCCCCCAGAGCCCCAATCAGATGGCAAGTATATGAAAAAAAAACATCGTTTGATTATTTATCCACTGAATGTTGATGGATTTGGCAGATAATTTATTATTTACGCCCAATTTCAGGTCAAATCATAACAAAAAATCATATCTTCGCAAACAATATATATACAGCGCCCATGAACTGTACAAGTTGCCAAAGTGAAAGAACAGTTAAATCAGGTTTTATACTTGATAAACAGCGTTTTAAATGCAAAGAATGTGGTTATCATTTTACCAGTCATTCGCCACGGACTGCAGTCAGTTTAAAACGAATGGCCATCCATCTTTACCTGGAAGGGCTCAGCTATAAAAAAATAAGCCAGGTGATCGAAGTAAGTGATGTAGCTATTGCCAGGTGGATACATCCATTGCAGGATTCATTGAAAAAGTATCGTAAGGAAAGTATGACTATAAAGCCCTTACATAAAATAGAGCACTTTTTGATTACCCGAAATATGTTTAATGATTTCGGATGGCTTATTCTCGGTTTCGACTCAAATAATGATATAAATCTGATTGGAAGCCAGGAAACAGGGAACTGTAAAATTGAAAGAAAATAACTATATTATGTTTGCTATTTAGATAAAAGGAATATTCTAAACTTGCCGG
>DITE01000015.1 GCA_002422725.1 Bacteroidales bacterium UBA6192
AACTCGTTGCTATCCACAAGTCTATTGCGCATATTTCCACTTTGCACGCAATACATCAATTTATGAATTATCTGCAATATCGCCATTGACAAAAGTAAGTGAATGTTCTCCCAGCATCAATTGCATGCAGTAAAGTTATGAAATCCTTCAAATCTCCACATTCCATCGCAGAAAAATAGTGAATTATTTTCTATCTCTTTTGTTGCTCTGCACACAACCCTAACACAAGCGCATTTTCAAGCCTGTTTGGTGAAGGTTTTTAGTTCATGCGCCTTAATGGTTCAGTAACATCGAAAATTAAAAATCGCTGATCAAAAATCAAACATCAAAAAAACAAAGAATTGACAATCGATGATTGGCGAGTACGATTTTTGATGTTGGGTGTTTCTGATATTGTGCGGAGCAGTTCCACGGTGGTTTCGACTTCGCTCAACCACCGGATTAACTGATTTTCATCACGAATCCATATAACAATGATTCACCAAAACGGTGGTTGAGCGAAGTCGATGGTGGTTGAGCGTAGTCGAAACCACCGTTACCAAAAGCCACTTCAAAAATCAAAAATCGCCGATCAAAAATCAAACATCAAAAAAACAAAGAATTGACGATCGATGACTTACTATTTACGATTTTTGATGTCAAAAAAAAACCTTCCCGAGACTCGGAAAGGTTTTTTGTGTTTTGTGTTTTGGAACTATTGCGCGGGCACCTGATAGATGTTGGAGGCGTTGCGGTAGTCCGGCAGATCGAGGTACCAGTCCTGGTAAAGCGTTCCGCCCGAGACAGCCCATTCTGCAAATTTGAGATGGGTGGCTAAGATGTCGATGGTTTCCTTCGGATAGCTGAAGGATACCGGAATTTCGATGGCCCAAGGCAGGTTAGCATCGGTTTTGTAATACTCGCCCGAAGCAGGTATCGATCTGTCTTCCCATATGCCAAAGTATTGCGGATCGGCCAATGCAGTTGGCTGGAAATCGAGCAGATGGACTTCCTTGCCACGTTCCTGGTCAATAAAGATAAAGGGATTAAAGGGAGCCGCTCCATAGCTGGCCTGGGGGCTACTAAAATTAACCGTGACCTGCACCGTATCGGTCTCAATGTAAGGAAGATCCTGAATGGTATTGATGTATCCATTGCCTCCATAGGTGGTGTTGATAGCGTCGAAAACAATGATCACCGTTTGGTTTGCATGCCCGGCCTCGGCACCGTTGCCTGCAAAAACAATGGCATTTCCATCAATCTGTCCGCCAGTAACCGTTCCAACATTCGCGGGATCAACAGGGATTGCCACACCAAAACCATTGTTCAGACTGGCACCAGCCGCAAGGAGTTTAAACCTGCCCACCAGATCAACCAGTTGGTTGGATGAATTGGTAATGATTTCGTATTGAAATTCGATGACCACATCGTTGAAATCAAAATCGCCAATTCCGGGCCAAAGATCTTCGAAGGCAATGGTTGAGAAGTTATTCTCGCCGGGATACCATGACCTGTAGGCCCTTGTGCCATCGTTTGGAAAATCGTCAATGTCGTCCATCACGCCGTCATTATCGGTATCATTGATAATAATTGAGCCCATCCCCTCGGGATTGCAGGATGTAACGGGCAGGAAATTCTGTTCCTCCCCAAGGGCTACAACAGTCGCTCCATTGATGAAGTGCTGCGCAATGGGTGTGCCCGGAAGGATATTCAGGTTATCGGTCGATAGCTCGATCGGGCCCGAAACGGTCTGCGACGACATTTTAAACTGGGTAGTGGCCTTGATTGAGCTGCTTGATTGCTGACCTGTGATGTTGGCATAGAGTTCAAACTGCGTTGTCGAGAGCATGCTGGCATTGTTAAGCTGCAGATTCGAGCCACTGTTGACCTGTATCTTGGATTCGCTGCGCAGATAACCGTTGTTGAAGGTGATATTTCCGGAGTTAAACTCGGCAAGCCCGTCGCACGACATCATGCAGTTGTTGGTAACCACACTGCCCGAATTAAAGCTGATTTTATTCCCTGCTTCGATGGAGCCATTGTTAACCATCGAGTTTGAGTTAACACTGAAGCTGCCCTCAGTCACTTCAAGCGAACCATTGTTGGTAAAGGTCGCACCACCATTGATACTGAAATTGGATTGAGAAACTGTTACTTCACCATTGTTTGTAAACTGACTTCCGTTGATTTCAAAGGCCGAAGTTGAAGTGATTATCCCATCGGAAACCAGGGCGCTGTTTGTGTTCAGCTTAAACGAACCAGTTACCAATATACTTCCGGTATTGTTCATCTGGGCATTGTTGAGTTGAAATCCGTTGCTGCTGACCGTAATGGTGCCCGTATTGGTAAAAGCCGCCACAAGTTGCTGAATGGTCAGGCTGCCATCAATTGTGATTTGTCCGTGATTGGTAAAAGTACCGACTGTTGAAAAACCATTGCCCACATTGAGTTCGGCATCGGCATAAACTGTTACTGAAGCAGAATTTCCCCACATGGATAAATTATTGATGTTCAAAACACCGCTCTGTGTAACAATAATATGACTATTCGTCCCAAGGGTAGTATTCCCGGTAAGTGTTGCCGTTCCGCAAACTTTCAGGGTTCCTCCCCCGTTCCAGGTTTGAAAGGTGATTCTGCCGTTAAAGCTATCCGTCACACAATAGGTTTGGCCGTTTCCAATGGTAATGTTTCCTGATCCGGAAATTACCTGGTCGCAGTCATCACATTCGGGGCCATCATCCACCACTATGGAAAGGGATTTAAAGGCAAGATCCTTTTGGTTCGGATTAAAAACATAGGTTATGGTGTTCGCACTGGCAGCAACTTCGGCATAATACCTTGCACCAACACTCGATTCGAGCAGAAGATGCAGTGTTTTCAAATAAGCCGGAATCCGGATCATTTGTTCAAAAGGTTCGCCAATTCTGAGGCTGCCGCTGCTCAGCTTTTCTCCTCCGAAAAGGGGATCGCCGATAAAAACGGTTAAGCGTGAATCAATCGGGAATACACCAACTGAGGGTAAACTCACTTTGAGCAAAACATCTCTGGTGGTTTTCCATCCGAAACTTGAAGGAACTTCAAGGTCCTTCATATGTTCGTAAGTCTTTGTATCGGGCTTAAATTCTTTCTGGCATCCGGTTAAAAAGATCATAAGAACTGATGAAAGGATGAATAATGGCAAAATCTTTTTCATGGTATTTTTTTTACATAGTATTCAACATCAAACTAGAAACAATCATGCCAGAATACTAATTATCTCATTATCTAATCAATAAGCAATAAAGCATCATTTCAACAATTTCCCATTATTGGATGTATTTCCAAGATACGGAACACTTTCTACAATATGCCTTGAAGCTTTTGTAAAAGTAATCATTTTGATTTGGTTTGGCAATTCAGTTTAATTTCAATTCAGTTTATGTCAAAAAAATGAGGCTATTTCATTGAAAAATAAACTTTTCAAAAATAATTTGTCAAACTGTTTAGAATTATTCTAAATTAGCGCCACCAAATTAAGTACAAATCCTTTTAAACAACTAACAGACTATGAGTCTTTTAGAAAAACCGACCAACATCATCTCCTTCTTTCTTATCATCCTGTTCATCAGTTTACCGGTCGTTATCAAGGCTGATGACAAGCTGGGTGTGTATGAGCAGCTCGACCAAAGCATACGCGAAGGGCAGATATTTATCGATGATAAGTTCCAGCCGACCGATATCAGGCAGGCCATTACCAAACCTACCATTATAGCTATGGTGTACTACGAATGCCCGGGCATTTGTACACCGCTGATGAATGGTCTGGCCGATGTGATGAAGAAGTCGGATCTTGAGTTGGGCAAAGACTACGAGGTATTTACCATCAGTTTCAGCCACACTGAAAAAACCATACTGGCTCAAAACAAGAAGAAAACCTACGAAAAGCTTGTTGGCAAAGGCGATACGGACAAGAGCTGGCGGTTTTTTACCGGCGACAGCGTAACCATTCAGGGTTTTCTGGACAATATAGGCTATCAGGTAAAACAGGAAGGAGCAGAGTTTATACACCCTGCCACACTTGTTGTGGTGAGTCCGCAGGGCAAAATCACACGCTATCTTCACGGTACTTATTTTCTGCCCTTTGACATGAAAATGGCTGTTGTTGAAGCCGGAATGGGCAAATCGTCGCCCACTATCAACAAGGTGCTGAAGTTTTGCTTTAGTTATGATGCTGACGGACAAAGATATGTTCTGAACATTACGAAAATATCGGGAACCATTATCCTGATCATGGCTTTAGGACTTTTTACCTACTTATTTGTTTCCAACAGAAGGAAAAATCAAACCAATAATGCTTAGTTAATTTATGGCAACATTATCAACTGATCTCAATTATCTTCAGGCCAAAAAAGGCCTGTTTTCCTGGATTTTCAGTGTTGATCATAAGCGAATAGGATTGTTATATCTGTATTCGCTCATGACATTTTTCCTGGTGGGCGTAACGCTGGGCATCCTGATGCGGCTCGAATTGCTGAATCCGGGCAAAGACCTCGTGGAGGCCAAAACCTACAACCAGATATTCACCCTGCATGGTGTGATTATGATCTTTTTGTTCATCATTCCCAGTATCCCGGCAGTATTCGGCAATTTTTTCCTGCCCATAATGCTTGGTACCGATGATGTTTCGTTTCCAAGGCTTAATCTGCTGTCGTGGTGGATTTATATTATTGGAGCGATCATGGCCCTGTCGACCTTGCTTTTCGGCGACGGACCTGCAGATACCGGCTGGACGTTTTACGCACCCTACAGTGTTAAAACGGGCACTAATGTGACCATGTCGGTGCTGGCAGCCTTTGTGCTCGGCTTTTCATCCATCCTCACCGGTTTAAACTTTATTGTTACCATCCACAGGTTAAAAACCCCAGGGATGACTTTCCTGAAAATGCCTCTTTTCGCATGGGCCCTGTATGCCACTTCGTGGATACAGTTGCTGGCTACCCCGATTATCGGCATCACCTTGATGATGATCGTAGCTGAGCGTTTCTTTGGGGTCGGGCTTTTTGATCCTTCCATTGGTGGTGATCCGATTTTATATCAGCACCTTTTCTGGATCTACTCGCATCCAGCAGTATACATTATGGCTTTGCCTGCTTTCGGCATCATTTCCGAATTACTCCCAACCTTCAGTCAGCGCACCATTTTTGGTTATAAAGCCATTGCTTTCTCGAGTCTGGCCATCGCTTTTGTGGGTTACTTTATCTGGGGTCACCACATGTTTACCTCGGGCATGAGCGGAACAGGCCGGTTTATATTCTCCATTCTTACTTTCCTTGTTGCCATACCGACTGCTATCAAGGTATTCAACTGGGTTGCCACCTTGTATAAAGGTTCGATCAACGTGCAAACACCACTGCTTTACGCCCTTGCATTTATTTTTCAATTTATGATAGGCGGATTCACAGGTCTGGTGCTTGGAGCACTGGCGACTGACATTCACCTGCACGACACCTATTTTGTTGTGGGGCACTTCCATTATGTGATGTTTGGCGGAACGGGCTTTGCTTTCTTTGGGGCATTGCACTACTGGTTTCCGAAGATGTGGGGAAAGATGTATAACGCAACTGTGGCCAATATAGCCTTTGTGATCTTGTTTATTGGTTTCAACACGCTTTACTTCCCCATGCTCATTGCTGGTCTGATGGGTATGCCACGTCGTTATTACGACTATTTACCCGAATTTCACCTGCCCAATATGATCAGCACCTTTGGGTCGTGGATACTGGCTACCGGCCTGCTTCTGATGCTTGGCAACCTTATTTATGCCTATTTCAACAGCAAGACAAAACCAGGACGCAACCCGTGGGGAGGGATTACCCTGGAATGGCAAACCCAGTCGCCGCCTCCGGTGCAGAATTTCGATCGTATGCCGGTGCTTCCCAAGGATGGTCCCTACGATTTTGAACATAAACCAACCATAAAAGAATAACACTATGGAACACGCCTCAGGATTTGTATTGCCCAACTCGGGGCACAACCGCGATGCTGAAGCCTCAAAGATGGGGATGTGGCTGTTTTTATTCACCGAGATTCTGCTTTTTGGCGGATTGTTCATCGTCTATATGGTTTACAGGATGATCAACAGCGAAGCCTTTTTGCTGTCATCCTTCGAACTGAATGTCACCATGGGAACCATCAATACAGTGGTGCTTCTGGTGAGCAGTATGACAATTGCCATGTCGATTACAGCCATTCAAAAGGGAAACACCAGACTATCGGTAAACTTGCTCTTTTTGACCCTTGCCGCAGCACTTATCTTTATGATAATTAAGTATTTCGAGTGGAGCGCGAAAATTCACCACGGATTGTTTCCAGGCATGGAATATTATGAAAACCTGCCCAAGGGTGAAGGTTTGTTCTTTTATCTTTACTTTTTCATGACCGGACTTCATGCTCTGCACATTATTATTGGCGCAATCATCATAGCCGTTGTCATTTACCGCACCAAAAAAGGGCTGATCACCCCCGAGCGATACACCCTGACCGAAAATGCAGGACTTTACTGGCATCTGGTTGACTTAATCTGGATATATCTGTTCCCTTTGTTCTACCTTATTCATTGATAACATGGAAAATAACACGAAAAAACACGAAGGAGACTTACACGAGACTCAACATATTTCGAGCTACAAGCAACATTTCAGCACACTCGTTGCCCTGTTGCTGTTGACAGTGGTAACTGTTGCCATCTCGGTGTTCGGTGCCAACCTGCGAACCTTATCCGTTGCTACAGCACTGCTCATTGCCACGGTAAAAGTTATTGTTGTTGCCTATTATTTTATGCACCTGAAATACGACCATAAGCTATATACCTGGCTGATTATGATTGTGGGCTTGTTGTTCGTGGTTTTTACTGCACTCACCAGTATTGAATATTTTAACCGATAAAACACTATGAGAACAGGAGCTTCAACTTTTGCAGAAGGGGTAGATTTATCGCTCTACATCATTTCCGGAATATCCATTTTCTTTCTGGTGGGCATTACTGCAGTAATGATTTATTTTGTTTTTCGCTACAACAAGAAACGTAACCCAACCGCCAGTCATATCGAAGGCAACAACACCATTGAGGTAATCTGGACGGTGGTTCCCACCATGCTGGTTATGGTGATGTTCTACTATGGCTGGATGGGTTTCAAGCCCATGCGTAATGTTCCCGACAATGCTATGGTCATTAAAGCTTACGGTCAGATGTGGAAGTTTTCATTTGAGTATCCGAATGGAACGATCACCGACACCATGGTTGTGCCTATCAACCAACCAGTTAAACTCGAACTTATTTCACGTGATGTGTTGCACAGTTTCTTTGTTCCGGCTTTCAGAATAAAAGAAGATCTGGTCCCCGGGAAAAACAACTATATGTGGTTTGAGGCCAACAGGGAAGGGCGTTACGATGTGCTTTGCGCCGAATATTGCGGACAACTGCACTCTTACATGCTTTCATCCATCACAGTTGTGCCTGAAGTCAGGTATAATGAATGGCTGGCTGTTGTGTCGGCCAAATCAGATGAGCATCCCGGTTTGGCAATCATGAAAAAAAACGCTTGCTTCACCTGCCATTCGCAGGATGGCAGCAAACTCATAGGTCCCTCTTTCAAAGGTATTTATGGTAAGAAAGAAATTGTTGTGACCGATGGTGTTGAGAGGGAAATAACCATTGACGATGCATATATCAGCCGGTCAATCAAGGAGCCCAATGCCGATGTTGTTCAGGGCTATATGAAAGGCCTGATGATTCCCTACGGGGCCGTGATCAATGATGAACAGATTGCGGATATTGTGGATTATATCAAGACACTGGAATAGTAGCGGTTTCATGATTTCCGGTGAGGCGTGATTCCGGGTTTTAAATGGAATGCTTAACGAATGTAAATGCCCTGAAATGAAGAAAACAATCTTGCTGTTGGCAGAACTGAGCAAAGTGAAAATCACTTTCGCTGTTGCGTTAACGACCATAGCCGGATATTTGCTGGCCAAAGGCAGTTTCGACAGTGGCATTATACTCCCGACATTGGGCATTTTCATCCTTGCCTGTGGCTCGTCGGCTCTAAACCATTTTCAGGACAGCGACCGCGATGGTCTGATGGAACGCACCCGGAACAGGCCGATTCCGTCAGGACGTATCAGCAAAACAGGCGCACTGATCGTAGCAATAATCCTGTCGGGCATTGGTTCGGCCATGATCTTTTATGGATCCAATTTTGTTGGATTTCAGCTTGGACTTCTGGCGTTGATCTGGTACAACGGGATTTACACTCCCATGAAAAGAAAAACTGCCTTTGCCGTAATCCCCGGATCAGTGATTGGCGCTATCCCGCCTGTTGTTGGCTGGGTTGCAGGTGGTGGCTCGGCTCTCGATCCGCATGCGCTTATCCTCGCCTTCTTTTTCTTCATCTGGCAGGTTCCCCACTTCTGGTTGCTGATGCTTAAGTATGGCAAGGAATACGTTGAAGCCGGCTACCCGTCAATCACCGAGCGTTACAATGAAGAACAAATACGCTATCTCACTTTTTTATGGACTTTTGCTACAGCAGTGGCTGCGCTGATGATTCCGCTTTTTGGCATTATTCATTCATCTGTGATCACCATCGTTGTGCTCATTGCTGTTGTCTGGCTAATTGCTATTTTCAGCAGTATCCTGAAAAAGCAGACAAGCAGTTTCAACCCTTTTTATTACTTCATGAGGATTAACTATTTTGTGCTGGTCATCATTCTTTCCATGGCGATAGATTCTTTGATATCCTGATAACAAATTTATAATCACTTAAATAACTTCACCAAGCCCTTTGTTTGATGATCAGTTGTTGTTGCATTCCGGCTGAAATCGTGGCAAACCTACCCTCCTGACCAATAGCCCATTCGGTTTGGTATGGTCAATTTTGTTATATTTGCGGGCTCCCAAAATAAAACGGATATGATTGATGGCTACAATTTTGATGATATCAGGTCGTATGATGATACTGAGGTCAATCAGATTTTGCGTTCGCTTGTCAGGGACGATAGTTTTCAGCACATCATGCAGTTTGCTTTCCAGGATCAGAAAGATATTGTAAAGGCGAAGGAAGTACTCGAAAACATACACACTGTAAGGGATTTACAGTTTGATTTCATGTTTCCCCTCGTGCAGGAACTCATCGTGAACCGTACCACCGATGGTCAGACTTACAGTGGGCTCGAGAACCTTGACAAATCAACAAGCTATCTGTTCATCTCCAATCACCGCGACATTGTTCTCGATCCGGTACTTATGAATTACCTGATAGTGGTTGAAGGAATGAATCCGACTGAGATAGCAATCGGCAGCAATCTGCTCATCAGGAACTGGATTGAGCAAACCATGAAACTAAACCGGTCGTTTGTTGTTCAGCGCAACCTCCCGGTTCGCGAAATGCTTCAGGCATCCAAAAAGCTTTCTGCTTATATCCGTTACAACATCACAGTTAAAAACACTTCCGTGTGGATTGCCCAACGCGAAGGCAGAACCAAGGATGGCAACGACAAAACGCAACTGGCCTTGCTGAAAATGTTGAAACTGAGCAACACAGGTGATTTTGCTGCCGGGTTTAAAGAACTGAAGATTGTACCCCTGTCGATTTCATATGAATGGGAACCATGCGGCCTTTCGAAGGTAGCTGAGTTGTATAAAAGACAATCAGACGGTTATGAAAAAACACAAGAGGACGATTTGAAAAGCATGGAAGAAGGGCTGTTGAGGTCAAATGGCAGGGTTCATTTTGGCTTTGGAACACCCATTGATACTGAGATTGAATTCTCCGCAACAAAGGGAGCGTCCAATGCCCAGGTTGAGGAGCTTGCCAGGCAGATCGACCGGCAGATTTATGCCAATTATAAACTCTGGCCAAACAATTTCATTGCTTATGACATGTTGAATCATTCCGACTCAAACAAGTGCCAATATACGCCCACGCTGAAAGAGCAATTTTTGGCATTGCTGAATGATACCTTAGTGAAGGTTCCCGGCGATAAACAGGTTATCCGCAATATGTTTCTGCATATGTATGCAAATCCCGTGATCAATAAAACGGGATTATAAAACTAGTCTCTCCTATCCTGCTTTACTTTTAAGATTTGGTGAACATCAAAGCGCAACGTAAATAGGTCAAATGAAAATGCTGCATTTCGAAGGCTATTTTGAACAGGATGAGATCGTCACAACTCCTTCATTTCTGGATCTTAACCTGAAGTTTTCCTATGCACTCAGCTTGTCAAAATCAGTGAACATGAAGCTGGAGACCGGTGTACATAACATCTTCAACAGTTACCAGTCAGATTTTGACAGGGGAATGTTCCGCGATGCCGGTTATATGTACGGGCCATTGAAAACCAGGTCAATATATTTCGGACTAAAATTCGGAAGCTGACCGGATTAACTTACCGGCCATACTTGTCGTTGTAAAGCCATTCGGCATCCATCCTCACCATTTGATCCAGAGGTATGTTTCGCTCAATGGCTTTCTCTTTCACCTTTGCATACCAATCGGGGGTTCCCCTGATACCCATCATCAGAATGGTGATCAGATCTTCTTTGCGGGTATATTTGCCCGGATTACGCTGGTAGTCTTCATACAGTAAAAACTCAGCCTCCATACGAATACGTTCTTCAATGGAGATGTTTCTGATCTTTGCGTCCCTTACCAGGCGCATGAACTGATCGTTACTGATGCGGAGGTTGTCGGAATAGTAATCGATGAGGTCGGATTGCCCGGGGTAAAACAATTCATACAGCTGTTCATCAAATTTCCAGGCGAAATTGTGGTGAAACCGCTCTGTGATCATGATCAGGATAATATCGCGGCTCAGTACTTCATTTCTAAAGTCAAGCTGATTTGTTTTTCCGGTTTCAACGCCTTGCCTGCCCCATACCGACTGGTTGTAATACCAGAAATCGGCATTCTCAAAAGCATTGAACATCACCCCATCGCTTTGCCAGTTGAAATAAAAACTGTCGCCAACAACCAATATCTTACATTTTGGTTTCTGATTGTCAGTTTCAAAACTCAGGCGCGGGTATGCCAGATTCTGTGCAGGAACAGGCAGCAACACATTCATAGCCAACCAGATATCATCATCTGGATGCCGTGGACGAGGCAAACTCCCCAACGAATCGATCGTCATATCCGGAACACAATGGCCATGTAGCTTTTGCAGGTGTGCCAGGGTAGTGTCAGCGGCCAGCGCGGCTCCATAATAACTCCAGTGTGTGCCTGTTTGAGGAAACAGCAGGTAATCAGCACTGTTCTTTTTCAGGTCAAAAAACTGAATAAGATCAAGGGTATTCACCTTTGCTTGTTTCAACTGCTTCGAAAAGTAATCGTAGTTAGAAGTTTTCTTTTCCGCCCCGGTATATTTCACGGGAAACTTTTCCGGATTCAAACTACCCTTGCCTGGTTCGAAAACCACCAAAAGTGTTTTACCCATGGCGGCCAATGTATCCTGCACCTTTAGGAGCCGTTCAGCTTTTCCTTCCCAAGCCCTTTCGCCAACAAAAAACTCCCCCAGGTAAGCTCTGATATAATCCTCTTCGAACAACTCACCTTGCCGGCCAACGATCACGCCTTCGGCAGTTGTTTCTTTGAACATGCTGTAGACCAATTGGTTATTTATCCTGACCAGCCAATCGTGAAAGCCAATATTGGCTTCAAGACGATCGTTGAAAGTCTGCTGAAAATCGCCCGACATCCATAGTGCCCAACTGAGGCTATCGGTTGAAGGCTGTTCAACAGCAACATAGGCTCCCTGCAATGGAAAATCAGCAAACAACTTCCATCTCCGTTGCGCTTCGGGCAATAGCATCAAGGCTACTACCACGAGAAAAAGAGACTGCTTTATGCCCTTTGCCAATTCCATGTAAACTGCTTACGATCAGTTGGTACGAACAATTTTTCGAACGATGGTTTCTGTATCCGTTGTGGCAATCACAAAATAAATACCCTGACCCAAGCGCCCGAAAGGTGGATAGAATTTGTGTTCACCAGGTTGAAGCGTACCCGGCAAAGCTTCATGCCATACCATTTTACCCGAAGCATCCATTATCGTTATGCTGCATTGACTCGATTCGTTCAATCTAAGTCTGATAACCATATCGTTGATTGAAGGATTCGGATAAACAGTCAAATCGGATATGGGTTTGCTTATTTCAGCTGATCCTGTTGGGATGGCATAAGGCGGGAAAAGGATAAAATCAATTCTGGCACAATCATCGCCGGTGGAAACGCTATAATCCTTTATGTATTTCCAAACAAATATCTGATTCCCTGCGTTCACAAATGTTTTATATTGGGTCCAGTCCACATTCCCTGCCCAGGCGTCGTATTCGACCTCATTGATAAAAAACCTCAGATAGTCGTAGTTGGGCTCTGATGATACTTTGTAATAGAACGACAGCGTATCAGGGAAAGCTACATTGTACTCCAGTGCAAGGGTTGAGGTCTGATTATCGATAATCACTCCTGAACGGGCCGCATATGATCCCTCATAGGGAGGAACCTGATTGTCGACATACCAGGGTGCATGTCCACTGCTTACCCAGTCGAATTGTTCCATTCCGGCACTTTCAAAGTCTTCGATGACAAATGCTGTGATCAGCGGATAAGACTTGTAACAGGAATATTCCTTATCACCAATTACGTGAAGATTCAGGCCAATAACCGGGGGCACTATGGCATCCTCGTCCAGATAAACTTCATAAACAAGCTGCCACGATTCGCCGGCTTCAAAAACCTCCAGACTCAGGCTGGGATTACTGATCTGCAATGCAGGTTCATCGGTGGTAAGCACAGCCATTGCGGTGGTAACGGCAGCTCCGCCATTATTAGCCAGATTCATATAAAGCAAGGCTGTTTCGCCGGGTTCAAGCATACCATTGTTTCCGTCATCGAGCAGCATCGAAGCCATTTGGACCAATGGTGCATTGGCTACAAGCTCGAGCGAGCGGCTCCAATTCCCTTCGGGAGCGGCCATTGACAAGTTTATTACAACTTTGTGTCCATGAGGCACAAAACGGTCAGTATTGATCTGAAACACATCCTGTAACAGCTTATTCTCGCCAACTGCAATTGCCGGGAAATCTGAAACTGCCTCGACTACCTCAAAGAAATAGTCGTTTATTGAGATGCTTACAGTTGAACTGCTCAAGGGGAAACTGTTTATATTGGTAAAATCAAGGTCGAGTGTAAAAGGTTCGCCATAAACTATGGCATTCTGTGACACCCCTGAAACCTCAGCTTCCATCACCACGCCTTCGGTTGACAGCAGAAACGTTTTAAAGTGTTTCAGGTTGTTGTTGTCGGTTACACAAACCTTTATGGGAGAATTGTCCAGCAGTTCGTCGATAAACCCATAAAGCTTTCCATCGGCAGTGATGTCCAGGTCAACGGGTTCATTCACCGGGCTGAACCGATTATACCTCAATTGAACCGGAGAGAAAGTTGAATTGGTATTCATCAGCACATAATTTTCGCCATCGCCTGATGAAAGTCCTCCATATCGGCGGACGTAGAAAGGAACGTTTTGATAGCCGTAATAGAATGCAATACGACCATCTTCGTATAAGCGGGCAACAAAATTTGTTTCGCTTGTATTTGTCTGGCCCGATACCGACAATTTCCAACGGAAAGAACAATATCCTTCGCCTGTTTCGAACCAAATTCCATCACCCTCCGAGGATGTTACAACAAAGGTGTTTGACATCAGCGGTGCTATCATTTTATTTTGCAGAAAATACGATTTACCATCAATATAATAGGGCCACGGAATGAGTGTTTCATCGAATCGGATATAGCCATCCACTGTTACATAAACCTCGTTGAAACTTTCGCCATAAAATGGAAATGCGAATGGAAGCGTAACTTTTGCCATACCTGAGTTGTTGTTCGAAGGTATCAGCACTTCGGTTTCGAACTCCGGTTGAGTGGCCGTAGAATCAAACTGAAGATAATCGTATGCGAAACTCCAACGATAGGGTTCGGTGCCTTCACTGGCTTGAAGATCAAAATCATAATCCTGGTAAAGCTGAACAGGAGGAAGGCTTTCAGTTTGAATGTTAACCGGTTCGTGGTCGAACGAGCTCACCACATTCATCATGGTCAGGGTGTTGTTGAGAATACCGGCACTGCCATTGGCAACAGTTTCTGTTTGGCCCGAAGTGTAATCAATCACCGAAAAATGATTGATCATCCCTGAATAGGAGTTGTTAGGATCGTATTCGTTCACCATCAGGAAAAGCTTTGCTGATTCACCAGGCGTAATATAGGTAAGCAGTGGATTGAGGTCGAGACCAAATTCAAGGGTTTCGCTCATGCCTGTACCTTCCATCGGATTGCAACCACCCTGAAAATCAAATATTGGAAAGCGTAATATATACTCCGGCTCAGTATCATTTGCATCCGTTGATAATCCGATCGACACTTTCAGGCTATTCCGGCAGGGATGTGTCAGAATGACTCTGGCAGTAAGCAATGGTTCATGATTTTCGCGGGCATCGGCCACCACAACCACATTGTTCCAAATTCCACCTTGTTGGTTGTTGTCAGCAACAGTTTTATACATCATATAGGAAAAGCCCTCATCGCCCCATCCTGAAATCGATCCATAGGTATTGGCCATTTTAAACCCGCCAATCTCCCAGTCGCTCACAGTAATGAGACCATCGCCATTCAGGTCAATATTATTTGTGTATTGATTATCACCATTATAATCATACCGAATAGAGTCGTTATATCCAACAATGGTCATGGCATGGTTGGGCGAGGACCCCCAATGAATGATAACATGACTGCCGCCCTCTTCGGTGCCAGGTGGTAGGAGTACGGGTGGATGATTAAACTCAGAATAAAAGCAGGCGACCCCGCCGTATTCTGAACCATTGCCATGATCAAAAATCCATTGCTTCAGGGTTTCAAGCCCTTCTAAAGTATTGGTCTTAATGGAATAAATATCGTTGATACGGTTGTGCATGCTGTTGTAATACAAGTCATAGCCATTCATCCACCTGCTGGCTCCACCCTGAGCCATGCCACCATAGTCGGCAACACTTGGGTTGCCCGCCCTCTTCACAATCTCAAATGTTTCGTAATAGCTAATGCCTGCATTACTGCCATTGTTGAGAAAATTATATGTAAAGTGAGTTGCCATCTGATTCTGAGGCTGATCGCCGGGAGCATTCCGGAGCACATTCAACTCATAGGTCAACGCATTGCCAATACTTGCTGCCTGGCCACACTCAAGACCCACCTGAGCAATCAAAGGTCTGAAAAATGACAAGGCAGAATTATCCACTTTGTAAGGCAAATTCCGTTTTAAGCTTGTTGGTGAGAGCTGCAAAGGTGGCAGCTGCGACAGCATAAGCGAATCATAGCTACTCATAGGCAACAATTCAGGATAAGTATCCGGGTTTGATTTCCTGTCGGCTGTCTGGCCGGATGCAAGCATACTTCCCAGCGAAATACATGCTGTAAATGCGATAAATCTTAAATTCATGGCGGTTGTTGTTGTTAACAGGAAGTGAAATTACCACAAATTTCCAATTCCACTTAACACTTCCAAAAAAAATCTCCTGAATCAGATAGTGAAGGAAATTAAATGCCTCAACAAACTCTATTTAATATCCTATTAATCAGTTCTTAAAGGCGTATTGTATAAGATTTGCTCCCATGCGCAAGGCCTTAAGCCTTACCTCTTCGGTATCGTTATGCACTGCAGCATCTTCCCATCCATCGCCGAGGTCAGACTCGTAAGAGTAAAAACAAACCAGCCTTCCTTCATACACCAGTCCAAATCCCTGGGCCGGTTTGCCATCATGCTCATGAATTTTTGGAAGTCCGGATGAAAAGGCGTAACGCTGATGATATACCGGATGCTCAAATGGCAACTCAATAAATTCGAGCTCTGGAAACACTTTTTTCATTTGAATCCTGATAAAAGGATCCAGTCCATAGTTGTCATCAATATGAAGAAACCCTCCGGATATCAGATAATTGCGTAAATTCTGGGCTTCCCTGTTGTCGAATACGATATTGCCATGACCCGTCAGGTGAACAAATGGAAAGTTAAACAGATCGGAGCTGATCACATCAACTGTTGCAACCTGTTCGCTGATGGTTGTGCCCATTTGCTCATTGCAGAATTTCACCAGATTTGGCAGCGAAGTTGGGTTTGCATACCAATCGCCACCGCCACGGTATTTGAGCAGGGCAATCTGGATGTCAGACTGGGCAAAGCTATTCAGGATCAGGCTAATTCCTAATATTACAAGCTGCAATTTTTTCACTTTTGATGAATTTGGTTAATAAGCTGAATCGTCTGACACGAAACCAAAGCAGCAGTTTCAGTCCGAAGCCTGGAAGTTCCCAAACTAACAGGGATATACCCATTGCTCCTTGCAGTTTTCACCTCGTTCGCACTAAAATCGCCTTCCGGACCGATGATCACTGTAACTTCGGTTGACGGGTTCACTTGATTAACGAGCAAGGTCTGCACCCCTTCATCGATCCATGCTATGAACTTCTGCCCTTTCATTTCGTGGTGGATAAACTGCCTGAACGAAACCATTTCGTTCAAAACGGGAAGTCTGGATTTGAGCGATTGTTTCATGGCTGCAACCGCCACCCTGTTTAAACGGTCGATGTTTAATGCTTTGCGTTCGGAAAAATCTGAAGTAAAGAAGGAGATTTCATCAATTCCGATTTCGGTAGATTTTTCTACAAACCATTCCACTCTGTCGAGGCTTTTAGTAGGACTCAGGGCAATGTGTATGCGGAAATCACGGCTTACCTTCTCCTCATGCGAAGCGATGATATCCACCTGACAGCGTTTTGGCGAAGCGGTGGCCAGAATGCCATCGAAAAACCAGCCCTTGCCGTTGGTAAACACTATGGGGTCGCCAACCGACATGCGCAACACCCTGACACAATGTTTCGACTCCTCTTCGCTCAGGTCAAGCAAGCCGTGCTTTGCTTCCGGAAAATAGAATAAGTTCATGAAACAGACAATTTTGTCAGACTACAATACCAATAACAACAGACAGAGATGACAATAAGCGTGATAAGGCGAAATCCCCAACCCTTGCTGAATTCACAACAACACTTACTTCAGAACAAGTTTTTGAACCACTTTCCTGTCACCCGCCAACGCTTCAACGAGATAAACCCCCTTTGACAATCCACTCAGATCGATCGTAAGCTCACCTTCCATATGACCTTTGTAAGCATATACAATTTGTCCTGTAGGGTTGATGATGCTCAAGCTGCTAAAAGCTGCAGCAGTGTTTGTTCTGATTGTAAATTTCCCTTCAGTAGGATTAGGCGACACCAAAAACGCATCGTCTCCCTCCAAAGCCTCTATTCCAACTGTTGGTCCCAACTGTACATCAGTGAGATAGATTGGATTTCCATAGAAGCTATAAGTTTCGAAGGCAATCTGCACTCCAGTTTTTCCCAGCCATTGATCGAGGTTGAGGGTTATGCAGCCGGCACCCCATTCCACTCCACACCAGTCCCACACATTCACCGGACTGAAACCATCAGCCATCGGATGGGTTGCAAAATTGCCGCTTCCATTCTCAGCATCGCCAAAAATGCGCGTCCAGCTTTGACCACAATCATCAGAAATATACACGATGAGGGAGTCGGCAAACTGGGTATGACGCTGTGCATAGGCATGGCGGAAGGATAGGTTCATATTGCCAAAATTACGCAGATCAAACAATGGACTAATCAATCTATCGCGCTGACCAATAGCGTAATAATTGTAAAAGTTAACCGATGCCGCTGTGGTAATGTCGTTCAAGCCTCCAACTGTAACAATTTCCCAGCCAATCTGATTGTCAGGATTTACCACTTGCCAGCCTGAAGCTTCAAAACCTGCTCCTTCAAACCTTTCTTCGAAAGGCAGGGCATAGCCTCCAACGGTGATCATATCAAAAATTGTTTTGCTTTCTGAACCGTTCAGGTTGGAGGTAGTGAGTGTAACCGAATAGGATGTTGGCTCTTCAAAAACTACCTCCGGATTTTGTGTGAAGGCATCGGTGCCATTCACAAAAGTCACTGTGGATGGACTAAACGCCCACTCCCATTCGCGCGGCATGTAAAGGGTCTGGTCGGTAAACTTCACTGCACCACCTGTGCAAACCACTGTTTGATCTGCCACGAAATCTACTTCAGGCAACAGGGATGAACTTACAGTTATATAATCCGGTTTCACTATGGTGTTCGTGCCAAAACTATTTGTTGTGGTGAGGCTTACATCAAAGCTTCCTTCGGTAGCAAAGACAATTCCTGTGGGATGTTGTTCGGTTGATTGGGCAGGGTTTCCGCCTTCAAATGTCCACATCCACTCCTGTGGAACACCAATACTTAAGTCCGAAAACTGAATATTCTCACCCAATGGGATAAGTGTTTCATTGGCTTGAAAATCCGGAACGGGTAAGAAAGGAATCCTGAGATAGGCCCACCAAGTTCCCCAGCGGTCGCCACCCGAAGGCAACTCGGCATATTCCTGCAACACCCAGAAGTCTTTGCCATTAACCGGATCAAGCATGGTGGCTGAATAATCGCCCCAACGGTTGCGTCCGCCGCCAAAGGTTTTGTAGTAGGGAGCACGCCCATCCTTGTATTGGTAGGGATCGCGCATGGTGTTGGGTTCATCATCTGCTGAACGGAACGAATAGGATGCACTCGCATACTGCTGTGATGAAAAACTGTTGTGACCGATCAGAACATCTTCAAAATCATTTACCGCTATTGTCGGGAATGCATATGACATCACATTCGTTGGGTCGTCGATGCGGCCACGTTGCAAAATTGTTCCTTCGGTATCAAGTTGCCACCACTGAACAGCTGTTCGTTGAGGCGAGTTGGCAGGAAGAAATATATGGTGAACGGCCCATATTTTGTTGTTTCTGAAAATCACATTTTCCATCCTGTGGTCTACTGAATTAATCAATTCAGAAGATCCAATCTGAGGCAAAAAATCACCGTTATTTCCTGCATTCCCAGCCCATGGATTGGGGGTTCCTATGCTTCCAACCATAGTAAAGGCGGGAGTATTGGTTTCGCCACTCACCTTAAATAGCCTGATAAACCCATTGCCCCCGGTATTAGAATTGGCAGAAGAAACCAGATAAAGGTCTTCTTCGTCCTGATCAAAAGTAATTGCCGGAACAAGTGTAAAACCCTGATTGGTTGCAAAGCGGGTGAAGGGAATCGATTCGTCACCGGCATACATGGCTTGCTTATCAAAAACGTAGACAGTGCTGTAGAAATTACCGCCAAACATATTTCCTGAAACAGCTATCCATCTGTCGTTGAAACCCATGCTTGGGTAATCAAACCAGACCTGATTCTGCGGATCGGCTATAAATGAGTATAGATACCATGTACCGGTTGGGTCTGAATCTGCTGTAACACCCATATAAATCCTGGAATCGCCGGCAGTGCTTCCGGCACAGGTGACAAAAATCCACCTGTTTTCGTGTGAATCGTACAAAATTTTGGGGTCAAAAGTCCCACCACCGGGCAAACTTGCCCAAAACACACCCAGCGACATGGTAGAGAGGTTGTTGCCAATCCTATCCTGAATTCTCACTTCAGTATTCAGTGTAACCATCAGGTGATCGGGGCCGGGAGCTCCATTCACATCGGGTGGAATAGAATTGCCCGAGTCGTACAAACCTAAAAAGCTTGTGTCGGGAATGGGTGACACCTCCCTGTTTCGAAATCCAGTAACAGTTTTAGTTTCAGGCTCAATATAAATCACTTCTGCCGGATCAATTTCAAACTCAGGATTGTAGATAACAGGATTTGGTTTGCGAAACTCCCTGATCTGATAGGGTTCATATATCCTGGCCTGGGCTTCGATTTCGGAAAATGCTTTCCGGACCGAGGCTTCGGATGTTCCCTGAAATTTTTCAATAAACTGTTGAGCATTCAACTGTTGCATCATAGCAAACAGCAGAATGAATATCCATGTGGCTCTAATTCTCATTATTCAATTTTTAATTAACGCTTGATTATTATATGTTATGTCAGACGATTTAGTGCATGATCAATATTTTATTGATTCCACGGGCATTACCCTCTACCTTAAGCAAATAGATGCCCATTTCCCATCCGGCAGTCTGCACAAGGGTATTTGCTTGTGTAAACTGTCCTGATGAAAGTATGCGTCCATGCAAATCTGTTATGGTGAAACGCTTTCCGACCCACTGGTCTGATACCGTTACATTTAGCAGCTTATCAGCTGGAACAGGGTAAAGCTGAATACCTGAAAGCTCCTGATTGACTGCGTTTGTAGCTGTTACGACGGTTAACTGCACATCACCAAGATAGAGGTTGTT
This sequence comes from Bacteroidales bacterium UBA6192, assembly GCA_002422725.1. GTDB lineage: Bacteria > Bacteroidota > Bacteroidia > Bacteroidales > F082 > UBA6192. The sequence goes on from DITE01000015.1 coordinate 20,369, forward strand.
GCCAAACTGGTTATACGATTCAAACCTAAGCTTGATGTTGGCCATACCGGCCCAGGCTGACAGATCGATCACCGGACAATCAACATCCGGGTTTCCTGAGCACCATTCGGTTTCATTAGCCGGTTCAAAGGAACTCATTGTAGGTGCGGCAGTAATAAAACGGCCATTGTCATCCGGGCCATCGGCATAAATTCGTTGCCAGTTTTGACCACAATCGGACGAGATGCTGATGATCAGGGAGTCCTTCTGTGTAAACCTTTGTGTGTAAGCATAATCAAAACTCAGGTACACGTTTTCATAGTCGCCAAAGTTAAGTGCTTTGGTAATCAAATAATCCCGGGCAGTCATGCTGGTATAGCTGAAATAATTCATCCATGCCGTTGTTCTGCCTTCAGCTGTGGTTTTCGTTTCCCAGGTCCGGCCGTTATCAGGATTTTCAACATCCCAGCCAATTTCTTCAAATGATTGTGATGCAAATGTTTCGGTCATTGGTATGGCTACTCCACCTATTGAAACATACTTTTCGAAAGTGAGTGAGGACGAACCGGTTTGGTTGGTGGCAGTCAGGGTAACATCGTAGGTTGTATTCAGGTTGAAGATAACTTCGGGATTCTGCGATGTTGCACTGGTTCCATTCGCAAAAGTAACATCATCCGGACTAAACGACCATAGCCAGCTATCAGGACAAATCTCGCTGAGATCAGTGAAAAGTACTGCTAAACCTGAACAACCTTCGGTATCGGATGCCATAAAGTTGACCTGTGGCGCCTGAGCCGGGCCAACAACTACATAATCTTCGATGGTTTTGGTATCTGACCCAACCGGGTTGGTCACAGTGAGGGTCACTGAATAAACACCTTCCTGTGAATAAACAATATTCTGCGGATGCTGGTCAGTTGACACGGATGGTGTTCCACCTTCAAAATTCCACTCCCAGGTGTAAGGTACTCCTGATGTCAGGTCAGTAAAGGATATTCCACAATTGGCATAAGGCTGTGTGGTGGAAGCCTCAAAATTGGCTTCAAGTGTTCCATAGTAAGGTGGCGAACTCCACAATCCCCTGCCATAGGTACCTGCCCTGATAACATCGTTCGATGGGTTCTCGGCATCATAATATATTTCGATTTCGGTAACCCTGCCGCTTGCCGGAAAACCGTCAGAATAACTGATCCACTCGCTCATCGATGCATCCCGATAGAAGATTCCGATATCAGTCCCCAGGTACAATCCTTCGTTGCTATTCTTGTAATAAGCAATGGAGTTGAAGTTTACATTGGGCAGGTTGGCGGTCATATTCTGCCATGTCTGGCCTTTATCAGTCGATTTGTAAATAAGGTTTTGCTGAGCGATATACACAACATTTTCGTCAAAAGGACTTGTTTCGATCGCTGTAACACTGTTTGAAACCGGAAGTGAACCCGTTAATGTGGTCCATTGAACACCGGAGGCTTTTGCATTGTCGGTCCGGTAAAACCTGTTGCCACTTGCAGCATATAGTATATCGGTATTTGCCCTGGATTGCGCCAGCACACTCATGTTGTTCGAACTCATGGTAGATATTTTGGTCCAGGAAACACTGTTCACGTTTCCAGCCTTGATGTTGGTGCTTCTCCAGACATTCTTGTATCCGATAAACATCACGTTCGGATTGATGTGGTCAATGATAAATGGGGTTACCCATGCACCCCCTTCAGTAATCCCGTTGGAGCCTTCTCCGGCAATTTGACCCTGATTGCTGTGATTGAAATGACGGTACACAGGTCCATAATACAGTGTTGAGTAGCTGTAACGCTCATCTGTCGGGTCAAAGGCACATTCCATACCATCGCCGCCATTCACAGCAATCCAGTCATCATCGGCCAGAGTAGATGTTCCATTGTCCTGATAGCCATTGATCACATAGCCGGGATCTGTAAGGCTCTGGCCAATTTTATAAGCCTGGCTGATTACCAGTCCATTAGAAATTTCTGTCCAGGTAGTTCCTCCGTTTGCAGTCCAGTAAAATCCGCCATCATTACCCACATACAGTCTGTTGTTGATGGGTGAGTATTCCAGTATATGAAGGTCGGCATGCACCGAAGGCACACCACAATCGCCCCACCAATGCGAGTTGATCGACCAGCTTTGTCCGCCATTGGTCGATTTAAAGTTGTTTACCCCTCCTGCATGAATGATATCGGCATTGGTCGGGTCAACTGACATATCAAGGTCGTACCATGCCTGTCCGCCGCTGCCACCATTGCAACCCCAGCTCATAATGTTGGGCGTGGTGGAACGGGTGGTGAAACTTAGCCCGGCATCGGTGGAACGGTAAATACCTTTAAAAGAATCACCATTGGTAATCAGAAAATATACCACATCCGGACTGGCTGGCGAAACGCCGATCACCCCGCGGGAGCCACCCGGAAGACCTTCATTGATTACAGTAAAATTATTTCCTCCGTCGGTGGAACGATAAAATGTACCACCTGATGCAGCATACACTATGGACGGATTATCTGACTTAAAAACAATTTCTTTAAAATTTCCGTTGGCAGTGCTCGTCCAGGAAGCACCATTGTTGGTTGACTTAAAAACACCTGATGAGGTTGCTGCCAGCAGATAAGATGGATCAGCCGGATGCATGATCATGCGGCCAACGGTTGTATTGCCCATCCCCGAATTAGATGCGGAAAATGTTTGTCCGCCGTCAACACTTTTCCAGACACCATGACCCGGAGCATCGCCGGCATCGCGGTCGCCTGTTCCAATATAAACGATATCAGGATTGCTGTAATCTACAACGATAGCCGAAACACCCAGTGTTGGCATAACATCTGTGTAAGTTTCCCATGTTTGGCCATGGTCATGGGTAATCCAGAGTCCGCCGGCAGGTGCGCCAACAAAAAGAACGTTCGGGTCGGTAGGGTGAAAAGCAATGGCATTGAGGCGGCCAAGACCACGATACCCATTGTAACCTGAGGGCACCGTAAACGGACCAAGAGGTTCCCAATCGCCAAACAGCGATCTGTCAGCATTGTTTTGTTTCCATGACTCCCAGGCTTTCAGGTCACGGTCAACAGCAGGTCTTGTGCCGTCAGGTGAAACACGTTGCCCCATCCAATATTCCCAGCGTTTAAACGGTTTCCAACCCGAACCTTTGGTTACTTCACGACCTTCCCAAAACAGGTTAAAGGCGCGCTGCACCTCGAAAAAGTTCACATCCTGATCCTGCATCATTTCCACCCAATGGGGTGTCGAAGCCAACTCAGCATCACTATACTGTGCCTGAGCCTGAACAAATTGAAACGAAATTAAACTTAATGCTGCCGCAAAAAGCAAGCGTGAAATACGGTGTTTCATGGTAAAGATTTGTGTATGATTGAATGATGATTATTGCCCAAGAGGCAAAAATAGCTAATATCACCGAATTAGACAGCTACGAAATGCATTTTGTTGCATTTGTATTGTATCAGAATTCTGAGGTGAAATAAAAGTTGATGTCCGGGTATTTCTCCTGAGCAATTTGCAACGAATAGGGAGAGTCGGCCAGAAACACATCGCGTTTTTCTTTGTCAAAGGCCAGAAATGAGGCTTTGCGCATTTTGAAATCATCGAGCATGGCCTTGTTGTTACTTGTTATCCAGGCAGTTTTGTAAAGCGTGATGGGCTCGTAACGACAACTAGCACCGTATTCGTGTAAGAGCCGGTGCTGAATAACCTCAAACTGCAAAGCACCAACAGTGCCGATAATTTTACGGCCGGTTGCCTTGCCTGTAAACAGCTGGGCAACACCTTCGTCAGTGAGCTGTTCCAAGCCTTTTGCCAATTGTTTCGACTTCATCGGGTCGGCATTTTCAACGTAACGGAAAAGCTCGGGCGAGAAACTCGGGATACCTTTGTAATGCAGCATTTCGCCTTCGGTAAGTGTGTCGCCTATTTTGAAATTCCCGGCATCATACAGCCCAACGATATCGCCAGGAAAAGCCTCATCCACCACCGATTTTTTCTGGGCCATAAAGGCTGTCGGGTTCGAAAATTTAAGGCTTCGGCCAAGACGGATATGATAATAGGGCTTGTTGCGTTCGAAACGACCCGAAACGATGCGAACGAAAGCAATTCTGTCGCGGTGGTTGGGATCCATATTGGCATGTATCTTGAACACAAATCCACTGAACTGGTCTTCGGCAGGATCAACATGCCGTTCCTCCGCATCGCGTCCAATGGGTGTCGGGGCAATGCGGACAAAACAATCGAGAAGCTCTTTCACCCCGAAATTGTTCAGGGCACTGCCGAAAAACACGGGGCAAATATCCCCGTTCAGGTAATCATCCACCCTGAAAGCGGGGTAGACCCCTTCAACAAGGTGAAGCTCTTCGCGCAGGGTATCTGCGTCGCTGCCAATGTATTGTTTCAAAGCAGGATTGTTCAGATCGCTGAATGCAACACCTTCTTCGATGTGTTGTTTGCTGGGTTCAAAAAGATACAGGTTCCGTTCAAAAATGTTGTAAACCCCTTTAAAAAACTGTCCCATATTGATAGGCCAGCTGAGAGGGGTGACATGCAGATTCAGTTTTTTTTCAATCTCATCGAGCAGTTCGAAGGCGTCTTTGCCGGGTCGGTCGAGTTTGTTGATAAACACGATGATGGGTGTTTTGCGCATGCGGCACACCTTGACCAGTTTTTCTGTCTGTGGCTCAACGCCTTTGGCCACGTCAATCACCACGATCACACTGTCGACAGCGGTGAGGGTTCTGAAAGTGTCTTCTGCAAAGTCCTGGTGACCGGGAGTATCGAGGATGTTAACCATCTGATCCTGGTATTCGAAGCCCATCACCGAAGTTGCAACGGATATACCGCGCTGGCGTTCAATTTCCATCCAGTCGGAGGTAGCGGTTTTGCGTATTTTGTTTGACTTCACTGCACCGGCAACCTGAATAGCACCCCCATAGAGCAATAGCTTTTCGGTGAGGGTGGTTTTCCCCGCATCGGGGTGACTGATAATGGCAAAAGTGCGGCGCCGGCTAATCTCTTTCTTCAGACTCATTCAAAAAAATTTTTGCAAAAGTACGGCAAATGGCCATAGCCACAAAAACCAGTTTGAAATGATGCCTTACTCTCTCTGATCCCTGAATGCATTCTTTACAAACTATAGATGAAGGTAGTCCCCGACAGGCTGTATTTTCATTAAAAAATGTTTTACGTGTTCAAATTCGCTAATTTGCACGTTTATTCAACAAACCGAGGTTTATGCCCGTTACCATCAGAATTGTCAGCAACAGAAGCGATCTGAGACAATTTATCTATCTGCCCGAGAAAATCCACCGGAATCACCCCCAATGGGTACATCCCTTGTATGCAGATGAATGGAAATACTTTGATCCGGACAAAAACAAATCCTTCGCCTATGCCGAAACAGTGATGGCTCTGGCCTGGCAAGGCAATACGGTCGCGGGCAGGATCATGGGCATTATCAACAGGCGCTACAATGATGCGCACAATCAGCAGCATGCCCGTTTTTGTTTCTTTGAGTGCGAGGAAAACCATGACGTTGCCCGGTCGCTGCTGTCCTTTATCGAAAACTGGGCACGCGAAAAAGGCATGGCACGCCTGGTTGGTCCCCTTGCATTTTCCGACAAGGATCCGCAAGGCATGATGATCGAAGGCTTCGGGGAGGAAGCGGTAATCGACACCAACTATAGCCTGCCCTGGATGAGTCAGATGCTCGAATCAAAAGGTTTTGGCAAGGAAATCGATCTGGTAAGTTACAAAGTGAATATCCCTGAAACCGTTCCGGCATACCTGTTAAAAAACTGCGAAAGAGCCGTGCGCAACAATAATCTGGTGGTGCATGAATTTACCTCCAGAAAACAGTTGAAACCCTGGATAGTGCCTGTTTTTCGTCTGATAAACGAAACCTACCTGCATATTTATGGCTTCATCCCAATGACCGAAGCCGAGATGCACGAAATGGCCGACAGGTATATTCCTGTTTTAAACCCAAAATTTATCAAAATTGTTACCTCAACAGATGGTGAACTCATCGCCTTTTTAATCAGCATGCCCGAACTCAGCCCGGGTATACGCAGGGCGAAAGGAAAGCTGTGGCCTGTTGGCTGGTTTCACATCCTTCGCGAAGCCAAACGAAGCCGCCTGCTGACCATGTTGCTCGGAGCCATCAAGGAATCGCAGCGGGGCAAAGGAATAGATGCGCTGATGGCTATAAAAATCCTCGAATCGGCTCAAAAGGCAGGTATGAAGACCATCGACAGCCACCTGGTGATGGAGTCGAACAAACAGATGCGGGCTGAATATGAAAAGATTGGCGGAACTGTTCACAAAAGATTCAGAATATTTGGGAAGGATCTGTGAATATGGAACTGCCTACAAGTAAACTCTCCGTACAAGAGACTATTACACAAAGTACCGCAGAGAATCACGGAGTGACACAAAGAGATTATGGATTCAGTATCAATATAAAAATCCTCGTCAAATCTATTTTTCTTCGTGAAACTTAGTGTCTTCTTTGTGGCTCTCTGTGTAATAGCTATAACACAAAGTTCCGCAAAGAATCACAGAGGTGCACAAAGAGATAAGGATTCATAATCAATATAAAAATCCTCTGCACATCTATTTTCTTAGTGGAACTTCGCGTCTTCTTTGTGGCTCTCTGTGCAATAGCTAAATCACAAAGTTATGCACCTGAATTTGTCGCCACCAACAAAATTGGTCTATCTTTGTTATATCTTATATCTTCAAACCTTAGTAATGCACGTGTCTGATTTTTATATTTTTACGTAAAATCAAAATTGCTTTTCACCATCCATTTCAAAAAAAATACGCATGATAAAAAACCTTGGTTCTGAAATTGCCATCGCTTATGGCGAATTGAAATGGACATATGAAGACACCTTGAATAAAATCAAGCAATTTGCTTCGCAGTATTACATTGAAACTGCCGACAAGGTTGTGATATTCTCCGAAAACAGGCCTGCATATGTATTTGCATTTTACTCGGTATGGTATCACCATGGCGTGGCTATTCCGGTTGATTTTATGGCTACGGCTCCCGAAATTGCGTATATCCTCAAAGACTCTGCACCCAAAGTAATCCTCTGCTCAGCATTGCAGCAAAAAGTGATGGCCGATGCCATGGCAATTGCAGGCTGTGAAGCAAAACTCCTGATCATTGATGAATTCGAAACAGCTGTGCTGACTAAAAAGGAATCCGTTCGTATGCCTGACCCTAACGAAAACGAAACTGCTGTAATAATCTACACTTCAGGCACTACGGGCAGTCCGAAAGGGGTCATGCTGAGTTTCCGGAATCTTTTGCAGAATATCCTGGCGGTTTCAGAACACATTCCAATTTACCAGCCTGACTCACGGGTGCTGGTGCTGCTTCCACTGCACCATATTTTCCCCTTGATGGGCACTATGGTTATCCCCCTGCATATTGGTGCCATGATTGCCATCAGCCCCTCTATGGCTTCTGAAGATATTATGGCTACGCTTCAACGCAACCAGATCAGCATTATCATTGGCGTTCCACGACTTTTTGCCGCAATACGTAAAGGTGTCATGGACAAAATCCACCAGAGTAAAATTGCCTCCCTGTTGTTTGGGCTGGCGCGAAGGCTTCAATCCAGGGCTTTTTCGAAGAAGATTTTCAAAAAAGTGCATGATAAACTGGGTGGTTCGGTGAAATATCTGGTATCGGGCGGGGCTGCACTCGATGTTGAGGTAGGCAATGACTACACAACGCTGGGATTCGAAATTCTGGAAGGCTTTGGCATGACCGAAGCTGCCCCGATGATCACCTTTACCAGACCCGGCCGTGTGCGCATCGGTTCGCCGGGCGAAGCCATGCATGGCACAAGTATCCGCATTGTTGACGGCGAAATTACAGCCTCAGGCGCCAACATTATGCAGGGCTATTACAAGCGTCCCGACGAAACAGCAGAGGTGCTGCGCGATGGATGGCTCTACACAGGCGACCTCGGGTATCTCGACGAACAGGGCTTCCTCTTTATCACAGGCCGCAAAAAAGAAATTATCGTGCTGTCGAACGGGAAAAATGTGAATCCCGCCGAACTTGAAGCCCAGCTGCTCGAATCAGTGATGATCACTGACTGTGGCGTGTTTCACAAAGACGACACCCTGCAAATGGTGGCCATACCCAATCCGGCACATTTCATCAACCAGGATGCAGGTCAAATTGAAAAAACGCTCCGTAAAGAACTCATCGAACCATTTAACCAAAGCGTATCTTCTTACAAAAGAATCACCAGAATTTACATCACGGACAAAGACCTGCCCCGAACCCGGCTGGGAAAACTGCAACGGTTTAAACTAACTGAATATGCCACAGAGCTTCCTGCTGAGCCTGTGCCAGCAATGGTCAGTCAGGATCCGACTTTTCGTCTTATTGCCCGCTTCATCTCCAGCGAAAAGGGACGCAATGTGTTGCCACAACATCAGCTCGAAATGGATCTTGGATTTGATTCGCTCGACAAGGTTAGCCTCCAGACCTATCTTCAACAGACATTTGGGGTGCATATTGATCCTTCGGGTTTTGCAAAGTACGAAAACGTAGGTGCCTTAAGCGACTATGTCAAATCGGCCAAAACCAAAATGGAAGATATGCACGTGAACTGGGCCGAAATCCTCCGCGAGAAAGTTAGTCTGAAACTTCCGAAAACCTGGTTCACCGGTAACCTGGCCATCTGGAGTTCCCGCTTGTTTTTCCACACCTATTTCAGGTATCGCGCCAAAGGCATTGAGAACATTCCGGAAGGTCCCTGCATCATTGCCTCCAACCACCAAAGTTTTTTCGACGGCATGTTTGTGGCTTCCTATCTTCGTTTCAACCAGGCCAGACGCACTTACTTCTATGCCAAAGAGAAGCATGTTAAACAGGCTTGGCTAAAATTCCTGGCCCACCGCAACAACATCATCATCATGGATCTGAACCGTGATCTGAAAGAATCGATTCAAAAAATGGGCGAATTGCTGAAAAATAATAAAAACCTGATCATTTTTCCTGAGGGGACACGAACGGTCAATGGCAAAATGGGTGATTTCAAAAAGACCTTCGCCATCCTGAGCCGCGAGCTGAATGTGCCGGTTGTTCCGGTTGCCATCAAAGGAGCTTTTGAAGCGCTTCCAAAAGGAGCAATTTTCCCCAAACCCTGGCGGAAAATAAGGGTTGAGTTCCTCTCCCCCGTTTATCCTGAAAACAATTCCTACGAAGTCATTTCGGCAAATGTCAAAAGCAAGATACAGGAAATACTGAGGTAGTTTGCGATCAGGGTTTAACCAATTATCAGGCAATTAGTTATTTATGAGCCTCCACCGGTTATATTTGCATTAAACTGTTAATATGCTGTTGGATGCCTGTTACAATCACGGATTGTATAAATTTGCTGGCTAATTTTCTAATCATACATGAATAGAGTCGACCAGTTTTCAGAAACTATTGTTAAAGGATATTCATTTAAAGGTGAGTCGGTTGTCCTGGGCGGAGCCATGCTCGATGCCCAGGCCATTGAAGGATTGCAAATCAAAGCACCATTGAGTATGTTCAGCCGGCATGGGCTTATCGCAGGGGCTACCGGATCGGGCAAAACAAAAACCCTGCAGACCCTGGCCGAGAAACTCTCTCTTCAGGGTGTTTCGGTGCTGATGATGGACATCAAAGGCGATCTGAGCGGGCTTAGTCAGCCGGGAACGCCCCATGCAAAAATTCAGGAGCGACACCAAAAAATAGGCACAGCATGGAAACCCGAAAGTTTTCCGGTGGAGTTCTTAAGCCTGTCAGGCGAAAAAGGCATCAGGCTCAGGGCCACCATCAGCGAGTTCGGACCTGTGTTGCTCAGCAAAATACTTGGCCTGAACGACACCCAACAGGGACTGGTTTCGCTTGTGTTCAAGTATTGTGACGACCGTGGCCTTCCCTTGCTCGATATCAAGGATTTCAGGGCAGTTTTGCAGTACATAACAGGACAGGGAAAAACGGAAGTGCAACAAGAGTACGGCCTCATCAGCAGCAGCAGTGTGGGAACGGTGTTGCGCAAACTACTCGAAATTGAACAGCAGGGAGCCGACTTGTTTTTTGGCGAAAGAAGCTTTGATGTTGACGACCTTGTCAGGCTCGACGATGGCGGCAAGGGCTTTATCAGCATCCTCAGACTTGTTGATATTCAGGCTAAACCTAAGTTGTTTTCAACATTTATGCTGTGTCTGCTTGCTGAGATTTATGAGAAATTTCCCGAACGTGGTGACACCGCCCAACCCGAATTAGTCATTTTCATCGACGAGGCTCATCTTGTTTTTCAGGAGGCCACAAAAGCCCTGCTCGACCAGATTGAGTCGGTTATCAAACTGATTCGTAGCAAAGGAGTCGGCGTATTTTTCTGCACCCAAAACCCGAACGATATTCCCGAAGCCGTTCTGGGGCAGCTTGGTATGAAAATTCAACATGCGTTGAGAGCCTTCACGACTAACGACCGGAAGAACATCAAACAGGTGGCCGAAAATTATCCGCTTTCCCCATTTTACAAAGTGGATCAAACCATAACCGAACTTGGTATTGGTGAGGCATTTGTAACTTTATTGAACGAAAAAGGCATTCCTGCACCACTGGTGCACTGCTTGTTATGCGCCCCACAGTCGCGCATGGACGTAATCACTGATGTGGAAATGGAGCAGCACTTAAAAAACAGCCGGCTGATTCACAAGTACAACGACAATTTCGACCGTGAAAGTGCTTTTGAAATGCTGCAACAGAAAATCAACCTGGCCCGGCAGGCTGAAGAAAATCAGAAACCATCGCCCGAAAAGGAAACGGGCAGAGGGAAACAACAGGCATCAACTTTCGAAACCGTGATGAAAAGTCCGGTGACCAACACCATCATCCGCGAAGTTACCCGTGGCCTGCTCGGTGTGCTGGGTTTCAGCAGCAACACAAGGAGAAGAAGGAGATGATCCGGAAAAACAAAAGATACCAACAGCCTTCAACAAGTATCCGTCTCCACTTGTTTGAGACACAAAAACCCAATCTCCCGTCTTCAGTGGGAGCTTTCGACTTAATACCATAATACAACATCATGCAACATTACACCGGTGAACTTGCCTCACTGCTCGTAGCTGTTTTCTGGACTATTACGGCACTATCGTTTGAAATGGCCAGCAAGAGAGTCGGCTCGCTGGTAGTGAACATACTGAGACTTTCGTTTGCCCTTGTCTTTTTGTCGGTGTTCACTTATTTTTACCGTGGGTTTCTGCTTCCTACCGATGCCAGTGGGCATGCATGGCTTTGGCTGAGTCTTTCGGGACTTGTTGGTTTTGTTTTCGGCGATTATTTTCTGTTTCATTCCTACACCCTGATCAGCTCGCGCATTGCCATGCTGGTGATGACTTTTGTGCCACCGGTAACTGCCCTGATCGGTTGGATATTCCTCGGCGAACACATGACCGGCCAACATCTGCTCGGTATGGGACTTACTGTTACCGGAATCAGCATCACCATTTTCAGCCGTAACCGCGACAACGGACGCCTGAAACTCCATTACCCGCTCAAAGGCTTGTTCTATGCTTTCCTGGGTGTACTCGGTCAGGCCGGGGGACTTGTTTTGAGCAAGTATGGCATGCGGGATTATGATCCGTTTGCCAGCACACAAATTCGCATTGTTGCCGGATTTGTCGGATTTGCCCTGATCATCCTGCTTGGCAGACAGCTCAGGCCTGTTCTGGCAGCTTTCAGCAACAGGAAAGCCATGTTTGGCATTACTTCAGGTTCGTTTTTCGGGCCTTTTCTGGGCGTGTCATTCTCGTTGCTGGCCATTCAGCACACAACCACCGGAGTAGCAGCCACATTGATGGCTATTGTCCCAATCCTGATTATCCCGCCGGCAGCGATTGTCTTTAAACAAAAAGTAAGCCTTATGGATTATATCGGTGCATTGATCAGTGTGGGGGGAGTGGTGTTATTCTTTGTGTAGATCCTGCATTTTTTACCAGCAATACGCTGTTTAACAACAAGAAGGGTTATCATCAATCTTGTCTGTCCTCTGTGTACCTTTGTGCTTCTCTGCGCAACTTTGTGCAATAGCTGTTTCACAAAGAGCCACGGAGAAGACACTGAGTTGCACAAAGTATTTTTGTAGATTTTATATTTTAGCACTAATTAATTACAAAAATTCAAAACCATTATTTTTGATGTATATTTGCTCATCCAATTTTTCTGTCAAACTTTATAGAGAGAAACAATGGCAATTTTGGCGATCAATTTCACTCCTATTGAAAGAATAGTCAAATAAATGGTTATTTAACAAATGATTAACACATTTATCTTCAATATGCCACTTACCTTTGCTGATAATTCTTATTGACTTTGAATTACATAAAACAACACATTAATTTATTACCAAAAACAACATCCCATGAAAACCACATCAAAAATTTTGATTTTATTACTTGCAATTCTGGCCGTTAGCCCTGGCTGTAAAAAACTGCTTGACGTCACATTTGATGCCAAATTTGTTGCCAGCTTTCCTGTAGGTCCCACTTCAAATCTAAAGAATTTTTCTTTCAACGAAACCTACACTATTGATCCGGAAACAAATTCGGATTATAAGGAATATGCCGACAAGATTAAAGACGTAAAAATTAAATCCGTAACAGGTAAAGTAACCTCAATCAATACTCCTGTTACACTAACCAACACGAGCGTTACTGCGACCAAGGAAGGTTTCACAACAGTAGCCTTTTTTGTCGCATCTATGGATATCTTCGAGGGTTTTACATACACCTACACCAATGAAGACGCCCAGTTCAACAATCTAGCCAAAATGCTGAAGAACACAGAGCCGCTTACAGTTACCTTAAACGGAACAGCATCTGAAGAGGGTGTAGTTTTCACCTATGAAGTCACTTTTGACACAGAAATCACCGCGAATCCGTTGGAATAAACAATACCTAAGCATTTGAATTGCTTAATCAGGCATTAAAAAACCCGGGGAATTGATCTCCGGGTTTTTTGATTTTGTAACAGATAAGTGAATTACCACGAGAAAAGCGGATAATCGCTCATCATCTTGTTTACCCTGGCTTTTACCGAACTGATTACTTTCTCGTTATCAATATTGCTCATCACTTCATCAATCAGCTCAACAATGGGTTCCATATGCTCTTCTCTCAGGCCTCGTGTTGTAATGGCCGGTGTGCCCACGCGCAGCCCGGAGGTTTGGAAAGGCGAACGGCTGTCAAATGGCACCATATTCTTGTTGATGGTGATATCGGCCAAAACAAGTGTGTTTTCGGCCTGTTTGCCGGTGATATTGGGGAACTTGCTGCGCAGATCGATCAGCATCAGGTGGTTGTCGGTTCCTCCGGAGATGACATGATAACCACGGTCAACAAAGGCTTTGGCCATCACTTCGGCATTGCGTTTCACCTGAAGGATATACGTAAAGTACTCATCGGTAAGTGCTTCGCCAAAAGCAACTGCTTTGCTGGCAATCACATGCTCAAGTGGCCCGCCCTGAATACCCGGGAAAACAGCTGAGTTGAGCAGCGTCGACATCATTCTGATTTCACCTTTTGGGGTGGCAAGACCCCAGGGATTTTCAAAGTCCTCGCCCATCACGATGAGTCCGCCCCTTGGCCCGCGCAGGGTTTTGTGGGTGGTTGTGGTGATGATGTGGCAATGTTCCACCGGATCGTTGAGCAGGCCACGGGCAATCAGTCCCGAAGGATGCGAGATGTCGGCAATAAGGATAGCATCCACCTGATCAGCAATGTCGCGCATGCGCTCGTAATCCCAGTCGCGGCTGTAGGCCGAAGCTCCTGCAATGATCATTCTGGGCTTTTCGCGCAGGGCAATTTCCTCCATTTTGTCGTAGTTGATCAGGCCGGTGGCCTCGTCAACGCCATAAGCTACCGGACGATAGAGAATTCCGGATGAGTTCACCGGCGACCCATGCGAAAGATGCCCGCCATGCGAAAGATCCAGACCCATAAAGGTGTCGCCTGGCTGAAGACAGGTAAGAAAAACAGCCATATTGGCCTGAGCACCCGAGTGTGGCTGCACATTGGCATACTCGGCATCGAACAACTCCTTGGCCCGGTCAATGGCAATCTGCTCGGTCTGGTCTACAATTTCGCAGCCACCGTAATATCTTTTGCCGGGATAACCCTCGGCATATTTGTTGGTCAGCACCGAGCCCATGGCTTCGAGCACCTGGTCGCTCACAAAATTCTCCGATGCAATAAGCTCAATACCATGCATCTGTCTGTCTTTCTCCTGACGGATAAGGTCGAAAATTTTCTCGTCTCTTTTCATAAGGTGATGTGATTTATGTTGTGTGAAATCTTCACTTTTTCAACGGACAAAGGTATGAATATTACCGGCAATTCGGATTGAAAATTGCCAAACTGCCTACGAATTCAAGCGGCTTTTTTCCTGAATGCATCTGTATCTATACCGGAAGGCCGGCAGTATACAAGCTCTTTTGCATCCAGTTTCGCAGGATTAGGGGCAAATGATCAGGTGGTATTTCACCGACCGAAGCAGGTTAACCGGTTTTTCCATGTCGCAGATGAGTTCTTTTCTGGTGTAGGCCGTTGGAATGAATTTCCCATGGGTTTTCTTCTGAAGTTGCTCCAACTGATGCAAACACACATAACAACGGCTCACCCCCACCTGAAGGATGTTTAATGCATTGCGGATGTTTCGCTTTGGATAAGGCAAGGCTTCGAATAGATCAAAAGTGCTTCGTGTACGTTTTTCGAACACCATCCTCAGCTCATGAATGCTCTGCATGGTGGTTGGCAGGGTTCTCACTCCAGCTTGCAGGTCCTTGTAAACATCAAATATATCGTTTCCCAGCTGTAACAAGGCACCTGCGCTATAGAGGGCATCATGCTCGGCATCTGACAAATGGTTTCCAAAAGCCATGCGGTAAAATATCAACGATACGCCTCCTTTGCGAAAGGTAATTTCTTCGATCTCACTCTGGTCAATGTGCTGATTTCCTGTTTGTTTTCCGCTTTCTATTTGGGCTTCAAAAACCCGTTGGCTGGCTTCCAGAAACTTAAGCCTGTCGGGGATGTTGGCAAGGGCTTTATTGACGTAAAAGTCGAGAAAAAGTTTTTCGTTCGAGTTGGCAGGCACAATAGTCTCGGGCTTGTGAATAAACTGATTGATTCGCTCAGGCGGTATTCTCCACGAATCGAAGAAATCGTCGAAAATACCGGTGATGGCCCCAAGGTAGGTGGCTGCCACCCGCTCCGTTTCGGTCATCGGACTGCCCCTGAGCAAGCAAAACATCTCGCCGAGGATGGCCGGCACTCCCAGTCCGTAGTATCTGCTAATTTTCTGCATATCCTGCTGACTCAGTGTTCCGTCGTTGGTCTCGCTAAAGCGCATGAGATCAGGGTTTAGCCTGTTACGGATAAACCGCTGCTGAACCATAACACCCCTGACAAAAGCCAGGTAATTGGGTATTGACCGGATCTGATAAAGTATGCAAGCTGCCATAAGCCGCCAAAAATAGAAAAGATATGTGGATGATGCTTCCAAAGTTTTGGATTTGTTGATTTGTTGATTCGTTGATTTGTTGATTCGTTTATTTGTTGATTTGTTGATGGGCTCACGACACGCCGGGCCGATTGGGTTGCTCATGGATGCATCAGATGTGGTGTTGAAAAATATGTTGGAATTCTTTTTGCCGGCATGTGATCATTTGTTGGATTTCATAACTTTACGGCATAGAATTTACCAGGAGGTAAAGTGGATATATACGCAGTATTGCGTATATATACTCGTTAGTGGTCATTACAGGTGCGACACCGCAAAATATAACAGCAAAATGAAATGAAACAGAATTTGACACATATCGCCATTGTAGTTGACGACTATGACAAAGCGATAGAATTTTACACGGAAAAACTACATTTCACCTTAATAGAAGACACTGTACTTTCAGACATAAAACGTTGGGTTTTAGTGAGACCAAAAGGTACAAATGGGTGTTCTTTATTATTAGCCAAAGGTGCAAATGAAGAGCAAAAAAGCAGAATTGGAAACCAAACAGGCGGACGAGTTTTTTTGTTCTTACATACCGACAATTTTAAAAGAGATTATCAAAACCTGATTGACAACAACATTAGAATAGTTAGAGAACCAAGTTTTGAAAACTATGGTACAGTTGCAGTTTTTGAAGATTTATATGGTAACCTTTGGGACTTAATTGAGCCAACAAAATCTGAAGAACAAATATTTTCGATAGGAATTTTAAAAATAAAAGACATAACAAAAATTGATTTCACAATTTCCGAACTTAAAAAACTAAGAAACTTAACGCTTTCAGAAAGTGGAAACATTTCATTTGACATTAAACAAGTAAAAAACGACCCGACAAAAATAATTCTTTGGGAATGCTTTAAGGATGAGAAATCATTTAATGACCATTTAAGTTCAAAACACCTTCAAGAATTTATCAAACTCGACTTGGTAGAACTTGAAAAAGGTTACATAACAAAGAACATTGAATAAACAACGAACCGCTAGCAAAGTGTAGCAGCAATGAGGGTTTCAGTGGTAATTCAAGCATTCTGCCCCGCTCAAACTTTGGTGTAGGTGGACAGGAAAGTAGCCCGCAACGGCGAAGCCCTCATAGAGCGAAGCGGAATAATCCCCATTGTTTCATACACGCAAACGTTGTCGTATTTCAATATAGTGACAGATGAATTGTTCATCATTCAATGCCCTGTTCTTTTGGTTTTAAGCCAATAATTCACCAGCATTTGAGTTAAGTGTAGTAAGTTTGCAACGCAAAAAAAACCATCCATGCTCACATTCGACCGATTTACACTCCCCAACGGCCTGCGCTTTATTGTCCATCACGACCCCACAACCCCTGTCCTTGCCATGAACATCCTGTATGATGTGGGGGCTAGAGACGAAAGTGAGGACCAGACCGGATTTGCCCACCTGTTTGAACACCTGATGTTTGGCGGTTCGGTGAATATTCCAAAATACGATGAACCCCTGCAACGTGCCGGAGGCGAAAACAATGCCTTTACCAACAGCGATATAACCAATTATTATCTGACCTTACCCGTTCAGAATGTTGAAACAGCTTTCTGGCTCGAGTCGGACCGTATGCTCAACCTGGCGTTCTCCGAAAAAAGCCTTGAGGTTCAGCGGCAGGTGGTCGTTGAAGAGTTCCGTCAGAACTATCTAAATCAGCCTTATGGCGACATCTGGCTTCTGCTCAAACCTTTGGCCTACAAAACCCATCCGTATCAATGGAACACCATTGGCAAGGAAGTGTCTCATATTGAACAGGCCAGTCTTCAGGATGTCAGGAATTTCTATGCCCGCTTCTACAACCCCAACAATGCCATTGTAACGGTTGCCGGAAACATCACAACCCCCGAAGTGAAGCTGTTGGCCGGGAAATGGTTCGGCCCCATTCCCGCAGGACCGGCAAATGTCCGTAAGCTGCCGCAGGAGGCTGTTCAGCTGGAGAAAAGATCGCTCGTTGTTGACCGCGATGTGCCTTATACCAAAATCTACAAAGCCTGGCATATGTGCGCCAGACCCGAAGAAGCCTACTATACCCTTGACCTGATCTCCGACCTGCTGGGTTCGGGCCATTCGTCAAGGTTGTATGCGGAACTGGTGCGCCGTCAGAAACTGTTCAGCGAAATCACAGCCTACGTGAGCGGTGACAATGATCCCGGATTGTTTGTAGTGAGTGGCAAGCTGAATCCAAATGTTGATCCGTTTATGGCTGAAGAAGCGATCAACCGGGTTGTAATGGAACTGTCCACAAAAAAATTGCACGACACGGAACTCCGTAAAGTGAAAAATAAGGTGATTTCAACGCTTGCCTACGAGAACATTTCGCTTCTGAACAGGGCCATGAACCTTACTTTCAGCGAAAACCTCGGCGATGCCAACCTGTTCAATCAGCTACCCGGATTTTACCGCAAAGTGAATGCAGACAAGGTTTTCGAACAGGCCAATGAAGTGTTCAGGGAAACAAACAGCAACACCCTGATTTATCGTGCCAAAAATCAATGATGAAAAAAAACACTATGAATACTCCCGATAGAACCACCCAACCGCCCCTGAAACAGATTGATTCCCTGTCAATAGGACAACCAAAAACAATTGTCCATTCCAATGGTCTCACCCAACACACTTTCGAAAGCAACAACCATGATGCCGTTCGTCTTGATTTGATCTTTAAGGCCGGAACCGCCATGCAGTCCAAATTGCTGGCTGCATCAACCACCAACCGCATGCTGAAAGAAGGAACCACAAAACATAGCGGTCACCATATTGCTTCACGCATGGATTATCACGGCGCCTACATCGACCTTACCACTACGAAAGATTATTGCTGGGCAAGTCTTTTTGCCCTAAAAAAAAGTATTCCCCGATTGCTTCCACTGCTGGCAGAGATGATCAAAGAACCTGCTTTCAAACCTGCCGACTTTCGTATTCTCAACAGTCAGCAAAAACAGGACTTCGTTGTGAACAGCCAAAAGCCCAAGCACATGGCCCGGCAGCTTTTTAACGAAATGATTTTTGGAGCCGAAACTCCCTACGGACAATCGGCCACAGTTTCCGATTTTGACAAGCTCAGCAGATCAGATCTGGCTGAATTTCACAGCAGATTTTACAACCATCGCAATGCTACCCTCATACTTGCCGGAGCGATAGACGAATCAGTGCAAAAAGCAGTGAACGATCATTTTTCGGACGAATGGGGTTCAGCAGGCATTGCTCAGACCGTCATGCAGCAATCGGTGCAGGCCACCGGTGAACACTGGACAGAAAAACCAGGCTCTTTGCAATCGGCCATACAGATGGGGAAGCTTGCTATGAAACGCAACCATCCGGATTTTGCCGGGTTCATCATGCTGAACACTGTTCTGGGTGGCTATTTCGGTTCGCGCCTCATGAGTAACATACGCGAAGATAAAGGATACACCTATGGCATTTATTCACAAATTGCTCCATTCGAGCATGATGCCTATTTCACCATTGCCACCGAAGTAGGTCGCGAGGTTACCCGGGCAGCACTGGATGAAATACACTATGAGATCAACAAGCTGAGAACCGAAGCTATACCATATGACGAACTACAACTGGTTCGTAACTACCTGACCGGAAGCTATCTGCGTGGACTTGACGGCCCTTACAACCAGTCAGAGAAATTCCGGTCGATACTTGGCATTCCACAAGGAATGGATTACTTCACTCAAACCTTACAGACCATTCAAACGGTTACGGCTGATGAACTTTTGGTGTTGGCCAAGCGTTATCTTGATCCCGAAAGTATGCTGACCATTGTGGTTGGCGAAAAGATATCTTAAATTTGTTCACGATGAAGCGAAAACTTGTTTCACTTCTTATTTTTTACTTGTTCATTATCAGCGTTCTGCATGCCCAGAACGACCCCCCTGCCCTGCATTGCATCACAGTGAATGCCGATGGAAGTACGGAGTTAAGGTGGTCGGCACCTTTCAGTACAACTGGTTTTCAGAAATATAAAATTTTTTATAATCTGGAAGACGTTGGACAATTTGAATTGCTAACTGAAATTGCAAACGCTTTGCAAAGCACTTATACCCATATAGATGCGGATGCCAATAGCAGTCCTCTGCGGTATTATATGATAGCAGAATATGAGTTGACAAATTCCCATTCATCTGACACCTTGTCGTCCATGTTTCTGGAGGTTAACAATTCGAATCTTACTCTTGGTCAGCTCAGTTGGAATGCCCCTCGTACACCGCTTCACGCCAGTTCGTCAGACACTTACAACATTTACCGTGCCTTGTCCGATGGCATCTGGACTTTAAGGGGCACTACCACAGAAACATCTTTCATTGATCCTGTTGACGTTTGCAACGATTCGGTCAATTACCGGATTGAACTCCCCAATGATTTCGAGTGTCAATCGGTTTCATCCGCAACAGGACGCAGGTTCAGGGATATTGTGTATCCTGACAAACCTGTGCTCGATTCGGTCAGTGTTGTCGGAAATGGTCAGGCACAGCTCGGTTGGACAGTAAGTCAGGCCACCGACACTTATGGATACATCATCTATCGTTTCGAAAACTCCACCTGGCAAGGCATCGACACAGTTTATGACCGCACCTTTTCGAGCTATGTGGATCAGGATGTAAACACCTGCCTGGTTTCACCCCAATATGCCATTGCCGCCTTCGACAGCTGTTTAAACAAAAGTCCGGGCACCTTCCTCACTCCCCAGCGGACCATATTGCCTCAAGCAATCGATTACAACAGCTGCAGCCTTACGAACCAGCTATCTTGGACAGCCTACGAAAATGCTGTTCCTGTTGTGGAGAAATACAGGATTTTGCTGAGCGATAACGCAATGGATTTTATCGTGTTGGATGAGGTTGACGGATCTTCGCTCAGCTATCTGCACCAAAACCTTGTTGTTGGAATAACTTACCATTACAAAATTCAGGCAGTGTTTGGCGATGCCTCAAGCACCAGCTGCATGGTTTCGTCCGAGGCAGTGGATTATCAAAGACCCGATTTCCTCAACCTGCTATATGTAACAGTTCAGGAGGACGGTGATGTAGAAATCTTTGTTGAACCCGACCTCACTGCCACCATCAATATGCTTGAAACAAGGCGTTCAACCACCTTGCCTCAACAGCCTGCTATGGTGAACACCTGGTCACCTCCTTTCCAGTCACCCGCCACTTTTCTTGACGAAGAGGCTGCAACATCCGACTCAAGCTACTATTACAGCATAAGCCTGAACGACAGTTGCGGCTTCCGCCTCCTCGAATCGGGCACTCACCGCACCATACTGTTATCGGGTGCCGGAATCAGCAGCAATGAAAACAGCCTGAGCTGGAATGCTTACGAAGGCTTCTCCATTGGCGAATACAGGGTATTCAGAAGACTTACCGGTCAGGATGAGTTCACCCTACTTGCCACATTGCCTGCTTCATCGCTGATTTACAACGACATCATTCAGGATATTTCGTCAGGTGATGGTCAATTCAGTTATGTTATCGAAGCCGTCGCTTCAGAAGCCGAATGGGAAGGCGAAGCCCTGCGGTCGCGCTCCAACCTGTTCACAATCACAGTCGAGAGTGGCTTGTTTATGCCCAATGCATTCAGGCCCGGAGGGACAAACAGCAATTTCGGTCCGGTGTATCGCTTTGCTGGTTACCGCGATTACAGCTTGCTGATATTCAGCCGCTGGGGAAAGATCGTATTCGAAAGCCGGGATATCAATCAGGCTTGGGACGGGCGTTTCGCAGGCGAATGGGTTCCAGCTGGCGCTTATGCATATCTGTTGTCGTACCGCAACCAGTATGATCAGCTGATTCAAAAGCGGGGAACAGTGAGTGTGGTGTATTGAGGTGGAAGTGTTTACTTGCTTACTTTTCCTTGATGAAAAGTACCAAAAACCCTTTTGTCGTTGATTTGTTGATGCGTTGATTTGTTTCGAAGTAGATATCAACAAATAAACGAATAAGCACTCTTGTTGATTTGTTGATCTTGCGCACAGCCTACCAATAGCCAAAAAATTGGTTGACAAGGGTCGGAAAACCTGAAAAAGTGCAATAGCAAGTGACTCCTTTCACTTTCAAACTAATGTTATTGAACAGCAAAGTGAAATCTCAACCGACAACCAGCCTGGGGCAGGCCCGCCTGCGC
>DITE01000092.1 GCA_002422725.1 Bacteroidales bacterium UBA6192
AAAACCCCTGTCCATCTTTTTGGTTCAGGGGTTTTTTGATGTTGCAACCGCCCAAAAGTGTTACTCATATTGTCTCCGAAAGATTTGGATTAGATTGAAGTGAAAATTGTATTTTTACTATCATTATATTATTCCATTTCATGAAGAGATTTGTAGCCTGTTTGATTTCTTCGTTGTTTATCGTGGCTCCTTCGGTAGTAGTTGCCCAGGAAGCATTGGCGAAACCAGCAAACCGGAATATGCACGTTGTGTTTGTTGAATCCCTATCTGTTCATTATTCCTTTTATCATAAGCAACAAACCAATAAAAGCCTTTTAGGTTTTGGGGTTACAGCGGGTCTGGGCTGGCGTTTTCCACTTGTAAACAGTACATTCAGAATCGATTTCCAGGATGGGACTACAGGAACTACTACTTTAAAAGCCCAGGGTAATTATTATGTTGAAGTACTTAAAGTACAGTTCATCGCAGCCTGGCCTATCCATGACAGGCTTTTCGTGCAAATCGGTTCTTTTGTATCAGGCGGATATTTTGGTGATATAACAGAAACATGGAACATTGGGGCAGAAGGTGCTTTACTGTATTCATACCGGAAGTTATATGCGGGCATCAAAATCCAATCCGGAATGTATACTCGAGAAGAGCATCATTTTTACCCTTTACTACTTATGCCAACGATTGGAATAAAACTTAATAAGAATTAATCACTATCCTGATTCATGGGTTTTGCGACTCATAATGTGGGTATTAAGCTACGGCATAGCTGTTACTGTTTATGAATAAGATTATTGTAATGAAAAAATTTATCAAAATATCACTATTGATCGCCTTCGCATCTTTTCTAGGGGGCTGCTGCCTGTTTAAAACCAAATTTTCGGAGGAAGAACTAAAATGGCTGAATGCGTACAATGAGGGTGACACCTTGATTTTTCAATCATCTGAAGGTGATATGGATACATCATGGATTGTACAAAAGGTGATCTACTACCCGGAATGCAACCCAATAGCACATAATGCAAAATATAAGTTTCATACTGGAAGGATCTTTTATCAGAACAGCAAACTAAATTACAGTTCAGGGGGCAAAGAGCTTATTAGTGTGGTAAAGTATGAAGACAGGACTTCAATTAATATTTTTTATCTAAGTGCAGGGTTCAAGCTCGATAGTCCGGAGATGATGGACCTGTTTAAAGACATTTTGGATGTCAGCCGTATTGAAAGTGAAAGCATTTATGTTTTTTCAAATTTTCACCCTAAATCCAAACCGGATGATATTGAGTTTCTATATTGGCATGATGATTATGGCCTTATCAAATATATCACACATAGTGGGTTGGAGTGGAAACGTATTAATCTGGGATTTGAAGTTAAATGAGCTTTTGAACAGCATGATTATGAAAAGTGGACAACCATACATGGCGGTAGGCAAAACTTAATACTTGTTATACCTCTTGCCGAAGCCAATCCCGATGTAAAATGTCATAAACAGTTTCTGATTCAGATCATCGGCCATGATGGTTACGCCCTGGGGAAACACGTCAAGAGAAATTCCTGCCTCAAGCGATCGGATACTCGTCTTGATCTGTCCAAATTCAGCATTGATGCCCATTCTGGCAATTAATCCGGGTTTCAGGGAGATTTCGTTAAGTCCTTTGGTGAATGGTGCCCTGCCGTAAATATCATCGGATATATCGGTTGTGTAACGTTCTGTTACAATTTCAACATAATCGTTGTTGATGATCTTGCGGACAAATAAATAATATGGTTTTTCGATTGCAGCAGAAAAGCCTGCCTCATACACCCACCTTAGCTCAACACCACCCCAGTAAGGCTTGCGGTTAAGCAATTTTTTATTGCCATAGGTTGCTCTGAGAAAAAACACCTCGTTGAGCTTGCCATAAACATAACGCTTGGCGTTGTTGGCATAAGGGTTTATAACTTTTATCTGTTTTGGCGACCTGATACTGACGAGATCGAATGTGAATACCCGCGTGTTATAAATGCTTTTGTTCTTCCCGATCCGGTATCCGAGTCCGAATCCATGCGAATGCGCAATGACTATTCCAGCACGCTTGTTGCTGTAAATGATCTGCTCTTCGATCGAATCGTATAATAAATCAGATTGTCCGTACACACCGGATGCCATCCAACATAATGGAATGGTGATGCATACATACAGAATGGCCCGAAACTTCATAACATACGTATGATAAGTCCCATACCTGGCCTGAAGCAATTCTTGGCTTAATAGCGGGTTTCTTTCTGAAATTTGTGCGTTTCGCCGTATGCTGCACATTTGCTCGATGACTTACAGGAGGTAATGGCAAGTCCGGCCAAAAACACAATCGAAAGGATGACAACTATTTTTTTCATAATTTTACCAGATATGAATTCTTAAATATGTTACAAAGTAAACAGTTTTTGTTTAAATAATCAATTTTTTTATCATCATTATCATAGAAGCTTAAATTACAAACATTTGACATGGAAAATGTGAATCCGGAAATTGAAGAAAGCTGGAAATTGGCCCTTCAGGATGAATTTCAGGCTCCCTATTTCAAAGCGCTTAAGGAGTTTCTTGTAGATGAAAGAAAGAAATATGTCATTTTCCCTTCAGGTAAAAATATCTTCAATGCGTTTAATCTGACGCCCTTACCTGCCGTGAAAGTTGTTATTCTGGGTCAGGATCCCTATCATGGCCAAGGGCAGGCGCATGGTTTGTGTTTTTCCGTCCCGGATGGCATTGCTTTGCCTCCCAGTCTGCTCAATATCTTCAAGGAACTTCGTTCCGACCTTGGAATTCCCATTTCAACATCGGGCAATCTGGAAAAATGGGCCAGGTCAGGTGTCCTCCTGATCAACGCCACACTCACGGTGAGGGCCGGAATTGCCGGATCACACCAGGGAAAAGGATGGGAACGCTTTACGGATTCTGTCATAAAAACTATCTCAGATCAACGGGCCGGTGTTGTTTTTCTATTATGGGGAAACTATGCCGGGGCAAAAGAATCGTTGATTGACACCAGCAAGCATTGTGTGCTTAAAGCTCCGCACCCTTCACCTCTTTCCGCATCAAGAGGTTTCTTTGGTTGTAAGCACTTTTCATTAGCAAATGAGTATCTGACCAGCATTGGTTTACCGCCTGTTGACTGGTCAATTAAATGATAATAGGAGCGTATAAGGAAACGGTTGTTTCGTGGATATTAATTACTTCAATGCACGAATCCAATTTTTACCTAAATTGCAGCGATTTTTTCACTTAAAAAACAAATCTATGAGAAAAACCATTTTTACAGTATTGATTGTCTTCCTTGCATCCGGTATAGCCTTTGCTGGGGGGTATCAGGTTCGCCTTCAAGGCAATAAAAACACGGGCATGGGTCTGACCGGTGTCGGTTTCAGCATGGGATCTTCGTCCATTTTTTACAATCCGGGAGCTTTGGCACTGATGAAACAGAAGTCCGACTTCTCAGCAGGTGCCAGTTTTATCATGTCGAATGTCATATTTGAGAAGTCAGGAACAGACTATCAGGCAGAAACTGATAATAAAACCAGCACCCCTTTTTACGCCTACGGTGCAGGAAAAATTAACGATCGTTGGACCGTTGGACTGGGTGTTTATACACCGTATGGTAGTTCTTCTACCTGGCCTGATGATTGGGCTGGTAAATTACTGATTCAGAATATTGCACTTCAGGCGATATTTTTTCAGCCTACAGTGGCTTTCAAAGTGAACGACAAAATTGGTATTGGCGCCGGTTTTGTGTATGCAACCGGAAAAGTTAGTATTGAAAAAGGTCTTAACTATAGCCCTGAAAGCCAGGTGGCTTTGGAGGGCAGTGCTTCTGACATCGGCTTTAATGTGGGTGTGTACTATAAACCAACCGACAAATTAGCATTTGGTATTGATTACCGCTCAAAGGTTGTGATGGAAGTTACGGATGGAGATGCTAAATTTACTTTACCATCAGCTCTTTACAAGACACTTCCGGCAGAGAATAAGTTTGACGCACAACTTCCCCTGCCGGCAAATCTTGATTTTGGGCTTAGCTATATGGCTACTGAGAAATTGATGATCGCATTTGAACTGAATTGGGTAATGTGGGGAACCTATGATTCTCTGACTTTTACTTTCAAGGAAAAAGGTGAATTGCTTAACTCAGCCAACCCACGTAAATATGAAGACTCATTTATTCCGCGTCTGGGATTTAGTTACAAGCTTAATGAGCAGATATGTCTTCGTGCAGGAGGATATTACGATCCCACCCCAACCAATGAGGACTATTTTACACCGGAAACGGTTAGCTTAAATACTATGGCTATGACCCTGGGACTTTCTTACATGCCAATGAGTAACTTAAGCATTGACCTTTCGTATTTGCAATTATTTGGCATGAAATCGGAAAGAAGCTATCTTCCTGAGAATTTTTCAGGAACTTATAAATCAACGGCTGTAATTCCGGGCATTGGTCTTTCATATCGTTTCTAAATCTAAAAAAAACTAACAATGAAATACAGAATATTATTTTTTATACTTGTTTTCGCAGGGTTTTGGTCATGTAAACCTGAGTTGAATGAATTCGTAGCCTCCAAAGGATCAGCCGATTTCAGTGTTTATGTAGCCAGCGGCAACTCGCTTACAGCGGGATACACTGATGGTGCACTTTACCAGTCGGCGCAGGAGAATTCTTACGCAGCCATTCTGGCTAAGCAATTGGAAAAAGTGGGTCGTCAAGGCACATTTAACATTCCATTTATCAGTTCGGAAGATGGTGTAGGAACAAGGGGCTCGACTCTGGTAACAAAAATGAAAATGGGATTTAGCACCGATTGTTTGGGAGTTACCTCCCTAGCGCCGGTTTTGTCAAATCCATCTGCCTCACAGCAAGAGTTGTTTCAACTGCTGGGAACACCAGTTGCAGCCAATGGACCTTTCCATAATGTCGGGGTTCCCGGTGCTAAAGTTGGTCATCTGCTTGCTCCCGGTTACGGACAATTAAACCCATTTTTTGGTCGTTTTGCTTCCTCTTCAACTGCATCAGTAATTGAAGAAGCACTTGCAACACAACCGACATTCTTCACCCTCTGGATAGGCAATAATGATGTGTTGGGTTATGCCACAAGTGGTGGCATTGGCGATGTGATTACTCCTGTTGAAGGTAGTCCTGGCCTGGGCTTTGCAGCCAGTTATGAAGCGTTGATACAGAGTTTTAAAACTACTGCAACAGCCGGTGCAGTAGCCAATATTCCTGATATTGTAAGTGCGCCATTTTTTACAACGGTTCCTTATAATCCAATAGTTCTGACTGATACAATGCAGGTTAATGCTTTAAATGCGGCCTATGCACAATATAATGGTGGAATGGAAAGCATTGGTAAACCCTATAGGATTAGTTTTGCTCTTGGTCAGAATCCAATGGTCATTGAAGACCCGGGCATGGATATTCCCGAAGGAATGCCGCTTCCAAAGATCAGACAAATGAAAAGTACCGAGTTGGCACTGCTGACAATACCACAGGATGCCTTAAAATGCCAGCAAATGGGTTCAGTCGTGCCGGTGCCGAATCAATATATACTTACTGAAAGTGAAATTGCAGCGGTGAATCAGGCAACAGAGGCTTACAATCAAATAATCGCTGCCGCTGCAGAAACGCACAACCTGGCCTTTGTGGATGCCAATGCATACATGAAAATGGCAGCGAATGGTGGTATTAAAATGGACGGGGTAACGTTTACGAATGCGTTTGTTACCGGAAATATTTTTTCAACCGATGGAGTTCATTTATCCCCTCAGGGAAATGCTTTGGTTGCAAATTATTTCATCGATGCAATCAATTCAAAATATAGTGCTAGTATTCCGAAGGTAAATGTTTCCGAATACCGGGCAGTAATCCTTCCATAACCTTTCAATAAACATTTTGAGGGCAGTATGCGTGCATATTGCCCTCAAATTATTTTTGCCATGTCACAAATTATTTTTGCCACCAATAACCTTCATAAACTATCTGAAATCAGACAGATAGTTCCTGGAAATATTCACATTGTAAGCTTGAGTGATATCGGTTTTGTTCAGGATATTCCGGAAACATCAGATAGTATTGCAGGAAATGCTTTGCAGAAAGCCTGGTTCATACACGATATTTACAAAACAAATTGTTTTGCTGATGATACCGGGCTTGAAGTTGAAGCGCTTGGAGGAGATCCAGGGGTCTACTCCGCCCGTTATGCGGGACCGGGATGCACTTACGAGGATAATGTTAAAAAGCTGTTGGATGCCATGAAGGGTGTCGAAAACCGGAAAGCCCGCTTCGTTACCGTAATTGCCATGATTTATGACAACAAGCAATATCTTTTCGAAGGGGTGATTAACGGGGCGATTACTCACGAAGCTCGGGGTAGCTCAGGATTTGGTTACGATCCTGTTTTTCAGCCGGAAAACTACTCATTGACTTTTGCTCAGATGGATGCTCAACTAAAAAACAGTATCAGTCACAGGGGGCTTGCAACCACAAAGCTGATCAATTTTCTTAACACAGGTATATAGCTGGAAATCAGCTTAAAATATTTTCCAAAGCCATATCAAATAGTTTGGACAATGAAATGCCCATGGCTTCTGCTTGTTTGGGCAAAATGCTGTCGGGTGAAATGCCCGGAACGGTGTTCACTTCAAGAAAATAAAGTTTCCCTTTACTGATGATAAAATCGAAACGCACGAATCCCTTGCAGCTTAAGGCCCGGTATAGCAAGGCCGATGTTGTTTTAATTTTGTTTTCAGCTTCAACCACAATCACGGCAGGAGTTATTTCATCGGCCATACCTGGTGTGTATTTAGCCTCGTAATCAAAAAATTCTTTTTTGCTAATGATCTCTGTAACAGGAAACACAAACATTCCGTTTTTTGTTTGCATAACACCACAACCAAATTCCCTGCCACTCAGAAAAGATTCTATCAGCACTTCATTATCTTCATTCATAGCCTTTTGGATGGCGGGAAGTAAATCTTCTATTGATTTTACCTTTGTTACACCGACACTTGAACCGCCATTGTTTGGTTTAACAAAAACCGGTAATCCGAGTTTGCTGATAATATTGTCAGGATCAACTGCCTGATTTTTGACAACCAACACCGATTTGGCAACCTTTACGCCATGAGAGGCGACAATTCGTTTGCAGAAATCTTTGTTAAAAGTCACTGCAGAAACCAACATACTGCTTGATGTGTAGGGCAAGCCTATCATATCAAAATAACCAAGAAGTTTTCCATCTTCACCCGGAGTGCCGTGGATTGCATTAAAAATTGCATCGAAAATAATCGTGTGACCATTCATGACAAAGCTGAAATCTTCCTTGTTGATAGGAATCATGTTTTCGTCGCTGATCCTGACCAGCCATTCTGCCCCTTTAATGATGACCATGAATGCCTGATATTTTTCAGTTGGAAGTGAGTCAAAAACAACCTTTCCACTTTTGACTGACACATCATATTCACCTGAATTACCTCCACATACAACTGCAATTATTTTCATTGGCGTACTTAATTATGAATGATATTTTTTTTTGACAAATGTAAGGAATCAGGTCTTATTTGTTTAAGAAATTGCATGAATGTGCAGCTATATGTATGATGCTGCCAAAAGCAGGTAGCGTGATCAAAATTGACCAAAGCCAGAAATCCGTATATTTGCAAGGTTTATGGGCAATAAATCAGCTCTCTGACAAGTTTTCTAATTGCTTTACAAACCTGTAATCGATGTTCTAAATGGGACTTTTTTCTTTTCTTGGCAAAAAAAAATTCTATCTGCACTTATTTATTGCAGTTATTTTGACATTTATTATCATTGGAGGCGTAAGTCGTTATCTTGAAAGCTACACCCGACATCATGAAGTTTACGTTGTTCCTGATTTTTATGGAAAACAGTATACGGAGATTATGCATGACTTCGGGCAAAGATTTTCGTTTATTATCAGTGATAGCATTTATGTTAATCAGGCGGAAAGCGGTTCAATAATTCAACAGGATCCCTATCCGGGTTCAAAGGTCAAAGAAGGCCGGAACATATACCTCGTTGTCGTTGCCCGACATCCTGAACAGGTTCCAATGCCCAATCTCAGAAACCTCTCACTTCGCGAGGCTTTAGGCTTGCTCGAATCGATTAGTCTTGTCCCGAATATGATCACCATTACAGAACATTTTGCGCAAAATGCAGTCGTAGAGCAACTCATGGAAGGCGAAGTTATTGAGCCCGGAACCCCTGTTTATAAGGGTACATTAATCGACTTGCAGGTTGGAAGCGGAGGGACGGTGCATAAGGTGTCCATTCCGGCTTTGCTTGGGAAAAAGCGAAAAGAAGCAATTAGTTTACTGCTGATTTCTTCGCTTAATCTTGGCGAAGAGTATTATCCGGATGGTTACGACACAACGCGATCAAGGGTTTTCAGGACCGAGCCCAATTTGGTTACTGAGCGCACAGTGCTTCCAGGAACAAAAATTAACCTTTATTTCAGATCTGAAACCAATTTTAACTTCGAAGAGTTTACTCGTATCTATCAATCAGACAGTCTATTAATTGATAGTTTGTATTATCATGATGAGTTTATTCCGGACAACAATTTAATTCACGAACAAGATGAAGATGACGAATTGCAGTAGTAAAATGCTGGGTCTGTTGATTTTTACTTTTTTAATTTCTGTTTCACTGAAAGCACAGGAAATTGTTACCGGTCTGCAGATGAATAAAATCGTCAGTGATGAATACAATAGCGCTACTAAACTAAAATCCATTGACTTGTTACCGGCAATTCAACTGCCTTTTTTTGATGATTTCTCCAAATCAAACATTTATCCGGATGCGTTAAAATGGGAGGACAGGAACGTTTTTGTTAACAGAGATTTTGCCGTTTTTCCACCAAATACGGGGGTTGCGACTTTTGATGTTCTTGACCCGGCAGGTGCAGTCTATGCAGATGCTGTTTCTGTACCTTTTGTGGCTGATTACCTTACATCCCGAAGCATACGGCTCGACTCATTGTTTAACCCTACACCCGTTTCATTGTCTCTGGCCGATTCAGTGTATCTTAGTTTTTATTATCAACCTCAAGGTCGGGCCGATAAACCTGAGCTTAGCGACTCTCTCGTTCTTCAGTTCGGATACCCAAGCGGAAACATGGTGCTGGATTATATTGATTCAGTTACAGTTTTGGTAGACACGTATTTGCTTGAAAACGGAATCGAATACATCTATCCGTTCGACACCATTTTTTCCCCTGCCGGATGCAATCAATCCTTATATATCATCAATTTTAACACCCTTACATGGGGCGATTCTGTTACGCTGCCCTGCGACTCAGTCATGAAAGCAGAGATTGTCTGGGAGTCGGTTTGGAACGCAGAAGGCGCTTCGTTGGAAGAGTTTTATCAGGCAAAAGGAAAGTATTTTGAGCAGGTAATGGTCTCCATAACGGACGAAAAGTTTTTTACATCAGCATTTCAATTCAGGTTTTTTAATTACGGCAGTATCGCTGACATAATTATACCATCCAAGCGCTCCAATGTCGACCAATGGAACCTCGATTTTGTTTACCTCAATTATGACAGAAGCAGACATGACACCTCGTTCAGAATGCTATCGTTTTCGGAACGGGCCCCATCATTTTTAAAAAGATATGAATCGATGCCCTACCGTCAGTACCGCGGTGATCCAACCAATGCCACATCACCCGATTTTAAGGTATTCCTGACTAATCTGGACAATATTGAGCATAACACAAAATATAGATATAAGGTCAGGCAGGTAGAAGGTAGTTTTGGTTTTGGTTACGATGGTGGCAGTTGTAACCTGCCTCCGTTTTATACCTTTGGTTTTCAGAATTGTGAAACCGGATGTGGCGCAGCACATGCCTGCCCACGCGTAAATTCATTGTTTGCGCTGAACTTCGACCGCGACACTACCTCATTCGTTATCACCCATTTTATCAGCGATTCTTCCGGGTCGAATATTCTTGTCGATTCTATACGGTATACGCAGGGCTTCTATAATTATTTTGCCTACGATGACGGCACACCTGAATTGGGTTATGGACTGGAACCTGCAGGCGGTCTGCTTGCCTACCAGTTTAAAATGACATTGCCTGATACACTCAGAGGGGTTCAGATTTATTTCAATCAAACCCTGAATAATGCCAATGAGAATTATTTTGACATAGTTGTTTGGAAAGACAACAATGGAAAACCAGGCGAGGAAATTTACCGTAAAAAAAGACAAAAACCTGTTTGGAGCGATCAGTTATATGGTTTTCATCAATACAGTTTTGATGAGAATATCGTCATAAACGGAGTTTTCTACGTTGGAATCATGCAGGAACAGTCGGGTAGCCTGAATATAGGTTACGATGTTGCGAAGAACAATCAAGAGTATATTTTCTTCAATGTTGACGGCGTCTGGCGGACAAGTCAGTATGAAGGATCACTGATGATCAGACCGGTTGTGGGTTCGGGAATGGTGATTGGAATTGAAGATCAGGAATCAGTGGCGATTCTTGCCCCCTTGGTTTATCCAAACCCGGCTGGTAATCATCTTCAGATTGATCTTAAAGACAAGAACAAACAAGCCTCAGCAATTATTTTTGATCTTTCAGGTCGAATGGTGAGTGCGTTTTCTTTTCGTTCAGGTGAGGTTATAACGCTACCATCATTAACAACCGGAATGTATTTTCTAAGAATTGAATCTGAAGGACACATTTTCAGCTCAAAATTGATGATTACACAATAATTTGTACACATGGATGAGAATTTTGTGCTGGGCGATCATGTCGACGAAAACAGTGATTTATATGAGCATTTTCGATTTGTTGTTGATAAAGGGCAATCAGCTGTCAGAATTGACAAATTTCTGACCAATAAGATTGAAAATGTATCCCGAAACAGGATACAAAATGCATTGATTGCCGGAAATATTCTGGTTAACCAGACAGCAGTAAAAGCAAATTATAAGGTGAAGCCAAACGACCTGATCGTAATTGTGCTCACCTATCCACCCCGCGAAATAGTTATCACACCCGAAGATATTCCGCTTAATATCGTATTTGAAGACGAGAATCTCTTGGTGATTAATAAGCAAGCCGATCTGGTTGTTCATCCCGGTCATGGTAATTTTTCGGGAACACTGCTTCACGCCCTGGCCAATTATTTTTTAACAACCAACCAGACCATTGACAATGGGTTTGGATATTTAGTGCATCGCATTGATAAGGACACTACAGGACTGCTGCTGGTTGCCAAAAATGAATTGGCACAGACAAAACTGGCAGCACAGTTTTTTCATCATACAATTGAGCGAAAATACCAGGCACTTGTATGGGGCGATTTGGCCGACGATTCAGGGACAATTGAAGGCAATATTGGCAGAAGCCCAAAGGATAGAAAGCTCATGACTGTTTTCCCCGAAGGTGATGCCGGGAAAGAAGCTGTTACGCATTACCGGGTGATTCAGCGATTTGGTTATGTGACTTTGATTGAATGCCAGCTCGAAACAGGCCGCACACACCAAATCAGAGTGCATCTTAAGCATATCGGTCATCCTTTATTTAATGATGGAGCTTATGGTGGTGATTCATTGGTCAAAGGAACAACCTTCACCAAATACCGTCAGTTTATCGACAATTGCTTCAAAATATTGCCACGTCAGGCACTCCATGCAAAATCAATTGGTTTTACTCATCCTGTGAGTGGCAGCAAAATTAGTTTTGAATCAGAGTTGCCTGACGATATTTCTCAGGTGCTGGAGAAATGGCACACATACACCAATTCGCGTCATTTGTATTCCTGACCGCTAATCAGTTACTATCAATTTCACTGGAATTGTCTCTTTATCAGTCCTAAGCAAAAGAATTAGGAGTCCTTTTACTGGCTGATCAAGAGTTATGGTTATTTTGCCTGAATCAATAAGCTGCCTTCTAAACCCAATTTCCCTGCCCGACAAATCAAAAATGCTGATCTGAAATAAGTCTGCCACAACCGAGCCTGTTTGAATGGTGAAGGTGTTTCCGGTTGGATTTGGCGAGATAAACGGCATCACCTTAACAAAGGCTTTTCTTGTCAGGGTATCCATTCTTGAGCCATCACCCACAACCAGACTTACATCATACGCCCCAAAAGCCTCGTACATGATCTTGCCCGGGCTTTCTTCAATGCTTTTATCAGGAAATCCTCCTGGAAATAACCATTCAAAAGTGAGAATGTTTCCTGATGATAGACTTGTGAATTCAACAAGTTGTCCGGGTGCGATTTCGCCATAATCGACCGAGAATAGTGCCCTCAACGGATCAACATCTGATCCGATTCCATTAAGTGTGTTTAATCCCGTATTATCAGGATCAAGCCAGGGTGCAAGTTGCAAATCTGCAGTCGAACCATTTGATTCCCAGCTATATGAGAACTTGCCATAAAAATCAGGCTCAAGCTTATTATCGCAGGATGAGCTTCCACCAGTCAGAGCGCCAATAATTCTGCCATTCGAATCAAACAAGGGAGAACCCGATGATCCTCCTTCTGTTACACCATGGCCGTTAGTAGTTTCTGCCCAGAATACTCTCCAATACTTTTCCTGCTGTTCCGGATTTTGCTGGCCAAATGCAACAGATAGCGGAGTGGTTGAAAAGGTGGAAATCTTTTTGATATCGCCCGATGGATGGTGTATTCCACTTCCTGTTTCGGTGGCTGAATTATTTTTGCTCCAGCCGTTGAAATAGGGTTTAAAACTCTCAGGCACTGTCTGATTCAAAAGCAAAAGTTTAAAATCGGAACCATTTTCCACACTGTTTCGTGAGGCAGAAATTAACTGGCTTCCGGTAATGTTTTGAAAAAATGGCTCCTGAGCAGGATTCATGCATTCATCTGATTCGTAATTGAAATAAAATACCCATTGAGCGTAATCGGCAGAGGATGAAGAAACTCCGCAATGATTTGCAGTAAAAACGTAAGGGGTTTTATCCATTCTTACATTGTTGATCAGCGACCCCGAACACCAATACAAACCTGATCCTTGTTTTACAAGAATTCGAGTTATCCCATTCTTCTGATTTTGCCAGGATGAGCCCTCAGTACAATTTACATTTACATTGCAATCTCCGCTCGAACCGAAGTTACGCGCGTAATTGTCATAAAACACAAAGCCTATTTCACTCAGACAAATAAGGGGCAGGTCGGTATCCTTCGCATGCCACTCGATCTGCAAGTAGATACTGTCGGCAAAAACTGGTCTGACCGCAGTGTTTTTTTGACCAGAAGAGGAGGGGTAGAGCTCAATAATATCTTCAAAATCGGCAGAGTAAACATAAGCTTTAGTTTGGCTGCTTATTTCGAATTTTGAAAAATACAGGGCAATTCCGGCCTGATTAGGGTTAATAATCAAAACTTTTGAGATGTAAATGGTTGAATCGGTAATGGAGGTTCCAGAGATTGCATCGTCGATGCAAAATGATTTCTGAATGGTATAGCCAGCCGTCAAAGGTAAAGTCTCATTGGTTGTGAGTGTTCTCCTATATTCCTCATCCATAACAACCCTGAGTTTCTGGGTGATTGCAATCTCATTAACAGCCTTCAGTGGTTTTCCAACTCCGGCAACTTGTGCATAAAACACAACAGGCAATAGCATGGCCGGCAGGAATGCCAAAAGTCCATATGTATATTTAGGGTATCTCATACACATTTATAAAACACAAAACTACGCTTTTTCAAATGCATCCGGAGCATGATACATAACAAAAACAGCATGATTGCGAATGAAACAAGCATGCTGTTTTAAGTTGTATTATTATGTTCGAATATTCAGAAACTCAATTGGTTTCAGAAAGTATTTTTAACTGCGTTGAAAATCAAGCTTATTTAACCAGAATAACTTTTTTGAGCAATGTGCCATTTGCATGAACCAGGCTTAACATATAAACCCCTTCAGGTTGCGGGGAGAGGTCAATTCTAAGCAGGTTTTCCGAATCCAGCTTGTAATCGTGAATAAGCTTGCCAAGTGTGTTGTATATTTTGAGGCCGGTTGGCATCTCGACTGATGAAAAGTCTATCACAATCAAGCCATTCGTAGGATTGGGAAATAATCCGATTTCATGTTTATTATTCTCTTCAACACCAACCCAATTAACGATTATGTATTCTTCAACTGTTTTTGTGTGGATGCCAAAGGTGTTCACCACTGTAAGTGAAACATTATAAGCACCTCCATTTGCATAAAGAATACTTTGTGGATTTTGATCTTCTGAAAAAGATGGATCACCCCCTTCAAACTCCCAGTACCAGTAATTTGGATTTCCACTTGATAAATCGGTGAAGCTTACTGTTGACCCCTGCATGATTTGTGTCTGATCTGCAACAAAGTCAGCTATCGGAAGTGTGGCGGCTTCAACAATAATGTAATCTTCCATAATCTTCTGGTTTTCACCGCCATAACCAACAACAGTAAGACTTACATTGAATTGGCCTGCTGAATTGTAGCTGACGGTTGGATTTTGTTCATTAGATGTTTCAGGGCTGCCTCCTTC
The DNA here is from genome assembly GCA_002422725.1 of Bacteroidales bacterium UBA6192. GTDB lineage: Bacteria > Bacteroidota > Bacteroidia > Bacteroidales > F082 > UBA6192. The sequence goes on from DITE01000092.1 coordinate 14,545, forward strand.
AAATTCCCAGAACCATTCAAATGGGTTACCTTCTGACAGGTCGGTAAACTCAACCTGACCTCCTTGTGATATTTCTGTTTTATCAGCTACAAAATCAGCCACAGGTGGTGCCGCAGGAGTAACGGTAATATAATTCACTTTGGTTTCGGTGTCAGAACCATCAGCGTTGGTAACTGTTAGAGAGATAGTGTAATCACCAACTGCGCTATAAATAACAGGCCCTGGATTTTCTTCGGTACTTGACTCAGGGATGCCTCCTGCAAAGGTCCAGTTCCAACTTAAAATACCGGGCTCAGAAAGATCGGTAAAGAAAACCCCTTCACCTTGTTCAACAGTTGTTTGTTCTGCTTCAAAGTTTGCAACGGGAGGGGTTGGTTGCCAATTAATTCCCGGAAGTTTTTCGATGCCGTTATCCGTCGGATCGAGCCAATCTTTAAGACGTGTTGCGGGTGTGCTGCCATTTTGATCCCAGGAATACCAGATTTTTCCGTAAAAAGCCGGAGATGGGTTTTCACAGCTGTTAGAGGTATATCCTCCTGTAAGATCGCCAACAATGAGTCCATTACTATCGAAAATGGGCGAACCGGATGATCCCCCTTCAACTATCGAACGCCCGTTGGTAGTGTTTGCCCAGTTAACCCTCCAGTGCGAGGGCAATCCGTTCCATGCTGTGGACGAAGTCAGAGGGGTTGTGTAAGTAGAAATCTTTTTTATATCCCCTGCCGGATGATGTATGCTTACTCCGTTTCCCATATCGGTGGTAACATTGGTTCTGTTCCATCCGCTGTAATAAACATTAAAGAAATTAGGAATGGAAGCGTTAAACTGAACAAGATAAAAATCTGATCCATTGTCACCTGCCGAAGCATCCTTTGCCTTCAACTGGCATCCTGTCATGGTGTTGCTTCCTCCACCGTTGCCATCGCATGTAGCAGCCTGATAGTTAAAATAAAATATCCATTGGTTCATATCTGATGCACTCGATCCGCTCCCACAATGACCAGCTGTTAAAAAATAGGGTGTCCTGTCATTATTGGTGTTGTTTATCAGTGATCCGGAGCACCAGTAAAAATTAAACCCTATCTTAATTGAAATACGGGCCACACTCCTGATCTGGTTTGGCCAGTCGTCACCTTCTTCGCAGGCAACATCAATCATGCAATAAAGTGAACGTACTCCATCGGTTTCGCGTTCCCCGAATTCAATGAAACGGTATGCATATGCAAGCTCTGCAATCTGAATTACAGCTTTTTCTGCAACCCCTGCATTCTCCACATATTCGAGTGTAACAATATCTCCTTCGACAAATTCAGTTGCAAAAAGTCCGGATTCCGGATTATTTTCGTGTGTATAAGCGCCAAGCAATTGGTTTTTATCTTCGTTATACAAAAACAATTTTGAACCAACAGGAAGAAAAAACTGATCATAATACACTCCCAAGGCAACTGCATCTTTAACCGAGATGCTTAATTGCCAGATTCTATCGCCATTATCAAGCTTTGTCCATTGACCTGAATTATTCATGTTGAGTCCAACATGGACCGAAACAGCCATCCGTTGAGGTGCAACATCTGCACTATTGCCAGCGACTATATCTTCAGCGATTATGGCAGCCATGTCGGGCTGATTATACTGAACCAGCGGCGCCTTGATATGTGCGTAGGCAGGTTCAAAACTTGGTGGTATTCCCCCAAAACTAATTTGGGCAAAGGAAACAATTTGATAAGTTGCCAATACTATTACCAGCAACCATTTAACAGATACTCTAATGGGATTCATCAGTTTTGGATTTAATTTGTGGTTTATTGCCGACAAAGTTAAATTATTTCGTTAAGCATGCCCACCTGACTTTTACAGAAAATCAACAATCGGGTCACAGAGACTTTTGCTCCTTTTTGTACCGCTGAGTTTCATTTGTAAAAGCAATAGATTGGAAACAAAAATGTATTTTTGACAAAAAATAATTAATGATTGTCGTAACAGGAGCTGCCGGTTTTATTGCCAGCGTTGTCGCACACAAGCTAATTGCCGCAGGGTTTGACAGGCTTGTTTTGGTTGATGATTTTAACCGTATTCGAAAAGAGCAAAACTATGTTGGATTAAAGAATGTGACATTGGTCGATAGAGACATATTTCCCGATTGGATGACAGCGAATGGATCACAGGTTGATTTTGTTATCCATTTGGGTGCACGAACCGATACAGCTGAATTTGATATGGCGGTTTTTGAAAAACTCAACATTAACTACTCGAAAAGACTTTGGAAAATTTGTTGCGATTTAAATATCCCGCTAATATATGCTTCTTCTGCAGCCACTTATGGTTTGGGCGAATTTGGGTATGTGGATGATCATGCGATTGTTGAGAATCTGAAACCACTTAATCCCTATGGTGTTTCCAAGAATGAGTTTGATAAATGGGTGCTAAAACAGGATAAGCAACCGCCATTTTGGGCAGGTTTGAAATTTTTCAATGTTTACGGGCCGAATGAATACCATAAAGACCGCATGGCTTCGGTGGTTTTTCATGCTTACAATCAGATTGTCAGAACGGGAAAAGTGAAGCTTTTTCGATCACACAGAAGTGATTTTGGTGATGGTCAGCAGCTGCGCGATTTCATTTATGTTAAGGATATTGCCAGGGTTATTCTATTTTTGATGGTCGCAAAACCTGTTAATGGATTGTACAATCTGGGCACAGGTAAGGCGAGGTCATTTCTCGACCTTGCGAATGGCACATTCAAGGCTATGCATAAAACCCCTGATATTGAATTTATTGATACTCCGGAGGACATTCGGGACACCTACCAGTACTACACGCAGGCTGAAATGCAAAAACTCAGGTCGGCTGGTTATCATCACTCTTTCACATCACTCGAGGATGGGATAGGTGATTACGTTGCTCATTACCTCTCAGCTTCCGCTTATTTAAAAACTTTGTAACCGGGCATTTAATGCTTGCTCAATTTCGGTTAACAAATGCCTTGCTTTAAGCAAGGTTTCTTTTACTGTGACGGTTGAATCAATTGTTCCTGCGTTTTCTTTTAAAGCATCTTTTGCTCCCTGCAGGGTGTAGCCTTTTTCTTTCACCAAGTGATAAATCATATGAAGATACTTTACGTCCCTGGGGGTAAACAATCGATTACCCTTGGCATTTTTTTTAGGGCGAAGTATGTCAAATTCCTTCTCCCAGAAACGAATGAGCGAGGTGTTCACCTGAAACATCTCAGCAACTTCACCTATTGAATAGTACACCTTCTCTTTTTTTGGCGTTTCCATGGTTAATCCATTGATTGAGAAGGTTGTGCTGATAACTCAAGAATGAGTTGATACTCTTCCGGGCTCAGATCATTAAAAAAGAAATGCACAGGGTTGACGGGTTTATCGTTTTTATGCACTTCATAGTGGAGATGAGGCGCAGTTGATTTGCCTGTATTTCCAATGGTAGCGATCAGCTGTCCACGTTTAATTACATCTCCTTTTTTAACTTTAAATTGTTGCAAATGGCTATATTTCGTTTTGTAGCCAAATCCATGGTTGATGATTATCGTATTACCATATCCCCAATATGACTTTTCAACCATTTCTACTTTTCCATTGCCTGTTGCGTACACTTCAGTTCCTGTAGGGGCCGAAAAATCAACTCCTTGATGAAATTTATTCACCTTATAAAAAGGATCAGTCCGAATGCCAAAATAGGAAGTAATCCTTCTTAAATCAATATCCTTAACCGGCTGGATTGCAGGAATTGAAGCGAGCATTTCAGATTTATTTTTGGCCAGTTCGTAAACTTCATCGAAGGATTTTGACTGCACATAAAGCTGACTGGCAATCTGGTCGAGCCTTTGGGTTGTTAGAACCACTATATCCGAATTCTTGTATCCCTTTAAACGATCGTAACGATCGACTCCGCCATAACCAGCGCGCCTTATTGAAGAAGGGATTGGCTCTGCTTCAAAAATTATTCTGTAAATATTATCATCGCGTTCCTGCATATCAGCAAGCAATATATCGAGGTTCTGCAGTCTTTCCTGAAGCAGTTGATACTGGAGCTTCATGTATTCAAGTTCACGTTGTTGCATTCTTTCTTTTGGCGAACCAAAAAAATTGTAAACAAATACTATAATAACCACCGCAAAAACTGAAGTAGAGAGCACAAAGGAAATAACCTGTATGAGCCGTTGCTTCCAATTAGTCTTTAACCTTTCGTATGAAAGCGTTTTTTGATTAAAAAAATATTTTGCTTTTGCCATGTTTTATTGGCAGCCTTTTTAATAGTGTATTGTTAAGTAACGGTGCAATGGCAAAATTAAATAATTAAGCTAAATTTGCAAACTTAAAATTTCTTAATACTTCACACACAACTGAGCTACAAGTATGATTATGAATGCATCAATGATTCGCAGTACTTTTCTCGATTTTTTTAAGGCTAAAGAGCATCTTATTGTTCCATCGGCCCCCATTGTTGTAAAGAATGATCCTACGCTTATGTTTACCAATGCAGGAATGAATCAGTTTAAGGATGTCTTTCTCGGTAATGAGAAGGCGGCTTCCAG
>DITE01000050.1 GCA_002422725.1 Bacteroidales bacterium UBA6192
GCAGGATGACAGAAGCCATCGTTTTTCCCAACCCGGGCAAGGACGAGATGCAACTTAGGATTGCCCATCAGCACCCGGTTTCTCTATTTACGCTATACGACCTGGGCGGAAAGCTGGTGTTGCAACAACACATCAACGGATGGGAAGCCGCGGTGAACACCACAGGTCTGGGCGCAGGAACTTATATCTACGTAATCACCGCACAAACTGGCCTTCACGAAACCGGCAAATGGGTAAAACAGTGATTGACCCTATTGTTGATATGGACTTCCACCACATTGAAACCGCCCTGCTGCCCCCCGGCTTGTATGTTGTCAGACTGTGGGATTCGCCTTTGTTGTTTCTATCCCCACATCCTGAAAAATAATCACTTATCTTTGCATCCTGCCAAAAGGGGGCGCACAAGTGTTTGCGCTGCTCCAGCAGTGGCAGTAATGCATTGTGACCAATAATCCTCAATTAACTGACTGGCTTCCAACAACCAAAAAAGAAGCAGAACTTCGTGGCTGGGATCAGCTCGATGTGATTTTAATTACCGGCGACGCTTATGTCGACCATCCGGCTTTTGGCGCTGCTGTCATCGGCCGGCTGATTGAAAAAGAGGGCTTTAAGGTGGCCATCATACCACAACCCAACTGGCAGGACGACCTGCGCGATTTCAGGAAGTTTGGCGCCCCAAGGCTTTGCTTTGGCGTCACTTCGGGCAATATGGACTCCATGGTAAACCATTACACCGCCAATAAGCGACTGCGTTCGAACGATGCGTATACACCCGGAGGCAAAAGTGGCTTCAGACCCGATTATGCCACCACAGTCTACAGCAATATTATCAAGGATATTTTTCCCGACGTCCCGCTACTTATAGGAGGGGTGGAAGCTTCGCTGCGAAGGGTGACGCATTACGATTACTGGTCCGACAGCCTCAAGCCTTCGGTGCTTGTTGATAGCAAGGCCGACATAGGTATTTACGGCATGGGTGAGCTGGCCCTGCTCGAACTCTTGCACGCGCTGGATGCCGGAAAACCAATTCACGAGCTCACTCATATCAAGCAAACCTTTTTCCTGCGCGACAAATCAGAGCCCGTTGTTACTTCGCCCTGGGGCGATATCCAACTGGCTGCGCACGAGCTCTGCCTCAAAGATAAGAAAACCTATGCAGGCAATTTCCGTCACATCGAGCAGGAATCGAACAAAGCCCACGCTGCCCGGCTTATCCAGGAAGTGAACAACCAACGGCTGTTTATCAATCCTCCTTTCCCCACTTTTACCGAAGAGCAGATTGATGCCTCATTCGACCTGCCTTACACCCGCATGCCCCACCCAAAATACGCCAAAAGGGGCACCATACCTGCCTATGAGATGATCCGCCATTCGGTGAACATGCACCGCGGCTGCTTCGGTGGCTGCAGTTTTTGCACCATCTCGGCCCATCAGGGTAAGTTTGTGGCCAGCCGCAGTAAAAAATCCATTATGGCTGAGGTTGAACAAATTACCAAAATGAGCGATTTTAAAGGGTATATAAGCGATCTGGGAGGCCCGTCGGCCAATATGTACAAGATGAAAGGGATACACCAGCAAATCTGCGACAATTGCAAGCGACCCAGTTGTATTTTTCCAAATATCTGCTCCAACCTCGACACCAACCACCACTCAATGCTCGAAATTTATAAGGAAGTTGACAAGCATCCGGCCATCAAAAAGGCATTTGTGAGCTCTGGCCTGCGCTACGACCTTTTCCTGAGCGATGATGAGGCGAAAAACAAGGAGATGGGCTATGATGAGTATCTCAAACAATTGGTTACCAGACATGTCAGTGGCCGACTGAAGGTAGCCCCCGAGCACACTTCCGACAGGGTTCTGAAAGCCATGCGTAAGCCATCTTTCAAATTGTTTCACAAGTTGAAGAAGAAATTTGAGCAGATCAATGCCGAAACAGGCCTTAACCAACAGCTTATTCCCTATTTTATTTCGAGTCATCCCGAAAGCACCATCGAAGATATGGCTCAACTGGCTGCCGACACAAAGGATTTGGGATTCAAGTTAGAACAGGTTCAGGATTTTACTCCCACACCCATGACTGTGGCAACCGAAATTTATTATTCCGGCTTTGATCCATATACCCTTAAACCAGTGTTTACCGAGAAGAACAAAGTTGAAAAACTGGCCCAGCAAAAATTCTTTTTCTGGTATAAGCGCGAAAATCAGGCCTGGATTAAACATGCCCTTATCAAGCTGAAAAGAGACGATCTGTCAAAAAAACTCCTTAAACAAGGCAACAAATCCCTCAAATGACCACAAAAGGCATAAAAAGTGATTTTACTCCCGGAAAAGCGGCCTGGCTTTTTCTGAACTCACTTTCGTTGTTCCTCATTGCCTACATCTTTATCTATGTTGTTTCGGGTTTGTCAACGCTCTATATTGCTTACGACATGGATATTCCGGCACGGATGTTCCCGAAATCCATTGTTTTCGACCTGGCCGACGACTCCCCACTGTGGACCGCTGATGCCATAGTGAGTGTTTTTATGGCTACCCCTTTTGCCTGCCTGATGATGGGACTGGCAAGCCTTATGACGTATCAGCTATCAGCCGGAATGAGTACATCGAAATTATTTTTTCTGATTTGGTTGTTTCTTCATTCCTTCAATCTTTCCTTTGGGCTTTTCAGCGAAGACCTGATCATGGGGCAGGGTGTAGCCAGGGTGGCCGACGTTTTTGGGTTCAACCTGGCCATTTCGGTCGTGAGCATTGGATTTTCGTCTTATTTTTTAATACGGGCAGGAAACTTTGCCGGCAAGATGATCGCAAACAGCATGAATATTAATATGATCAACACATTCAAAAGCCGTCTGGCAGTTTGGTTCTGGTCATTTCTGCTACCCTGGATAGCAGGAGGTTCATTTTTGCTGTTAAGCGACTATAAAGAGATAGCCCCCAAGGAGTTTATCCTGCTGGGATTTCTGCTGCTCATTATCCTTCCAATTCCTTTTGTCCGCCAGGCACCGGTATCGCAAAATCAGGTATGTGTCATACCAAATAAAAAGCATATTCTTGTCAATGTGTTGATTGCAGGGATTTCCTATCTGGCATTTCAATATTTTTTAGGCGATGGCATCAGGCTGGGTGAATAATTGACCAGTGGTTGTTTTGCTTTACTGGCAGTAAGATTATTTTTTACCTTTATCGCCTAAAAATAAAACCCATGAATCGTATGATTACACACAAACCTGGTTTGGTGATTTTGTTTGCTATCGCAATCCTGTTTGGTCAGGCTGCCTTTGCACAGAAAAACAAGAAAAAAGACACTGCATCCGACACCTTGAAGGCCGGTCAGCTTTCCGGATTGAAATGGCGTGGAATTGGTCCGGCTTTTGCCTCGGGCCGCATAGCCGATTTTGCTGTTAACCCTGCCAACACGAGTGAGTACTATGTGGGTGTTGCCTCGGGGCATATCTGGAAAACAGTGAATAACGGAACAACCTTTGATCCCGTTTTTGATAATTATGGGGCTTATGCCATTGGTGCTCTGGCCATGGATCCCGCAAACAGCTATGTTGTTTGGGTCGGGACAGGCGAAAACAACCATCAGCGTGCATTGGGTTATGGTAATGGGGTGTATAAAACCATTGATGGGGGTAAATCGTGGACCAATATGGGCTTGAAGGATTCGCGCCAGATTGGAAAAATCCTCATCGACCCGCGCAACAGTGATGTTGTGTATGTTGCCGCTGAAGGTTCGGTGTGGGGGCCGGGGGGCGAGCGTGGCCTATACAAAACCACCGATGGGGGCAAAAACTGGGATAAGATTCTCGAAATTAGCGAAAATACCGGTGTGAACCACCTGGCTTTCGACCCGCGAAACCCTGATGTTATCTACGCTACCAGCGAGCAACGAAGACGCCATGTGTTCACTAAAATTGGCGGCGGCCCCGAGTCGGCTGTCTACAAAACCACCGATGCCGGTAAAAACTGGCAGAAGCTAACCAATGGTCTGCCCTCGGGCCATGTGGGGGGTATGTGTATCGCCGTTTCGCCCGTTAATCCCGATTACGTCTATCTTATTGCCGAAGCTGCCGACGACAAGGGAGGTTTCTTCCGCTCGGTCGACAGGGGCGCCTCATGGAACAGAATGAGCAGCTATTCGTCAAGTGGCCAGTATTTTAACATCATCGTTTGCGATCCTGTGAATGCCGACAAGGTGTATTCGCTGGATGTGGTTTCCAAGGTGACAACCGACGGGGGCAAGAGCTGGAACAACATTGGCCTGAACAAACGCCATGTGGATGACCATTGCATGTGGATCGACCCCGCTGACACACGCCACTGGCTCATTGGTGGTGATGGGGGAATTTATGAAACCTTTGATGATGGCAACCACTATCAGCACAAAACCAACCTGCCTGTGACACAGTTTTACCGCGTGAGTGTGGATAACACCAAACCCTTTTACTGGGTGTATGGTGGCACACAAGACAATAACAGCATGGGCGGACCCTCGCAAAACATCAGTTCCGATGGTGTTAGCAGCGCCGAGTGGGTGGTTACCCTGGGAGGTGATGGTTTCTGGCAGGCTATTGAAGAAGGCAAACCGGATATTGTTTATTCTGCCTACCAGTATGGAAACATTTACCGCTATGATAAGCAAAGCGGCGAACAATTGATGATCAAGCCCGAACCACGCAAAGGCGAGCTGCATTACCGCTGGAACTGGGACGCCCCCTTCTTCCTGAGCAAACACCATCCTACACGCTTGTACATGGCGGCCAACAAGGTGTTCCGGAGCAACGACAGGGGCAACAGCTGGGAGGTGATCAGCGAAGATATTACCCGCAACGAAGACCGAAACAAATTTCCGGTCATGGGTAAGTTCTGGCCATCCAATGCAGTTGCCAAAGATATGTCAACCTCACCCTGGGGTACCCTAGTCTCTATGGCCGAATCGCCTTTGAAGGCAGGCCTCCTTTTTGTGGGCACCGACGACGGCCTCATTCAGGTGACCGAAGACGATGGCAAAACCTGGGCCAAAATAAGCAGCTTTCCTGCTGTTCCCGAATACACCTATATAAGCGATATTTTCCCCTCACGCTTCGACGAAAATGTGGTCTTCGCTACATTCAGCAACCTCAAACGGGATGATTTTAAGGCCTATGTGCTCAGAAGCAACGATAAAGGCCGCAGTTGGGTGTCCATCAGTGCCAACCTGCCAAACGAACCCGTGCATACCATCGCACAGGATTTCATCCAGCCAGACCTGCTCTTTGCCGGAACAGAATTCAGCTTTTATTTCAGCCTCGATGGTGGTAAAATCTGGACAAAACTCAGCAGCGGATTGCCGGATATTTCGGTCCGCGACATAGCCATACAGGAGAACGAGAGCGACCTGGCCATAGCCACCTTCGGCCGTGGATTTTATCTCCTGCACGATTACAGCCCGCTCCGGACAGTAAGTGCCGCCAGCCTCAACCAAAACCAGGCACTGCTCTTCCCCATCAAGGACGCGTTGATGTATCTGCACAGAGACGGACGTTACGGTACCGGGTCAACCCATTTCACCGCACCTAATCCCGATTTCGGTGCCACCATCACCTACTACCTGAAGGAAGTGCCCAAAACGGCTAAACAAGTGCGCCTGGAAAAGGAAACAGAGCTTTTCAAGAAAGGTGATCCCATTCCGCAGCCCGACCGCCTGCAACTGAAAGCCGAAGATGACGAAGTGCCGCCCTACCTCATCTTCACCATACGCGACCAAACCGGTAAGCTGGTACGAAAACTCTACCGTCAGCCTGCGGAAGGCATCAACCGCTTCAACTGGTCGCTCAGATACGAGCATCCGACTGCTCAGACCGGCAAAGACGACTTTGAGCCTACCGCCAACCCGCAGGATGGAATGCCCGTTGTGCCGGGGAAATATACGGTAGACATGGCCATGCATTTTCAGGGAAAAACCACGCCCCTTGCAGGCCCATCCGGGTTTGAAGCCATAGTGCTGAACAACAGCAGTCTGCCGGTCGACGATAAGGCAGCACGTGCTGAGTTTCTAAGTCAGCTGACTGAACTTCGCATGGTTATCGACGGAAACTATCGCTTCATGGAAGAACTCGCCATACGAAACAGGGCCATACGCCAAACGGCACACCACATGGCCAATCCACCGGAAAATATTGCCGGACTGACAGCCGGAATTCAGCAACGACTCAACGACATTGCCTTTGCCTTCGATGGAACCGAAGCCAAAGCCAGTTTTGAGGAAGTTGCCCCCGAACCTGTTTCTATCCATTACAGGCTTTATTCCATCCTGGCCGGCACCTGGTCGTCAACAGCCATGCCCACAACCACCATGCGCACCAATTTTGCCATACTCAACGACGAACTGCCCCCGCTCATTCAGCAGCTTAGCCTGATCGATCAGGAGCTGAAAGAGTTGGAAGCAGGCTTAGACGAACTGAAAGCCCCCTGGACACCAGGTAGGCAGCCCCGCTTGAGATAATGCTTGTCAAGCCGAAGCATCAGGCTCATTGAACTGATGGACGGATTGTTGAGATTCTTAAAATTATCAAAAACACAAGCAGTTGTTACATAGAAATACAGTAAGATATGTATATTTGTCCAGAAAATAATTAATCGAAACTTAATCAACAACAACCCAAATTATCATCCATGGAAAGAATCACCGTAATAGGGGCCGGAAATGTCGGTGCAACATGCGCCAACGTAATAGCCCACAAGGACTTAGCCAAGGAGGTGGTGCTTGTCGACATCAAGGAAGGCATTGCTGAAGGCAAGGCGCTTGACATCTGGCAAACTTCGTCCATCAACCATTTCAACACCAGGGTAACAGGTGTAACGAACGACTATCTGAAGACCAAGGGTTCGGGCGTTATTGTGATCACCTCGGGACTGCCACGCAAGCCCGGCATGTCGCGCGACGACTTGATCAAGACCAACGCAGCCATCGTAAAAGATGTTACCGAAAAGGCAGTGAAGTATTCGCCCGATGCCATCATCATCGTGGTATCAAACCCCCTCGACGTGATGACCTATGCGGCCTACCAGGCCAGCAACAAGCCTTCGCGCAAGGTGTTTGGCATGGCCGGAACACTCGACACTGGCCGCTACCGTGCCTTCCTTGCCAATGCCCTCAATGTGTCGCCCACCGACATCCACGCCCTGCTGATGGGAGGCCACGGCGACACCATGGTTCCGCTTCCCCGCTACACCTCCATCAACGGGATACCGGTGACGGAATTGCTGGGCAAGGACGAGCTCGATAAGATTGTGGAACGCACCAAGAAAGGTGGAGGCGAACTGGTGAACCTGATGGGTACCTCGGCCTGGTATGCTCCCGGTGCAGCAGCAGCCCAGATGGTGGAAGCCATCGTTGACGACCAGAACAGGATTTTCCCTGTCTGTGCCTACCTGCAGGGCGAATATGGCCTGAAGGATGTTTACCTGGGCGTGCCGGTGAAGCTTGGCCGCAGGGGCATCGAAGAAATCATTGAGGTTGACCTGAACAAAGACGAAAAGAAACTGCTTTACGACTCTTCCGATGCGGTAAAAAGCGTGATGAAGGTGCTCGACGAAATGAAACTTTTCGAATAGGCATTGTTTTCTAAATCCCAAATAAAGGCTGTCCCGAAAGGATGGCCTTTTTTTGATTAAACTGGCATTCTTAGATAGGTGGTAACTCATCGAAGATTTCAGGGCTACGCCCATATTGTTTGCAACGGCACTATTTTTCTATTTTTCTAAGAAGATTATAGGGCTACGCCCCATCTTACGATTCTGATTTTTCCATATCTTCATTTTTAGGGGCGTAGCCCTGCTGTCTTCATAGATAAATATTGCGTAGAAGAATGAGGGGCGTAGCCCTGAAATCTATCTATCATTTGCAATAATTCATGGAATTGGTTTTAGGGGCTTAGCCCTGTTGTCTTCGTAGCAGGAATATATTGCGGAGAAGAATGAGGGGCATAGCCCTGAAATCTATTAATCGTACCATTCAAATAAGAATTTCGTATCATATTCAATTTCAAATTTTTTAAGGAACAACAAATACTCATTTTTGAATGATTGTTTTTTATGATGTTCGGGTTGATTTAGGATATACTTCACCACATTATCAATATGCGATTTGGAATAGGTAAACGCCCCGTAGCCATCTTGCCATGAGAATTTTCCGGGGATGTAATTTTTATTGTTGAGCCATTTAGATGAACTTGATTTAGCCTGTTCCATCAGTTTGGCCGGGGAAATGGTTGGATGCATCCCCACGAATATATGTGTATGGTCGGGATTGCAATAGATGGCATAGGTTTTACATTTTTGGTTGGTAATAATGCCACAAATCACTTTTTCCAATTCATCTCTGAATGATTCTTTGATCAGGTTTTTCCGTCCTTGTACAGAAAAAACAAATTGAACGTATAATTGTGTGTAGGTATTTGCCATTGTTTTTGAGATTTCAGGGCTACGCCCCTATTGTTTTCAACGATTTTTACGAAGATTTCAGGGCTAACGCCCCATTTTTTTCATTTCATTAATTTTCGTCAAAGATAGAGCGGCAATCACCCTGTTTTCCATTTTTCATTTTCATTAATTTTCCTCAGAGATTTCAGGGCTACGCCCCTATTGTTTTCAACGATATTTTTTTACGAAGATTATAGGGCTACGCCCCATTTTTTTTCATTTTCATTCGTTTTCGTCATAGATTTCAGGGCTAAGCCCCTTTTGTTACAACGAAACTATTTTTTTTTGAATAGGCAATGTGTTCTAAAATATCAATAAAAAGCTGTCCCGTAAGGATGGCTTTTTTTGCTGGCAGGGGTAGTCACTGCTGGGCAGGAGGAAAAGTCCTTTTCTTCAGAATACAAGTTTTTACGTTTTTGAATGACTGGTTTTAAACTGTACTATTTTTTGGGGAGCTTACAACACATTACCCTTCAGCACGAAATGCCTTTTTAGGCAAATTTAGTTTTGAGGAAAGATAAAACTAAGTGATATACTAAAAGTTGTGACATCATCTCCGAAGCCAAGTGCCGGTGTTACCACAAAGGTATTAGTTGGGGAAGTTTGAAAAATTAATGACAGTCCCAAGGAAAATACCGTGGTATTAAAGCTTTCAGTATCTGACTCAGTAGAATCTTCGAATTTAAGTTTGCCTGTAATATAATTGAATCCAATACTTGGCTGTATTTTCATTGCTTCAGAGGCTACAAACATACTATATAACGAAGCACCAATCGAAAAAGAATTAGCAATCATGTCTATGTTGTTATCTCTTAATGCTTTGTTAGAATAAATTCCTCTCTGATATGAACCATTAAGGGCGAATGAGACGGGAATTCGCTCATCTTGTTTAACGATAAAATATGATGCAAGAGGGGAAATAGTTGTGGCATTTAAGTCTTCCTCTAAAAATTGTTGGTCAAAAGTAAATCTTCCAACGTAAATGCCAATGTCAAGGACTCCTGAAAAAGAATATCCAACACCTCCACTAAAGCCGGATATATCATCATTTGTAGAGAACCCACCACTAATTTCAAATCCGTTTTGGCCTTTTTCCAAAAATAAACTTTGTGCCTTTGCTGAGATTATTATTACAAAACACAAAATGAATGATAGTGTTATTTTTTTCATATTTATTAATTATGAATGGTTTATGTTTATTTTCACAACAAAGATGTTGTTCGTTTTTCTCCTGTGAACGTATATGTCTATCATATTTCGTTTCGTGTTGTAAGAATACTGACTTTCGTTTCCATAACCAATTGTAATCGTGTAATTTAAAATTTCCTAATTTGCAGATCATCGGTAGTCAGGGCAAATATATTGATTTGTTGTTGAATACGCTTCAACCCTTATTCTTGCCGGGTCTTTCCGACCACATGAACTCCTGAATATTAGCAACAGTTATTTTTAGTTTGTCCAAGGTTCTTTGTCTTTAGCATTCGAAATCGTTTGACCATCATAAATGCTTAATCCTTGCCAACTTCCAAACCAAACTTGTCCTTTATTATCTTCGAGAATACTTTGCGTTACATTGGAGGTCAAACCATCTTCCGTTGTGAATTGTTTGAAGTTATTACCATCATATCGGTAAACTCCATAACCTTCAGCCGTAAACCAAATATTACCCAGATTGTCTTCATAAAAATTGTAAGTTTCTTCACCTGCAATAATTCCATCCTTGGTGAAGTTGGTGTAAGCTTTGCCATCAAATTTGCTCACACCGCCATAAAAAGTTCCAATCCAAATATTTCCTTGCTTGTCTTCTAAAATATCTGCAACATTATTATCGGTAAGTTCATTTTTAGCTGTTAAATGAATAAATTCTCCGTTTCTGTATTTGAAAATTCCATTTCCATCAGTGGCAAACCACATAGTTCCATTCTTGTCTTCTAGAATTTTAAAAACCAATTTGTGTGACAGCATAGACTTCTGATTTTCAACTATTGAATCAGGCAAAGAAAAAGGTATAAACTTCTCTCCGTCAAAATGACTAACTCCTCCAATCGATCCAATCCAAATGAGTCCGTTTTTGTCAATTGTTAAACCCCAAATTTCCTCATCATCACCTGGCAATCCTTCATTTTTCGAAAATGTTCTAAATTTCTTACCATCGTATTTTATGAGTCCTTCGGATGTTCCGAACCATAAATTACCTGCTTTATCTTCTACAATCTCTAAAACCCTAAAATGAGGACTGACATCTGCAATTGTCATTTTTTCAAGTGTTTGACCATCATAGCGAATAATCCCATCTCCATTTGTTCCAAACCAATAGTTTCCATTTTTGTCTTGATGCATTGTTCTTACAAACTCTCTTACCATTCCATTTAAGTTGGTGTGAATTTGAGGAAATGTCGTGTTTTGATTTAAAATTATTGATTGGGTGTTTACTTTATTTTCATTTATATCAGGAATAGATTTTTCTTGCACTTGTCCTGTACACGAAATGATTTGAATTGTCAGAAGAACTAAAATTAAATTCTTTGCTTTGAATATCATCTTATCACTAATTTTTACCATAATGTAGGTTTTATAATTCTGACTAACGTTTCCATAACTAATTGTTTTCGAGTAATTAACAATTTGCTAATTTGTAGATTATCGGTAGTCGGGCAAATTTATCAATTTGTTTTTGAATACGTTTCAGTCCTTGTTCATGCCGGGTCATTCCTGCCACTTGAACTCCTGATTATTGGTTGCAGTAATTTTACGTTCTTATTTAATGTCGCAATATAATAGTTTTTCTTTGTAAGAATCTTATTCGGAAAAGTATCAATAATTGTCTGTAAATCCAATAGTAAACATGTTATTGTAAATTCCTTTCCATTTTTTAATTTAAAAACTGAAAATTCATAAACATTCCAAGGTGTCCGATTACTCAATCCTGAGTGATGATTGGTAATTGAATCAATATCGTCTATGCGAAATGAGACAGAATCCGCTCTATCTTTAATTGTAACATTTAATTCGTCAATTATTATTCTTTTTCTTTTGTCGTTCAGAAAGTAGCTGAAATGTAATCTAAATCCAACACTATAAAATAATCCCATGACAATCCAAATCATCAAAATCAGCACGAACGAAGCATTATCTTGTCCTTTAATCTCAGAGTATAAATAAATGCCTGGAGCAATCAGAAAGAACATCAAACTAATCCAAATGTAGTTTAGATGTTTCATTAAAGTCATTCTGTATATTTTTTCACCTTTCATATCATTCGAAGCGGATTTTCATTCTTGCAACGTTTGATGGTAGCGTGTCGTGCGGGTTTGCGAAGTTGTCTCCTATCAGTTTACCACCGACCTTTTTTACGAGTCACAAACGCCCGCAACCCCCTGAAACCTGCATGCTCGCTGACCATATGTTGTAGGGAGTAGTTCTTAATTTTTCAATCTATTGCATATTAGTCACCATTAAAAAAGTGAACATCATAAATCCACACATAAACATGATGAAATAGAGAAATTTGCTGATATCTTTAAGTTCTCGTCCTTCCTTCAATGCTAATTTTCTAAATCCTTTTGACACAAGTATCAATAAGCTAGTTAAAAAAACTAATCCTAATGCAGTAATTGCACCTTTTCCAATTGGGATTCCATTTGAATCTCCTGTTGTGGATTTAAAAAAGTCCATAAAAAATAAAATATTCCATAACACTATTATTGCGACCGCAAATGGAGTTTTAATCGGAAATCCACCTTGTTTTTGTCTCTCGGCTATAATTTCAGAGTCCTGAGGAGTTATCTCACTCGATGAATTATCCAAAAATCCAATCTGTTTAATTTGTCTGATTACTTCATTTGGATTTTTAAAAGTCCAAAAAATCACTTTGTCCTTATACTTGGGTATCCTGTGGTTAATTTTAATTCCTTGTCCAATAATTGGCATCATGTAATAAGGTTCAATGGAAATTATATCTTCTGGTCTAAATACTAAATTACCTACAATTGTTGCATTTAAATCAAGTCGTACCTTTGTTACTTTCAAACTGGCAAATGGCCACGTCGCATTAGCCATTCCAATTCTTGCTCTGCCAGTAAAATTTAATTGTGTCATATTTTATTCAATTGATAATTGTTTGCAGTCAGTTTTTTCTATGCCCTACAACGAGTATATACACGCAAACCTAACAATATTTCCTTTCTATCTGCGTCCATCCGTTTAACTTTTATCACATTCGTAATCAATAATATACACATTGATAAACGTTTGTAAACGTACCTTGCGTTAATTTCAATCCGTAAAGTTATGAAATCCAACAAATGATCACATGCAGACGAAAGGATTTAATAATATTTTTCAACACCACATCTTAACGAACCGCTGTATACGAGGCCCGTATCCGCCAGATGGCGGATGATGTGAGAGGTGCACTCCGTCAGCTAACTACTGACGGAGCCGGATGCTCGATTATCACACGTTGTTATTCTTTTCTCATCATTTTTATCGAAAACCATCCTAGCACTAAAATTATTAAACCCATTATTGTCCAAAGCCATATCATGTTTTTAAAAAGAGGGGCTGTCTCAGGCACTTTCTCTTTTTCTATTGTCATTTCGTCACCCATGTCTAATGTTGTTAAATTTATTGGAACTTTGTCGGCAAAGCGGTCTAAATCATAATTTGGTCTTGGAGCTTTGTTATTACCGTATGTCAAAAAGTAGGAGGCATCTTCTGTAAAACGAGCAACTAACTCATGGACATAACCCTTTATCTGTATTGTGTCAATAGACAAGGGTTGGTTGTCTTGGTTGTGAATTAAGATTTTGAGTCTTTGAACAGTCGTGCTACTGAATTTAAATTCATTTTTTTCAATCGAATTCAGTGTTGCAGATGTCAATGTACTGTAATTATACTTCCACCCTTTTTCTGTTTTGATGCTGTCGGTAAGACACTTAATTGTTACTGGGCGGTAGTAGTCAAATGAACCATTAACAACAATTTTTAAATGACTTACTTTAACTGACATTTGTAATTCAATATCAATTTCAGTTTGCTTGGTTTCCCTATTTTCATTTACATTAAACTTACGGATAGTATAATTTTTGAATGCCCCATCTATAATTTCATACTGTGAAATTCTTGCAGAGGTCAGTTCAGGTTTTTCTTTGCTGTCAATACGTAGTCTGAAAAAGCGATACTTCGAACTTGGAAATGACAACTTAGTGAATTGAAAGTCCGTTATTTCGTTTTTTATTGATAAGATTCGGTAATTCTCAATGACCGTAAACCAGTCATTCTGATTTTGACTGCCTTCTAGTTTGATTTGCCAATCAAAATTGTTCTGCTTGAATTCAAGCTTGATTTGATTGATTGCTTCAATTGTTGGAATTTCAAAAGTGAAATAATATCCCTTATCATTGTTAGAAGCGTTAAGAGTCGTAAACGAAATATCCTTATTTGATACTCTCTCATTTGCTATCCGAAGGAAATAAGGAGTTTCTAAGGTGTCATTATCTGCTGTTATTCCGAAGATTCTAATGTCTGTCAAGTCATTTGATGTTTTTCCGAAAACTTCGTCAGGCAGAATAATTTTATGCCATTGCTCTGAAATTCCCTTTAGTTCACGTCTGTAGCTATACTGCTCTATTTGTCCATAGATAAAAGAACAATTAAAGAGTAGCAGTATGCTTATAAGTTTAATTGTCGGTTTCATCATCTGAAATTAAATGCTTGTACTTGTTATATAAAAATGAAATGATTAAAAGCAACACGCCTAAGGATACAAACACAATTGTTTTAGCAATAGTGTTAAGATGTGAAATGTCATAGAAAAACAATTTAATTAAGGTAACGCCAAACAGAGCAATTGCTCCGATTCGCATTGGCTTATTCATCTTCCAAATTCCAAAAGCAATTAAGAAAAGAGAATATATTCCCCATAGAATACTTAACCCAAGTTTATAAGATTGTTCTGATTTATAAACGTCCATCCAGTTGATTAATTCACTACTCGCAATCCATAGTATAGTCGAATGCAAAAGCAGTTCAAATGCAATCTTAAAGTTTTTTTGCTGAAAAACTTCCTTGATGTATTTATAACAAGAATAAAGTGTCAGTGCAACAAATGAAAATGAAAGATACCTAATCCATAGGTTGATTGTTCCCCTGTGATAATATTGAAATAAGAATTGTTCCAAATAGCTTTCTCTAAGTTCGCTTAGATTATATAGCCCTTGGGTTAAAAAAACAACAAGAGCTAAAACAATTAAACCAAGATTAATTAACCCGAACTGTTGATTTTTTAATTTTCTGAGATTCACAAAGGATAGAATTGAAACAAAAAGCAGAGAATAATTTATTAGCCAAATTGTTTTAAAAGAGTTTAAATCATAATTCCAGTAATAGCCGGGATACTCCTGATTTTCCGAGTTAATTTTAATTGCTGAATCGGTATAGAGTTGATTCCAGTAATTTGCAATTTCCATTCTAAACGCATAGTAAATCGTAAAAATTAGAATGGCTGGAATTGCAAATGAGATAATTCTTGAAATTGCATTTTGTGTTTGTAGATAAGACGAATAATTCTTTTTCTGATTCAGAACATTGATGAACCCAAAAGCTGCAATAAAAAATATTGAAGTCATGAAATTTACGTTGAGTAGAGTTGTAATTCTTGATGATGGGTTTTCAGGATTATACGAATCATAAACATAACCCCAATCTTGTATAATACTTAAAAAAGCCAAAATCATTAATGGATAGCTAAGTTTTTCATAGAATGGAACATTTTTAGTTCTTCCAATCCAAAATAGGAGTGCAGCTTCTCCTGCCCATAGCAAAGTAACCCAGTTACCATCTAATTGAACTGGAACTGCTATGGTAACGAAAACAAGTACCAATCCTGCTATCAAATAATGAATGTTTTTGTCAGCAAGTTTTTGTCGATAGATAATTACACTTGCTATAAAATGAACAACGGCATTA
Source organism: Bacteroidales bacterium UBA6192 (assembly GCA_002422725.1). Taxonomy (GTDB): domain Bacteria; phylum Bacteroidota; class Bacteroidia; order Bacteroidales; family F082; genus UBA6192. The sequence goes on from DITE01000050.1 coordinate 15,436, forward strand.
GATAAAGTAAATAATCCTAATAGTTGTTCGCCTGTTTCATGACCATCAAGAATACTGTAGCCAATCCCATAAAAGATAAACGAATTAATCATTAATAAAATAATGTCATCAATTACAAATTTTTCCTTCTGAAGAAGTTTGTAAGCAAGGAATGTTAGGTAGAATATGGCAAAGAATATGGAAGCAGATAATAAAGCCAAGCCAAAATGTTCGTTTGTTTGATATTTCGTAACATACCATGACAAGAATATGAGCCATGTTAAACCAAATGAAACATAGTAAAGAGGCTTCCAATATTTTTTAAACGCAATTGTAAGAATTCCAATATTTATAATTGCCATATAGGAATATAGGACAGCTACATTTCCAGAACCTTCACTCAACAAGAAAGGAACAGCATATGCACCTACCAGTCCGATATGTGCGATTATTTGTCTGTTGTAATTTATGGCAGCAATTACAGTGAATACTGTAAATATTAGCATAAGAGCAAAAGCCATTATTTGAGGAATCAAATCATAAAGGACGAAAGCTGAATATGTAATGAAGTACATAATAGCCATTGCACCACTTACAAGAACAGCACTATAGTTTTCGTACTTACTTTTTAGTTTAATGCCAAAGCCTAACAATCCTAAACCAAATATATAACCCAAAATAATTCTTGTCAATGGGCTTATTAAGTCATTTTCAATAGAATATTTTGCACCAATCGCAATGCCAATTACAGTAATTGCAATTCCTATCTTATTTATTAAGTTTTCTCCAATAAACTTTTCTATATTTGATTTTCCTTTTGGTGGATTGTTAATTGGAGGAGCAGTCAGATTTACCTGTTCTTGTTTTATTTGATGTTGGAACGATTTGAAGTCAGAAGCTATATTCTCATTCTTGATGTTAAAATCTACTTCAATTATTAGTCTGTCTTGCTTAACTTCTTCGCTAACTATTACAGGCTCTTGTTCGATGTTTTTTAGTTTGTTTACTTCAATTCTCAGAATATTAATTTCTCTTGATAAGTCGTCCTGTCTTTTCAATAGATATTCAAGCTTGTCAAGAAGTTGATTTATTTTATCGTTGTTGTCGGTCATATTGCGATTGTCTTTTTACAATGTGTGGTAACGAGTATATATACGCAACCCTGCGCATATTTCCACTTTACCTGAAACTATCCGTTTAACTTCTATCACATACGTAATCAATAATCTACACATTGATAAACGTATCTTGCGTTAATTTCAATCCGTAAAGTTATGAAATCCAACAAATGATCACGTGCTGACGAAAAAATTTAAAAGTATTTTTCAACACCACATCTTAACGAACCGCTGTATACGACGCCCGTATCCGCCAGCTGGCGGATGGTGTGAGAGGCGCACTCCGTCAGCTAACTACTGGCGGAGCCGTCTACTCGATTAGCATTTGTTAATTGTGTGTTATATTATAATTATAAATCTCGTCCAATACTTCTCCTATGCTTGAATCATTATTTAATTTTTTGAAATTTTCCAAATTATCATTTCCTAATAATTCAATGAATAGATTACGGTAATTAAAAGATTTGTCAGAACCTTCTGTCTTGTCAATCCATTTTGCAACCTCATTGCTTACTGTTTTTATTGCATATCTTTGAACGCGTCTATTTGCAGTATAACCTGAACCAACTTCAGTCATAATATCAATAAAATAATATAGTTTAATTGGTCCATCATCTATCAGGTTCATAAAAAACCATCTGTCTTTAAATCCTGAAAACATCTCAAATGAATTTATTAAAACTGGTTCAAATTTTATGGTATCAGTATTTGCAATAATTCCAAATCCTTTGATATCCTTTGGCAAATAAGTCATTTTTTTATTATTATAATCTTTTGTGACTATTCCATTTTGAAATCTTGAAATATCAATTCCTGATAAAACAAAAATATCTTGGATTATATAACACTTAATGGTATCATTTTGATTTGTTAAAACATATCCGGTAAGTTTTTTTGCAGATAATCCTGTCGAAAAAGATAATATTATTAAAATCCATATAATTGTTCTCATATAGTTCTTCTTTTAATAGGTGCTAAC
>DITE01000038.1 GCA_002422725.1 Bacteroidales bacterium UBA6192
AATGTGTTTAAGCCGGTGATGATCAGCAACCTGTTGCAGTCGGCCCGTTTGCTGGGCGATGCCTGCGTGAGCTTCACCGAACATGCCGTTGAAGGCACCGAAGCCAACGAAGAAATGATCAAACAGAATCTGGAAAATTCGCTGATGCTTGTCACAGCCCTCAACACCCATATTGGTTACGACAATGCTGCCAAAATTGCCAAGAAAGCCCATGCCGAAAACAGCACCCTGCGGCAGGCTGCCCTCGGACTCGGGCTGCTCACCGATGAGCAATTCACGGAATGGGTCGATCCAAAAAAAATGATCTGAGGCACATTCATTAAACGATCGTCTCTCAACAACAGAGGGGATGGAGTGAGATTTAGAATAACCAATATCTGCTTTTGGCGATAATATGTTTTTTGCAGAAGCAACTACTTTCCTGATAACAGGTTAGAAATAGAAATTTTATAACCAAATCTTAACGAGGGGAAAACAGTCATCTACGGCTGACACAAGAGATATAGCAGACCAAATCGACCAATAGGTTTACCAACTTTATGATTTAACGGCGAAAAAATAGCCTTCATAGAGAACAACATAAAATGAAAACGGCGAACCATTGCCCCGTATGGGGCAAAATATCGGTAAAAAAACAATAGACCGGGTATTTGTTCCGCCCCAATAGGGGCGGGCGATANNACCCATCACATACGCCCCTTTTCTATTGGGAAATTCATTAAGAAAATGAAATAACCCATTGATAGTGAAACCGTAAACTTTATGATTTGTTCCTGATACTGGTTTTCTGTTGCACCCCCCCTGTTTGATGTGGTAACTTAGTTACATGTTTCGAAACATGACCAATTAGTCACCCATTAAAATTTAAAATCATGAAATTAATGCTACATCTTTTCATCTTCATGTGGGTTGTAACGATCACCTCTGATGGTTATTCACAATCCTATCCTGAAGTTACGAATTTGGGTTACCCGACCGATCTTCCCATTAATGGATTTGGCATGAGTAACAAAACCTCTCTGAAAGCCGATCAAAACGGCTCGCTATGGTATAGCTCGCTGGGTTTGGTTTCCGGAGTTGACTACATTCCAGGCGGCGTAGTGGAGTATGCTGATGGAAACTGGAATTATTACCACACCGGTAACTCTCCTTTACCATCTGATTCTGTTTACTGCCTGATGCCTTTCGGACAGAAAATGCACATCGGAACTGCCCATGGTCTGGCAATTCTGGATGAGAACTGGCAGATTATCGATCAAAGCAACGGATTACCCGACAATCATGTGAGGTCTTTGCTTATTACCGCAGAATCAATGTATGTGGGAACCAATCAAGGTCTTGCTGTGTTCTCGGACAACAACTGGTCCTACTACACAAGCTCAAGTTCCGGTCTATGCAACGATGTTGTCCTTTCACTCGAAATGGATGGTGAAGGGAAACTGTGGATAGGGACTGCAGATGGTCTGTGCTCCTTTAAGAACGACATCTGGGAAGTGTACAACACCCAAAACTCGGGTCTGTTAAGCAACGAAATTAGTGCGCTTAAAGCAGACACCCATGGTAATCTCTGGATTGGCACCACCGAAACGGGGCTGCATTTATTATCCGGTTCAACAATCAGGAATTTATCTCAATTGTTTGACTATCCCATGCATGCCAGTCAACATATTACAAGCATCCTGCTTGCTGAAAATGGAGATGTATTCACATTTGTCAGGTTGGCAGGGCTTTCAACCTTTAGCTATAAACTAATGAAAATCACTCCTGAAAAGGCATTCGTTTATGACTATCCGGCCAGCCTTGGATATCTGGCGGAAAAAGGTGGACTATTGTATTTTACACGAAGCAATGCAAGAGAACTTTTCACTTTCAACACTTCTTTGGCAAACCTGCACGATGATATTGGAACGCTGGAAACGAGTGGGATAAGTGCTGATTTTTCATCATCAGGAAGAATCGGATGGACCCTGGACATGCACGAACTTCCTCATTTCGAAATACCCGCAGGTAGCAGAAAGTCGACTGTTTTTACAGGAAGGTTATGGATTGGCGGAAAATCAGAAACCAACCAATTACATCTGGCCGGTGAGCGCTATGGTCAGGTAGGCAATGACTTCTGGCCCGGACCGGTGAGTTCGCAGGTTGAAATGTCTCAGGCAGAAATGGAAAAATGGCACACTGTATGGAAAATAAGCTTGGAAGAGATTGATTATCATCGAACTCACTGGTACGAATCGTCCTATGTGATGCCATATTCTATTGCCCATTGGCCAGCTCATGGTGATACATTGTTGGGACAGACCAGGTATATTGCACCGTATGTTGACTCAAACGGTAATGGCGTGTATGAGCCATTATCCGGTGATTATCCGGTGATCAGGGGCGATAAAGCGGTTTTCTTTGTTTTAAATGATATGCAGGACGAGCATGGTGAAACCGGCGGATTGCCATTGGGTGTTGAAATACACGGGCTGGCTTATGCCTTCGAAGCGCCAAATGATTCGGCTTTGAAACATGCTATTTTTGTGAATTACCAAATTATCAACCGTTCCGAGAACGACTATGATTCCCTCTATCTGGCCAATTTCGTTGATCTCGATCTTGGTGCTGTATTTGATGACTTTGTCGGCTGTGACACAACTACCAACAGTTATTTTGTGTACAACGGAAGTGATGTTGACGGAAACGGCGAACCTTATGCTTATGGCACACACCCTCCGTCGCAGGCCGTGACATTACTGAATAAACCCATGACAAATTTTATCTACTTCAACAACTCTTCAGGCTCACTAGGCGATCCACAACAAGCTCCTCAATACTATAACTATCTTCAAGCCAAATGGAAAGACGGCCAACCCCTGGTTTATGGAGGCAATGGCTATCCCGGTGGGCCGGGAAGCGGAACCGAACGGGCGTACCATATGTTTCCGGATGACCCAAACCTGACAGAAGGGTGGAATGAGATTATTGCGGATAACGCTCCTGGTGACCGACGCGGACTGGCATCATCCTATATTGGCTCTTTCCTTTCCGGCGAAAGCATTTGCTATGACCTGGCGTTTGTTTTTGGCAGGGATTATGAGGGCAACAACCTGACCAGTGTTACGAAGATGAAAGCACATATTGAACAGGTTAGGGAATTCTACGCACAGAATTTTGAT
>DITE01000013.1 GCA_002422725.1 Bacteroidales bacterium UBA6192
GTGACGACTGCAGTTTACGGAAAAATTGTTCAGGTTGCATGGTAATGCGGTCGAGGAAAAACTCTTCGCCAAAATGCACGGTCAAAGGAACCACCTGTATCTGATATTTTTGAAGCAAGTCGACAGGGATATCGCAGGTTGAATCGGTAACAAGTCCAATGTCATATTTACGGTTTGATGCCAGATCATTCTGCATCACCATGTCGTCCACTTTTTTATACGTGATGTTTCCAAGTTTTGAAACTTCTTCAAAAAGCCTCCACGGCTCATCGGTATGAATATGGATTCTCATTTTGGTAGGAGAACCGGCTATAACCATCGAATCGCCAAAGTCACCAAGAGCCTTCACAAAAGAGTCTTTGTTCAGGTTGGTTCCGGTAATCAGTGCTTCTGTGCAAAAACGAAATGTAATATCTTCGTGATTGATATTATCGACTGCTTCAGCAATTTCGATTTTCGACGTATCGAACATCAAAGGCTTCTGGCCATTCTTGAAATAATCGAACATGCCTTCGAGGAAAACAACAAAGCCTTTAGCCCCTGCATCCACTACATTTGATTTGGCCAACACAGCCAGTCGGCTGGTCGTCAATTTAAGCGACTCCATGGCTTTTAGCAAGCCATCGAGCAACAGCCTTAAAAAGTCATCAAATTTGTCCTTCAACTGATAAATATACTCTGCCCAATCTTTTATAACCGATATCATGGTGCCTTCAACCGGGTTGGCAATGGCTTCATAAGCATACCTGACGGCATTCTTCATGTATTCGGCAAATGCACTCACTGTGAGCGATTGCTCCTCCTTGATTTCGTTGCTGAAACCATACAGAAACTGGGCAAAGATGATCCCCGAATTTCCTCTTGCCCCAACAAGCGCTGCATCGGCAAGGGCAACAGCCGTTAACTTAAGGTTTTCCTGTGGTTGGGCAGTGTTCACAATACTCCTCATGGTCGATGCCAGATTCGTGCCTGTGTCGGCATCAGCAACTGGAAACACGTTAATTTTATTGAGGAGTTTTTGGTTTTCAAAAATACGCTGAGCGCCGGAAACAAAACTATAATAGAGCTGTAAACCGTTTATTTCAGTGATTTTATTCTCTTCCAAGGTGGTTTGTGTTAGTGGGTAAAGAAACCTAAAACAGGCGCAAATATAGCATAATAATAACTGATTGTATTAGCATCCTAACGTAATGCCCTTCAGTAATTCTTTTTGCTCAATTTATTTTATTGATTAACAGTTATATAAGAATAATATGAATGAAATATTCTTGTGTTAATTTTTCATAAGTCGTTGATATTTTAATTGTTAACATTTTAACAAATAAACATTTCTTCAATGGTTTATGGGCTTCAGACGCTGGCGTAAGGCTTCGAAAACAACAATCGCCGCTGATACTGAAATATTCAATGAATCGGCTATTCCCTTCATCGGGATGATGAGGTTTTGCTTTGAATGATGAAGCCACTTGGGAGTCAGCCCTGTTGCTTCGGTGCCCATTACAATTGCAGAAGGCCCTTTAAAATTGCATTCAGTGTAAGGAATTGAAGCTTCCAAAGAGGTTGCAAAAATATCGATCTTATGACCTTTGAGCCATTTTATAGCTTCTGTTGTGGTGCAAGCAACAACAGGAACGGTGAAAATACAGCCAAGACTCGATCGGATGGTGTTGGGGTTGTAAAGATCAGTAATGGGATCACATACAATCACAGCATCAGCTGAGGCCGCATCGGCTGTGCGCATGACTGCCCCCAGATTGCCCGGTTTTTCAACCGATTCGAGAACGATAAGCAGTGGGTTTGATTTGGGTTGCAAATCATCCAGAGATATATTTATAGGCTCAAACAAAGCTAAAAGTCCATCGGAACCTTCGCGGTAGGCAATTTTTTCGAAAACTCCCGAGCTCACTTCAACAACTTCGACATTGCTGGACATAAGTTTGTTCAGCTTGCTTATCAGTTCATAACTGCCTACCTCAGGACAGAAATACAGCTGTTTCATGACAAATCCGGCTTTCAGTGCCCTGTCGATTTCACGGAAACCTTCAACAATGATCAGGTTCTGGCTGCGTCTTTCGGCAGCTTTCGAAAGGCTGACAATATTTTTTATTGCGGGATTGTTTCTGCTCGAAATCATAGAAACCTGATGATCAATAGTTAACAATCAACAACACTTTCACGGTAAACCACATCTCTCGCCCTGAGCACATCGAGAATAAACCGGACGCATTTCTCGTCCTTCCCGATGAATTCCGGCACATGCAATCCAGCCGTGGTAAAAACACCCCGGGCAATCATTCTTAGGGCAGCTGTTGCTGCATAGCCTGTTGTACGAGCCATTGAATGGATACCCGTTGCCGGGTGAAACTCATCGTAAAGATCATATTCATACCTGAGTTGTTTACCACCTTCTGTGCCTTCGACAACTATTTTCATCAGGGTAAGGTCGTGCTCGCCTTGTGCCAGTTGCCATTGAGGAAAAAGCAGTTGCTTGGTGAAAGCAAGCGGGCTTATTGGCTGTCCGTTGAAAATAACTGGTTCCTCGTCAAAAAAACCACTCTTTTTTAAGAGATTGATCTTATCAATATGGCCAGGATAGCGCAAAGTTTTTTCAGCCATATAATCAGCCTTTATGGTGTAAGCCAGCGAACGAAGGCCATCGCTATTGAAAGCTTCGAGGGTTCCAACAGGATCAAAATCAATCAATTCGGCTTCGGAAAGGGCTTCTTTTAGAACCACTTTCCCGTTTTCGACCAGGCGTGCCGGCCGGGTGTATTCTTCAATCACATCCGAAGGGGAAAACACAGCCTTATATTCCCATGGATAAGTCCGTTGCTTTGGCAAACCACCCACATAAATCAGCACCTTATTAACTTTCTCAAGTTTGGAAACGGCATATGCCGTAAGCAGGTGGCTCATTCCGGGCGCCACGCCCATATCGCAGATCACACAACTACCATATTGCAAGGCTAAATTACCAAGATCAAATGGGTTCTCAGGATAAAAGGCGATGTCGACAACAGGCTTACCAGTGGTGATCAGGCTGCGCAGGGTTTCAAACCCCATGAATCCGGGAACAGCATTGATAAACATATCGTATCCTGATGCTATTGCCAGCAATTCTGCTTCTTCGCGTAAGTCAGCAAAATGGGTACTGATGTTTGTTCCAGCGAATGACTGTAGCTTTACTTCGGAAAAATCGGCTACTCCCACCCTAAACTCATTATTTGTAGCAAGATCGAGGGCCATGGGCCTGCCAACGAGGCCTGCACCCAATACAAGAACATGATTATTTGTTGGCAATGAATCGTGCATAACTATTTATTTTTTTTGCGAAAGGTAAACACCTGCTATGACAAAGAGGATAGCGATTATTTTGTCAAAAGTAATGATTTCTCCGATCATAAAGTAACTGAATATGGCAGCAAAAACGGGTATAAGGTTGGTGTAGACATTGGCTTTGGCTATGCCAAGAATTTTCACGGAGTGAATAAAGAAAACATAAGCGATAGAACTTGCCAGGATTCCAAGTAAAGCCAGATTCAGGACGAGTGAGGTATTAATATCTGAAACCTGCAGCCTGTCCGTTTCAAAAATGATTACCACAGGAATAAAATACACCATACCGATAATGTTTTGAGCCCAAACAACTGTCATTGGATGGTATAAAGCAGTAAGCCTCTTTAGCATGATGCCATAAATAACTGCGCTGACAACTGCACCAAACAAAAGCAGCACTCCGGGAAGAGAAGCCGATAAATTGAGGTTGATATCAAAGATCATGGCCAGTATTCCAAAGAAAGAGATGGCTATTCCCAAGATGTTAAGTAGTTTAAGTCTTTCGCTAAGAAAAAAATATGCTGCTACCGGCGTAAACACTGGAATGGTTGCAATGATTACCGCACTTACGGTAGGAGATACCAGATTAAGCCCAAAGTTCTCGCCAAGAAAGTAGAAAAAAGGATTGAACAAGGCTGATAACAGGAAAAAACCAAGATGTTCGCGTTGTATGATCAAGCGCATGGACAAAAGTCTGAGCAGCAATGTCAGAAAAACGGATGAAATAATCAGCCTGACCATCACAGTGGATGCCGGCCCTAAATAATCAAAGACAATTTTCGACCATGAATACGACATCCCCCAAATAAGCATTGCAGCAAAGGCACTGAGATGTACAAGATATTTGGATGATTGGGGCATGTATTTAAAAAGTGCACGAAAATAGTCGATTTTTGTATACTTATCTGAATCATTATTGCTGTATTGATGCTAAAATCTTTCCCTGGCAGTCGTGTCAACTGTTTTCAAAAAATGTATCTTTGTTTTAAATATACTTTCTATACAAAATATTATGGATTATACCACCATCCTGGTCAACTTACGAAAAATCGTGAGGTCTGTGAATCTTGAATCAAAGCGTGTTGAAAAAGAGTTTGGGGTGAGTATACCTCAATTGCTTTGCTTACATTACCTTATCAATCAGCCAGAATATCAATCGACTATAACCGGTATAGCCAATTACCTGAACCTCAATCTGAGCACAGTAACCGGCATCATAAGTCGACTTGAAGCCAAGCATTTTGTTGCCAGACTACCCAAGGCTGGAGACAGACGAAAAACATCTGTAATCCTTACTGCTCAGGGCTTTGAATTACTAAAAAAGACTCCCGAACTCAAGCATCAACAGCTGAATAAAAAACTTTCGAAACTCACTGAAAAAGAATTGACCGATCTGAACCGATCATTACAATGGATTGTGACATGCTTCGAACTTGACAATGAATCGGCCTCACCGCTCATTACAATTGATGATTTTGCCTCATATGATCCATTGGAAAAAACTCCATTGAACTAAAAAAAACAAGAAAAATTATCCATTAGTCAAAATAATTGTTTATTTTTGTTTCTATAGAAACTATTTATTCTGTAATAGACGAATTTTGACTTTTCTGAACCTATTTCTGTACGATGGCTGCAGTTGATCTTGCAGTACTGGGTGTATACCTGCTTGTTATGTTGGGATTCGGGGTTTATTTCCACTTTAAAAACTCCAATGTTGACGATTACTATGTTGGTGGGCGACAGATGGGCAAGTGGCACATTGGTTTGTCCGTTGTAGCTACTGATGTAGGAGGAGGCTTTTCGATCGGATTAGGGGGGCTTGGGTTTTTAATGGGATTGTCGGGATCCTGGTTATTGTTCACAGGCTTGTTAGGCGCATGGATAAGCAGTGTCATCCTGATTCCGAGGATTAAGCCATTATCTGATAGGCTGGGCTTCTTTACTTTTCCGGAAGTTCTTGGTCATTTTTTCGGCTCAAAGGCTGCGTTTTTGGCAGCACTGATCTCGGGCATAGGGTATCTTGGATTTACAGGTTCACAATTGCTCGCCGGCGCTAAGCTTGCTTCGGGGGTTTTTGCCGGCCTTGAGCTGGAAACAGGCTTGATCATACTGGGACTTGTTGCTGTTATCTATACGGTGATGGGTGGTATAAAAGCGGTAATCTACACAGATACTATCCAATGGATATTGCTTATGGCCGGACTGATCTTTCTGGCCATCCCCATGGCCTACCATGCAGTGGGCGGGTGGGAAGTAATCAGGACGGAATTACCTGAGCGTTTTTTCTCTTTTAGCGAGTTAAGCTGGCAGCAAATCCTGAATTGGTCGGTCACAATTTTACCAATATGGTTTATCGGCATGACATTGTACCAGCGAATTTACGCCAGCCGTTCGGTGTCGGAAGCCAGAAAAGCCTGGTTTATTGCCGGTTTGTTCGAATGGCCGGTGATGGCCATGATGGGGGTTGGGCTGGGGATGCTGGCCCGCGTTGCATTTCAACTTGGCATGTTTGAGCCACTCGGTTTTTTTTACGGAGCCGACTTTGATGCTGAAATGGGGCTCCCCTTGCTGCTTCGCACGGTGCTGCCGGCAGGCCTTACCGGGTTGGTGCTTGCAGCATATTTTTCGGCCATACTTTCAACTGCTGACAGTTGTTTAATGGCTTCATCCTCCAATTTTTTGCAGGATATCATTCAATCGCTTACAGGAATCAGCAACGCTCATCGAAATATGATGTGGTGGTCAAAAGGACTTACTTTGTTGCTGGGTGTTCTGGCTGTTTGGCTGGCTATGTCGCTTACCGAAGTATTGTCGCTAATGCTTTATTCCTATGCCTTTATGGTCAGCGGACTTTTTGTTCCTTTAATGGCAG
>DITE01000087.1 GCA_002422725.1 Bacteroidales bacterium UBA6192
GTGCACTTGTACTAAAAAAGTCTGTTGGGCGCTGCGCTGTTGATTCAATAGAATATCCAGTAGTGACTCCGGTATAGATGATGGTCTCAGATTCATACACCTTATCCTGATTACGGGTAAAATAAAAAACAATGATAGCCAAAAGCAATGGAATTCCAAGCAGCAGGACAATGTTGTTGCGGAAAATTCGAATAAATTGATTGATGTCCATAGTGAATTAGTTATCTATCGTAATACGTTTATCAGATTAAACTTAATGCCTGTATAAACCTGGAGTATCTGGTAGTGCTTACTGAATTCTGCAACAGCCTGACTAAACTCAACATTTCCTCTGGTCTGAATTTCTTTGAGCCTTGTGTATTCAGCAGTAGTAATTTCACCATTAAGGAACTGGTTTTGTGCTGTTTGCATTTGAATCATAGTAAATTTTGTATAGTCATTATAAATCCGGATATAGTTCTGCCACTGAAGCATCATGCTATAGGATTCAATAACTTCGCGTTGAACAACCCTGCTGTTCACCTCGCGTTGTGTAAATGACAATTCAATCCATTTCTTTTGTTTATTTATTCTGTTTCTTCTGTCAATCAGGGTGGCTATGGGAAATCGGATGTAAAATCCAACAGCGACATTATCTCTGATAGATTCACTGAAATAGAACCTGTTGGTTGGGGTTAATTCAGTTCTGTCGTTAAAAGTCCATCGGCCAAAATTCGCATCAAAGTTTAAACTGAAATGCTCAGTCCAATATCTGGCTTGCGAAAGCATTTCGAAGTAGTAATAATCTGCTTTAAGCTCCTCATAACGAACATAAGGGGAGTTTGCAATAGCTGAATCTATAAGAACACGGAGGGGAGGTAATCGTTTGGTGATGTCGTCAGTGAGTGGGTTGAATAACTTACTCTCGTCATTTTCAAGAATTTGAGCATTAACATACTGTGTGAATAAGAGTAATGGAAGTGCAATGAGAACAATTAATCTTCTGGCGGTTGACATAATATGCTTTTAATTTTTCTTTTAACCCCTGTTTAGAAAAATAAATATCCCAAATAATCTGCATATTTAATTCAAAAAACAGCTAAACCTATCAATTTTAATTTTTTTTTTCAAATAGTTTTAAACAATTCTATCTATTATCAATGGTTTCAGACGTTTTCTTTTTGAAACAATGCAGGGATTGTTCTAAGTATCAAACGAATATCACCCCAAAAAGAATAAGTCTTTGCATATTGATTATCAAGTGCTTTGCGTTCTTCTTCAGACATTTTGCCTTTTTTTCCACGTTTTTCAACCTGCCACAAGCCTGTTATACCTGCAGGCCCCATGAATCTTTCGCTCCAATCGTCAGATGTAAGCATTTCAGCTTCGTACAGGGGTAATGGCCGGTTTCCTACAACCGACATATCCCCTTTAAGGACATTTAGCAACTGTGGCAATTCATCTATACTTGTGTTCCTGATAAATTTACCAATCTTTGTGATGCGTGGATCATCTTTAATTTTGATGAATGTTGCCGAGGCCTTCTTCTTCCGGTTTTCATTATACCAGTACTCACATATCTTCTTTCCTTCGCTGAAAAGGGGAGGAGAGCACAATTCTCCTTCTGCAAGTTTGGCGCAACGCGGACATTCCTCAATGAGAATCACATTAGATTCATTATCAATATCATATTGATTTAAATGTTTGAGGTCTTTTAAGGCTGCATCGGCTCCGACTCTCATTGATCGTAATTTATAAAACTCAAAAATACGGTAACCTGTTCCAACCCTTTTCGATGTATAGTAGACTTTGCCTTTGGACTCGAGCCTGATTAATAGCATGATGAACAATATTACTGGCGAAAGAAACAATAATGCCAATAATGAAACCAAAATATCAAATATTCTTTTCTCAACAGGAATCTTGTATTCGCGCACAGGTTTTACATTCTCATCCAGCCTGATTAAATAATCTTTATGCTTTTTCAGGAATGTAATCCGGTTATAAATGTCTTCAGGGTTAATATCATGGTCATAGAAATCGTCAATACGTTGTTCAAAAGCAGTTTTTTTATTCACAGTGTCTTTTTCACCTGATACAATGATAAAAGTGGTTGAACTGTGTATGCCTTTTAATTTGAGCATCTTGGCAACATCTAAACCATTGGCACCAGGCAACACTATTTCGCTGATAATGGCGTCAATAAAAGGAAGATCTTTAAGCTGATTAATTGCAGAAAGCCCGTTTTCAGCAGTTTTAATCTCAAAAAGATTTTGGGCATTTTGAAATAAACTAATGATTTCCGGGTTACCACCAATGTAAAATATTCTGAGTTTCTCCTTTAATGCTGGCTCGACCATGATGAAAAGGTTTTTCGAGTTCTATTTTCTGGATAAAAGCAATTCAATCCGTATAGATAACTCTTCAGGGTTAAATGGTTTAATCATATAATCGCTTGCACCCAGTTTAAGACATTTAACTTTTTCCTGACTACTTTCAATACCCGACAGCATGATTAATGGAATATCTTTAAAAAATCCACTTGATTTCAGATTTTTAATCAATTCATATCCATCAAGGTTTGGCATCTGTATGTCAGCAACAATCAGATCCGGCATATTTCCGAGCTCAAGCCATTTCAAGCCTTCCATTCCATCACTTTTGGCAATCACATCGTAGGTCTTGCTAAGGAAGTTCTCTAGTAACATCCTGATGCTCAATTCATCATCAATTACCAATATTTTTTTCTTCATTTTCTTTGTTTGATTTGTAGCTTCAATATTAGATTAATTCCCCGCCAACTACGGCCTATGTATTGCAAAGTTAGGCAATTAGAATGCATCTTAAACAAAAAGAACCAAAGTTATTTACAATTTAAAGTTAATAACTTGAAAAATAATGTATTAATATTAATTCATTTAGTATCCACCACGAAATCTTTGGCTTATTGATTATTGCAGGATACAGGAATCAATGTGTTTGCTATAAGTCTGACTTCTTTTCGTCACGCATTTTCATATAAACATTGATCTCATCTCTCAGTCTTGCTGCTTCAATAAAGTCAAGTGTTTTCACGGCATCTTCCATAGCTTTGCGGTTTCTCAGAATTGCTTTATCAAAATCTTTTATTGTCATGTATTTCATCACCGGATCAGCAGCAATTACTGAGGAGCCATCATTAGTTATTGAGTAAGCTTCGCTTTTAGCCATATCCACTACGGATGTTTGGCCAAGTATTGATGTCATTGACCGGCTCACAGATTTTGGAATAATTCCATTTAATTCATTGTATGCCATTTGTTTAACACGTTTTCTCAAGGTTTCATCAATTGTTCTTTGCATGGATCCGGTAATTTGATCAGCATACATAATCACCTTGCTATCGATATTTCTTGCAGCTCTTCCTGCCGTTTGCGTCAACGACCGTTCGGAACGCAGAAAACCTTCTTTATCAGCGTCTAAAATGGCAACAAGACTAACTTCGGGCAGGTCAAGCCCTTCGCGCAGCAAATTAACTCCGATGAGCACATCAAACTCACCCATTCGTAATCCACGCATAATTTCAACCCTCTCCAGAGTCTCAACATCACTATGAATATATCTGGCTTTAATATTGAGTTTTAAAAGGTATTTCGATAATTCCTCAGCCATTCTTTTTGTCAGGGTAGTCACCAGCACCCTGTTTCCTGCCTGCACGGTAAGTTCAATCTCGCTTAATAAATCATCTATTTGGTTATTACTGGGCCGCACTTCAATCAATGGGTCCAGCAAACCAGTAGGCCTGATGAGCTGCTCCACAACGATTCCATCGGATTGCTGAAGTTCATAATCAGCAGGCGTTGCACTCACATATATGACCTGACCACACAAAGCTTCAAACTCATCAAATTTCAACGGCCGGTTGTCCATAGCCGATGGAAGCCTGAACCCGTATTCAACAAGAGTTTGTTTTCGTGACCGGTCGCCACCATACATGGCTCTGAGTTGTGGAATAGTAACATGGCTTTCGTCGATGATGGTTATGTAGTCATCCGGGAAAAAATCAAGCAGACAAAAAGGCCTGGTGCCAGGTTTGCGGCCATCAAAATATCTTGAATAGTTTTCTATTCCACTGCAATAACCGAGTTCGCGCATCATCTCGATATCGTAAGTCACTCTGTCTTCCAGCCGTTTAGCTTCTTCTCTTTTGCCATTTTCCCGATAAAAGTTTACCTGTTTAAACAGATCATCTTCAATTTCCCTTAATGATTGCTTCATTTTGTCCTGTGATGTGACAAAAATGTTGGCCGGAAAAATGGTAGTCTGGTCCAGCACTTCTTTGCCTCTTCCGCTAACCGGGTCAAAAGTTTCGATAGTTTCAATTTCGTCATCCCAGAATATCAACCTGATAGCAAAATCTGTGTAGGCTGGAAATATGTCCACAGTGTCGCCTTTCACACGGAATTTACCTCTTGTAAGATCCAGTTGAGATCGGCTATAGAGCGAATTTACAAGTTGTTGCAACAAGATATTACGGTTAACTTTTGTCCCGGTTTGTAAATGAATCACATTATTTGCAAAGTCATCCGGATTGCCAATACCGTAAATACAGGATACCGATGCAACAACTATGACATCGCGCCTTCCGGATAATAAGGCTGAAGTCGCACTTAGCCGAAGCTTTTCAATTTCATCGTTGATCGAAAGGTCCTTTTCAATATAAGTGTTGGTTACAGGAATAAATGCTTCCGGCTGATAGTAATCGTAATATGAAACAAAATATTCGACAGCATTGTCAGGAAAAAACTGTTTGAACTCGCCATAAAGCTGGGCAGCAAGGGTTTTATTATGGCTCAGGACAATTGCAGGTCTTTGAATCTGTTCAAGCACATTGGCTATGGTAAAGGTTTTTCCTGAACCAGTAACACCAAGCAAAGTTTGTGCCCGATCGCCACGATTAATGCCCTCAATCAGTTGTCTGATTGCCTCAGGCTGATCACCGGTAGGCAGGAAAGGAGAATGAATCGTAAATGACATCTTGCAGGCTTACATGAATTTCACCGCAAAGATAATCCAAAGTGGAGTGTACTATATGTTAAAAAAAAATGTCATAGTTATTAACTAAGTGGATGACTGGTTTGCGGTTTCCAAGTCTTTTCGGATAAAAACTGTAATGCTAGAACTTTATCCCAAGTTCCAGCATGACAAATCGCCCGGGCCCAACAGCACCGTTACTTTCATATATTTTAGTATCAAAAATATTTTGAATACAGAAATTGATAAACACATATTTGAAGAGTTGACGCTGAAGTTTGCAATCAACAATAAATACAGCTGGATATTGATTGTCTAAAACCAAATAATCATAGATATTCTGATCATTAATAAACATTTTCCCGGTAAACCGACCAGTTAAACTTGCGTTCAGCAAATCGGATCTAAACAATGCGCCTAATGCGAAAGAATGCTGGGGTACATCGCTCAGGTATTTGCCGGTAAGATCAGCATTGGTTAATGTTGATGAAGGATTGTATGACGTTATTTTTGAAACATTCCATGCATAAGACCCAAAGAATGAAAAACTGGGAAAGGCAGAAACAGTTAATTCACATTCCACACCATAAATATCAACATTTGAGATATTCGATCTGATCATTATGGGTCTGTTTCCAAAACCCATATCGATACTATCGCCAGTTGAAACATAGTATAAGAAATCTGAACCTATTGAATAATAAGCACTTAAATCAAATTTTATCCATTTGAAAGGTTTATAATCCATGCCTGCTTCAAGGTTATTCAGGTATTCAGGTCTTAGGCCTGGGTTAGCTACTTTAAAACCACCACGAACACGCCCGGATCGGCACAAATCGTCCAAAACCGATGGCCTGAAGCCTTTGCCATACGTCAGATAAGCGCGGAAATCATGATCTCCTTTGTATTGAACAGAGAGACGTGGACTAATGGCATTCCATTTTTGATTTTCTATATCTGAGAACTGATACTGTTTCATAAAATCAGTTTCTGCAGAAGGCTGGTAGATTAAGAAACCTCCTTCATAGAAACGGGAATAGTCGACTCGTAAACCAGCAACCAGACTCACTTTATCGCTAAAAAGGCGAATGTAATCCTGTAAGTAAATACCAGTGGAAATCATCTTCCCATGATTATCTACTTGATCTGTTGAAGTATAGTAAATATCGGAAGCATCAACAGCACCCACTTTTACATCAAGGCCTGTGGAAAAAGTATGGTTTTTCCATTTGAAATTGACGCCTGACAGCATTCCATAATCATTTCTGACTGATAACACATCATACCAGGTGTAGTCGTCCTTTAGCCATTCACTTACCCTTTTATAATGCTCAGTCATGATAAACAAGGATGTGTTCCAGTTTAAGAGATATGTCTTTCCTGAAAGTGCAAGGCGCAGGCTGTAAGTATCGTGGTCTGTTGTATTACCGTGTGGTTGGAATACTTTCTCACCAGTTTCACGTCTGTCGTCAAAAAT
>DITE01000035.1 GCA_002422725.1 Bacteroidales bacterium UBA6192
GTTTTATCGAACAAACCCCTGATGGTTTGTTGTTTAAGGCAGGTGGGGGAATCACGATAAACAGCATTATGGACGAGGAATACAATGAACTGGTTAATAAGGTTTATTTACCCATACGATGACAGCGCTTCAGTTTTTTGAAAGCATCTGCCTGAAAGATGGTGTTTTTGAGCGGCTTTCGTTGCATGAAGCGCGTATTAAACGAACACTCGCGGCTCATTTTCCGGCTTCGTCCACTCCCAAACTGGCGGCTTTGTTGCATGAAAACGATTTTCCGTTGAAGGGTCGGTTCAAATGCAGGTTGTCATATGGCCCGGGCTTCGAAAGGCCCGTGTTTGTACCCTACCACAAAAAAAGCATCAGAAGTCTGCGTATTGTTGAAGCCGGCAATCTGGACTATTCATTTAAGCGCACCAACAGAAATGCTATCGAAACGCTCATGTTACAAAGGGGAAATTGCGATGATATCCTGATGATCAAAAACGGTTTTCTGACGGATACTTCCTATTGCAACATTGTGTTGAAAACCAAAAAGGGGAAATGGGTCACCCCATCTGCTCCTTTGCTTGCCGGAACCCAGCGCGAACATCTGTTGAATCAGGGAATAATCATATCAAGCCCGATATCCCTCATCAATCTTAGTGAATTTGTGTCTTTCAAGCTGATTAATGCCATGATCGACTGGGACGAGGCTGATGAACTGCCTGTTGAAACCATTGACATAACTTAAACAAAAAAAGCACGGTTACCCATTAATCCTTTCAGGAAGGACGCTGGAAACCGTGCCTAAGAATGGTATAAGCAGTCTGGTAAAACTAAGGTTTTTTGCTGTCCATACGTTCAACCAGGTAGTTCGTAACGAGCGAAATGCCGCCAAACATAAAGATCATCGAAAAATAGGATACTTCATCGTGAAGCTCAGTCTTTACGGCCAGTATGTTGCCAAACAAGACCCCAACAGCCACACCGATAAACAGCATGCCAAATTTGAGGGTAGTACGGCTGAAATTTTTATTGTCGGCCACAAACATGGAGGCATCCACACCTTTTTCCATCATCGTAAGCCGCTCCCTGCGGCGGATAAACAGGTAAAACACACCGTAGATTGTTCCGAAAACAATACCGGTAATTAAAACAGGAGTTAGCTCAATCATAATAATAAGTTTTAAGTTTTGCCTGTTTGACGCCTTATTGTTAAAACGGTTACAACATTGTCAAAAAAAAACTGCCCAAATTGAGCAGTTTTAACAATACCAATTAAATCCTGAAGATTTAGAACTTACCAAATTTAAGACTTAAACCACCGTTAAAGCCACGCAGCACATCCCCATCGGTGTTGTCGAGCCTTACTTTCGAGGTGTGTCTGTAAGATGCACCTACAGCCAAACGCATAAATTTCACCACATTAAATTCAATCTCAATACCTGGCTCGATCACAAAAAACGCATCGGAATCCCAAACCGTAGGCTCAGTATTGCCTTCATAATTCCACCAGTTATAGTTTACATAAGCCACGCCACCAGCACCGATAATCACCGGAAAAGTGATGTGAACGGGTGCAAAGGGCGCGATAATAGGCTCGATCAGCAAACCGCCATATCCTCCGGCAAGGTTAACAGCATCGTTCTGCAATTTGTCGGTAAAGCGCAAATCGTTCATAAAACCTGTTCCGGCAATCCCCAGAGTAAGCCTGTGATCAATGATCCAGCCTCCCTTAATACCAGTCATCAAGGCATCCTGACCGTCAATCATGCCATAGTTAAATGTGAGCGCCCCATAGGCACCATGTGAGTGTTTGCCATCGCGGCCAAAAAGTGTTCGGTATTCAGGCTGTTGTGCCATCAACACTTGACTAATACCTGCCAGTAAGCAGATTACAATAATTGCTTTTTTCATATACGATAAGTTATTAATAAATGAATGCTTAAAAATGATACCGGAACGTAAACCCCAGATCGCCCAATGCGAGTCTGAAAATCCGGTGGCCAAAAAGATCGAAAAATGGTTTGTACTCAAGGCCAAAGCTCAGGGGAACCGAATAGATTCTGTATTCTGCCCCAAAAAGGCCATCAGCGCCAATAACAGCTCTTGTTACCGGACGTGAATCTTCAGGATGGTTTGAAGTAAAATGCCACAACAGATTCACGTTCCGGGTAAATCCACCATGTACACCCATACCATAGTAGAAATACAGATTATCCTTAAACCGGCCACCTACCGATTCATATTTACTCGACATGAGGGTAAGCTGGGTGCCATTATCCCTGAAACTCAGCAGAAGTTTGATGTCGCGGTGCTCGTGCAGGTAACGTTGATAGGTGATTCCTTCACTTATTCCACCCCTTAAACCGATGGAGTTTTTCATGTACTGGGCAAAAATCGGCCCGCTAAACAGAACTGCCAGCAATAATAACAGGTAATTTTTTTTCATGGTATTTTATTGTCTTATGACTCTTCCTGAGCCGGTAATTTTCTGAATAAGCTGTGGGTTCCCTTTATAATACAGGTTGCCACTTCCGCTAATTTCCACATCAAGTAACTGGTTTGGGTACACATACATATTTCCCGAGCCGGTGATGGATGCATAACAAGCATTCTGATCAAGTCCATAGGCATAGATAGTGCCTGATCCGCTTATCTGAAGGTCAGCTATGTCGGCAATACCGGTAATGTCGATAGTGCCCGAACCACTGATTGTAGCCCTGACAAGATCTGCTGCCGCATCGAGATCAATTGAACCTGAACCATTCAGGTTGGCGTAGAGCTCGGCCACATCTAATCCATGAGCAACAATACTCCCCGATCCATTCATCTCAAAGCCATTCACATATGGTGTATAAACAGTGACCCGCAGTGGCAGGGTGTTGTTGATGCATCGGTTGTTGCTGGTTTCGATGATCAGTCTGTTGCCGGCAACATTGGTCCTGATAAAATCTACCAGGTTCGACTCAGTCTCGAGGCGGACTTCATGCACCAGTGAAGGCAGCACAACAATGTCGAAAGAACCGTTGGAAGCAATCTGATTAAATGACTGGGTGGTGCGGGTTTCGGTAACAACCTGCCCATTGCCGCGAATGCAATTGATGTTGTCGATGTAGCATCCGTTGATTGTGAAGATGGCTGCCAGCATGAGCAGTAGCATAGCCATTGATTTTCTGACTGACATAAGTGATGTAATTAAAGTTCGATAAAAATGACAAATTGTTTTCCGGGAGGTTGCAGAAAACGTTAAGGTTTGAAAAAGAAATTTACTTCACCACCTGTTGTATTCATTCTCATATCGCTCAAGTTACCAGTTCCAACAGCCGCTTTCAGAAATCCTTCGTCTGATCCCGGAAGTGGATCGCGGCGTTCGGAAACCTTCACCTCATTGGGAAGTGATAGTTTTGTTCGTGCCTTATAATTGATCTCGATACTCGAAAAATGACTGTTGTCGAGATAAAAATTGTTCACTGCATAATTGGAGATCAACTGCAATGATTTAAACTCTCTGGCGAAACCTGAGACTGTAATGGTGCCGTAATTCGCATTGAGCAGATAACTGCCTGTGATATTATTTATGTTGAGACGTGTGAATGAGCTTTCGCCCTCCAATTTTTCAATTTCTTCGATACGAATCCGATCGCGTCGTGAATTAAGTTGCAGTTGAGCTGCTTTTCTGATATGGATTGTTGAAGAACGACCTGTCAAGGTGAGGTTACCTGCTTCTTCAAGTTCAAGTTCGGCATAATTGAGCTCAACCCTGCCCTGATCAATTCTTTTAATGTTTGCATTGCCAAACTCAACCACCACTAAGCATTTTTCGGTCAGCTTATTGGCCTGAAAAGTGCCGTTTGAAACCCTGAATTCTGCAGTTCCAAAATGGTCAGTGGTATACACATTTCCAAATCGGTTATCTATTGTAATCTTGGCATATCCGGGCAGGTAAACGGTATAGTTGATTTCAGCAATATTGCCCGTGCTGACCATCGTTTTGGTAATATCCGTTATTTCAGACCAAATTTTGCCTGAGCCTGCAAAGGTGGTGTTTGCAATGACATAATAAGGCGAAGTCGTAAACTTGATATCAATCTCATTGAAAGCTTTATCCACACGGAACTGCTTTGACGAACTCACCCGTATATTCACTTCAAACTTTACCGAATCTTTTTCCCAGTTTATCAGGTGAACATTACCATATTTATTGGTAATGGTGACCTCTGTGCTCCGGTTTACCGGAAAACTTTGGGAAAATTGCTTCGACTTTTCATAAATCTGTGCTTGAAGTCCGGTGCTTAAAAGAATCATCACCAAGACCAAAGTTTTTAACTTTTCAGAGTACATAATGCACCTCCTCTCCTTTATTATTTTCGGATGATTTTAACTGTTGAAGAACATCCTCGAGAATTTCGAGTTTTATCCGGTAATGCTGAATCATGGCTTCAATCACTTCATCGCTGGCTACCTGATCTGCCAGATCATTTTCGAGTTCCTGATAAATCTTGTCCATATGCGAAAACTCATCTTCAAGCATGGTTTTCATAGGACTACTATTTCCGACCAATCGAAACACCTGACTTTGTTTATCTTCGATCATCGTGGAATAATAATCCCTGGCTTCCATAAAAACCTGAAGTTCGTTTGACAATTCATGTTGTTCCTGCATGTTGGCTGCTTCGGAGGTAAGCTTTTCCGGCTGGCTGACCCATCGATTGAAATAATAGCCCGAAACAAAAATGATGACCACGGCGGCCGCCCTTGTAAGCAGCATTTTCCATGGAAAAGAATGTTTTTCAATGCTCTTTTTATTCAGGTTCTCCCAAATAGCCGGATCGGGTTCGAATAGGTCGAACTGATCGCGGTTGTCCCGGATAAATTTTTCTAATCGGTCAGTTTTCATAGTTCATTTGTGTTAGCAGTTCTTTAACCTTTTGACGGGCACGCATGTATTGCGATTTAGAGTTAGAAACCGAAATATTCAAAATTTCGGCAATTTCCAGATGATCATATCCTTCGAGCAGATAAAGCGAAAAAATCATACGGCTTCCATTCGGAAGTTCCTTCATGGCCAATCGTACTTTGTCGACGCTTAGTCCTGTTTCTTCCATATTTTCTTCGGGCTTTCCTTCAAAGAGGTGCATGTCCTCAAAGTACTTCAAATCGGCTTTCCTTCTTCTCATTTCGTTGATGCACCGGTTGATTACGATACGTTTAAGCCATGCCCCGAAGGTAGATTCAAAGCGGAAAGTGTGCAAGCGCCTGAAGGCTTCAGCGAATGATTCCTGCAGCATATCCTCAGCATCTTCAACTCCCGGCATCATCCTGATGCAAATGTTATACATAGCCTTGGCATATTGCTGATATAGCTTATACTGTGCTTTTCGGCTGCCTTCGATGCTTTGCCGGATCAGATCCTGATGTATATCGAGCTGTACAGTTTCCAAGTTCAATCTACTTTCGTTCATCAATGACAGATGATTATCGTATGGGTTGCAAAATGATCAAAAAAATGACATGTAGAATCAAGTGTAAAGTGACGAAAAAACCAGCAATGATGCAAAAAACAAAAAAACTAAAATATTTTATTGGATTCTGAGGGATAATGTCATACATTTGACCACTTTAGGGTTAACCAGGATGAAATGAAGATTTATCAACCAAGCGAGAAATTCAATTATTTGAATATCAAGGATCGTGATCGATTTCCTGTTTGATGAACCCCAGCCGGGGGTTATCGGCATTGTATAAAAATAAAAATCTATCATCAATCAGGAAATTATGGACTTACCTTTTGCAGAATCATACAAGATAAAGATGGTTGAACCCATCAGAAAAACAAGCAGGAACGAACGTGAACGTTGGATAAAGGATGCCTGGTATA
The DNA here is from genome assembly GCA_002422725.1 of Bacteroidales bacterium UBA6192. GTDB lineage: Bacteria > Bacteroidota > Bacteroidia > Bacteroidales > F082 > UBA6192. The sequence goes on from DITE01000035.1 coordinate 5,861, forward strand.
ATCTTTTCAATTTACGAAGTGAACAAGTTTTTGTTGATTTGCTCACCGATTCAGGAACCGGTGCCATGAGCGACCGTCAATGGTCAGAAATGATGATTGGCGACGAGTCATACGCAGGTGCAACATCCTATTTTAAACTTAAAAACGCCATTACTGAAATCACGGGTTTCGAATATTTTTTACCAACACACCAGGGGCGTGCAGCAGAAAACGTCCTGTTCTCAGCCTTGATAAAAGCAGGCGATGTGGTTCCGGGCAATGCCCATTTCGATACCACCAAAGGGCATATCGAGTTCAGAAAAGCCAGGGCCATTGATTGTACCATCGACAAGGCTTACGACACCACACTCGATCACCCGTTTAAAGGCAACATCGATCTTGAAAAGTTGGAAAAAGTGCTCAAAGAATACCCGGCTGAGCAGATTCCCATGATTATCGTAACCATCACCTGCAACACATCAGGCGGACAACCCCTTTCGATGCAGAATATTCGCGAGGTGAGTAATTTGGCAAAGAAATATGGGATCAGAATTATTTTCGATGCTGCCCGCTTTGCCGAAAACGCCTACTTTATCAAAACAAGGGAAGAAGGTTTTGCCGACAAGACAATCCGGGAGATTGTGAAGGAAATGTTTTCTTACGGCGATGGTATGACCATGAGCAGTAAGAAAGATGCTATTGTCAATATGGGTGGCTTTATCGGACTTCGTGATGCTGAATTGTTTCGTCAGGCGAGCATTTATAACATCATGTTCGAGGGGTATATTACTTATGGAGGCATGTCGGGACGCGACATGAATGCCCTTGCACAAGGACTGTATGAGGGCACGGAGTTCGACTATCTGGAAACACGTATCAAACAGGTTGGCTTTTTAGGTCAGTTACTCATGGATGCCGGCGTGCCGGTGCAATATCCCTTTGGTGGTCATGCCATTTTCGTTGATGCCAAACGATTCCTGCCACATTTGCCCCGCGAGCATTATGTAGCTCAGACTTTGGCAGTGGAGTTTTACATCGAAGGGGGTGTCCGTGGCGTGGAAATCGGCACTTTACTTGCCGACCGCGATCCGGTAACGCGTGAAGATCGTTTTCCCAACCTCGAACTGGTTCGCTTCGCCATTCCAAGACGCGTGTATACCGACAATCATATGCGCTATGTGGCCGCTACCATCATCAATGTGTTTGAACGTCGTCACGAAATTAAAACAGGCTACCGCATTGCCTGCGAAGCTCCTATCCTTAGGCACTTCACTGTGGCACTGGAGAAAATTTAAAGCTGTTTTTCTTGGATTTATAACAATATGCAACAAAATGCCCCTCAGCCCATTGATGGCCTGAGGGGCAATTTGTTAACTTGAAAGAAGTTATACGGATAAAATGCCGTTCATGCCAGCACCAATACCCGAAGAAATCAATCCATCAGCTTCTTCATCGTTGAACCAGTGGTGACCATCAGCTACATAGCGAAATTGATAATCACGCCCTGTATTCAACTCGGTTGCAAAAGTAAACGAACCATCTTTCAATTGATTCATTGCTCCTGCAACAGGATTCCAGTTGTTGAATTCACCAACCACACTAATTGCTGATGCTCCGGCTGCCTGAGCTTTGCTTACCTTAAAATTTATTTTACAAACTGGTTTGCTTTTCAATGCTTGTTTTTTAATACTCATCGTTTAAAGATTTGGTTAATAAGTGTTTCTAATCAAAAAAGTGATAACTCTTGCCTTTTGGCGCGGCAAAACTATGAAAGTCGGACCGATAAACAGCTGCTTGATTTCCGGCTTGCTTTTAATATTAATCTGATTTACTGTGTTTTAAGCTAAGATGACTTGTTAAACACCAATCCATCAAACGATTGCAATCAGGGTGAATAGGCTAACGTATGTCACCTTAAATGCCCTCATGAGGAATATGATTACTTTTGCTGGCAAAATAACTGATTTAGCATGATGGAACAAAGCAGGAAAGCTGGCAGGTATTCACGGATTTACAGTCAATTAGAAGGCTTATTGTCAAAAAGCAACAATTATGTTTCTGATATGGCAACTGTTTCGGCTGTTCTTCACCACAAAATGGATAGCTTCTTCTGGACTGGCTTCTACCTGATTCAGGATGACAAACTTCAGGTAGGACCATATCAGGGCTCTCTGGCATGCATCGACCTTAAAAAGAATACAGGGGTGTGCTGGGCCGGAATTCTCAGGCTTGAAACAGTCGTTGTGCCTGATGTTCATGACTTTGAAGGCCATATTGCCTGCGATAGCCGGTCGCAATCTGAAATTGTTGTTCCTCTGATAGATGGTAGGGGTATGGCCTGGGCTGTTCTCGACGTTGACAGCACCACTAAAAACACCTTTGACAACACCGATGCAATGTGGCTTAATAAGATTGTTGGCCTGATAAAACCCCCAGATCATAGAAAACATTAAATTTGGCTGAAAATTCTACGCTTGAAAATTGCACTTTACATATTATTTATCATAGCATTAGCCTACAACGTGTTTCCGCTTGCATTAGGACTCAACCGCGACAGGCGCACAGCTCACATGATCAATGTGTTTCATGCCCTGATTTTTGGGTTGATACAGGGCGTGATGTATTGGTTGGGAATCATCTTAGGTGGCACTTTCATGCATCTTTTCGAGGAACAACAGAATGCAGTGGTGCTTGGCGTGCTTGCTGCCGTTTCAATCCGTATGGCTATTGAATCTTTCAAAATCAGAAAAGGAGAACGGCTGTTTTCGTTTGATAATTATGTTAAATTTGTGGTGATGGGTGTTGCTGCTGGTATAAACACTTTTATTGTTGGCATGATAGCAGCCTATTTAAGCCCATTCGGATTGCTGATGCCATTCTTACTCGTTGCTGCCGGATTTGCCTGGTCAATTGCAGGCATAAGTATGAATCTCAGCCGCAAAAACATCATCCTTTCGAGCCTTTTACATCTTCTGGGCAGTATTTTTCTTTTTGTTTTCGGATTGATATATTTCTTTACCAACAACTGGTTATAAACACATGATCGGACATAAATTTTTGATTCATTTTGCATTCAGTCTGTCTGTTTCTCTGTTTTTCTGTCAGATGGCTCTGGCTCAGGTTCCGCCCGGCTATTACAATGGCACAGATGATTTATATGGGCAGGCATTGCAGCAGGCCCTGCACAATATCATCAAAAACCATCAACCCCGAACTTATTCCGATTTATGGGGCGATTTTATGTCGACTGACCGCAAGTCTAACAATAAAGTCTGGGATATGTATTCCGATAGACCCGGTGGTTCACCTGCCTACGAATTCACATTTAGTGCCGATCAATGTGGCAATTATAATGGAGAAGGCGATTGTTATAACCGCGAACATAGCTTTCCGGCAAGCTGGTTCAACGATGGGTATCCCATGTATTCCGATCTTTTTCAGATTATCCCAACCGATGGATATGTAAATAACCGCAGAAGCAATTTCCCTTTTGGCGAAGTCGGACAGTCTGACTGGACATCAACCAATGGAAGCAGACTTGGCAACAGTGCTACACCAGGATATAACGGTACTGTTTTTGAACCAATCGATGATTACAAAGGTGATTTAGCCAGAAATATCCTGTATATGGCAGTCAGATATTATAACGAAGATGGGTCGTGGCCCGGCAGCGATATGACTGACGGAGCTGAACCCCGCACATGGGCGCGCAAATTGCTGCTCAACTGGCATGCCTCTGACCCTGTCAGCACCAAAGAAGTGCAGCGTAACAATGCCGTTTATGTCCTGCAACAAAACCGAAACCCATTTATTGATCATCCTGAATTTGCTGAACAAATCTGGGGCGAAAATGCTGGTATTAACAATCAATCCCCCACCTATGGCATTGCATTGTTCCCAAATCCGGCAAGCGGGCAGGTGACAATTGTATACGAAAATAACAGCACAGCCACCATGAATCTGAGCCTGGTTATTACCAACATCACCGGGCAAACGGTGATGAGTGCAGAAATAACCGGAAACCCCTACGTCCTTAATTTTAATAAATCCATAAAATCCGGAATTTACCTGGTTTTGATTTCTTCAGGACAACTTCCGGTTTACAGGTCTATTCTTATCAAGCAATAAGTTCAATTATGCCGCGGATACGCATCACGAAAGAGTTTAGTTTTGAAATGGCACATGCCCTGATGGGTTATGATGGCCCTTGCAGAAACATTCACGGACACTCCTATAGCCTTCAGGTTACCGTTATTGGTAATCCCATCGACGAAACCAATCATCCCAAATTGGGTATGGTAATGGATTTCAGCGACCTTAAGCGCATTGTTAAACAAACAGTCGTCGATGTTTTCGACCATGCCCTGGTACTCAACAAGGCCATGAAACCTCTCATGAACGATTCCATAATTTATCAGTTTAGCCATGTGATTTTTCTTGACTATCAGCCAACCAGCGAACTGATGGTGGCTGACTTTGCCAGCCGCATCAGCAACGAATTGCCTTCGGAATTGAAATTATACCGGGTTTTGCTCAGAGAAACTGCCACCTCTTTTGCTGAGTGGTACGCGGCAGATAATGAGGGCTCAGGGACTAAGTAATTTTGCGATTTTATCCAGCAGCTGGACTTTCTCAATTGGTTTGGTAATATAGTCATCACAACCCGCCTGCATGGCCTTACTGATCTCAATATCCATAGCATAGGCAGTTTGAGCAATCACAGGAATATTTTTATCAATCTGCTTAATTGAGGCAGTAGCCTGATATCCATCCATCCTCGGAAGCCTGATATCCATCAGAACCAGATCGATTTTTGGATTTTTCTTCACAAACTCTATTGCCTCTTCACCATCCTGAGCCCACAAAACCCTGACTTTGGTGGCTCTGAGCATAATGGTAAGCAAACTAAAGTTGGTACGCTCGTCTTCAACGATCAGAAAAGTCTTTGCAGACCAATCAAACACCACATTTGCTGAGATTGGCTTGTTTTCGTTAATCACTTCGGTTTTAATCACTACACCGGGCAAGGTAAACCTGAAAATTGACCCTTTGCCGATTTCCGAGTCAAGCCAGATCTGACCCCCCATCAATTCAACCAGTCCTTTGATGATCGCTAGTCCCAAACCTGTTCCTCCATGACGTTTGGTTGAACTGTAGTCCAATTGCCTGAATCTTACAAATATAAGATCATGTTTCGAAGGATCAATTCCCGGGCCTGTATCCTGAACAAAAAAAGTCAGGGTTTGCTCAATATCAATGCTATATCCCAATTCAATATATCCTCTATCCGTAAACTTAAACGCATTATCAAGCAAATTTCCAAGTATTTGCTGAAGCCTGACGGCATCGGCCCTTACCGTAATTCCTTTTGCCTGATTGGGATTCAACCTAAAATCGATATGATGCTTGTTCTTTCTGATTCTGAAATCATTATAGGTCTTCCAGATACTTGTCATCAAATCATGCAGCGAAAAAACCGAGTGATTGATCTGCAATTGTCCGGATTCAATTTTAGCGATATCAATGATATCATCGATAAGGCGCAGCAAAACCTGTCCGCTGTCGTGAATAATCTGTGAATACTCTTCACGCTCGGAGGCCGGCAAATTGGGGTCTTTTAAAAAATCAAGAAACCCGATAATGTGATTCATTGGTGTTCTGATCTCATGCGACATGCTTGTAAGAAATGCTGTTTTGAGCTTGTCTGATTCCTCTGCCTTCTCTTTTGCTATCAACAATTCATGCTCGGTAAGCTTGCGTCGTGAAACATCGCCGATAATGATGATGTAATTGAGCGAATCGCTTAAACGACTTAAGACTTTGAGTCCCCTGCACCTGAAAAACTTATCAGTATCACGTGTCAGGGGAATATTGATTTCTACATCGAATTCGGTTTGCATATCAACCAGATCCAGGACGTGTTTTAGAATTTCTGTGTGTTGAAAAGGTCTAAAATCTTTGATGTTCTGCTTATTAATAACATTTTCGGCATCCAGATCGAATGTTTTCAGAAATGCTGGATTGGCAGCAGTGACCAATCCACTGCGGTCAAGGTTTAGGATTGCTAAAGGGATATGATTCAAAGTGGTCGCCAGGCGGTATTCCAGATCACGCTCAGACCGTTGATAATGATCTTTGAGCTGGTTCTCCAATTCATCAATCACAGTATATAAACGGTCGATTTCGGCTTGTAATTCAGCGTTTGATTTGTTGTTTTCCATCTCTGAAACAAAAGAACATGCTTAACCTGTCAGTAAATCCCTTGCAAATTTAGGCAATTATACGGTAAAATTTCTGAAGATGTTACCAAAAAGGACAAAAGCCGGAATAATCGCAGATACCATGCAGCCGGATGACCGCTGCCGCCACTTACAAAAAGGGAATGCTTATGGCGGAAACAAGGAATGATAAAGTATTTCCCGGATGATCAATTGAACTTACCTATTCCATCTAAAGCAATGCCTGCGCCTATTTAGGTGTTCGAAAAGCTATGACTAACCAGTTACATGAATTATTCTAATAAATTGATTATTAACATTATATCCGTTGACAAACGTTTACAAACGTTTATATCCGTATGTACTTGTTAATCATACGACTAATCTTTCAGGGTCGCCATAATTTTGCCTCATCGTTCATTCAAAATAATTTAAACTAAAAACGAACTACCATGACAACTTTAAGAAACTCCGTAAAACTGATCGGACGTCCGGGAATTGACCCACAGGTAAAAATGATGGCTAACGAACGCAAGATGGCGCGCTTTACATTAGCTACCAACGAATTCTACACCAACGCAAACGGCGAGCGTGTTGCTCAAACACAGTGGCATAACCTGGTAGCCTGGGGGAAAACTGCCGAGATCATCGAAAAACTCGTAAAAAAAGGCAAAGAGATCGCCATTGAAGGCAAGCTTACAAGCCGCAGCTACGAATACCCGAGCGGCGTAAAGCGTCAGGTGTCGGAAGTGGTGATCAATGAGGTGATGCTTATTGAAAAAGCTTCATAATGTAGCAACATGTGAGCAGGGGTAAATGACGAAACGCCATATCCCCTGCTCTTAACCATTTAAATTCAAAATTATTTTTAAACAACTCTTTTATAAACTTTAAATTTTAAAATCATGACAACTCTTAGAAATTCAGTAAAACTGATCGGACGTCCGGGCAATGATCCCGAAATGAAATCGACTGCCAACAACCGCAAAATGGCTCGATTCAGAATGGCAACCAATGAATACTACACCAACGCCAAAGGTGATCGGGTAAACGACACACAATGGCACAGCTTGATTGCCTGGGGGAAAACTGCCGAAATCGTTGAAAAACTTGTGAAAAAAGGCAAGGAAATTGCCATCGAAGGCAAACTAACCAGCCGTGTCTGGGAAGATAAGGATGGCAACAAGCGTCAAATTGTGGAAGTGGTCGTTAATGAGATTCAGGTGCTTGAAAAAGCAGCCGTTGAAGAAGCTGCCTCTTAAATATCTGATCCGTTATTGCCGCCAAATTTCTTCAAAGCCTTTTTGCGCACAATCAACCTGATTGCCTTCGGAACAAGCTCGAAATCGAGCGGCGAATGACCAAGCGACTCCCCGTCAGTTTCCAGATAAATGGAATGGCGGGGAGTTGACGTTATGCTGATGACCTTGCCTGTGAAGGTATCAACCTCAGGAAGTTTGACAAACGTACCATCGTACAGATTTTTAATATTCCTTACCACCCTCAGTCTGGTTGTTTTACGGATCACGGTAATATCGAACAACCCATCATCAGGAACAGCAAATGGAAGCTGCATCATCCCTCCGCCGTTGTAACGACAAATACCAATGCTCAGACTGAATACCTTGTCATTGACAACCTCCTTGCCATCGATCACAATATTCAAATGCGTGTTCTGATATTGAAACAAACCCGTTATCAGGTTATAAAGATATGCAATGGTTCCGCCTTTACCTTTCGCTTTCATCAGATTGGTCTTTTTTGCCACCAGGGCGTCATAGCCCATCCCGGCCATATTGATGAAATAGCGGCTTTTATCTGCTGAATCATACCTGTACTGGACCTTGCCAACATCCTGTAAAAATGTTTTTCCGTTGGCTAAAATACTAATCGCCTTTTCGTATTTTTTGGGAAATTCGTACATGCGCCCCCAGTCATTGCCGGTGCCAACAGTGATCATACCAAGTGTAATTTCACTGGTGGTATATCGGTCCTGCTGAAAAATACCGTTAACCACTTCGTTTAACGTGCCATCGCCCCCAACAGCAATTATTTTCTGATATCCTTTTTCTTTGACCATTGTCCGGACAATTTCGATGGCATGAAAAGCTCTTTCCGTAAAAACAGCATCAAATTCGAATCCGTTTTGAACGAGTAACTGACTTATCAACGGCCAATCTTTCTCCCCTGCTCTCATCCCTGCATTTGGATTGATGACCACTAGCCAATCAGCTGATTTTAACTGTTCCATATTTTTTTATTTGGTACTGGTAGTTTCCGACAGCAAAATTTGTGTGTAAATATTCATTGTTTTCTGTCCCATTTCACGAAAACCAGATTCAGCAACAAAGGCTCCGGCAGCCTTAACAATACTATTTCTCAGATTCTGATCATTCAACAACCGCTCAACAGCCTGAGCCAGTGATTCGTGATCACCGACATCCGCAAGAAGGCCTGTCAACCCATCTTCAACCAATTCGGGAATGCCCCCGGCACGTGTCGAAACAACTGGTATGCCGGCAGCAAAAGCATCGAGAATACTTGTCCCAAGTCCTTCTGTTTTTGAAGTCATCAAAAAGATATCCAGTCCGGGTAATAATTCCGGGACATTTGTTCTGAAACCAGCAAGGAATATGATGTCGGCGAGACCATTCCGGTCAATTTCGCTCTGAACTTCGTTGCGCATTGGCCCATCGCCTATGATGACAAAACGCATTGCAGTGTGTTTCTCTATGAGCAAAGCTGCTGTGCGAATAAATGTAAAATGGTCCTTGTGAGGAGCCAAAGCCGAAGTGTTTCCAATCAGAATGTCGGTGTCCTTAAGCCCAAGCTCATCCCTTAGAACACGCCTGTTTTTCGTCATTTCAGTAAATCTGGACAAGTCGATGCTGCTGTGAATGCAAACTGACTTTTCAGGCTGATTCAGCGAACTGTTTAAAATCTTCCTGATGGCTTCAGAAACGCAAATGTACTGGCGCACCATGGGGTGATTGTATTTAAACCCTGAGAAAGTGCCTGGTTTTACAGCAAAATCAACCCTACGGTGAACGACAACAGGAACCTTATTCCCAAACAATGTGGCAGCAATAATTGCCATGGTGTGCGCATGGCTGTCGTGACAATGAATAATAGAAACCTGAAGTCTTTTCGTCAACAGAAAGAGACTGTAAGCCGCCCTGATAAATAAAATCCCTCTTCGGGAATACGTTTTACAGTGAATCCCTTCGTTGCTGCAATATTGATGAAGCATTGAATTTTCGGGACAAAACACAATGTTTTCACAGGCATTCCGGTTGGCTTTGATCAGATAGGCCAATTGTTGCTCGCCTCCCCGCCATGACAAGGGCGTTGATATGTGTAAAACTTTCAATGCGGTAAATTCAAATATAAGTGAACATGAACGAAATCAGCAAAGTTAAAAGTTTAAGCTATTTAAGCGAAAACTATATTTTGCTTAGGGCGAAAGAACTCATGATTAGTTTACTTTTCGGGCTCTGATAATGATTGTTTCCCCAAACAAAACCGGCAGACTAAACATTGATTTCCTTACCTCATGGTTGATAACAGCAGTGTTATCGCGCCTGGCAGCTTTTGCATAGGAAAAGCTGGTGAAAATCCATGCCATCGGAACCAGAAGCCCATACAGCCAACTGATTGGCTTTATGCGGTTTGTTGCCACCTTTTCGACCTTGAAACCATTTGTGTGCAATAGATATCGTAACTCAGGAAAGGAAATCATACCAATATGATGCAGCGGATTGGGGTTGTTCTCATCAAGCGGACTGTTGCACTTGTGGTGATGACCCGACAAGAGCCAGCGCATTCGCGACCGCAACGAACTGATGTTGGGCGTTGACAAAATAAACTCCCCACCCATTTTTGTAACCCTTCTAACTTCCGCCACAAAACCAAACTGAGTGTTGATATGCTCAATTCCGTCAATGCAAATAAACACATCAACAGTGTTGCCGGCAAATGGCAAAGGCTTTGTCATATCGCCATACAGAAATTGTTCATGATCGATAACCAGCGATTTCTCAATATCCATTGCCACAACAGCTGTAAACCCGTTATCGGTAAGTCGTTTTACAAATGCACCGGCACCCGATAGGATATCGGCAATAACTGCCTCTTTTGGCGCTGTAATGAGACTAAAGACAGCAGAATGGGTATTTTTTGACGTGTTAATGGGTATCCCCTTGTAGTTATCCGGCATGGTTGTTTGATTGGTTTGCTTTGCTAAGTTCAATTAGTTTAGCCAGCTTATTGTATTTCAGGTATTTTGATCTGGCCGACAAGCTTGCTATCTTGTAACCGCGCCAGCCTTCAAGAAAGCCCAACTGAATAAAATACGACTGTAAAAATTTAGCAGCCGGTGAAGCATATTTCTTTAAGCTGCTTGGCCGGTAATTCTTTTCAAACATGGCTTTGGCAGCAATGGCAGAAAAATTCTCCGTCACACGGATATGCTCTTCCACCGATTCGATTGAATAATGCAATATATCACCCTTGAGGTGTTCTGTTTTTACTGAGGATAGTGCTGTAAGTTTATCATGAGGATTGGTTCCTGACCACGAAAACAGTTTTCTGTTTACCAACCTGACTTTCCTGTCGGGATACCAACCTCCGTGACGAATCCATTTTCCACAATAACGGGTAAGGCGATTCATAGAGTAGGCATCCGAAAAGCCCTGTTCTTTAATTTTCAGAATCGATTCAGCCAGCAAATCTGATAAAACTTCATCTGCATCGAGCGATAAAACAAACTCATGCGTACAAAGAGAGAATGCATGGTTTTTTTGCTCGATATGTCCGGCAAAAGGGTTTTCTGAAAAGCGTACACCCTTTTCCACACAGATTTGCTTCGTGGCATCAGTAGAGAATGAATCAACAACAACAATTTCGTCTGCCAGATTTTTAACCGAATCAATGCACCGGCCAATATTCTTCTCTTCATTTTTTGTAATGATGGCTACTGAAAGTTTATCCATGCACCAATCTTTTGTGTCAAAAGTAGTCAATCCAGAAATGCTTACAGGATTATCTTTTCCAGAAATAAGGAGAAAACAAAATGAGCACAGTAAACAACTCGAGCCGGCCGAGCATCATCATGAACGACAACAGCCATTTTGAAGCCATAGGTAAAAACGCAAAATTATCCACCGGTCCAACCATTCCGATTCCAGGGCCAATATTGCCCAAACAGGTGATAGAGGCACCTACAGATGTTTCAAAATCGAGCCCCATTAAGGATAACAAAATTGTTCCCATGGCAAATACCAGGATATACATCAGAAAAAATGCCATTAATTTGTAAATAATATCCTGAGAAACACTCTTTTGATTGTATCTCACAGGCAAAACAGCATTGGGGTGGATTGAGCGACGGAGTTCCATCCAGGAATTTTTGAACAGAAGTAGCTGACGGATAACTTTCATCCCACCACCTGTTGAGCCTGCACTGCCTCCAATAAACATTAGGGCAAAAATAATCATCCATAACAAGCCAGGCCACGACAGATAATTGTCTGTTACAAAACCAGTGGTTGTGAGTATTGAAACCACTGTGAACAGTGCGTTTCGGAATGCTGACGGAACAGCCTGCAATTCATTAAAGTAAGAAAGACCAGCAGTAATAATTACCGTGGAAATAATGATGATTAAAGCATAATAACGAAACTCCTCATTCTTAACCACTTTACGTAATTGACCGTGTAACGCAAAATAATGGAGGGTGAAGTTGGTTCCGGCTAGAAACATAAATATAATGGTAACATATTGTGTGTAAGGGCCGAAGGCTCCTATACTCGCATTACGCGTAGAGAAACCACCTGTTGCCATGGTGGTAAAAGCATGGCAAACTGAATCAAAAAAGTTCATCTCACCTACCCAAAGCAGTAAAATCTGAATTATGGTCAACAGAATATAAATTCCCCAAAGTCGCTTTGCTGTTGAGGTAATCCGGGGATGTAGCTTGTCTTTGGTAATACCGGGCATTTCGGCCATAAAAAGCTGCATTCCCCCAATACCCAGAATCGGCAAAATGGCTACTGAAAGCACGATAATTCCCATGCCACCAAGCCATTGAGTGAGACTTCGCCAATAAAGCAGATCAGGCGACAATGCCTCAACATCGGTAAGTATGGAAGCCCCTGTGGTTGTAAATCCTGACATGGTTTCAAAAAATGCATCAGTAAAAGAAGGGATCATTCCACTGATATAAAATGGCAAGGCACCGAAAAGTGAAATCATTATCCAGCTGAAGGTTACAATGATATAGCCCTCACGCTTTCCGATAACTTTAGTGGCATTTTTTGTCAATACCCAGAACAAACTACCGGTAAGAATTGTAATAACTGAGGATAAAAGCATCGAAAAACAACTTCCGCCACAATCATTCCACGAAAAGGGTATGGCTGTGAGCATAAACAAGCCTTCGACTATCAGCAGAAATCCGATAATCCGGGTGATCAGGCCATAATTAATGTCGCGCAGGAAGCTTCTCATGACTCATTTTCCTTTTCAAAGGAATTAATGAAATATCTTTTCAACAGCTTTGATGGCATTGGGCAACGAAAACACAACAACCTTATCGTTCTCCCTGATTTGAAAATCACCCACAGCAATAAAACTTTCATCACCTCTTACAATACCTCCGATGATTGCTCCTTCAGGTATTTTCAACTTTGAAATCGGCTTTAAGGTAACCGCAGAACCTGGTCGGGCTATAAGCTCCATAACATCCGCATCGATCCCGCTCAAACACTTCAGTGAGGTGACTTCTGCTCCCATAGTATACCGGACCATATAGCTTGCCGCAATCAATTTCTTGTTGATAATGGTATCTATTCCAATATTTTGAGAAATATCAATATAGTCGATGTTTTCAACCAGGGCAATGGTTCTTTTCACCCCATATTGCCTTGCATGCAAACAGGTCAGAATATTTGTTTCGGTGTTGTTGGTAACGGCAATGAAGGCGTCCATCCTGCGAATATCTTCATCCTCAAGCAACTGCATGTTCCGGGCATCTCCATTCACAATTAAGGTTTCCTCCAGATAGTCGGTCAATACCATACACCTGTCCTTGTCCATTTCGATCAGCTTGATATTCTTATCCTTCTCAAGTCTTTTGGCTGTAATGCGGCCCACACGCCCGCCGCCTATAATCATAATATTGTTAATATCAATGGGGACTTTGCCTCCCAGTTTCAGAAGTTGATTGATTGCACTTGGCTTGGTGATCACATAGGACAAATCGTTGGGCAAAAACAAATCTTCGCCGCGGGGGATAAAAGTTTCGCGATTGCGGTGAACGGCCACTGCTCTAAAATCCAAATCTTTATAGCTGGAGGCTATATCGTTTAAGGTCCTGTTAATTACAGGTGCATTCTCTTCGAGTTTGATCAGGAAAAGTGATAATTTTCCGCCCGAAAAATCGAAAACTTCTGTGGCTGCTGTTTGCTTAAGCAGGTTAATGATCTCCTGTGCTGCAATATCTTCGGGCGAAACAAGGCCATCAATGCCAAGTTCCTGATACAAAGTCCAATTTTCAGGGCTCAGGTTTTCCATGGTATTAACCCGGGCAATAACCCTTTTGGCTCCCAATTTTTTTGCCAGAATGCAAGTAAGCAGGTTAATGTGTTCGTCGTGGACAACTGATATTACCAGATCGGCTTTGCGAACGTGAGCACGCTGCAACACACTGATCGAGGTTGAACTGCCTGTGATCGTCATCAGGTCGGCATGTGAATCGATCATTTTAAGCAATTCTTCATGCGGGTCAACAATGGTAATGTTGTGATTACTGTTGACTAAAGCTTCGGCAAGATGCAGACCTACTTCACCGTCGCCTGCTATGACAATATTCATGATGTGGTATAATCGGGTGGCAAAATTATCATTTTAAAGTCATCCCAATCCAATGCAACATTAAATTTCTTTCTGAAATTCAGCAACTCATCCATTCCGATCGAAGTTTCGACCACCTGTTCCTGATTAGGTTTAGCCTGTGCCAGAATGTTTCCTTTAGGGTCGATCAGCATCGAATCGCCCGAATAATGATTTCCCAGACCATCGGTACCAACCCTGTTAACTCCCAGCACATAGGCTTGATTTTCGATAGCCCGTGCAATCAATAGCTGAATCCAGGGATATGACCGCACCTCGGGCCAATTGGCCACAAAAATCATCAGGTCATAATTATGTTGTCCGGCTGTTGTTGTGTTGCGACACCAAACGGGAAAACGTAAATCGTAACAAATCAAGGGTCTGATATTCCAACCATTCAAACTCACATCCTGATGCGCTGTTCCGGGTTGTATCAGTTTGTGCTCTCCGCCCATTCTGAACACATGCCTTTTATGATAGCAATGATAATCGCCCTGAGGCGTCATCCATATCAGGGTGTTGTGAAATACACCTCCTAGATCAAGAAGTATGCTCCCACAAACAACCGCCTTTGTAACCCTTGCTTTTTTCCTCATCCATGTGATTTCCTTGCCATCGGGTTTTGCTGCAAACTTATGCGGATCAACCGGAAATCCAGTGACGAAAGTCTCCGGAAGAACAATCAGGTCAGCCTTATTTACCAACCCTGCAATCAAATCGTCAAACATAGCCAGGTTGGCTTCAGGGTTTTCCCATATCAGGTTGGCCTGTATAAAAGCAATGTTCAAATTTTGCATAACCTGTCAATTGCAGCTGTTAAAGTATCCTCCTTCTTGGCAAAGCAGAACCGCAATAAAAACTGATCGGAACCATGGCTGAAAAAAGGAGACAGTGGAATGGATGCCACCCCATGCTCTTTTGTCAATTTAGTGGCAAAAGCCATATCATTTTCATTGCTTATTCCACCGTATCCAAGTACTTGAAAATAGGTTCCATATGATGGAAACACCTCAAACCTCGATCGGGCCAGACCATTGACAAAAAAATCACGTTTTTGTTGATAGAATTCCCCAAGTCCCTCATAATTTGCCGGGTCACCAAGAAAATCGGCTATTGCAAACTGGATTGGTGTGTTGGATGCAAACACAACAAACTGATGTATTTTTCTGAATTCAAGAGTCAGGTTAGCAGGGGCAAGCACGAAACCGGTCTTCCAGCCTGTGGCATGAAACGTTTTGCCAAATGAGCCGACAACCAGACTGCGGTTTATCAGCGACTGAAAACGACAGACACTCTGATGTATTTTTCCATCAAAAATAAGGTGCTCGTAAACCTCATCACTGAGGATAATAATGTCCGTGTTTTTTGTCAGTGTATCCAATTGAATCATGTCACTTTCCGAAATCAAACTTCCCGTCGGATTATGTGGGCTGTTGATTATTATCATACGTGTCCGGCTCGAAATCAGCCGTTTAACCTCCTGCCAATCAATATGAAAATCGGGCAATTTGAGTATTGTCGACTTCACAACCCCACCACAAGCTTTTACAACCGGGGCATAGCTATCGTAGGCAGGTTCAAAAATAATCACCTCGTCCTGATCTCTGACAAAGGCTGATATTGCAGTGAAAAGGGCCTGGGTAGCACCCGTTGTGATTGTAATCTCGTCCTGATAATCATAGGTTATGCCATAGGTATGTGCTACTTTCTGCGAAATGGCTTTCCTCAGCTCAGGCACACCGGGCATTGGCGCATATTGGTTAAACCCCTTCTTCATATAATGGTTTACCCTGGCAATGAGTTTATCTGAAATTGGGAAGTCGGGGAAGCCCTGTGACAGATTAATGGCCTGATGCTCAGCTGCCATCTTCGACATTATAGCAAATATGGAAGTTCCGGCATTGGGGAGCTTTGAAAAAAGATTACCGGTGAAATCATGCATACATTTCAATTTTTTATTCATACAAATATAAGCCTGTTTTATGAACTTTTGCCGGAATATCATGCTGCACATTGAAGAGATAGTGAATCGGATCTTGAATCATCCGGTTTTTCCTGTTTTATGACGCAACCGATTCCGGAGAAACTGATCATTTTTCGCCCTGAATTCTTATTCATGAGGCTTTCTAATGATTACCTTTGCCGATGTTGGGCCAAATTATGATCGCTGCCAATAAACACCTGTCAAATAGAGTATTCTTACTCATTTCTGCAATAGGATTGCTGTTGATGAGTGCAGCCATCTACCGCGATGTTATCGACACCTTCCCTTCACATATTCATGCCTGGACCCAAAGCGACCGTCTTGCGCTTGCACATGGCTTTCTCGAAAATGATTTCGATTTTTTTCATCCATCAACTTTCAACCTGCGACCCGAGTACGAAGCCACTATTCCGCTGATAGAAGAAAAAGGCATTACACAGGTTGATTTTCCGGTTGTTGAATATTTCGTTGCAGCAGTGATGAAAATCACTGGGCTGCACGAACCCTTGATATTCAGAATGTTTGTGCTATTGATCTCACTAACCGGCATTCTTTTCCTTGGCCTTGGTTTGGGTAAACTTTCCATTCCACTGCCCCTTGTTTTTGTTGTGATGATCTTTGTGTATTCAGCTCCTGTTTACACCTATTTCCAGGCTGGTTTCATTCCGGGTGTACCTGCCTTTGCAGCCGCTCTGGCAGGCATATACTTTTTCGTCCATTACGGAAAAAGTAAGGTTTTCAATCATGCTGCTGTATCTGTTTTCTTGCTTACCCTTGCTGCCCTTATCCGGCTTCCATTTGTGATTCCCTTATCGGCTGTGTTGCTGTCGCTTTTGATAACAAACCTCCACAATATTCATCTCCTGAAACGAATTATCCTGTTATCGGTTGTCTCATCAGCAATGATATTGGGCTATTATATTTATAACAGCTATCTGGGCTATCGTTATGGCTCCATTTTTCTGGGAAAAGTCATGCCAGCCGCTTCATTTCAACAAGGTATCGAATTGGCTCAACTCAGCTGGTCAAACTGGAAAATGCATTATTTTACCGTGACCCATTACCTGGTTATTTCCATTGCTTTCATTTTGTTTTTTTATCGAATCAGGCATTTTTTCCTTATCCAAAAGGCACTTGTGATCATGGTGGCGGCCAATCTGGTTTTGGCAATACTGTATGTGATAATCATGATCCAACAATTTGTAGCCCACGATTATTATCTGATTGATTCGCTCTTTTTGCCACTGATCTTGGTTATAGCAATAGGCTTTAGCGATCTGAAGCCGAAAAATAACCTGCAATCTCTTGCACTCTGGGCTGTGGCATTCGTGTTGGGTTTCTTTATGTTGAACGACTCCCTGAATGTTCAGGAACAGCGCTATACTACCCATCCATGGGACAGAGCTGAGACTACCCGAATTAACTTTTCTGACAGCAAATCATTTTTAGAAAAGGCAGGCATCCCGGACAACGCAAAAATCCTTGTGCTGGATGCATACACCAACAACGCGCCCCTGCTGCTGATGAACCGCAAAGGCTACACCGTGATCAACACCAGTCAGGAGAATATCGAAAAGGCACTTCATTATTCTTTTGATTTCATCGTTATGCAGAATTGCTTTATAGCATCGGATGTGCTGGCAAATTACCCTGATTTACGCAACCGGCTGAACCTGATCGCCAACAATGGAAGAATAGGAATCTATACCCTTGAAAAGGAGCCGCGGCAACAGGAATTCAAAAGCTTACTCGGCATATCAGAAGCACAAACAATCCTGTCAACGAATATCTCACAGTATTTTTCTGAAACAAAAGCAACTGACAAGGAATTTATTCCATTGCTGGAGATTGAAGTGGATGAAACATTCAATGATGCAGGAGCATTGTTGTTTGAATCAGAAATAACCCGCATGGACAATGAAAAAGGGGACATTCTGCTGGTTTACGACTTGCGTCGTCATGATAGTTTGGTGCATTATGAAAGTTTTTCGTTGCTGCCATTCTTCAAAAGCGGCTGCCATAGCTGTCGGACAGAGGTTTATATGAATTTTCCACACAAACTTAAAACAGGTGACAACTTCAAGTGTTATCTTTGGAACCGCACCGGCAACAATTTAGTATTTCAGTCTTTGGATTTGCAAATTATTCAACATTATTATCAATTTCATAAATAATTAAGCCATGAAAAGCATCGATCTTTACAATCTTAAAGGGAAACGCGCCCTGATACGTGTCGACTTTAACGTTCCATTAGACGAACACTTCAACATTACTGACGACAACCGCATTATGGCAGCCCTGCCAACAATCCGGAAGGTGCTTGCTGAAGGTGGGTCGGTAATCCTGATGTCGCACCTGGGCAGGCCAAAAGATGGCCCTACCAGCAAGTACTCACTCAAACACCTTATTCCAGGCCTGGAAGAACGGTTGGGAATGAAAATTAAGTTTGCCAATGACTGTATTGGGCAACAGGCGATTGACTTGTCGAATACACTTCAGCCCGGGGAAGTTCTTCTGCTCGAAAACCTTCGTTTTTACAAAGAAGAAGAAAAAGGAGATGAAAATTTTGCCAAAAAACTGGCACTGCTTGGCGATGTTTACATCAATGACGCCTTCGGAACAGCACACCGTGCCCATGCATCCACCTCCATTATCGCCAGGTTCTTTCCGGGAGCAAGTCTTTTCGGTTACCTGATGCAGGATGAGGTATCAAACCTCGAAAAAGTGGTCAAAAAAGCTGAAAAACCATTTACGGCAGTTTTAGGCGGGGCAAAAGTTTCGGGTAAGATAGAAATTATCAACAACCTGCTCGATAAGGTGGACAACCTGATTATTGGCGGGGGCATGATGTTCACTTTTATCAAAGCCATGGGGGGCAAAGTAGGCAATTCACTTATTGAAGATGAATTGATTGAAACAGCAAAGGAAGCCATGTTGAAAGCCAAAGAAAAGGGTGTTAACCTGCTGATACCTACCGACACGGTTGTTGCTGACAGTTTTAGCAACGATGCATCGCAAAAGCTTTGCAAGGTGATGGAAATTCCTGATGGAATGATGGGATTGGATATTGGACCCGAAACCATTAAAACCTTTAGCGAGGTAATTAAAAACTCCAAAACCATTCTCTGGAATGGCCCCATGGGTGTATTTGAATTTTCCAATTTCGAAAAGGGAACTAAGGAGATTGCCCTGGCCATCGCTGAGGCCACATCTAAAGGATGCTATTCGCTGGTTGGCGGTGGCGACTCAGTGGCTGCCGTTGGAAAATACCATCTGGCTGATAAGGTGAGCTATGTTTCAACAGGGGGTGGTGCAATGCTCGAATATATTGAAGGCAAAGAACTGCCCGGCGTAACGGCAATTCTTGAAGGATAGGAAGTTCTATCTCAGGTTTCTGATTGTTCTTACAAAGGGTTCCTTTAGCCTTTCGTAAACCTCATCGGACGAGCCTTTACCGTCAATATCAATAACCTGATTATGTACCCTGTAGTAATCCAAAACTGGCTCGGTGCGCTGTTCGTGCTCTTCAAGTCTGGCTACGATGGTGGCTGCCGTGCCATCATAAGGCATCCGCGAATTGGTTTGGGCTCGGGCATCGAGCCTTTTAATGAGCTCGAGAAATGGCACTTGCAGGTTGATCACACAGCTGATCGAACGGCCCATTTTGCGCAATAAGCCATCAAGGATATAGGCCTGTACATGTGTTCGGGGATAGCCCTTGAACACATAACCCCGGCTATTGCCGGCCGTTTCGTGCAACTTTTTCTCAATCAGCCTGATCACAGTCTCATCAGGCACATGCAAGCCTTTTTCGAGAAAGGGTTTAATCTGTTCACCTACATTACCTCCTGCCTTCAACTCTTCCTGCAACAGCTCACCTGTCGAAATGATGGTAAGGTTAAAATCCTGGGCAAGTCTGGCAGCTTGTGTTGCCCTTCCGGCACCCGGAAACCCGAACAAAATGAGGTTCACTGGTTTGCTGTTGATGTCTTCGAGCACATGTTGGTTGATCCGGCCAAAAACATCCTCGGTCGTTCCCAGTCCGTTAATTTTGGTCAGCAGGCCCTGACTTTCATAGAACCTGAGCAGCGGCAAGGTCTTCTGGTGGTACTCTTCAAGCCTTCGACGTATCACAACTTCGTTGTCATCACTTCGGCCTTGCTCCTTTGCGCGTTGCAGCAAACGTTTTTCACACACATTATCAGGAACTTCCAATATAAATATCCGGCTTAGGGAGGTGTGCAGGCGGGTGAGTAATCCATCCAGAATATAGGCCTGCACATAGGTGCGGGGAAAACCATCGAACAGAAAGCCATCGCTTCGGTTTTCGGAACGAATGGCATTGCCGATAATCTGAACGATAATTTCGTCATCGACCAGCCCTCCTGCTTCGATGATTTGTTTTGCCTTCATCCCGAGTTGGCTATTCTGTCGTATCTCGTTGCGAAGCACTTCGCCTGTGGAGATATAATGCAGGTTGTAGCGCGACATCAACATTTGGGCCTGGGTACCCTTACCAGCGCCTGGGGGGCCAAACAATATTAAATTGAGCATATCCGGAGGTTTTCAGCAAATATAGTCAGTATTGATCATTTTTCACCAAATAACGGCCTGAACTTTTGCCAGGTAAAAACCAGCAAACTGCTGGACAAAACAACAATACCAAACCAAAACATCAGCCCTGTCCATTGCTGCGACTGGAACAGCGCTGTGGCGATGTTGCCAATGATCAGCCATTGAAACACATAAAATGCTGTTACATTTTTCCCAACCCATTGCAGATAACGAAAAGGATGGCTGCTCATCAGTTTTTCAGGAAGGCTACTCACCGCCATCAGCATCAGAAGAAGAAATAGCAGCGTCCACATCATAAACCAGCCCTGATGATGATAATAGACCGAAAGATTTGAAGCAACATTAAACCCGTAATTAAAGAAAATCAAAAGCAAAGCCAGCATCAGACCCGCAAGCAACAAACGCCACCTCGGATGGATAGTTGTCAGGCTAAACCGGTTTGCAATCAGATAAAACAGATAACCGGCCACAGGATAAGCTGCCCAGGGGAAAAGAGAAAAGTAGGCCCAGTGGTAAAATCCCCAAAAAAAGGCCTGAACATACTTTAGCCAGGCTATATCGCCAGCATAAACCGGAAGGAATATGTTGAGAAATCCAAAAATGAGCATCAATAGAAACCACAAATACCATTTGTCTTTGAATAATCGTTTTGCCAGCGTGAGAATTATTACCGAGAACCCGGCTAAAAACAAGATGTCCACACCAAACACATAAGTCCAGGGATTCAAGTCAAAATCACCACTGATTATTCTGATAAGCAGGTGCGCATTAAGTCCAAGATTCAATAAAAGACCCCATACCAGAAGTTTTACTCCCAAAGCCATTTTCTGCCATGATGATTGCTGCGATCGGGCAACAAAATAACCCATAATGGCCATAAACACCGGCGCTGCTGGTGGCCCTCCCAGAAACAATGAAATCTTTCCCAATGCACTTTGTTGAATGTCAACTGTTGCAAACAACTCCATTAAATGCACCTGAATCATCAGTATGACAGCAATTCCTTTCATTAAATCAGGTGCTGATTCGCGCCGGATGGCTACCTTAAACTTGTCGACACCGTTCATATCACTGGCATTTTTGGATTCAACAATGAAAATCATCTCAACCTTATGCAAACTTAATCCATCTTCATTACACATCCCGCATTTCATTCAATCTTATACAAAATCTAAAGAATTTTGTACAAGATGTGAGTGCATGACAACTTAATATTGCAGCCTAAATAATTTCAGCATACTATGAAAAACCCACGTCTATTATTCTTACTGTTTGCATTGATGCAAACCCCCGTATTTGTTTTCAGTCAGATTCAGCTGGAACATACATACAGCCATTCAGGAACCTTCACAAAACTGAGCAACTCCGGATTCAAATTTTTTGTGATGGATGTAGGCCAGAATCAATGCAGAATCTACAATACCGATCATACACTTTGGAAAACAATTAACCTGAGTGTTCCAGGTAATCAGTATCTATATGACATCCAATACATTTCAGAAAACCTGTTCACCCTCGATAATTCATTGTGTCTTGTTTACACCTATTATGCTTACGACGAAACCAATTTGTATTATACCTACACAACCCGTGTGATCAAAGAAAACGGAACATTGTTGCTCGAAATACCCGGCTGTCAGTATTACTATGTAACCGATATTGAACAAACCGGTTCTGAATTTGTCACCTATAGCTATGATTACAGCATCTTTCCCTACACCATTGAAACAGCAGTTTACCGGCTTCCAGGTGAGTTGGTGACTTCAATACAACCAGATCAACCAACAAATGCCCAGTTCATGAGTATGGCTCCAAATCCGGCAACTGATTTTATTACCATATCGTTGGATCAAACCGGCAAACTACCATTCGACAAAGTGATTCTATCAGATATTCAAGGAAATGCTGTGCGAACAATATGGATCAAAGACAAGCGGGAACAATTGAATATTCCGCTAAACGGACTTTCGCGGGGAGTGTATATCTGTTCTTTATTTACGGATAACGTCATGGTGAATTCGCAAAAAATTGTTGTCCAATAGTCATCCTCAGTGAGTGCTGTGGCCGAAGGCATCTGCTTTGTTCAGTTTGAAGCCAATGGAAAACCCTGACAGGGATAACTGCTGTTAAGTTTCTCCTATTGCACGAACTTTTCTCAGCGTAGGTAATCTTTCGCCTGGCCGATATGTTTTTTACCCACATACGACCCCTTTGTGGATGATGGAATTGATTGTAAGGATTTTCTGACCTTTCTGGGGTCAACAGGCGCGTTTCGATGGAAATCCCAAACGTCCGCCCCGACTCCGGAGGAGTCGCATGTGTATAGAAAAAGCAAATAAAACAATCACGACCCCGGCGGGGTCGCATGTTTCGGAGATCAGTTTGTTCTCCGCTGCCGCGCGTGTCCCCAGGCGTGGTAACGAAGAAATATAAGAAAAATAACCCCTGCTGCCGCCCGAACTCTTTCACCGATGGTAATCTTTCGTGCGGCAAATAGTTAAAAAGTTTTACTCTTGTTATAAGAGCCGCAACCGCAATGAACATGATATTGATTGAGTTGAAAGCTACTCATGCCACGCGATGGGAATCGCGCGGCAGCGTGAAATATAAAGGGGAACAATTTGTTCGGGCGTTTTCGTGAACCTCAACGAAACCAGAATGTTAAGACTTAATCTATAACTGTTTATAAACTTAACGATAAGCTATTTTGTGCCCAATTTCCACTCCCAAAAAACCATTATTGACTGACCGTATTTTATTAACGTCTATTTATAGTCAAAACTGGTAGAAGTATGCTTTTTTTACGAAATCGAAGTAGCCTAGGATGTCTTGAAAAAGCTACTATTCAAGCCCTAAAATTTTCAGCCCTAAAATTTTTTTTTGCTTCAGTTAAGTTAGAAATTATTGATTTGTAAAATATTCTAAATAAAAAACTTATAAGCTTGTTTATATTTAGTCTTAATTTAATTAAACAATAATAAAGGTAAGAATAATGTGTGATTTTGTGTGGTTTTGCAATTAATGGTAGGGAGAGTCGGTTTTTTTTGATTCTTGAGTAGTCGAGAGAGGGGGTGGTTAAAACAAACTTTTAGTCAAAGTGTGCATGGTTAAGCGGGTTCAATAAACCGACAAATGAATAAGAACCGAAACATTTTACACATATTTAAAAACCTTTAAAAACCCTTATCACATGAGAAACTACAGATTGTTTTTAGCTCTTTTAGCAGCAGCTATGCTTACTGGGGGCATTATGATTATTCATTCCTGCAGCAAGGAAGAAAACCGAACAGAACCTAACCGGCAATTAACCGACTTTGACATGAAAGTTGGAAACAGCATTAAAGGTTTTATTTCAAAAGTGGATTACCAATTAAGTAACCCAACATTAAAAAGCCTCGAAACCATTGACAAGGATTCTGCTTTATGGTACCTTGAGTCAACATTCAACTATTGCTATGGTTTCCCCAATGAGTTTTATGACATGTTTGAGATTGACACCTTAGGAATGACCCTTGATTTGACTGTTGACGGAAGGGTAAACATGACCGACCTGGCCAATAAGTACAGCCAGATGATACAGGAAGTCAGTATTTTGTACAATAGTTCAGGATTTGCCCAGAGAGGGTTATCGCTAGTTAACCTGCACGATGTACAATTTACGGATAACTACATCAACTTCTTCATCCATATTATTATTGGGCGCAAAGGTACTATACCTCCCGGCCTAGTCATCGAAGGCCCTTTTGGGGATGAAGATAATTGGTGGTATGGGGAAACCAAAGGGAAATGTGATGAAACAGTTTTAATTTCTGATGCTTCCAAACAACTCATGATAGCCATGAACGCCACCCTACCTGACCAGGAAGGAAATTTCTTTGTGATCGACCCTGAACCGATTGAAAGGACAGGTGGAAAACCTAACGTAAGAAGAGAAACAGACCCCAATCCGCCGGACAACCTTTATGATTATTACCTGTTCTTTGGCACGGAGGAAATAGGGACGGTTGAATTATGTCTGAACCGGAATGCCATGAACACCTATTATAATTTCCTTCGTTATCTGCTACTTACTAAGATACGAAACGAAGAGCTTGGCCCGATGTACAGCCTGATTAATGTTGAAAATATAGTGGGGAGATGGGATTTAGTTGATCCATCTGATCCAAATTTACGCAAGTACTTTCACGAAGGTATGTTCAATTATGGTATTAAGGTCCACTATATGCCAGAGTCTGGTTATCCGCTTGCATTGGATTGACCCCTATTATCTGAGCTTATTCATGAAACAATAATCGCTTTAATTCATTTATATGAAACAGGCACTTTTAATGATACTAACCTTGCAGTTTGGATTTGCCTCCAATGCACAGAATACTTTTGAGATGACATTTGGTGATTCCGGTGTTTATGAGAGTGTTTCGAAAACAATTGACCATGAAGGGCATTATTATTCTTTGGGCGTTAAAATATTTCCAGACAACCACAAAAATATGGTGATTTACAAGCTGGATTACTCAGGTGCTATCGTAAACACAGTCGAATTCCCGAAGTCTGATACCGCCTATTCAATGGCATTTTTCCTGCCTAAACCCAATGGCAACCTTCTTTGTTTTGGCACAATTAAGCATGTTGATAACCCACTTAGGGCACGTCATACTTATGTTTGCGAGATCAGCCCCGACCTTGAACTTGTTTGGGAAAAGATGGACAGCATTGTTGAAAATCACCCCCATGCAAGTCATTATTTGAAGACTTATATCCTAACAAATAACAATGAGGTTATTATCCAGGGGGTGGTTGACACCGTTCAATACGGGCACAACAATTTCATTTTCCTTGCCAAATACGACCTTGAGGGAAACAGACTTGGTTATAAGTCATTTATCAATTATTACGATGATGCCTTGGGCAGCATGATGCTGAATGCTGACAGCACCGGTTTCTATCTTTTTAGCCAATTAACGGTTAAACCAGCCTACCGCACCTGGATCGAATTTGACTTTGCATTTAACTATATAGGCAGTGGTATTCTTGAGTCTGGTTACAGCTCATTTTGGGGGCCCATTACGGTCAGTAGGCTCAGTACTGGAAATTTTGTAATTGCGAGTAGGTTCTTTGATAATAGCAATAATACTAAAGGCTTGGAGATGACCTTACATAGTCCAGACAAGCAATTGCTTAAGTCAATGGTTGTATTTCACGACAAAACCATCCGAATTCCTGAAAAAAGGGGCATGGGATTTATAAATGAAGCCTTCATCTGGGTTGCTACCTTTGAAGATATACCCCCAGGGTTTTCTGGGATTGAAAATATCAGGTTTTTTGTGTTTGACAATGAGATCAACCTCAAAGGCACAATGACCCATAAAGGGGATACCCGATACTGGCTTTCGGATTTATTGGCAACCAACGATACCGCATGCATTGTTAGTGGCTTTGTTGCAGAGGATATCGGCACAAATATAACTGATAATTTCATCAAGAAAGTGAGACTTGAAGATGTGGTTACAGGCATCAGCAAGCAACAACGGATAAGCAGTGCCGGCCTTGAAATGTGGCCTGTTCCGGCAGGAGAAACATTGAATGTGAAAAGCATTATTGATTCCGAACTGCTTATTATGGATGCAACAGGCCATAAGCTCAGTATATACACAATCAGAAAGGGCTACAACCTCATATCGTTAACAGGATTAGCCCCGGGAATATATTTAGTCGCCATCAGGCAAAATGAAATCATCCTTGAAACACATAAAATCATCAAACAATGAAACGTAAAAATTATAAAGGCTTTGGTTCTTTAAAAATTTCTGTAATCATATTTCTGTCAGTATTTCTTCTCCTTTCAATAAAGTTACAGAGTCAACAATGCGTTGATTGCAACAGTAGCAACACCACCAACGGTAGCTACTCAAGTGCAATTGGAACCAACAATCATGCTGATGGGGATTTTTCGTTCGTGGCAGGTGAAAACTCCAGAGCCGATGGCAGATCATCTTTCTCTTTTGGCCAAAGTTCAAAAGTATATGATAATTATGCATTGGGAATAGGCAGGTACCTTGATGTCTATGGTTCAAGTTCCTTAGCCATTGGCAGGTTTTTGAGAACACTAACCCCTGATGCTATGGTTATTGGATATGGATATAGCGAAACGCAAACACTAGATAATAATATTAACAGGTCATTAATGATAGGCTTAGAGTCAACCAAACCAACCTTTTTCGTTGGTCCATCCAGTGGTGTCAACAATACCGGCCGCATCGGCATCGGCAATGTAACCTCTCCCCAGGCCAAGCTGCACATCCGGGCCGATGCCACTGAGCCGGCTACCCTTCGCCTTGAAGCCACCGGCACCTCTGGTGACAACATCTACTCGCGCATGCTGTTTACACCCAACCACAGCATACAGGCAGCCGACAACCAAAACTTCACCTTCAGCACCCAAAGCACCAAACATTTTGTGTTTCAGAATGGGAATGTGGGGATAGGGGTGACAAACCCCGCCAAACCCCTCGATGTTCAGGGCGATGTGCGTGCCAGCGGCAACTTCTTCATTGGCGACAACCCACTCAGGTCGAGCCAATGGGAAAACTCAGATGCCGACATATACTACAATAATGGGAATGTGGGGATTGGAACCAACATCACTAATGGGTATAAACTGGCTGTGGCAGGTAAAATTATCGCACAGGAAATGCGCATCGTACACACAGTGCCCGAATCGGACTATGTGTTCAAACCCGACTATCAACTTATGCCACTCAAAGAACTGCAAACCTTTATCAAGGCAAACAACCACCTTCCCGAAGTGCCTTCAGCAGCCGAATTCAAGGAAAACGGCTACAGCATTGGCACTATGGACGATCTGTTGCTGCGAAAAATTGAAGAGCTGACACTCTACATCCTGCAACAGCAACAAGAAATAGAAAGGCTGAAACAAATCGTTGAACGCGAGCACTAAAGCTCAGCCACAATCAGGCTCAGTAACAATATTTAAACTGTTCATTATGAAAACAATGATCATACTCCTGTTAACAATTCTGGCCACTATTCCTCAGCTGTTAAGTGCGCAAACTATGGAAAAAATCAGATTTGAATATGATGCGTCAGGCAACAGGGAAGCAAGGCTTAGTGCCAAAATGCTTAAAGAAAGCGACACAGCCTTTAACAACCCTGTTTTCCCCCCTTATGAAAACACTTTGCTGACCGAAAACACTTTCGAAATCAATCTGCACCCTGTGCCGGCCAAAAATCATTTGTGGGTAAGTTTTACCGGGCAGGTGCCACAGGGTTTTGAATACCTATTGTTCGACCAGTTGGGAAAGCCAGTGATCGAAGGGCTGGGCGAAGGTGCAAACCACATGATTGACCTGACAGTGCTGCAAGCAGGCGTGTATTACTTGCAGATTAAAACAGTGAACATGGCAATATTCCGTTACAAAATAGTGAAACACTAGAGCAAGTCAGCGACAAGGACTAACAGGACTGAGGGCGTATTTACCAAAAACCATTAAAGCAATGAAACCCATCATAAGCATTATCCTTATCATGTTGTTGGCCACGTCATCGCTATTGGCACAACAGCAGGGCGAGCATATAATCCTCAACGCGCACTTATCTGGGCCTGAGCATGAATTTGAAGCCAGCAAATCAGTTAGTTTTCTACCAGGCTTTTCCTACAAGCCTCAGGATGATTACGAAGACCTCTATGCATGGATAAATCCTTATTTAATAATACCCCATGATGGCAACCTTGAAGGCGGCTATCCCGGGGGGGGTACCTCAGGGGTAGTAGGTTCTACGGCAAGCCAGGTGAGTGTTTCCCCCTCCGGAGCTGCAGTTGTTAGCGTACCACTACCGAGCCCTCCCGGTGTTGCAGGCATGGTGCCGCAACTGGCTTTGGTTTACAGCAGCCAGTCGGGCAACGGACCCTTTGGTTACGGATGGTCGCTGGCGGGTTTGTCGGCCATAAGCAGAACCGGGAAAACAATCTACCACGATGGCTACACCGAAGGAATCAGATTTGAAGGAACGGACAGGTATGCACTCGATGGACAAAGACTCATCGCTGAAGACGAGCAAGGAATTACGTACAGGACAGAATTTGAAAGCTTTTCAAAAATAACGCCAATTGGGCAAGCCGGTGACGGCCCTGAATCCTTCGTTGTGAACACAAAGAGTTTTATGACCTATAAATATGGCACCACCGAATCATCCAGGATAGAGGCCAGCGGAAAGAACTCAGTACTTAGCTGGCTGTTGAGCACAGTCGAAGACGAAAACGGAAATTATATTGAATACCAATATATTGAAACAAATGGTTACGGCTATATTGACAAGATACTGTATGGCGGCAACAAGAATACAAGTCAATCACATTTCTACGAGATAAGGTTTGTTTACCGCACAGGTAGAAATGATGCAATGATAAGCTTCATAGCCGGCAGCACAATAGGAATTGATAAGATTGCCCATAAAATCGAATACTACTACGAAGGCCAATTGCTGCATTGTTATGAGCTTGGTACAATTACAAACGGTTTCTATTCCCGACTGTTCAATATTACTGAAAAAAACCATGTTGACAACAAACAGTACAACCCGAACATTTTAGATTATGGGGATCATAATCATTCTAATTCAAAACAGGTTGTTGAGCGAAACGGAAATCCATCACTTAATACAGATGATTTTTTTATGGACATCAATGGTGACGGGCTGACAGATATTGTGAGTATTGAATGGGAAAGACTGAATTATGGCAGCATAAAACTTGGAAGAAATTGGTACTTTAGATTAAACCAAAACAATGGTACTTTCAGCGAAAAACGAAACTTTAGTGTTGGGCCAAACTTATTATTCAAGCATCTGCTTGTTGGCGACTTCAATGGTGATGGCAGGGATGATTTCGTAGATATCATGTTTGATGACGAATACCAAACTAAAACCATTGCAAACCGGTTTTTTTTGTCAAACGGAAATGGATTCAATGTTTACCCACTTACAGGGATCGTTGCACAAAGTAGAAATAAACCCGAATTCCGAAAGGGCGATTTTGATGGGGATGGAATTGACGAGATACTTTTAGCGATGAAAGATATCAGCGAAAATTATGATGGTACCCCATCGAATGATTTGCCAGACGTTTTCATTATTAAGTTTAATACCTCAGCCCCATATGCTGTGATTGTTTTTCAGAAGACAATGACTTTCGGGAACACCGATTTTGACAAAAGTACTGTTATTGTGAGTGATTTTACAGGCGACGGTAAAAGCGATATCTTGCGTACTGCCGAATATGGAGGCAGTCCGCACACCAGCGACTGCTTTATATACGGTATTAACTTTGTAAACAATGTGCTCGAAGTAATATATGGAAGTCCAAGCAATGGTTACCCAAACACCAGTCACCAGATCTTCCCAGGTGATTTTAACGGAGACGGACTCACTGACATGCTGACTTACAAAACAACCGCAAGTGGCGACCCAAAATGGGAAGTAGCTTTGTTCACCGGCAGAACTGGGACATTCTTGTTGTGGGACGACTTGCCACTAGGTGAATTCAATTTTGAAAACCAGTTTGATAATTGGAGCAAAATGGTATCCGTCAGCGATTATAATGGTGATGGAAAATCAGATATAATGAAATTGGAGAAATCAGGCATAGATAATGTGTTTTTTAAGGTGTATTACTCCAATGGTGCTGATTTTAACGAAACATTCATTGGGACTTTTCAAATGCAGAATGGTGGTTTTCTGAGTAGTTTTATCAACGAAAGATTTTTTCCGTTTCTTGATTTTAACGGGGATGGTAAAGCTGATCTATTTTCCGATAATTTTAGTACATTTCACTTAAATCTCTTAGATAATTCATACGAGTACCTCAAAATGAAGGAAATAAATAACGGTTTAGGTCTTAAAACAGAAATCGTTTATCAGCCTTTAACGAAAACTCCATTTTACACCAAGGGAACAGGTGCGTTTTACCCGCTTACAGATATACAACCCGCACTGCATGCGGTGAGCAGGATAACGACCAAAGACCCCTCAAACAACGAGCACTACACCACCTATCAATATGAAGGGCTGAAACTCCATAAACAAGGAAAAGGCCTGCTGGGCTTTATGAAAACCACTACACAAAGTTTTGTGAACAACAATCAAATATCACAATCACAAAATGTCAATGCGCTGAATGATGATGTGTATTATTTCCTGTGGCCCCAAAGTGCAAAAACTTTTGTGGTCAAAGATGGGGGGCAGTTAATCGAGCTGCTGAGCGAAACAACCAACCAGGTTTCGGAAGTTAAACCTTTTGGCGACAAAAGGCACTTTTATTACATAGCCCGCTCGCTGACAAAAGAATGGGACCTGAACGGCTTTGTACGCAGCAGGCTCTCCACCCGCCATTATTCTCCGGAGGACATCCTTTATGGCAATATCACCACCGAAGATTCCTATGTTTCGCCGCAGGTAATGACCCTTGCATCGCCCACAACTACCTACGAATTCAAAACATTAAACTCCTTCACGTATTATCAGCCGGTTATTCAGCGATGGCTTATCAGTCGCTTACATGAACACGAGTCGGTGATGTGGGAAGAAGAAGACGGAACAAGCATACAGCTGAAGAAAACCTATACATACAGAGCCAGCAGCAATCTTGTTAAAACCATAACAACCTTGCCTGACAACCAGCAGAATCTATCAACTGTGACCAATTATATGTATGACGACAATTATGGAAACATCATTTACCAAAGAACACAAGCCCCTGATGCCGATCCCCCTCTGCCTGCCATGGTAACCGAGTATCTGTTTGATCCCCAATACAAGCACCGTTTTCCAACAGAAGAAATCGTAACAGCAGATGGTATTGTTTACAAAACTAAATATGTATATGATGCCTCAACCGGTAGGTTAAAAAAATCAACCGACCCTAACAACCTAAGCACCTTTTATTATTATGACGGCTTTGGCCGACAGGTAAGGACTCTGTTCCCGGACAAGTTACAGCAGCAATCGCAGGTATTTTGGGCCGATGGCCACGAGCACCAACCGGAGCATGCGCTCTACTACAGCTGGTCGCAAAGCTCGGGTATGCCCCCTGTGCTGGTGTTTTTCGACGCTTTGGGCAGGGAGCTGCGCCAGGTAAGCATTGGTTTTGAGGGCGAAGCCGTATTTACCGACATCCACTATGACCCAAAAGGCAACATCGATAGTGTGTCATTACCCTACCGCAAAGGCACCCAAGCGGTTTTCAGTTACTACCAATACGATGAACTGAACCGGGTTAAGAAGGTAACACTGCCCGACAACACCACTGCCAAAACTGAATACTGCCCCAACTCGGTGAAAACAATCAATGCCCTGGAACAAACAACCCAAAAATACTTTAATGCAGCCGGCTGGCTTGTGCGGTCAGATGACAATGCTGGCAAATCGGTGGAATATATGTATTTTAGCGACGGAAAACTTAAAACAGCGAACATAGTGGGGCAGCCGGCAACAAAAATAGAGTTAACCTACAACGCAAGGCGGCAAAGGCTCAGCCTTTCCGACCCCAACTATGGCAGCACGCTAACACACTATGATGCTTACGACAGGCTAATCGAACAAATTTCGCCCAAGCAGGAGGCAACCACCTTCACCTACGATGGCCTCGGCCGCATGGCCTCACGCAACGGACCTGACGGACTGACAAGCTGGGACTATGACA
This sequence comes from Bacteroidales bacterium UBA6192, assembly GCA_002422725.1. Lineage (GTDB taxonomy): Bacteria > Bacteroidota > Bacteroidia > Bacteroidales > F082 > UBA6192. The sequence continues at coordinate 38,223 of DITE01000035.1, forward strand.
TAGCCCCTGGACGATTAGGCAGCCTGAAAAGCATTGTCAGCGAAACCCACCAGACCACATACACCTACGACAACCTGCTAAGGCCGACACAGGTGGTTGACAGGATAGTGGATGACGAATACACCACAAACTACACCTATGATGTGTATGGAAGGGTAAAAACAACCGAATATCCCACCAACTACAAACTTGTTAGTTTTTACAACGAACACGGCTATTTCTCGCACTACCGCGAAGGCGGCACCAACAACAAAGTGTGGCAGGCACTTGAAATGAACGCATTAGGCCAGCTGAACAAATTTGCCACAGGCAATGGGCTGCAAACCACAAACACTTACTACCCAGGCAATGCGCGGCTGCACACCGTGCAAACCATTGCCGGACAGTCAACTCCCATTCAGGACATGGAATATGGCTGGGACAACCTGGGCAACCTCGATTACCGTAAGAAATGGATTGACCACAACAATGACATTTACCTCAACGAAAGCTTCGGTTATGATGACCTGAACCGTTTGGAAACCATACACCTGAACGATAAGGAAACAGGCTGGCACCGCTATGACGAAGCAGGCCTGGGCAATATGATGGAGAAAACAGCAGACAACAACTATGTTTTTGCAAATGGGGCCTATGACGGCAGCCGCCCCCATGCCCTGACATCGGCCCATGTGAACAGCACCCTCCGCGCCTATACCTCAGATGACCAGATCATCGAATGGACACCTTTCGACCAGCCCGCGATTATTGATCAGGGCACAAAAAGCCTCGAGTTCACCTATGGTCACCACCGCCAACGCATCAGGCAACATCTGAGACATGGCAGTGGCGAAACAACAAAAACCTTCGCAGGCAACTGCGAGTTTGTGAGCATTGACGGGCAGCAGTATGCCTACACCTACCTCAGCAGTCCGGCAGGCCTGTTTTGTATTCATGTGAAAAACCCGGATGGCACCTCAGAGCTGTTTTACATCCACGCGGATCATTTAGGCTCGCTACACACCATCACCGACGAAAACGGCAGCCTGCTGCAAGAGTTGAGTTTTGATGCCTGGGGAAACAGGAGAGACCCTTCTACCTGGACTTTTTTTGACAAAAATGCTGAAACTGCTTTATTTGACAGGGGTTTCACAGGGCACGAACATTTGGATGGCTTTCAGCTCATCAACATGAATGGCCGCCTCTACGACCCTGTTGTCAGCCGCATGCTCTCGCCTGACAACTATGTGCAGTCGCCTGATTTCTCGCAGAGTTTCAACAGGTATAGCTATGCCTGGAATAATCCATTGGTTTATACGGATCCGAGTGGGGAGGTATATTTAATAGATGATTTAATAGTTGGAGGCGTTGGATTTGCACTTGGTTATGTTAGTCATGGACTTACTCACGGGGACTGGGGATGGAATGCTGTTGGAGCTGGTGGTATAGGTGCAGGTGTTGCCTTACTGAGTTATTATACAGCAGGTGGATTTAGTCTTGCAGCAGGTGGTTCGCTTTCAGGAGGTGTCACGTTTGCTAGTAATTATTCAATATCTTCAGCAGTAAATAGTTTTATGCCGGGCGTTTCTGTACCAATTACAGACAATTTTTCAGTATCAATGTCAATGGGACTTGGTGTAAGCAGTTCCGGGCTTGGAGCAGGTTTTAATTTTTCCGGTGATTATTCGAATGGGGATATTGCAGCATCACTTAGTTACGGAGCGGGAGACGGAGCTACGGGTAGTTATTCAGGATGGGGAGCAAGTGCAAGATATAACGATTGGGGTGTTGGATATAACAGAACCAATTATTCTGGTTCTCATAGTCAAGTTGTAGGAGGTGCAACCTTATTTCTTGGAAAAGGTGTTTCTTTCCGTTTAGAAAATGACTTTTTTGGCGATAGACATGACCGTTGGCGTTCCAATGCTTTTGAGCTTACTATCGGTAATTTTGTTTTAGGTTCAAATTTGTATAATAATGAAGTAGATGTAACAGCAGATCCAGACCTTGAAGGGGGGATGTTGTTGAATAATAGTTGCAATCGCCCTCATACGTATAAAGAAAATGGTGTTAAAAAAACAAGAATGCTAGGTGCTTGGAAAGATGGACAAACTTATTCAAGTCCTTTGTGGGTTGGTTTTAGAGCAAATGGGCAGGTTTATAGATTTGGCTATAGTCATCCGTTGGTACAGGATAGAACACAAAATGTAATTCATAAATGGTTTGGACCTGGACGAACGAATTTTTTTAATAGATATGATCACTTTCAACAAGGCACATACAATTATTATGGTTATAATAATCCTTATTCGTTATGGTAATGCGATTCAAGTTAGTCCCATTTGTTTTTCTTTTTTGCTTTTGTAGTTCATGCACAAGTCAAGTGCCTTTACGCGTTAGGAAAAATTTCACATTTTGTTATGACTCATCTGCAAATTGTTCTAACTCAAAAATAAAACTAAATGGTTACTATGTGAATATTGAACCGTTTGAAAGACCCTATTATGATTTAAAAACAGGAAAGAAAACGGGCACAACAAAAGATACCACATATAACAATATGATGTTTTTTTCTGATGGAATTGTTGTGAGAGGTTTTGTTGGTATAAATTGTGGGAATTGTGATATTGAAAGTAATAACCAGTTTTTATTTAATATATCTCAAAGTAATGAAAATGAAAAAAATGTTTTTTATAATGGTTTCAAATGGGGAATATTTCGCATATTTGGTGATACCATAAAAATGCAAACCGTAAATGATCAACCTAGGTTTAATCCCTACTGGTATTTGTTTGAGCAATGGTATTTAATAAATAATGATGGTTCCCTATCACCTATTTACAGTAAGAACTTAATAGACGGCAGAGTGTCCGCATTAGCATCTAAAACTCGCGATACGTTTAAATTCATTGAAACCAATATTATATTACCCTCTGATACATGGCTAAAGAAAGAAGAATGGTTTTGGTGTGATAGAGAAAAATATAGAGAATGGAAAAATGATAATAAGAAATAAATTATTGCAAATATGATTCATGTTTCAATGGAAATCAATTGATATTTCAACGGATATATACAACATCCGCACCTATACCAGCGATGACCAGGTCATAGGATGGACTTCCTTCGACCAACCCGAATCTATCGAACAAGGCACAAAAAGGCTCGAGTTCACCTATGGCCACCACCGGCAGCGCATCAGGCAACTCTACAGGAACGAAAACGGCGAAACAACAAAAACCTATGCAGGCAATTGCGAGTTTGTGAGTATTGACGGGCAGCAGTATGCATACACCTACCTGAGCGGGCCCGCCGGCCTGTTTGGTATTCATGTGAAAAACCCGGATGGCACCTCAGAGCTATTTTACATCCACACCGACCACCTTGGTTCATTGCACACCATCACCGACGAAAACGGCAGTCTGCTGCAAGAGCTGAGTTTTGATGCCTGGGGCAGCAGAAGAAACCCTGCCACCTGGACGATGTTTGAAGAAAACACGGAAACAGCATTATTTGACAGAGGTTTTACCGGACACGAACATTTGGATGGCTTCCACCTCATCAACATGAATGGCCGCCTTTACGACCCGGTGGTCTCGCGCATGCTCTCGCCCGACAATTATGTGCAGTCTCCGGATTTTAGCCAGAGTTTTAATAGGTATAGCTATTGCGTGAATAACCCGCTGAAATATAACGACCCCTCGGGATTTAGCTTTATGAGTTGGTTGTTTGGCAAGACCTCACAGGCAGCAAAATGGACTTCAAATTCGCAGAGTAGTATAATAAATTCAAGTATTGATATTGCTCAACCTGTTGCGGTTAAGTTAGGTAATGCGAAGGAAATAAATTTCTATTTTGGGTATAAGTATGCTTATAACCACGTAACAGGAAACGATAAAGAAAGCCTTAAAACATTGCCAGGCGATATGTTAGGATTGTTTGGAGCTCATGCATACAATACATTTTGGGATGTTGATGATGTTCAATATTTTGACGGGGCTATTTTAGTAAATAGGCACAAGTCTGGCGATGGATGGTATGGAATGACTGTCGGTAGTTTTATCTATGGTAATAATTTGGAAACATCAATTGATGAAAATTCCACTTATGATGAAAGGTATGGTTTTTACATGTTTGTGCATGAATATGGACACGTATTACAGCATAAAGAGAATGGATTCATATATTTCTTTAAATATGGTTTGCCAAGTTTAGCCGATCAGGTTTTTAGAGGCTCTGATGCACATGACAATTTTTGGGTTGAAACTGACGCTAATACCAGGGGATATAATTATTTTAGTAATCCTTCAGTTACTAATAAGACTGGTTTTAGAGCAAGTCATTTTACAGGCAAAAGATATGGAAATTATCCCCTTGGAGCTACCAGGAACGCAACACTTTGGGATTGGATATTTTGGCCATTAACGCCAGCTATAAGTTATTCTGAGGGCTATTTTGACTTCATGTGGAATAGTATGTATACTTTTCACCCTATATCCAATATTTTGCCCACTCTAGTACTATCAAATTTTTAAAAAATGAAAAAATTAACAACCATGTATGTATTAATGTTCTTCTTACTTCTTGTAGGATGTGAAAAAAACCATGATAATACTCTAACTATAGTGAATAACTCTGATATAACAATTTGGTGGCAGATAGGACGAAGTTATCCAGATACTACTTTAAGCGATGAAAACGAATGGTTAGTAGGAAGAAATACCGAACAAATAGCTAAGCCTCATTCAAAAATATCATCATTCCCCAGTGATAATAGAGAAACATGGTTTAAAGCCAATTTCCCTTGCGACACAATGATGGTTTTTGTTTTTGACAGTTATGTGATGACAAATTTGCCTTGGGAACAAGTCAAGAATGAATATCTTGTATTGAAGCGATATGACTTGAGTTTGGATGACTTAAACAGGATGAGTTGGACAATAAGTTATCCATAATACTCATGAAGAATCTTCATCGAAATGACTGGCAAATTTATCATCGTAAATTAAATGACTTTGCTGCAGCAATCCGTATAGTTATTTCCAAAAAACATATCTTTGTTTTATGGACAATGCAGCTACCATATATCAGGCAGTGAGGGCGTTTGAGGCGTGCAGTGGGCAAAGCAGCAAGCCCCATGCCCTGACAATGGCTAATATGCCACAAGGCAGCTTGTATACCGATGAGAACCAGTCCATCGAATGGACACATTTCGACCAACCCGAATCTATCGAACAAGGCACAAAAAGGCTCGAGTTCACCTATGGCCACCACCGGCAACGCATCTGGCAGCACCTGAAGCAAAGTGGGGGCGAAACAACAAAAACCTTTGCAGGCAATTGCGAGTTTGTGAGTATTGACGGGCAGCAGTATACCTACACCTACCTCAGCAGTCCGGCAGGCATGTTTGGCATACATGTTAAAAGACCGGATGGCACCTCAGAGCTGTTTTACATCCACGCGGATCATTTAGGCTCGCTACACACCTTCACCGACGAAAACGGTGACCTGCTGCAAGAGTTGAGTTTTGACCCTTGGGGAACCCGCCGCGACCCAAACACCTGGACTGTATTCACAGGCACAGCAACCACGCCACTGTTCGACCGCGGGTTTACGGGCCACGAACACCTTGACGGCTTCCAACTCATCAACATGAATGGCCGCCTCTACGACCCGGTGGTCTCACACATGCTCTCGTCCGACAACTATGTGCAATCGCCTGATTTTAGCCAGAGTTTTAACAGGTACAGCTATGCATGGAATAATCCGTTGGTTTATACGGATCCGAGTGGGGAAATGTTAATGGCTCCATTCTTTTTGATGGCAATGGTAGCGGATTACACAAGTAACTTGATAAATGGAGTTCACGATCCTTTAGGCACAGCATACAAAAATGTAACAGGAACTATTAGCGGCATAAATAATGCTGCACGAATTCCAATTTATCAGAATCAAAACACCAATATTTCAGTTGGATTAGATCCTTTTAATTTTGGAGTTTCTTTGGACGCTTCATTTCAAAGTGGCGATGTTTCACACACGATTTATGGTGGTTATGGCTGTTTTGGAGCTAATTATGGAGTCTCAAGGACTATTAAAATAGGCGATTTTACTTTTTCTCATGGAATTGGCTACAGTAGTGGGGTGACAAATTTGTTTTCAGAAAATCCTGAGATTATTCGTGGTTATCAAGCTTTTGGCGGGGCTTCTTATTTTGACAGGAACAGGAATCAGCGTTTTTCGTTTGGGTTAACTTCTTTTGATGGAAGTCACGCACAAAATAACTGGTTTGTCAGCTATGGAAGAGGCGATTTTTCTTTTGCAATGACCAATGATGCATTCACCGGTAGTGATTGGTACCGGACTGCAGCAGCTGAAATTGGCCTTGGCGAAGTGTCGTTTGGATTCAATCTTTTTACTACTGAACCGCCGTTGGAGGAGTACCAGCGAAAGCCTAAACAATTAGGTAGTGACACAGAATACATATCACCAATACACGGTAAAAATCCGTTAGGAACCTATAAAACTGGTAGTCGGGTTTTTGCCGGAATGTATTTGGGCTATCGAAATGGGAACAGGGTAAGCAGATTTGGTATAGACGCAGCATGGGTTCAAGACCTTTTTTAAAAATGGGATTCACCGATGGGTGGTGCCAACACCCTATTTTAATACAAACTACGGTTCACCTTCTGCACCATTCCTGCAAGGGGGGTACGTAAATCCATTTTCACTTTATACATTTTAATCATGAAATCTATTCATGTAATAATCGGATGCTGTATTCTATTTCTGTTTGGGTCATGTGTAAGCCCAATCAATTGTCGGAAGCACTTTACAGTATTTATGGATTCTATTTCTGTCTCAAACCATAAATATCAAATTCGAGTGGACGGAATATTTGTTTCAGTAAATCAGCGTGGTGCTTTTGCTTTATACAATGGTGGTAAAGCAAAGTTTATTGATTCTTATCTTCCCATTGGTAATGAATTTTGGTTACACCCAGATAAAATGATTTCAATTATTGAGAATCAAATAAATATAATTGGGAAGGAGGGAGCCGGCCATTATAAACAAGTGAGTGATACTATAATTATTCAGTCATTTGGTATTTCTAATGACCAACTTTGCCGCAGATCAGTATATGAATCTAAAGGCATCATACTCAATGATTCAACCATAAAAGTGTTTTCTGATTACTCATATTGGTTCGATTCTGAACTCATCAAAGAACCGAACATTTATCGCTTATACAAAACCGATCTCAAGCCTGACAGCACATTGGCATGGTTTAATAAAAAACGTTGGTATAAAAAAAACTTGCATGAGAGTAGGAGGTAACTTATATACTACAGCCGAAATTGGCATTGGCGAAGTTTCGTTTGGATTCAATCTTTTTACTACTGAACCGCCGTTGGAGGAGTTTAAAAAAGGGTATGGAGAAACTACCGATTATAAATCTGTTTGGGGACATAACAAAAAAGGCACTTATTCAGGTGGAGAAAGAGTATATGCCGGGCTATATCTTGGCTATAGAAACGGAAACAAGGTAAGCAGGTTTGGAATAGATAGCCCAGGTGTTCAGGAGTTTACGCAAAACTTTATTCATGGAAAATATTTTCCTTTTGTTAATTCACCGTATTTTGACACACGCCTTGGCTCACCCCCTGCAATGTTTTTGCAAGGTGGATATATGAATCCATTTTCGCTTTATCCATTTTAATCTGACCCAAAAATATCCTCAAGATGTATAAACATAAACTTATCCAAATAATTTGTTTACCTATTATGATGGTTTCACTAACGGGTTGTTTTACAAAGAAAAAGGACTTCTACACATATAGATACCCTATAGTGGAATCAGGTAAGTCAATTTCTTTTAAAACTAACGGGTTTTATGCACCTATCTCTGGAAAGGCAAGAGTTTTGTTTTTATACAAGACAGGCATAGTGAAAGAAGGCCCTTGGGTTACAGACTTTTTTTTGAACACCTCTAAATATTTTGATAATATCAATGTAGATTATTACACCCAAATAGGAAAGGAGTACTTTGGTTGTTTTATGATAAAGGATAGTAGTCTTATCATTCAGTATTTTAATCTTCATACCTCACATAATCTCATTTTTCGCAGATGGGTTTTTGAGTCGAGAGGTGTTGTTCTTAGTGATACATCTTTTATTTTATATACTAATTTTGAATACTTAAACAACAATGAGTTATATAAAGAGCCAGTCATATTCATGTATGTACCTTATGAAAACAAACCGGATAGCGCAAATGCCTGGTTTATTAAGAAAAGGTGGTTTAACAAGAACTTGCACAAAAGCCGTATCTAATACAAAACCAAGTCTGGCTTAATTTCGTCACAAAAAAAGAGTCATCATCGAAAAATCACACAAATTTCTCATCGCAAATCAGTGACTTCGCCGTATCAATCCGTATAGGCTATTTCCAAAAAACATATCTTTGTTTTTTGGACAATGCAGCTACGATACATCAGGCAGTGAGGGCTCTCCTTCTGATCCATTTCTTCAAGGGGGGTACGTAAATCCTTATTCTTTATATACCTTTTAAAACATGAAGGCTCTATTCATATTATTTATTTGTGCTTTTTTAAGTTTAAGCACATCCTGTGTAAGTCCAATCAATTGCCATAAGCAATTTAACATTTATAGGGAACCTTTCAGTAGTTTTGATTCTATTGATATTTATTCAGGAATATTTGTTTCACTAAACTGAAGAGATGCATTATGCTTTTTTGATAATGGACTTTCGAAAACCATTTCAAGTTTTGCCTCTAATATTAATTCTTTTTGGTTAAACCCAAAGGTAGAAGTTACAAGTCTATTGGAAAATGATCAATATTTTAGGAAAGAACTTTGGGGACATTTTAGAATAATTAGAGATACTATGATAATTCAGAGTTTTGGTTTATCAAATGATCAGCTTTGCCGCAGAGCAGTTTATGAAACAAAAGGCGTCATACTAAACGATTCGACTATTGAAGTGTTCTCTCAATACTCCTATTGGTTTGATCATGAGCTCATAAAGGAACCAATTATCTATAGATTGTTTAAACAGATCAGAAGCCTGACAGCGCTTTGGCCTGGTTTAGTAAGAAGCGTTGGTATATAAAGAACTTACATGAGAGCCGTATATAATGCAAAGCGAAATTTGGCTTAATTTCGTCCCCCCGCTGGCACTGATTTGTAACTTAGCGAAGCGATCTCATGAGGCGAAGTCGAATCAGCCGTGACCCGTTGCAACAAGAAATTCTCTCACCGAAACTATTCTTTCGCATGTCCAAAGTTTTTTTTACACACATACGACCCCTCTGGGGACGATGGAATTGATTGTATGGTTTTCTAAACACATCTGACCCCTCTGGGGTCAACAGGCGCGTTTCGATGGAAATCCCCAACATCTGTCCCGACTCCGTAGGAGTCGCATGTGTATAGAAAAAGCAGAGAAAACAATCACGACCCCAGCGGGGTCGCATGTTTCGGAGATCAGTTTGTTCTCCGATGCTGCGCGTTTCCCCACGCGTGGTAACGTATTAATTTATGAAAAGCGGACCCCTGTAGCCGCACGAACATCTCTCCCCGAAACTATTCATTCACGTGGCAAATAGTTTAAAAGTTTTACATTTGCTGTAAGAGTCTCAACTGCGATGAACATGTTGTTGATTGAGTTGAATGATACTCGGGCCACGCGATGGGAATCGCGCGGCAGCGGTCAGATTTGTTGTTACAATTTCTATTCAGACAATGGTAACAACCAAGGGTATGAACAGCCTAACCCAACTACCCCCTCAGGCTAATGTCTTTCAGGGCTTCCAGCTTAAGAATTTCGATCCCTTTTCCATCAATCTTGATAATTTGCTCATTTTCGAGATCTTTTAATATACGGGTAGCGCTTTCTTTTGTCATGTTTGACAACTCGCCTATTTCCTGACGGGTAATCGATAAACTAAATGAATTGCTTTGATACACCTCATTGGCAAGATACAAAATAACATCTGCCAGTCTGCCCGGCATTTGTTTTTGGGTAAGGCTTAAAAGCCGTTCAAAATTTTTTGACCCGTTGATGCTGCCGTGCACTATCATTGCTTCTGCAAAAGCATGATTTGTCCGGATAAGGTGTTTGACATTCTCAGCAGGAATAAAGCATGATGCTGTCTCCGTTAATGCACTAATTGAGTAATGATAGCGCATATCAGTAAAAACCCCGGGTCCGCCAAACAACTTCCAGGGTTTCACAATTTCGAGTATTAGTTTCTTCCTGTCAAAGCCTTCCAGATACAATTTCGCCATGCCCATTGTCAAACTCACAAAATGGGTGGCCGGAGCACCTTGCTTTATGATTACCTGCCCCGGTTCAAACATAACCTCAAAACGGTCCTTGTTCAGAACCAATAGTTCTTCCTGACTAAGTAAACTGAAAATGTGCGATTTTTCGTTACAGTTGTCACAGGTTTTACATGCTTGCGATTTGGGATAATCCATATATTGTGAATAAAATCAGTTAGATTAAACAATTTAGATGATTGATTTTGTTGACCAAAAATAATCAATAAATTGATATTTCACAACTTTTTGAATGATTTAAACGATAAAGCGGTTTAAAGAAGGAAAGTATCAGATAAAACCTGCCATGAAAATTTAGGAATTTGATGTCATTTTCATTCCGGGAGATGTTTACATTTTATTAAGGGTATAGATGTGTATGAAAAGTATTTTTAACTTTGGATGCTAAGGAAACACGCTTGAATAGCGTGAGAAGTACACCAAACCGAACGTTCAGATGGAAAGAAAACAATGCTCATGATGTTGAAATTATAGATTATCATTAAAATTGGAGAACAATAAAATGGAAAGATTGGCAAATATTCACCCGGGAGAAATATTATTGGAGGAATTTTTAAAGCCATTTGCAATTACGGCTTACAAATTATCAAAGGACATAGAAATACCACAGACTCGTATCTCTCAAATAATTAAAGGCAAAAGAAGGATTACAGCAGATACTGCATTGAGATTGAGCTTCTATTTTGGAAATTCAGCCAAATTTTGGCTTGGATTACAAAATGATTTTGACATTGAAGAGGAAAGAGTGGATAAAGCAGAAATATTTGTGAAAATTAAGAAAAACGCAGCACACGCGGTATAATAAATTGCCGGGACAGTTGGACTCAAACCTTTAGTAGTGGCGCAGTAACGCTTTATTATGAGCCGACAATCGAAAATACAACGAACCGCTAATATTCAGGAGTGCATGTGCTGGCTCCGACACGTCATGAACTCCCGTTTGAACAAACCCCAGTACTTGTAACTTAGGCTATGGAAAAAGGTTCAATCCGTTAAACCAGGCTGAGATCGCCCCTTTCAAAACCGCAAAATCTGTATACTTCCTGTACCAACATTTTTTCTACTTTAGCTCAATGAAAAAGCTCCAAAATGGAATACTAATCTGGATGATCCTTGTTTCGGTGTCCGCTGTATCACAATCTAAGTTCAACTTTAATCTCCGGTCAGGATTAAGCGTTCCTTTACTTGATTATAGCGCTGACAATCTGGAGAAAGGTTGTTTTACAATGCCCGGATTTGTTGTATCACCGGGCTTTAGCTACCAACTTAATCAACAGTTTGACATTGAACTTCAATCGGGTATTTATTTTCATCCGGTTGATGTTTCTTCGCTTGGGGCAAGCAAAGTTGCCAACGATCCTTTTCTTGAAGATCTTTTTATCCGGAGCGAATCATATCGCCTGATCCGTGTGGCCGGAGGAGGCAATTACAGTGTTTACAATGGCAGATACTTCGAAGTGGCCTTTAGCGCTCTTGCGGGTATTCTTTGGTCAAAGACACCATATCAGTTATACAAACCAAAATACTTCGGTACAGGACCTCCCTACTACGAAATTACTTCAGCACGCGACATGAGTTTTGTTTATGCCGTAGGACTACAAACTGCCTGGAGGTTGAACAATTGCCTTATACTGACACTCGGTGCAGATTTTATGCAAGCCAATGCTTCCTATAAGTTTTCAACAGGCAGCGGTATTCGAACGGACAACCGCATGATTTCCACCCTGAATGTTTCAACTGGAATTAAAGTGGCTGTTTTTTGACTAAATGCCTGTCAAAAATCAGTTGATTCAAGGCAATAAAATAGAATTGATGAAGTTATTAATCAACCCATTGTCGGGTATTTTCAATCAACTTTGTACACAATGAGACTTTCCTTCCTTTCCCTTAGCCTGGTTCTGACTTTGAGTCTGGGCAATCTGATGGCCCAATCTGTAAAAATCGGTGACTGGCGAACACATCTCCCTTATCAAAAGATAATTGATGTTCAAGTAGTTGACCATCTTATTTATGCAGCCACTCCTTACGATCTGTTTGTTTATAACACTCAGGACTTTAGCATTAGCCTCATAAACAAAGTAAACGGATTAAGTGATATTGGTGTTGGTTCGATACGCTATAGCAGCAAATTCAAAACCATGATTGTTGCCTATAAAAACACGAATATTGACTTAATCAGAGAAGATGGCATAACCAATATCCGCGACATTAAGGACAAGGATCTTATTGGAAACAAAATCATTAACAATGTTTTGTTATATGACAATTACGCCTACCTTGCCTGCGGTTTTGGTATTGTTGTGCTGAATCTCGAACGCAATGAAATTCATGACACCTACCTGATCGGCCCTCAGGGTAGCTTCATCAATGTGAACGATATTGCTGTTTATGACAACCAGATATTTGCGGCAACCTCAAACGGCGTGTATTATGCCTCATTGGATAGTCCAAACCTGTCTGATTTCAACCAATGGACAAAGGATAACCGGCTTAAGCACCCCAGCCTGTCCTACAACCAGGCCGAAACATTCGCCGGCAAGCTTTTCATCAATTATAGCCGCAATGCATTCAATTCCGATACCATGTTTGTTTTCGACGGAAACAACTGGGATTACTTCAACAAGGAAAACACCTCGATCCATGCCATGATCAGGGCTGATGACGACAAGCTCTTGCTGGTCAACAATTACACCGTTCATGTTTTTGATGCTTCCCTCACCCTGATTCTGTCCATTTACAGCCCCGAAGGCAAGGGCATCGAACCGCTGGCAGCTGATTTGGATGCTGTTGGTCAGGTTTGGATTGGAGATAAAAAAATTGGCCTGATCAAGGCTTTCAACAGTGGGTTTTCAGGCGAATTTATTATGCCCAACGGGCCGTCAACAACCAATGTTTACGAGCTTAAAGCACAGGGCGAGCAAGTTTGGGTAGCTTCGGGGGGAAGGGCCAGCAACTGGGCAAAACTCTATATGGTCGATGGGGTGTTTTCTTACGACGGGATGACCTGGAAAACACATAACCGAGCCAATACCCCTGCTTTTGATTCAATTTCTGACTTTGTGAGCGTTGCTATTGACCCCCTTTCGAACAAAGCCTTTATTGGCAGCTGGCAGGAAGGCGTGATCGAATTTACCGACAACGCACTGACCAATGTGTATTCGGTTGGAAACAGTAGCCTTCAGCCCTGGGTAGCCGACCCGAATCTGGTAAATATCAGTGGATTAGGCTTCGACAGCAACAACAACCTTTGGGTGGCCAACACCGGTGCCACCGACATCCTTTCGATGCGCAGCCCAAACGGCCAATGGCGTTCGTTCAACCTGGGTGCATCGGCCAGCGGAATCGACATCAGCAACATGATAGTTGACAAGAACAACTACAAATGGATTATCAGGCGCCAGGAAGGATTTATAATGGTTTTCAATGATAAAAACACCCACGACAACCCAGCCGACGATCAGGTGAAGATACTGACCTCGGCTGAAGGCGGAGGGAAAATCCCCGGAAACCAGGTTTTTTCGATGGCCGTTGACAATGATGGGGCAGTTTGGGTTGGCACCGATGAAGGACCTGTTGTCTTTTACAGCCCTGAGAGAATGTTTCAGCAAGGCACTAATTTCGATGCACAGCAAATCCTGGTGCCCAGAAATGATGGCACAGGTCAGGCTGACATCTTGCTCGGTAACGAAAAGATACTTGCCATAGCCGTTGACGGCTCCAACAAAAAATGGTTTGGGACCGAGAATGGAGTATTCCTGATGTCGAAAGATGGTCTTGAACAGATTCATTTTTTCAATACTGACAATAGCCCTTTGCTTTCAAACCTTGTCAACAGCATTGCCATTACCGATAATGGCGAGGTTTTCTTTGGAACCGGAAACGGAATTATATCTTTTAAAGGGATAGCCACACCAGGAGGGGAAACCAACAACGAAGTGTATGCCTATCCCAATCCTGTGAGGGAGAATTTTATTGGCCCTGTAGCAATCAAAGGACTTGTGCGCGATGCATTGATCAAAATTACCGACCTAAGCGGCAAACTTGTTTATGAAACAAAAGCCGAAGGGGGACAAGCCATCTGGGATGGTCATAACTTAAGCGGAGAAAAGGCAAAACCCGGGATTTATATGGTTTTTGTGAGCAACAGCGAAGGCCTCGAAACCCTCGTTACCAAAATCATGATGATGCGTTAAACATGAGCACCCAAAGCCGTGGGATCATTTTCCAACAGGTAAAATACAACGACAAAAGCCTGATTGTCAAAATATATCTTGAAGAAACAGGTTTACAGTCCTTTCTTGTCAAAGGCGCAACAAACCGGTCGTCACGCTTCAAGCCAGCTCACTTTCAACCACTTTCGTTAGTCGAGCTCGTTTATAACCACCGTGCTAACAAGGATTTACAATTTCTTAATGACCTGATGATTCATGTGCACTTTACCAGTTTGTATACCAATATGCAAAAAAGTGCTATGATATTGTTCATGAACGAATTATTGATCAAAACTGTTAAAGAACATGAGGCAAACCCTTCCTTGTTTGAATATCTGTTCCAGTCCATTCAGTGGCTCGATCTTGTTCAGGAAGATTTTCTCGATTTCCATCTGTACTTCGCCATTGAACTATCACGCCATCTTGGTTTTTATCCGAAAATAGATGAACATGGCAAAAATCAGGTATTTGATCTCATCGAAGGCATTTTCAAAGCTGAATTTCCTTCCCATCAATACTATATCGGGCTTCCTTTTTCGGAGTATTTCGCACTATTATGCAAACCCAACCAGCAAACACCTGGCCAATTTGGCTTTGATAACCATATCAGGCGTATGCTTTTACAACAAATTATCCTGTTCTACAGCTTGCATATCCCTGGTTTCAACGACATGAAGTCGCCCGATGTGCTTCGAATGGTTATGGGATGATTAAAATGCAAAGCGTGTTTTAAAAACTTGCCCAAACTCCATTTTAACAATTTGCTTAACCAGCTCAATATCTGCACTTTTTCCAAGTTCAGTTTCCAGCGAGGTAACACCCTTGTCAGTAAATCCACATGGGTTAATCATATGATAAAAGGATAGTTGTGTGTTGACATTAAATGCAAAGCCATGCATGGTAATTCCACGGCTTGCCCTAACGCCAATGGCGCAAATTTTCCTCGCCTTTTGTGTATCTTCGGCATCGATCCAAACCCCGCTTGCACCTGTAAGCCTGCCTGATGAAATTCCAAAATGTTTGAGTGATCTGATAATGGTCTCTTCAAGCGAATAAACATAATCCTTTACGCCTAAACCGAAGGCTTCCAGATTAATAATCGGATAGCCAACAAGCTGACCCGGGCCATGATAGGTGATATCACCACCACGGTTGATCCGATAAAAGGAGGCTCCCTTAGCACGCAAATAATCCTCGTTAACAAGCAGGTTCTCTTGTTGACCACTTTTACCAAGAGTGAAAACATGCGGATGCTCAACAAAAAGCAGATATCCCGAATAGGATTCATCTGATGTGTTTCGCCCTGTTCGCAAGCCCACCATTTCATCAAACAGTTTTTCCTGAAAATCCCAGGCCTGCTTGTAGTCCATTGAACCAATATCCTGAAACCTGATTGTATTCATTGTGGGTTTATTTGCTCACAGTATGTGCTTTTCAGCCTTGTAGGAGCTGCGCACCAAAGGGCCGCTTTCAACATGCCTGAAGCCCTTAAGTAAGCCTTGCTCTTCATAATAAGCAAACACTTCGGGCGTAACGAATTCTTTTACAGGCAAATGATTCTGAGTAGGCTGCAGGTACTGGCCAATGGTCAAAACGCTAACACCCACAGCCCGCAGATCGTCCATGGCTTCGAGTACTTCAGCTTGTGTTTCTCCCAAACCCAGCATAATTCCCGACTTGGTAATGATACCAGATGCTGCAATTGTTTGCAACACACTTAAACTTAGATCATACTTTGCACGACTTCTCACCCAGGGTGTTATCCGGCGAACTGTTTCAATATTGTGCGAAATTACTTCAGGTTTCGCTGCAATGACTTGTGCAATCAACTCAGGCTTACCATCAAAATCGGGTATCAGCGTCTCAATGGTAGTTTCAGGACAACGTTCTTTAATTGCCCGAATAGTCATAGCCCAGATTTCCGCTCCACCATCTTTCAGATCGTCGCGGTCAACCGAAGTTAGTACACAGTGCTTCAGATTCATAAGTTTGACCGATTCGGCAACCCTTTCGGGCTCCTTCCAATCGACAGCAGAAGGTCGTCCGGTTTTAACATTACAAAATCCGCATGACCGCGTGCACACATCGCCCAGGATCATCAGGGTAGCAGTTCCCCTGCCCCAGCATTCATGCATATTGGGGCAATGTCCGCTGGTGCAGATGGTGTGCAGATTATGCTGTTCAACGATTTCTCTTACCTGGATATATGATTTGCCTGCAGGAACCTTGGTTTTCAGCCACTCGGGCTTGCGAAGTATAGTGTTTGTGCGTTTTTCTTCCATATCTGTCTGAAGTGTCGATGCTTCTTTTCTAACCATCAATCTGCTGACAAAAGTACACAATCTTTATCTTGGAAAGAAAGCAGGTCTGTGAACCTGCTATTTCAAACTGCTTCTCCATTCAAAAATGTTCATTATGCGTAATTTAGTATATGTTTATACAAAATTTGATATATTTTTGTCAGAATAGTACAAGTCATTGCATAAAAAATTCGTAATGAAAAGGTATCCTTACTTTTTATTATTATTACTCTTAACCGGCCTGCATGCTTTTGCTAAGGTTCAATTGACTGACATCAGGTATCCTGAAAATGCCGGTTCTCAGGGCCTTAAGATAGTTCAAAGCAACAATAACGGATTAACACTTGATTTTTCTTTATCCGGATTTTCCCTTAATTCTATCCTCGTTGAGGGTGAGACCATGCAAACCGTTCTGATGCCAGAGGCATTTTTGCCAAACAACGAAGGCTATCCCAATCTTCCCGGAATAAGCAAAATGATCGCGGTTCCAAAAGGAGCCGAAGTGATTTTAAAAATTAATGGAATACGAACAGAAACTTACACGAATATCGCGGTAGCACCTGCTGCCCGTATCCCAAAAGACAATGAACCCGACATGCCCGAGCCTGTTAAAAATGCATTGGTTTACAACACGAATGCCCTTTATCCATCCAATCCGGTTAAACTCAGTGAGCCCATGACAGTGAGAGGGATGGATGTTGTAATGCTGGGTATTACTCCCTTTCAGTATAATCCAGTGACGAAAGAACTCATTGCCTACAAGGATATTGATATTTCGATTGAGTTCAGGGGAGTCAACGGACAATTTGGTGAGACCCGGCTCAGGAACCGCTGGTGGGATCCCATTTTGCAGGACATGATTCTCAATCAGAACGTGATCCCCTCAGTCGATTATTCAGTGGTAAATTCCAGATCGGAAGACAGCGATTTTGAATATCTGATTATTTCGCCCGATGATCCGGTATTCCTGCAATGGGCCGATTCCATCAGATTATTCAGAATAAGACAGGGAATCAGAACAGGCATCGTCACGACAATGCAAATTGGTGGAAATACAGTTTCTGCTATTGAGAATTACGTCAATAATGCCTATAACACCTGGGATATCCCCCCTGCTGCTGTTTTACTTCTTGGTGATTTTGGAAGCAGTGGCAGCTCCATCATATCCCCAATATATGATAATTACTGCGCATCAGACAATATTTTTGCTGATGTAAGCGGCAACCATTTACCCGATATCGTTTTTGCCCGAATGACAGCACAAAATCCAGCCCATCTTGAGACTTATATCACAAAATTCCTGAAATACGAAAGAACCCCGCCGGTCAATCCATCATTTTATGACAATCCCATTACCGCTATGGGCTGGCAAACTGAGCGATGGTTTCAGTTGTGTTCAGAAATTGTCAATGGATTTTTCGAATTCGAAAAAGGAAAATCCCCGGTCAGGGAAAATGCCATTTACTCAGGATCCCCATCAGGGGGAGTTTGGTCAACCGCTCAGAATACCCAAACGATCATCAACTATTTTGGCGAAAGCGGATTGCAATACGTGCCAAATACACCAAACCATTTAACCGATTGGGGAGGAAATGCTACCCGGATCAATAACGACATCAACAGCGGGGCTTTTCTGCTGCAACACCGCGATCATGGAATGGAAACCGGTTGGGGCGAACCTGACTACAATAATTCAAATATTGGTGGAACGACCAATACAGACCTGACTTTTGTTTTTTCAATTAACTGTTTGACAGGTAAATACAATCTTTCGGGTGAATGTTTTACAGAGGCTTTCCATAGGCACGAATTTGGTGCCTTAGGTCTGACAGCTGCAAGCGAGGTTTCTTACTCTTTTGTTAATGACACTTACGTTTGGGGATTGTACGACAATATGTGGCCTGAGTTTATGCCTGCTTACGGAACCACCCCCGAGTCGCGCGGAATGTTGCCCGCATTTGGCAATGCAGCAGGGAAGTATTTTTTAGCCCAGTCAAGCTGGCCTTACAACACCAATAATAAAACTGTAACCTACCACCTGTTTCATCATCATGGCGATGCTTTCTCAACACTTTACTCTGAAGTGCCTCAAAATATGGTAATTGAACATGAAGAGGTTATCCTGAGCGGTCTGGGATTCTTTACTGTAAACGCTCCTCAGGGATCACTCATTTGCCTGAGTCTTGATGACGAAATTCTGGCAGTGGCTGATGGCAACGGACAAGCTCAGAACATTACTTTGCCCAATATAGCGCCTGGTTCAACGGTAAATTTGACCATTACAAAACCCAATTTTTATCGCTATGAACGTACGCTTGGTGTGATACCTCCTGATGGTCCATATTGTATTTTCAATTCCTTTACGATCAATGATGAAATGGGGAATAACAACAGCCATGCTGAATACAATGAATTGGTCTACCTCAATGTGGCCATTAAGAATCTTGGATTAGAAACCGGAAACAATATCAATGTTAGCCTATCATCAACTGATGCAAATATCAGTATTGTTCAGGCAGAAACAATCTATGATGAGATCGAGGCAGATTCAGTTAAAACTGTGGATAAAGGATTTTTAATCCGTTTTAACGACAACTATCCCAATCAGCATCAGGCAAAAATCTTTGTATATTCAACTAATGGGGAACACGAATGGAATAGTTATTTCTTTGTATCGGCCCGTTCCCCGAACATAAAAATCGGGCAATTGGTTGTTGATGACTCTGAAAACGGGAATAACAATGGAAGGCTTGATCCAGGTGAAACTGCAATCGTGAATGTTCAGGTCTACAACAACGGATACTCGCCTGCATTTCATTCTACTGCCACCCTGAAATTCCTAAGTCAATATATCAGTCAATCATCTGAACTTTACTATATTGGAGACATCTGGATGCCTGAATCTATTTATCCAGCTTTTGAAGTGGAGGTTTCACCCAATGCACCCATTGGTTTAATGACTGAAATCAGTTTTCATGTCGAAAGTGGCGGATACAATGTGAGCAAATCATTCTTCCCGAAAATCGGTCTTTATCGCGAAGATTGGGAGTCGGGTAACTTTAACTCATTCAACTGGCAACATTTTGGTTCAGTGCCATGGGAAATTTCCACTTCAAATCCATATCAGGGTTTATATCACGCCAGATCAGGAGAAATTGCTGACGGGCAGAGTTCTTTGCTCAAGCTTACCTACAAAACCCTGATGAACGACAGTATTATTTTTCAACGCAAAGTTTCTTCTGAAGCTGAAGCTGATAAACTGAGGTTTTTCATTGATAACAATCAGGTTGCTTCCTGGTCGGGAATAAGTCAGGAATGGAGACGTGAAGCATTTTATGTACCGGCCGGAAATCATACTTTCCAGTGGATGTATGAGAAAAATGGTTCCGGAAGCGATGGAACTGATTGTGGGTGGCTAGACAACATCTATCTGCCATCTCCCTTGGTATCAACTGTTTTCGCCGGCAACGATGCAACAGTTTGCTCCAACGGTGTCTTTTATTGTAACCCCAGAGCTACAAATGTCAAGACACTGGAGTGGACGACTTCCGGAGACGGAGTTTTCAATAATCCAACTGCCATGTATGCCGGCTACACTCCGGGCGCAAACGATCTGCAGTTTGGTTCTGTCAGCCTTACCTTGAACATTGTTGATCAAAGTAATCAGACATTCGATGATTCAATGATTCTTGCTTTCACAACAGCACCCGACCAGGCAACAGAACCTTCAGGTCCGGCTATTATCGATCCATGGATTGAGAATTATAGCTGGTATTCAACTTCGCATGTTGAAGGCGCTACGATGTATTCCTGGGAAATTGAACCCTCAACTGCCGGAATTATTATTGGGTTCGACACCTCGGCCATTGTCCTTTGGGATAATTCTTATGCAGGCAACGCATTGATAAAAGTTGCTGCATTAAATAGTTGTGGACAGAGCGATTGGTCAACAGCTTTTGAAGTAATGGTTGATAACGATGTTTCTGTCAACAGTTTGCTGGTCGACAATATGTTAACTGTGTATCCAAACCCGGTGAACAACAGCTTAAATGTTTCTTTACATTCAGATAAACCGGAACAATATGTAATTTCAATCACCAGTCAAACAGGCTCATGTGTTTATAAAGCAGTTGGTACAACAAATTTAGGACGTACCGACCTCAAGATTGATCTGAGCAAAGAATCACAAGGTGTTTATTTACTCAACTTTGAAAGCCCTTCAAAAAAATCAGTGCAAAAACTTATACTGATGAAATAATTAGATAGCTGATTTAAAGTGATTTTCATGAATAGCCAAGCTTCAAACCGGAGGTTGGCTATTGCTTTTGAAAATGCTTATGTCAGGCATATTTAACCGTTTTGAATGAAAACATCTTGACATTAACCTCTTTATCATTACTTTTACACCTTGATATAAATTGATTCCATTTATGTTCTTGAGAATAATCATAATCAGTCTATTGTTGTCGTATGCTACAGCAGCTAGCCTGTATTCCCAGCAAAAGCAAGGTGACCTTATCCCCGGACAACTGATCATACAACTCGACCATTTGTCGAGTATGGATAAAATAGAAAAATCGTTGACTTTTACAGGCCTTAAAACAATGCGTGTGTTGTCAGAACGATTGAATATTGTCCTGGTCGAATACAACCCGCAATTAGTCCATGCTGAAGATATGTTGCTAAACATCCGTTCAAAGCCCGGAGTGATCAACGCTCAATACAATCATGTTGTTGAATTGCGCGGGATTGTCGATAATACACCTGATGACACGATGTTTCCAGACCAATGGAACATGAACAATACAGGCCAAAACAGTGGTACACCCGGAGCCGATATCGATGCACTGAAAGCATGGGACATCACAACCGGCGGTCTTACTGCAATGGGCGATACCATTGTTGTTGCCGTAATTGATGGGGGAATCGAAGTTACTCACATCGACCTGAATGTATTTAAAAATCATCAGGAAATCCCCAACAATGGAATTGATGATGACCAAAATGGCTATATTGATGACTATTATGGATGGAATGCTGTTGATAACAGCCCAAATCAACCCAGCAGCGCTCACGCGACACATGTGGCCGGGATTATTGGTGCAAAAGGAAACAACACTGAGGGTGTTGCTGGTGTTAACTGGAATGTGAAAACACTTTCTATTGCCGGTTCTTCGTCAGTTGAGGCTATTGTGGTTGCTGCTTATGCCTATGCTTACGAAATGCGTTCGTTGTATGACGAAACATCAGGCGAGAAAGGATGCTTCATCGTAGCAATCAATGCTTCTTTTGGGGTGAACCAGGGTCAACCGGAAAATTATCCGATTTGGGAAGCCATGATCGACAGCCTTGGCCGGATAGGCGTTTTAACTGCCGGTGCAACGGCAAATTTAGATTATGATGTGGATCAGGTAGGCGATATCCCGACTGCGTTCGAAACTCCTTACCTCATTTCCGTTACCAATACCACCAAATCCGACGACAGGTATTTTTCTGCTGCATATGGAGCAAACTCTATAGACCTTGGCGCTCCGGGAACGCTGATTCTTTCAGCCATGTTGAACAATACTTACAACTACAGAACAGGAACCAGCATGGCCACACCCCATGTTGCAGGGGCAATTGCCCTGTTGTTTTCAGCAGCAGATGCTGAATTTATTCAAAACTACAAAGCCAATCCTGCTGAAGTAGTCCTGCAAATTAAACAGTATATTTTAGATGGAACCGATTCAATTTCGGGTTTGGTAGGGAAATCCGTTACAGGTGGGCGGCTTAATGTGTACAACTCCCTCATGAAGCTGCTGAATGCCCCAAAGCTTGATGTAAACCCTGAACAATTGTCTTGTAGCTTACTTACAAACAATACTGAGATCAAAGAACTTCAGGTTCAAAACAGTGGAGGCGATACACTTTTTTATACACTTGCTATAGAAGATCAACCCGCATGGATTAGTTTAGGTACTTATAATGGCGTATTGGCTTCTGGCATGTCCGAAACAATCCTTGTTAATTTCAATAGTGAGGGATTAGATACAGGCTTCTATTATTGTGAAATGAGTATTGTCAGCGAAAATGCAGGGACAAAAACGGTTCCGGTTAGCCTGGAAGTATATACAGATGTTAGTGTTTATGAAAGGGATCAGGAACATCCAAAGCTTTCTATCTGGCCGAATCCGGCAAGCAGCCAGGTCAATTTGAATATAACCGGGATGAATAGTAATGTGGCAACCATTACAATCAGCAATCTGAGCGGTAATATTTTATTTTCAACCCGATTGCCTGCTTTAGAATCTGGTAATTTTGAGCTAATCTGGCCTTTTGGCGACATCAGGGGCAATAAGCTTGCTTCCGGGATGTACATAGTCGAAATAGTCACAGAAACGCATAAAATGAGATCAAAATTTGTCCTGTACTAAATTTATTTTGCTAACCAATGTCCGGGATTTAAAATTTGTTTTCCTTTCCAGACTTCAAAATGAATTTCGGTTTTTGATTCGACAACATTGGTATGAATTCGACCAATTACTTCCTTGATCTTTACCTTATCACCACGTTTAACATACACATCATCAAGGTTTGAATAAACCGTGAAATATTCTCCATGCCTCACAATAACAGCAAAATTGGTGTTGGTAATTCTGGTTGTACTCACAACAACACCTTCAAACACAGCACGGGCTTCTGAATCTTTGGTTGTGGCAATATCAATCCCATTGTTCTTGATCTTCACTTTTTTCAAAACCGGATGTGGCTGTTCGCCAAATGCTGATGCGATTATGCCTCGTTCAACAGGCCAGGGTAATTTTGCGCGATTCAGAGCAAAATTATCAGAAATAATTCTTTCTTCCGGGGTAAGCTCAATCAGGCGATCCTTGCTGGGGTCGCTTTCGTTTTTTCGTCCGCGTGCCAGCCTGATTTCTTCATTGATAATCTGCTCAATGGCTCGTTGAAGTTTCTGGGCTTCCCGCTCTTTTTCGCGGAGCGATTGTTTTAACTGACTTTCTTTCTGCGAAAGTTGACGGACAGCCTGATCTTTTATGTTTCTTTCGGTATTCAGACTAATCTGGGCTTTTCTTTCTGATTCAAACAATGCCTGTTTTTCACTACGTTCAGCGGAAAGTTTCTCGAGCTGAGCAGCAATTTGTTGCTGGGTATCAGCAATTTTCTGAATCTGGCCCTGCCTGTAAGACGCATATTGCTGAAAATATTTTAGGCGTTGATATGCCTGATTGAAATCATTGGCCGAAAACAGAAAAAGCAGCTTATTATAACTATTCCGGTTTTTATAGGCAAAGTAAATCATCCTGGCATACTCCTCTCTAAGTTGATTCAGATCATTTTTAAGCCCGGACAATTCTGCTTCAGACTTCTTAACCTGTTTGTCCAACTGATTCATTTGCCGGCGCAAGGTAGCAATCAAGGCTTCATGTCGTCCAATCCTGTTGTTAAGCAGTACGAGTTCATTAACTGTTAAAGTCTTGCTTTGTTTTGTATCACTGATTAGTTTTGAAGTGTATGAAATCTCTTCCTCAATGCGCTGCTTGTCCATTTCCAGCTCAACCTTGCGATCTTGCGACCACAGCGGGTTCATCTGCCACATGTGCAGGAGGAGGAGCAATAAAGTAAAATATGTGTTTCGGTTCATCCCTGCGGATAAAATTACTCAATTCT
Source organism: Bacteroidales bacterium UBA6192 (assembly GCA_002422725.1). Lineage (GTDB taxonomy): Bacteria > Bacteroidota > Bacteroidia > Bacteroidales > F082 > UBA6192. The sequence goes on from DITE01000035.1 coordinate 62,749, forward strand.
GTGATACTTGTCGGGAATTTTAAATGGAAAAGTCTGAACATGCCCGGTTTCAACCGAATTCAATTCGATACTTAACTGAATCCGCTGATTGCCCTGGATGTCAATATTTAATAAAGTTGGAATAAGCTGACCATTAACTAAGGTGTGCTTAGCATATTCCACAGATAGTTTTTTATTTTCTTCGCCAAACTCTTTCAGGTTGATCCGGCTGATTCTAAAATTTTTGGGGTTTAGCCAAAGATTTTGCACAAGAATATTGGGTGTTTCCTGCTGCTTTAAAAACTTCCTCAATTTCGAACGTCCGGTGGTTGACAATTTATATTCGCTACCATCCACCGACGACTTAAATGACTTGTTCTCATAATAAGAAAAATCATTGCCCAGGAGCAGTGCCTGTAACATGTCAAAATCAATTGAAGTGCCTAAAACACGGGTAACAAAATCATAATCGCCGTTAAAATAATTTTTTTCAATCCTGTTCAAAAACCAAATCGAGTCTGTTGTGATCATCAACCGGGCGATTTCAATACCAAGGGCCGGAGTCATTGATAACCAGATAATGCTGTCAAATTGTATCCGGATCTGTCCTTTAAGATCTGTTTTTGTCTTATTGCTGATAATGGAGATATTGCAGCGCGCAGTCATAAAATCAAACTTCGATTCAGCACCATCCATCCGTTCGATCAAAAAATCTTCACCAAACTCCTTAAGAGGCTGTTTGATGATACTTCTTTTGGTGACACAGGAACTGAACCCCAACACGATCAACAAAACCATGATGATCATTCTATGGCTATAGGCTTTATTTCTGCTATTCATACAACACCCCTGTTTCTATTTTCTTCTGTATCAAATCCGAAGCCTCTCCGGTGGCAGAAGCCCGCTTCCAGAATTCCAATGCTTCAGCTTTACGCCCAAGTTTAAAGTAAATATCCCCCGTATGCTCCAAAATTGTACCATTCGCAGTATCCATAAGCATCAGGGCTTTTTCAATGATTTTTAACGCTTCTTCATATTTTTCTTGTTTGTAAAGCACCCAGGCGTAAGTATCCAGATTCGATTCGTTTTCCGGGTTTGCTTCAACAGCCCTGCTTGCCATATCGGCAGCCTGCTCAAGCTTTTCGCCCCTGAGCGACAAATAGTAAGCATAATTATTCAGTACGATTGAGTTTTCAGGGTTGATAATCAATGCTTTTTCATAGGCCAGGTCGCTTGCTCTGAAATTGCTCAGTTTATTATTAACATCACCAATCATACTGTAAAACTCAGCCATTAGCATGTCGTTGTTAACAACAAATTTCCGGCCTGTTTCAAACGACTTCAAGGCTTGATCATACTGCTTGAGTTGATAAAGGCCAACTCCATTTACGTAATAAGGTAAGGGTTGTTCGGGGAAAAGATTTGAAGCCCTGGACCCATGATAGGCCATGTCTTCAGGACGAAACAGGTGAAGATCAGTCATCAGCAGGTTCTCCCACACCCTGTAATTACTGCTGTCGATACTGAGCGATTGAACGAAAAACTCCTTAGCACTTATATAATCCTCCATATTGTAAAAAACCTCTGCCATCAGCACTATACCTCGTGCATCTTCAGGGTGAGCCTCAATAAACCCCTGGATTAGCTCAATGGAAGTATTATCGCGTGAACCAACAGTTGTTGTGGCATTAAGCCAAAACAACAAAGCCTGAATTTTTAAACCTGCATCAAGACCATCCGACTGCATCACTTTTCTGAGTTCATCAAATGCCATTTCACGTTGTCCGGTATTGAAATAATATTCAAACAAGGCAACTTTTACCTGCTGATCGTCCGGATCAATCTCACGGACCTTTTTATAGGCAGTAAGTGCCTTAACCGTATCGCCTGTTGCCATATAAGCTTCGGCCAGCATAGCCTGATAACGTGATTCAAAGGGAAATGCAATGGCTAATTTTTCGATTTCAAGCATTGCCTTCTGAGGTTCGTTCAGCAACATGTACACGGAATGCTTCTGAAGGCTGAGCAACTCATTTACACCTACAACCTTTTCAATCTGGTCATAAATCTGAATTGCTTCATCATATTTTTCCTGAAGTATCAGTCCGGTTGATAACTCACTGATATATTCGGGATTGGTGGGGTATTTTTCGGCCAATAATCGATAAACATCCGTAAAAGCTTCAACATTGCCCGACTTTCGATAAAGCTGCGCAATCCTGATTTGATACCAGGGGTTGTCGGGGTTTAATTTTATGGCCTGCCGCATCATTTCACCGGACTGATCGAATTTACCCTGTCGTATATATAAGCCGGCCAACTCATACATTGAAGCATGATCATTGGGGTCAGCTTCAAGGGCTTGTTCAAACAAAGTAATGGCCTTCGCATCATTCTCTTTCAATCTTTCTCTGACCGCTTCGCCGAATAGCGAAGCATTGCGACGTTTTGCATCGGTGTCAACTTCTTTTATCAAACTTGACCCAATAACCGGTTCAGTAAGCTTTTCAGCAGAACCGCATCCAACAAGAAATGTATTGGCTATCAATAAAATACAGCAAAGTAAAAAATAGTTGATTCGGATCATGTCAGCCTCAGGTATTGCATTAACCCATTTGATTATAATCGCCCAGGCTTAGGTCATCAAAATGTCCGATAAGTCTTACAAAGTTTCCGATCATACTGTTTTCGATGAGTTTATTTTCGATGGTTGTATTGGATTGAATGATACAGTTTCGTATAACCGAATTATTGATTGTAGTGTTTTCACCAACAGAAACGTATGGCCCGATCACTGTATTGCTGATCTTCGCACCTTTTCCAATACAACAGGGCTCAATAATCAAAGCATCTTCAATGTCCGCATCATTCGAAATGAGGTTTTCCTCGGCAAGAAAACCCAAAACCCGCCTGTTGGTGTCGATGGTAGCATCTTTGTTCCCGCAATCAAGCCATTCATCTACACTTTCGGTATGAAATGCCACTCCCTTTTTCATCATATTCTGCAATCCATCAGTAATGCCATATTCACCACCTGTTGTTATCTTCTTATCAAGCAGATATTGAAGCTCAGCGCGAAGGTTTCCTCCATCCCTGAAATAGTAAATACCAATAATGGCAAGATCCGACACAAAATTCTTTGGTTTCTCATAAAACCCCTGAATACTTCCGTCGTCGTTTAACTTAACAACGCCAAACTGGTCGGGCTGCTCCACCCTGTTCACCCAGATAATACCTTCTTTGTGGTCGTCGAGCTTAAAACTTGCTTTAAACAAGGTGTCTGCATAAGCCACAATTACCTTTCCGTGCAATAATGGTTCAGCACACAGGATGGCATGAGCAGTACCCAGGGCTTCATGCTGATAAAATATTCGGCCTTTTGCACCCACTGATGAAGCAATTTCGAGCAGGTTCTGTTCGACTGTAGAGCCGAAATTGCCAATCACAAAACCAATTTCCTCAACCTTTTCTTCAATAACACCAACAATGTCTTCTACCAGTCGCTGCACTATCGGTTTTCCGGCCACAGGTAGCAATGGTTTGGGAATGGTAAGTGTGTGAGGTCTCATGCGCTTACCCATGCCTGCCATAGGGATGATAATATTCATATAATTGGTTTAAATGTTAATTAATTGGTTTCTAACCAGGGTCTTCATTTTCCTGTATGCCCGAATCCCCCCGATCCACGGTCAGTTTCACTAAGCTGATTGACTTGTTGCCAGCTTATGGTTTCGTGACGGGCAATGACCATCTGGGCTATCCGGTCGCCATGACGCACCGTAAATGACTCATCAGAAATGTTAACCAAAATTACCTTGATCTCACCCCTGTAGTCTGCATCGATCGTGCCTGGCGAATTGAGTACCGTTACACCAGCTTTTAAAGCAAGTCCGCTCCTGGGTCTTACCTGAGCTTCGGTGCCCAAAGGAAGTTCGATGAACAAGCCTGTTGGTATTAATACACGTTGCAAAGGTCTGATTTCGACTGGTTCATGAAGGTTCGCTCTCAGGTCCATACCTGCAGAAAACAATGTTTCATACAAGGGCAATGGATTTTCTGAAAGATTGACTATATTGACTTTCATAGGCTGGAATTATCAACAGTGCGGCAAAAATAAGCATTTAGCAGTTGACGGGCGAAAATCAATTCTCAAGAAATCAAGGTAATTTTGATATGGACCGTTTTTCGATCACAAAAGCGAATCCGGCAAACCCAGTCAGCATTAAAGCGCTGATAGTCATTTTTATCCAGGTTTCAACATCTTCAATCAGACGGGCTACAAAAAAGATGGATACGGCCATGACAAAATACAACAACAACCTTCGCATCTTATAGGGAATAGGATAAACTTTCTGTCCCCAGATATAAGAAACCACCATCATCACCAAATAACACACAAAGTGACCCCAGGCTGCACCGTAATAACCGATAAGAGGAATAAAGAGGATATTGATTACAACCGTTATTAAGGCTCCGGCAATTGAAATATATGCTCCATCGCGCGTTCGGTTGGTGAGTTTGTACCAGATTGACAAACTATAAAAGACTCCGTAAAACAAATTGGCCATCAAAATAATTGGAACAATACCAAGTCCTTCGCGATATCCTTTTGCAATAAACAGTTGAAAAACATCGATAAAAAGCGTGACCATGAGAAAGATCAACAGTCCGAAAATTACAAAGTAGTTCATTATCCGGGCAAATAATTCAGGCGCGTTTTTCTTTTCGGCTTCGGCAAAAAAGAATGGCTCCGAAGCGTATCTGAACATTTGAATGAAAAGAGTCATTAGAATTCCGAGTTTATAATTCGCCCCATAAACTCCAAGCTGAGCCATAGCCGTGCTCTCATCAGGCAGGAGAAACTTCAAAAGGATTTTATCAATGACCTCATTTATCATACCGGCAATACCCACAACAAGCACAGGAAGGGCATAGCTGATCATTGGCCGGATGATGCTCCCGTTAAAAACGATCCTGAAATCCTTCAGTACCGGCCAAAGCATTAACAGACTTAACAGGCTGGCTGCAATGTTCGAAACAAAAACCCACACAAGTAAACCCGATCCTGGCCCAAACAATACGTCTGACAAATTACTTGAAAACTTTGGAAAAACAACGATAAACAAGAGGTTTAAACCAATATTAAGGATCACATTTGTCAACTTGATCCATGCGAACTTTCTGGCCATATTCAGCTTGCGCAGCATCGCAAAAGGCACGGCAGTAATGGCATCCAGACCAACAATAATACCAATAAACAGGATATACTCAGGGTTGCCACCATAGAGTATCATACTGGCGATATCGTGATAAAATACCGTTACCATCAACAAAAAAACAGCTGTGGTCAACAAAATACTGCTTAGCGCATTGCTGAAAACGATTTTTGGATCGTTTTTCTGGGCGTATCGAAAAAATGCAGTCTCCATGCCATACGTCAGCAATACAATCAGAAAAGCCACATAGGCATACAATTCAGTGATCTGACCATAAACTCCTTGCTCAAATACGCGCGTATAAAGAGGAACCATCAAATAATTCAACAGGCGTGGAATGATCGTCCCCATGCCGTAAACAGCCGTTTGACCGGCCAGACTCCGAATAGGGTTAACAGTCATAATGAAGAATTTGATGGCGATGATTCATCGATTGGTTTCTTTTTCTGACGGGTTAATTTTCGGCAATTTTAGGGTAAAGGTAGTGCCAATTCCTTTTTCGGTTTTGAAAGAAATTGAACCACCTATAGCCTGTAAAATATTTCTGACAATAGAGAGTCCTATTCCTGTTCCACTTGTTTTAGTAGTAAAATATGGAGTGAATACCCTGGAAGCCTGTTCTTCGGTCATGCCTTTGCCATTGTCGGCAATGGTTATGATGAAATAGTCATTTTCATCAGATAAAGTAAGCTCGATCATGCCATTCTGTATGCCTTCAGTAGCCTGAATGGCATTTTTTATCAGGTTATTGAATACCCTGATTAGGCTGTTCTGATCAGCTAAAACGACTGGTGAGTAGTCAAGTTGCTGATGAAAAACAATTCTAAAACGATGATCGTTATCAAACAACGTTATAGCATGGTGAATAACTTTGAAAAGTGAAACCATTTCGGGCTTTTTAACAGGCATGCTCGCAAAATCGGCAAAAGCAGAAGCAATCTCAGATAAAGTATCGATTTGTTCAACAATTGTTTGGGTAGTGTTCTTTAACTTTTTCCCCAATTCAGGATCATTTTCATTCCAGGCTTTCTGCAGGTACTGCACACTCAACCGCATGGGGGTGAGAGGGTTCTTAATTTCATGGGCAACTTGACGTGCCATTTCAGTCCAGGCGCTTTCGCGTTCAGACTGCGCAAGCATTCCTGCACTAACCTCCAGCTCATCAATCAATTGATTGTATTGCTTCACCAATTGTCCAATTTCATCCTGTTGCCTATATGCTATTTTCTCATTCGGTTTGCCCAGACCGATGAACCGCATCTTTTCCTGAATCATCCTCAAGGGCTGTGTCATGCGCCTGGAAAGGATCAAAGCCATCCATACCGTGAAACCGGTCAACATGAATACGATGTTGAGAAATGTTAACATAAAGGACGAAATTTCTTCCCTGAGCTCGGTTTCCTTGGCAAAATAAGGCAGGTTTAAAAATGCTACAGCTTCACCTTCTGAATCATGAAACGGAATGTAAGCAGATAAGTATTTTCCAGATCCAACTCGTTCATTATGTATAAAATACATAGTGTTATGGTATTTGAGTTTTTCATAAGCTTCGCGGTTCATGAGTTCGGAAATCAGTCCTTTTTCAAAGATTTCGGGTCGCGAACTTGCCAGTAACCTTCCGTTCAGGTCATACAGATTGATGTCGCTAAAAAACACAGCAGAAAACTTATCCAGCAACTGATACAAATAAGGGATAATTTCCTTATCACTAAAATCCGATACGCTTAGTTTATGCTCAAGCTCGATCAGGATGGATTGTGATTTCTCCTTTAAAACTTCATTGTTCTTTTGCTGATAAAAGGATCGGATATAGTTGTAGGAAATAATGGCAATAATCAAATAGGAAATAATCAAAGAGAAAATCACCAATAATTGTAACCGTGTCCGAAAATTCATCCAGTTTTGATAGTCTATCTCCTTGTGAAAAAGCATTGTCAGGATGAACATAAGAACAAGACCAATAAATAAAAGAAAATAAGAAAAGGGAGCCACAATGTCGATCAGATTTTTGCTTTTACGGCTCACAACGATCGAAACGTGTTCATTAACAGGATAATACAGGTGTCTGTGTTGGTTAGAAGAATAGAATCCGGCTTTAACCATGGTATTGCTATCAGCCTGATTAGGGTAAATAAAACTGCCAAACTTATACACCAGACCATTGTCGGTATATCGGGCAAACGAATACAAGGAAACATCTTTGGACTGATCGATTCGTTCATCAATAAGCAATTCAGGGTAACCTATACCCTCTGGTAGAAAACGGTTGTAGAATTCCAGAAACAATGTTCTTTTGATTAAGTTACCATTTTGAGTGCTATCAACATAATTGAGCCGGGCAAGGTAATAGGTTTGCTGAATATAATCATTGATAAGATAAAGATGGTCAGCCGAAGTTTTCTGAGAAGTTGCTGAAATGATTTCATCAAAATACTTTTCACAATCGACATAAAAATCCCCAGGCTTGATGTTTAAGACCTCTCCCTGATAACATGACACGAGATTGATATTATATTTATTAAAATAGCCTGTAAAATACTTGCTTTTCAGATAGTTCAGAATGCTTTCTTCTTCATTTTCAATACTTTCTGTTTGTTCCAGTAAGCCTGTCAACACTTTATCCTGCAAAATTTTGTCAGCACTTTCTGCAAATAAATATTCCATCAGCGGGTCAGATTCCTCAGCAATTTTATAAGCGACCAGCCACTGCTTTTTATCCGACTGTTCATTGCTTCTAATGTAGAAAATATAGGTTAAGAGTATAGAAAGAAAAATTGCCATGAAAAGACTTAATCGCCTCAAATAGTTTTTTGATTGATTGATGAGAGTTAGCAAGCATAAAAATAACGGCAACACAAAATAATGAATATCTATTTGAATACCTGATAAATAGTCAATTCCTGCCAGTAAAACAGAGAAAGCAGCCAGTGTCATGAATGCTGCTATACGGCCTGTTTTACCCTGACTCAGTGAATAAGTTAAGTGACTTACAAACATCATGAGGGCAACACTTAGGACAGATATGATCAGAAATGATAGATAACTAAAAAGGTTAAAGCTGTAGAGTTCTTTAAATGAAAGAGGAATACTTGAGTTTAGAATAATAATGTCGATCAGATAAAGATATATGATTGAAGAGCTGAAAACCAGGAGTGCTTTCCAGAAATAAATGAAGACTCTGCCATCTTTGCTTTTGATACCAGACTTGTCGCCATAGTATTTGTAAGTACGGAATGCTAAGTATAGTAATGTTACCGCATGAAGCCACAAATCACCCAGACTCGGAACTAATATTCCCACGCTGAGATAGGCTGAAGAAAAGAAGTCGGATCCAAACAACTTTTGAGGAAAGTGAATTGCTAACAATAAACATCTGATGAGGATAATAGAGGCCACAAAAAGCAAGAACCAGTGTTTCACAAAAAAGTTTCCAATTCGAAATTCAAATACCCAATACATCCATTGAAACAGCAGCAGGAGTATGATCGTAAGTAAGATGGATAAAATCGCCACAAAAATTTCACTGTAAGCTATGGTCTGCTCAAGTACAATTGAAAACAAAACCATTCCATCGTTTGATACTATATTAAACTGATTTTCTGTACTTAATCCGGTCTGATATAAAGTAAAACCCTTTGGAAACGCGTTGGTGAATCCATTAGAGATAAAGTCATTTTCGAATGGATATGCAGCATATAAAAAATTAAGCAGGGTAAATACTAGTGTATCATCCGTTACTGTACGACAATAATACAAGCCATTTTTCAATGAAACTACAGTCTGATCTCTAAGCTGCACCAATTGCTCATTATCGATATCTATTGTGTTTCCGGACCAGTAAACCAGGGAATCCCTTTCCATGATGAATAGGGTTGCGTTTATCGGTAATTTATTGACAAGTTGTTTTGAACTTAATATACGCTTACCACTCCAGCTGTTATTAACGTCAACAATATCCGTTAGGTAACCGAGGTTAAGTTTATCAATTTCATTAAATGCTTTTTGAAACTGAATATGCCTGTTTGCAGGTTTATTGAGGATGTGATGCAAAAAAAGTGTACCTGAAAACAATAGCACAAACAGGGTAAGTAGAAATACCAGACATCTGGATGATTGGCAAAACGTTACCGAGAACTTTTCTGACAATTTCATTACAACCATTTCGATTAACTGTCGGTCATTGTGGGCAAATAGCTTCTAAAATTACATTTTTTTAAACACATAGATCAGACTTGAATAATTTCCTGTTCGCCTTGCATTCAGGTTTGAAAAAAGTCCGGCCATCAATCCTTTTATAAAACCCAATCTGTTTTTTCGATAACCTTCACTGAGCATGCTAATGTAATAGGCATCCCATTTCATTGGGTAAGTCCCAATTTGCTTCAAACCAAACTTCGCTGCTAGTACATTTATGGTTTGTGGATTGAAGTGAAACAAATGTCGCGGCAGGTCCCATGCCGCCCAATATTTTCCATACTTTCTGCAATCATAAGATTCGGGGTTTGGCAAAGCCAGCAATAGAAAACCATTTGGTTTTAGCATGCGCATGATATCGTTCATCTGCTTGTCCAGATCATGTATGTGTTCCAGCACATGCCACATGGTTATCATATCAACATGATCTGATGGAATGAACAGTGAATCATGAGGATGAAAAACCCTATTACCAATTCTCGAGGAGGTATAATTCCGGGCCTCCTCATTCACTTCTATTCCTGAAACGTCAAATCCATTGTCACGGCATGCCACTAAAAAGTCGCCCGAGCCACATCCTATATCTAAAACCTTACCTAAGCGCACATATCTCTTCAACACCCGGATCTTCGATCGCATATTATGCGTTCTCACGAATTGATAGAGATACCCAAACAAATTCATTTTTTTATTAGGATGTGAGAAGTATGCTTCGGATTGATAGTATTTTAAAGATTCCTCAAATCCGGGAAACGGATTGGTGACAATCAAGCCACAATTAGCACAACGATCTAAGGTAAATGACTCTTGAGTGAAAAAGTAATCAACAGAATCGAGATAATGATCCAGCAAAGCATTTCCACATACTGGACATTGATTATGCGATTTTAAATAGATTTGTTTCACGTGAAACGATTGTTTTAACGTCCTAAAAATACGGCTAATACAGCAACATCTGAAGGCGAAACCCCGCTTATTCTGCTGGCCTGGCCAAGAGTTGCCGGTTTAATCTTCGAGAGCTTTTCACGGGCTTCCCAGGATAGGGATTGAAGCACATGATAATCGAAATCGGGCTTGAGCCGGATGTCTTCGATGCGTTTCATTTTGTCGGCAATTTCGCTCTCTTTTAAGATATAGCCCTCATATTTCACCGCAATCTCAACGGATTCCATGATGACTTTCGAAACCTGATTAATCCCCAAACTGATTCGCAGATCTTTTTCAATAAAAGGCAAAAGGCTGCTCAGACTAACCTGAGGCCTAAGCAACAAACTGCTAAGTCTCACTTTTTGTGTTATTGGAGCTGTTTGGCGACTAAGCAGAACGGGATTTATCAATTCAGGGCCAATACTGGTTGACTTCAGAAAGCTGATCATGGATTCGACAATCTTCTTTTTATCGAGATAGGCGAAATGTCGATCCTCTTTTGCTAAACCCAACATAAATGACATGTTTGTCAACCTGAAGTCGGCATTATCCTGTCGCAGCAAAGTTCTGTACTCAGCCCTGCTGGTAAACATCCGGTAAGGCTCGTCAACACCCTTTGTGATCAAATCGTCGATTAGTACACCGATATAAGCTTCGTCGCGCCCTAATGTAAACGGGCCTTTGCCCTGCACTTTTAAAGCAGCGTTGATCCCGGCAACTAATCCCTGAGCTCCGGCTTCTTCGTATCCGGTTGTTCCATTGATCTGACCAGCAAAATAAAGGTTGTGTATCAATTTTGTTTCCAATGTGTTTTGGAGCTGTTCAGGAGGAAAGAAATCATACTCAATAGCATAACCCGGCCTGAAAATTTTTGCGTTCTCGAAACCAGGGATCATCCTGAGTGCTTTGAATTGGATATAATCAGGAAGGGAAGAGCTAAAACCATTAACATAGTACTCCGCAGTATTCCATCCTTCAGGTTCTACGAACAACTGGTGTGAATTCTTACCCGCGAATCTGTCAATTTTATCTTCAATACTTGGGCAATATCTTGGGCCAATACCTTCGATTCGGCCAGCAAACATGGGCGACAAATGAAACCCTTCGCGAAGGGTTTCATGAACTTGCAGCGAAGTGTAAGTTATCCAGCAGCTTTTTTGCTCTGTCAGCCTGTTTGTCTCAAGATATGAAAAGCATCCCGGATCTTCGTCGCCTTTTTGTTCTTCCATCAGCGAAAAATTTATGGTACGCCCATCAACCCTTACCGGTGTTCCCGTTTTCATCCTGCTTGACTGAAATCCTAACTCAACCAATTGTTCCGTAATTCCGGTGCTTGCCTTATCCCCCATCCGACCACCACCAAACGACTTCTCACCAATGTGGATGAGTCCATTCAAAAAGGTTCCGTTTGTGAGTATTACAGCACTTGCTTCGATCCGCATTCCCAGACCTGTTTTAACTCCGGTAATCAGGTTGTCCTGTACAAGCAATCCAATTACCGTATCCTGCCAGAAATCCAAATTTGGTGTTCCTTCGAGCATTCTTCTCCATTCCAAAGAAAACTGCATTCTGTCGCTTTGGGCTCTCGGACTCCACATGGCAGGTCCTTTACTTTTATTAAGCATTCGGAATTGAATCATGGTTCTGTCTGTTACAATTCCGGCATAGCCACCCAAAGCATCTATCTCGCGCACGATCTGTCCTTTGGCAACGCCTCCCATCGCCGGATTGCATGACATTTGGGCAATGGTCTGCAAATTCATGGTGATCAACAGTGTCTTGGCTCCCATATTGGCAGCAGCTGCAGCAGCCTCGGAACCCGAATGACCAGCACCAACAACAATAACATCATACTTATCGAACATTATCAAAAGTTTGTTTCACGTGAAACAGCGTTGTAACCATCACACAATTAATGAGAAGTGTATAATAAACTCAAACAAAGATCCTCTTCATGCCTCATTGCCATTTTTTCATCCTCCGTTTTATCGCTATATCCAATTAAATGCAAGACACCATGGACAACAACCCTGTTAAGCTCGTATTCAAAATCTATGGCCAATTCAATGGCATTTTCAAAAACACGGTCCAGACTGATATAAATCTCTCCGGAAATATATCCAGATACTTCATGGTTGTCGAAAGTGATAATATCTGTCAAATCGTTATGATCAAGAAAGGATTGATTCATACCAAGTAAAAACTGATCATCGCAAAAAACGAAATCTATGCTTCCGGTTAGCCATCCATACCGGGTGACTACCTCATCCAGCCAGGCTCTGGAAATGTGAATCCCGCTGAACTTTTCATCAGGGTGCTGCCTGATAAACCGGATCATGTCCCGGAACGAATAGATTGGGTAGTCCTTGAATAATACGCCCGTAGCTGATGAGCGCGTCGTGTTGCCATCGTATTAAAATACCCCCGAATATTAAACAACAAACTCACTTCAAGCTCATTCGGGTCTATTCTCATACTATCCGTTAGGGATGACAAAACAAAATGGAGTTCGTCAAAATCTGAATCCAAAACCAATTGATTGTCAGTGTATGTGTTTGATTCTCTGTTCTTTAACTCCACATCGAAGGCAACACCATCCTCCGACAAATCATACGCAATAACCATGATTTCACCTGGGCTAAACCTGAGATAAAAATCAAACAAGTGTCCTAATGCGGTTAAGATATTAGCATAGTACGTACTCTGAACATTCATATTGTAGCAGAGTTGTTCGATGTATCCCTCAAGCCTGTAATACTCTGATTGGTCAATTTTTAATTCAATTGCGTTCATTCCTTTCTCAATTCATTTGTTTGCAATAAATAATCAGCTATGCGTTTCCTATAGTAAGGTTTTACTTCAAATGGCAGTAATTTAAGATCGTCTTCCTGTCGCTTTAGCATTTCCTTATACTCTAAAATTCCAGCAGGGTTACTCAGCAATTGATCTTTTGGCGCTTTCGACTCCCTCTCCTCTTTCATTTCGCGCTCCCTCTCTGCATTCTCTGCTTTTAACAATCTGACAACCAATTCTTCATTTCTTTTAATCAAACTTCCATTAAGTCTTTTGTTTACCAATTCTTCTTCCAATTTTTCCATTTCCCGCATAATTTCATTCAATCCTTCACCATTCAGTCCATCTTGCTTGAATTGTTCCATCAACGATTGCATCTGATTTCGCAAAGCTTCCTGCTGGGCAGCCATACGGGCAATTTCTTCACTTTGTGATCCTTCACCACCCTCCTGCCCTTTCGCTTTCATCTTCTCGATACTCTCCTTTAATTGCTTCCCAAGCCCTTCCTGAATCTCCTTCATCCCGGATAGACTTTCGCTTCCGCTTTGCCCCTCGGAATTATCATTCTCACCCTGCATTGGATTTGGCATCCCCATGCTTTCCTGCATCTTTCTTAACGCCTCAGCCAACATCAAGCTGAGGTTATTAAGCGACATCATGGCAAACTGCTGGTCAGACAGCGAATTGGATGAACGCCTTTCCTTCATATTCTCCAGTGCCGAATTCATTCTCGTTTTTATCCTGTCCATCTCATCATAAACAAAAGATTCTATTTCGGGCTGACGCTTTCCCAGGGCTATCAGAGAGTCTTCAATGATTCCAAAACTTTCGCGCATCTGACTTTGCTCACGGATAATCTCAGTATATGCAGGATCGTCGCGCTTGATGACGGATAAACGATGCAGCAGCATTTCCTGGCTGTGACTGGCCCGAAGGATATTTTCAAGTAGAATTCGCAAAGTTCCGGCATCTTCCGCTTTTCTTTTCTCTCCTTCCTGTTGCAACATTTCCTTCAACTCCATGCTGAGTTTACTCATTTTTCCAGAAGCTGACGACTTGCTTTCTTTCGCCTTCTGAGCAGCCCCTTTCTCCTGGCTACTCTTTGCCTTGTTCAGGTCGTTCTTAATGTCCAGTTCCTGCTCGTCTGTATTCTCTATTTCGAAAGGCTTATCTAATTTTTCGTTCCTCGATCGAAGTGAGTCTAGCGACTCCGAAAAATGATCAAACTCCTTTCTTATGCTGTCAAGCCGATTCAAGCTTTCGGATTGATCGTTCCCAGAGTTCAATTCTTTATCAACTTCCTTTCTGAGCTCCTCAGCAAGTTTGCTTAATTGATCAGCAAGCTGTTGCATATCCTTCTCAAATTGAAGTTGTTTGAGTAAGGATAGGTTCCGATCGAGCATGCGTTCAAGGTTTTCGTTGTTCATTTTCAACTCATTCAGCATTTCCCTGATCTTCTCCTTGTTCACTTCATCCATCAATTTCTTTAGTTCTTCAAGCAATGCTTTCAACTCATCGTTTAGCACCTCATTCAACATTTCATCCAGTTTTTTCTGTTTTTCGAGTATCCTCTCCTCCGTTTTCTTACTCTCCTTTGTCATCTGCTGAAGATCTTTGTTTTGCTCCAATAAACTCTTCAATTCATTCTCAATTCTATCCTGTTTCTCAATAATCGACTTCAATTGGTTTTTATCATTCCAGTCCAGCTCCTTTTTCTGCATCATTTTCAGCAAAAAATCATCAACCTCCTTTTTCACTTCTCTGGAGTTGTTTAATAAATTGCTGATTGCTTCTTCTTTTTCCTTCTCCTGCTTTATAATCAACGAATCGAGTGCTTTATCTGACAGAACATCATAAAAAAACATGGACGATTTCCGGCTCTTTGGTCCATGAATACGGTCATTGTCCCACACCTCAAAATAGTAGTTTAGCCGGTCTCCCGCTTGCAAATTAATGCTGTCGGATGAAAACATATAATAAAACTCCTGTCGCGATCGCTGCTTGTTAACAGGCACTTCAAAATGAAAAAAGGGTGATGATTCGTTTAAGGTTGTGTTATCAATCTGATAAACAAACTCCAGTTTTGTAAAACCATAGTCGTCCTGTATCAAGCCGGTGAAAAATCTTTCACGACCTTCACGGGCCTCAGAAACTACAGAAACAGCAATGTCAGGATAATGGTCAGGAATCGCCTCAATAATGATCTGAAAAGGATCAGATTCTTTAACGAAGTTGTTGACTGGTTTCACGAGCAGCACCATGTCAAACAACACAGACATTGTATGATTAAACAATCCATTTTGATTAACAAGTGACCAGGTTTCATTGTTGGTGCTTAGCAGCAGGCTGTCAGCATTCCGGGTGAAAAACTGCCATGAAATACTTGTCCCCGCCGGAACACTCATGATGCTGACATCACGCAACGTTTCGCTGCTCCGGCCAAGGTAAGCCGGAAAATTTAAAAGAGCTGAAAACGATGTCAGAACTGGTTTCGGTAAAACCTTAAGATAGTATACATCACTAACATATGGTCCAGATTCAATTCTAAACGGAATGTCCTGCTGCACATTTTTAAACTCAAAGCTGAAACGGTTCTTCTCTGATTGCTGCATCAGATAGCCAAAATCATTGATCACTATCCTGAGTTCAGCAGGAACCTCTTTACCCACAGAAATAACCTCAAGCGAATAGTTTTCATGTTGTACGACACTGAGTTTATCATTAAGTATTTGAATATGATAGGGAAGAGGTTTCGAAAATGTTTCGTTGTAAGCGATAATCCGGCGGGTAGGCTCAGTCAGAAAAGAAGGAAACAGCCAAAGAGCAATTAAAATAAGCAATAGGGGGACAATCGCATAGCGCAGAAACCGTAAGTTGCCTTTCAAATTAACTGCTCCGGAAAACGGAACCGGACTCAATTCTTTGATTTTCTTGCTTATTCCGGCTTCGAGCAGACTGATCGATGTTGTCTGACCGGTTTCAAACAATTGTCGCAATTGCAATGTATTCAACAACTTGTCATTTACTTCGGGAAAATGCTTTCCGATCATACGGGCAGCACTTTCGTGTGGCATCGCTTTTCGAAATCTGATCAGATTCAATGCAGGAATGATGATCAGCTTGACCAGAACAAACAAGAATACCAGAAGGTAAGCATAAAACAAAATCAATCTGACTACTTTTGAAAAATAGGCAAGGTACTCAATACCATTGATGAATATAAAGAGCATGCTCAGCAGGAAAACACTATAAATAAACCCCTTGATAAGTTGGTTCAGATAGTATTTCCGGGTAAACTCTTCAATTTTCCCGATAAAATGCAGATAATCCGGGTTCATCATATTGACCAATAGTAAGGCACGCTCATCAAACGCTTATAAAATTTGTTTATTTTTGGCAGCAAATATACGTCTTCCATTGTTAACCGTTTTCTAACCACCCCTTTTCCTATCATGAAACTGTTCCTGACATTATTGATTATCATTACCTTTTCGATGCAGATTGATGCACAACAACAAGACCTTCATGAGCATAACCGTTATTGCCGACACTATACCGAACACCAGGAAATCTCCTCTTTTGCCTACCGAAACGATTGGCAAAGTCCCTTTGTTCATGATTATGATGTGAAATTCTACTGGCTTGACATCAGCGTTTCAAGCACATCAGTAAACCTTGGCGGTAAAGTGACTATTCACGCCGACGTTAAAATTGACAATTTTACCACTTTTGCTTTCGAACTCGTTCCGCAACTCACAATCAGCCAAATAGTTTTCAATGGTCAGGTTTATACCAGTTGGAACCGTGACGGTGATAATGTTTTGCTTAGTGTTCCTGCACTCAACACAGACGATTCATTTGTTGCCGAAATTGCCTATGGTGGCACTCCACCCTCAGGTGGCTTTTTTGCAGGAATCACGAATGCTACATCGAATACCTGGGGTAAGCAGGTTACCTGGACATTGTCAGAACCTTTTAACGCCAAGCAGTGGTGGCCTGTAAAACAGGTTCTTACTGATAAAGCTGATTCAGTTTGGGTGTTTCTGACAACTGCAGCTACGAACATGGCCGGTTCTCAAGGTCTTCTGACCAACACTGTTGATCTGGGAAACGGACAGAAAAGGTACGAATGGAAATCACGTTATCCTATTGCATATTACCTGATTTCATTCGCTGTTGCAGATTATTTGGAATACAATATCTATGCAAAACCGGCTGAGCTTGAAGGTGACTCTATCCTGGTACAAAACTTTTTGTATAATCATCCGAATTATTTACAACAAAACAAGACCAATATTGACGCAACAGTACCTATGCTAGAGCTCTTCAGCGATTTGTATACCCTTTACCCCTTTGAAGCTGAAAAGTACGGCCATTGTATCACCGAATTGGGTGGTGGCATGGAACATCAGACAATGAGCACAATGGGTGGCTGGTCGTTCAACCTGGTTAGCCACGAACTGGGCCATATGTGGTTTGGCGACAATGTTACCTGTGCTACCTGGAGTGATATTTGGATCAATGAGGGATTTGCCACCTATTCAAACTATCTGGCACATGAATTTCTCAATGGCTGGAACTCAGGTCAAACTTTCATGGTAAACACACAAAACAACGTTATGTCGCAACCCGGGGGAAGCGTTTATATCCCGCCATCAGAAATAACACAGGACAATATTTGGCGGATATTCAACGGTCGCCTGTCATATGACAAAGGAGCTGCAATTATTCATGTGCTCAGGCACGAAATCAACAACGATGATCTTTTCTTTGAAACCCTTCAGTCATTTCAACAGATGTATTCCGATACCTCAGCTACTGGTGAAGATTTCAAACATGTTGCTGAAGATATTACGGGCTTGGATCTCGATTACTTTTTCGACCAATGGTATTATGGACAAGGCTACCCCATATACGATATCGTTTGGTATATGAATGGTGATCAGGTAACCATCATGAGCTCACAGTCCACATCCACGCAGATTACACCCTTATTCGATATGTATATTGATTTTAAGCTGACATATGATGACAACACCTTCGAAACGGTACGTTTACATCAGGATGCCAATATAAAAACATTCAATATTCCGGTCACAAAAACTGTTGACGGTATTGCTGTTGACCCCGATAACTGGACTTTTGAAAAGGTTAACAGTATAATTGTTGGAAACATCGAAGGTATTGCTCCGAACTACTTTACAATATTTCCAAATCCAACTGAAAGTCAGGCGATCGTATCATTCGCACAGCAAAATAAACATCAGAAAACCCTGAAAATTTATTCCGTATCAGGTAAACTAATGCTACAGCAAATAGTACAGGAATCACAGCTTAGAATTGATCTGAATGCATTTCCTTCGGGTGTTTATTTTGTGGAACTCAGCGATGGAACATTATCTGACATTCAGCGCCTGATCAAGCTTTGATACATTGTTGAATAGTAAGCTCTTATTCATGGCAACAGCATGACATGTTCATGCCCGATCTGCTGTTTTCATGCAGACAGTTGCCTATCTTTGCAAAAAAATGACATTTATGAATGAAGTTCGTGTACGCTTTGCACCTAGTCCAACAGGCCCATTACATATAGGAGGAGTGCGGACAGCCCTTTATAATTACCTGTTCGCCCGCAAGCATGGCGGCAAAATGATACTGCGCATTGAGGATACTGACCAGACACGATTTGTCCCCGGTGCCGAAGCGTATATCATGGATTCATTGGCCTGGTGCGGCATTCAGTTCGATGAAGGAATTCGTGAAGGCGGAGTCCATGCACCCTATCGGCAAAGCGAAAGAAAAGAAATTTATACTTTGTATTGCGAACAGCTGATCCGTTCAGGACATGCCTATTATGCTTTTGACTCAACTGAAGAACTTGAGCACTTGCGAAAATCTGCTGAAGCAAATAAAACAACTTTCATTTATAATTCGCAAAGTCGCAAGAATTTACACAACAGCCTCACTTTAAGCCCGGAAACAGTCGAGGGTTACCTTGCGTCAGGCAAGCCCTATGTTGTTCGTTTTCTGGTCCCTGAAAAGTTTGAGGTAGTGATGGACGATATAATCAGGGGCAGGGTAGTGGTGAAATCGGAAACCCTCGATGATAAGGTTCTCTTTAAATCAGACGGTCTTCCAACCTACCACCTGGCCAATATCATTGACGATCATTTGATGCAGATAAGCCATGTGATCAGAGGTGAAGAATGGCTGCCATCGCTTCCGCTTCATGTTTTGCTTTACCAGGCATTTGGTTGGGAGGCTCCTTTGTTTGCCCATCTTCCTTTGTTGCTGAAGCCCGATGGTAACGGAAAGCTCAGCAAGCGCGACGGTGACAGGCTTGGTTTTCCTGTGTTTCCTATGCGCTGGGAAGATCCTTTCAGCCATGAGGTTTCATCAGGCTATCGCGAATCGGGCTATTATCCCGATGCATTTGTAAATATGCTTGCCTTACTTGGCTGGAATCCAGGAACCGAACAGGAGTTATTCACGATGCAGGAGCTTATCGATGCATTTTCGCTGGACAGGGTAGGGAAAGCAGGCTCAAAATTCGATCCTGAAAAAACCAAATGGTTTAATCACCAATACCTGATTCGAAAAACGAATGAGGAAATTGCTTCTGACTTTCAACATGTTTTGATTGAAAAGGGAATTCAGGCTAATAGTCATCTCATCATAAAAGTGGTTGGTCTGGTGAAAGAAAGGGTTCATTTTGTTAAAGAGCTTTGGGATGAGGCTCATTTCTTTTTCGAAACGCCGGAAAAATATGACGAACAGGTGATTCAGAAACGGTGGAAACCCGAAACTCCCGCACAAATGCAAGGGTTGTCGACGATGTTACTAAATTTACCAGTATTTGACGCAGCAGCCATTGATGCCGCAATCAAAACCTGGATCGAAACCAGTGGATACGGAATGGGAGCAATCATGAACGCCTTGAGACTGCTAATGGTTGGTACTTCCAAAGGGCCCCATCTTGCCGATATCATGGCGTTAATTGGAAAAGAAGAAACCATCCTGAGAATTCAAAAAGGATTGGAGACTTTACATTAAATGAATTCATGTCAGCATATTAATCCGTTGCATACAGATCCAAATAATACTGACGAGTTAAAATATTTTGAACAGATAACTACACAATAATATGATGTCAACTATCTCAATCGAAGGAATGGAGTTTTATGCCTATCATGGTTGCTTTGCTGAAGAAAAAATCATTGGCACCAGGTTTATTGTTGATTTGTTTCTGGAAACCAATACCATTGAGGCTGAAAATACAGACAGTTTAGTGAAAACCATCAACTACCTTGATGTATACCAATTGGTTAAAAGTCAGATGGAAATAAAATCAAATCTACTCGAGCATTTGGGTCGCCGTATCGTTGATGCTATCAAAAAATCATTTCCGGAAGTTACGGATGTTAAGGTAAAGGTGAAAAAAATGAATCCACCCTTGGGTGGTAAAATTGACTTCGTGAGTCTGACCATACAATCATAACATGAAAATTATTGAGCCTGAGACCTGCCCCAGATGTGGAGATCGATTTCATTGCAGCAAATCGGCCAAATGTTGGTGTTATGAGCTAAATGTTGAGGCATCGCTGCTCGAAATAATTCAGGACAATTGGAATACATGTCTTTGTCCGAAGTGTTTGAATGAATTAAACAAAAAAAGCCAGGAAGAAGGAATTGTGGATTTATTCAAATAGATTATCTTTGCACTCCCAAAATGGTCTCGTGGCCGAGTGGTTAGGCAGCGGTCTGCAAAACCGTGTACAGCGGTTCGAATCCGCTCGAGACCTCAAAAAAACAGGGACTTATAATCCCTGTTTTTTTTTGAGCCTTCCACGGGACTCGAACCCGCGACCTGCTCATTACGAGTGAGCTGCTCTACCGACTGAGCTAAGAAGGCGCTTTTTAATCAGCGCGCAAAATTAATCAATTATCCTGCACTGCCACAAAACCAATCTCATTCCGCTTTGAATGTTTATTCGTAATTGATCATTGCGTATTTTTGCGGCATGACACCAAACACAAAAATATACCGTGTGCTTTTCGTTTGTCTTGGTAACATTTGCAGGTCGCCTGCAGCAGAAGCCATATTCAAGGCATATGCCGAAAAGGCAGGCTTACGCGTTGATGTTGATTCAGCCGGCACCTCAGGCTGGCACGAGGGCGAAATGGCCGATCAGCGCATGCGCTCAACTGCCAGTGAAAGAGGTTACAATATCACCAGCATTTCCAGACCATTCGATAGAAATAAAGATTTCGATCGCTTCGATCTGATTGTGCCTATGGATGGTCAGAATTATGCTGACCTCCGGGATTTGGCCCAAACCCGCGAAGAGGTCGATAAAATTCAAAACATCAGTCAATTTATCCAATCAACCGGTGACACCTACATCCCGGATCCCTATTATGGCGGCAAGACAGGGTTTCATAGGGTGATCGATTTGCTGGAAGAAGCATCAGCCCAACTTGTTTCGTATGTTGAAACGAAACTTAAACTTGATGGTGGTAAGACATAGTTAAACCAACGGATTACTTTTGCTCAACTGATAAACTAATCTCTATGAATTAGGAGGATTTTTGAGTAACCGGATAATTTTTTGACCACGTGATTGAAATCCTGCACTGCCAAACACCAGTAAATCATTGATGCGCTGAACAAGTTCATCAGAAAGATCAGGCTCAATCACACAAATGCGGTAAAGTATCTGCATGGCATTGCACCTTACCGCAATTGAAAAACGCTCCGACAGCATCCATGCCATACACACATCATATAAATCGCCCAACTGTTCATCAGGCAAAGGATAAGCATCAATAATGCGAAGCAGGTTGCGCCTGACACTATCAGAACGCGTCGAAAGCAACAAACTGATCAATTCATGTTGAAACGGACGTAATACTTCCGAATCAATATCCCACAGATTACTTAGCAACCAGGAGGCTCTTTCCGGATCTTTTCCTTTGCCCGAACCAATTACAGTTAGCACCTCGCTGATCAGTTCGGTTCGCGATTGAAGCAAACCAGCCAACATGTTGAAATAGGACTTGGAAAGAGGTTTTCGTAAAAGCTCAACCAATTCTTCCGGATGATGCAATGGTGTTGCCTGGGATAAGTTCATGAAAATAAATTAAGTTTGTACAAAATTAAACATATGTCTGAGCTATTTCAGATTGAATTTAAGGTGAGAGATTATGAATGCGATATGCAGGGTATAGTCAACAACGCCAATTACCTGCATTATCTTGAACATACCAGGCATGAGTTCCTGCATCATATTGGCCTCGATTTTGAAAAACTGACCAGAGAAGGAATTTTATTGGTCGTAAAACGAATTGAGTTGGACTACAGTTTACCACTACGCAGTGGCGATTCATTCATCGTAGATTGCCAAACACAGCGAATCTCACCGCTCAGATTTGGCTTTATCCAATCCATCCGAAGGCTTGAAGACAACAAATCCATTGCTACTGCCCGGGTGATTGGAACCGCCATAAACCGGCTGGGAAGACCCTTCCTTCCACCGGAGATTGATCAGGCTTTTTAATTTGTTTGCTGACCATAAAGCGGCTTGAATCATCACTGAAACGAACTCTATTCATCAACAATTTTCTGAATCAACCGGGCATCCTTTACCTGTATGAACAGGTATCGGTAAGAGAGTTATTATCTGCATTCTGACATTTTCAGCAGAAAGCATCCCTTTGATCCTGATTTTACCTTCTTGCTTAAGATGTTTTCCGGCTGAAATTATTCCTATCGGATAATGGTAAAAAGATCCTTGAAAAAAGATAATGCAATAGACTTCATAACTAACAAATTGAATTGCATACTCTTTAGGGTAAAATACAGACATTAACCGGACGTTTACCCTAAACCAGCATCACAAAATACCTCTTTTATTTGCATGAGGTAAAACAGATAATTTCTTTTTGCCTTTAGTAAGCCAATGAATATCAATAAAAACCTCAAAAAAATGAAAATTCTACAGAAATCCCTAATGTTAGCCCTGACATATTTTGTGCTGGTGAATACAATTGCCGCGCAAAATACACCTGCCTGGACGGCTGAGTTTGAAAAAACAATTGAGTGGTCAAAACTACTCCCTAACGGAATTCTTTTACTTGGTACAAGTGATTATGGATTGCACGGGCTTGATCCTGAAACAGGAAAAATTATCTGGAGCGAAGAAAAGATTATGCGGGAAGTATCATCCGTTCGTGGTGCAGATGGGAAGAAACTCGACTACTCTGACCAGTTTATTTCTCCGCTTGGTGATATTGATCCTGAATTACTTGACTATATTTCGATAAAGTTTACAGACTCCGGAATGATGAAAAATCTTATGGTGATCAACACAAAGACTGGTAAGATTGTCTTTCACCCCTCTGAGTTTGGTTCGCCCTCTGTAAAAATACTGGGTAAAACTGCTTATCAGTTCAACTATGGTGGATCGGGAGTAATTCCGGCATTAAACCTGATCATTCTTCAGGTGAATTACGTTGATCCATCAGTAAAAGGCAAACCACACCATCATTTCCTAAAAGGGATTGATCTCAAAACAGGGGAAGAATTATGGAAAATTGAGGGTATTGCCGGCGAATTTCTGCCCTATGCTCTTCAGGACAAAAATATTTTATATTTCAACAACCATAGCGTTGCTAAGATTGAACCCAGGAGCGGTAAGCTGATTTGGCGAATTGATCTGGGATCGGATAAAAAAGATGAAATCAAGCAGATCACCTATGATCTTGACGAAAAAACTGCCTATGTTTTTGGCATACTTAACAAACGGGCCAGTATTATCGCTCTCGACATTCAGACGGGAAAACAACTCTGGAATAATGAATTTAAAGCCAAGGGCGAACCCGAACTGGTTGCTACACGCAATGGCTTAGTGATGTCGGACGACAAAAATTTCATTATGTATGATTTTTCCTCCGGCATGGAAAAATGGAAGGCTAAAAAGCTAGATGGTGATGTTGTCGATATGGGCTCAGACGGTGTGTTGGTGTCGGCCAGGGAAAAATACCTTATTCTGCTTGATGGAACAACGGGTGCCGAAAAGTGGAGTAAAAAAGTAAAAGGAATCAGGATTGATCAGGTAACTGACAAGGGAATCATTTATTATGATGAGAAAAATTCACTTGGCGCAGTTGATTACAGGGGCGAAGAGTTCTGGAAGAAAAATCTACCCAATATCATTGCAACCACTCAGGCTAGTTTTACTACAATGGTCGTGCTTTCAGACAATGACCTGTATAAAATCGATCTCACTGATTTTTCACAAACACTATTAGCAAAAAACATCAAATTCAAAGGTGACGAAGAGCCTGAGACCATCGAAGCCTATGAGCAGGGTATAGTAATTTCTTCGTCACAGAACCATTGGTTGGTCGATCAAAAGGGAGAAATCAAATACCAGAACTTTTACCGTGCACCAGGCCATGGTATGGTTGTCGCAACCAAGATTCTAAAAACAACCATGATGGTTGCCGGAACAGCAATGGCTTCGGCCAATGCTTATCAGCAGGGTCTTGCAGGCAACCAAACAACGATGGGCAGGCAATATGGTGCTGAACGTAAAGCCTGGGAAGATTTTACGAACGGCATAGGTAAGATTGACGCTTCAAAATCGTATAAAAAAGCTACCAAAAATTCAGACAGGTACACGTATATACTGACCAGAGTGGAGGAAGATGATCAAAAAGGTGTTGGTATACTGAAACTCGATAAACTGTCAGGAGAAACAGTGGGGCAGATCATCCTGAAAGATTCAAAACCTGTGTATGAGGTTGACTCGGAAAAAGGTAAAATTTTTCATCGGGTCTCAAAAAATACAGTTGCTTGTTATAATCTTTAAGAAATAGCAAATATTGATTTGTACAAGCAGATATCCTGAAACAGAGGCTTAAAAATCGCAAGCAGGTACACTCTGACGTATCCCGCTTAAACCTGAAGGATTTAAGAATCCCTCAGGTTTAGGCTTTTATCAAGCTGAATGCCGGTGATGCTTTTGTAAACTTCAGTAAAAACAAGTTCTTCCTTAATACCTTCAAGCGCTGTATTGCGGTAGCCAATATTTGCATGAAGCGCCCAGGCTGCTGCCATTGGATTTTTTGTAAGCTTAAGCGTCATCAGGTATTTTTTCTTCATTACCTTCAGATCGTAAATACGATCCCATGCTTTGTGAATCACTTCCATCAACTGATCAGGGCTCATGTGCAAAGGCTTTATCACAGTATTGAAGAAGGTGTAATGTTCCCAGTCGGCAGGGTAGTTTGTGTGTGTTATCCGGTTCTCTTTCAATAATTTGAAGTATGTTCCGGTACCTGGTAGAGGAGTCAGTATACCAGCCTGAATGCAATCAACACCAGAGTTGATGTAGTAGTCCACCCTTCTTTCAATTGATTCTGGTGTATCGTTATCCAGTCCGAAAATGAAACTGCCCAATACAGCAATTCCCTGACGGTGAATGGCTTCATAAACCCTCTCGTAGTTATCAGTTCCTATCCTGAGGTTTGTCTTTTTCCCGGCTGATTGCAGTTGGTCAACAACCTCTGATTCGATGCCAAGTAAAATAACCCTGCATCCAGCCTCCGACATTCGTTTCAACGTAGCTTCATCTTCAGCTATGTGCATTGAGGTAAAAGTGTACCACTCTTTATCTAACCCTTTGGCAATTATCATGTCGCATATTTCAGCGGCCCTTTCGGCGTTTTTCCTTGTATAGCCGTAAAAATCATCATCCACAATATACACTTTGCGTTGTGGAATTGTACTGAACTCGGTTACTACATCTTCAACGTTCCTGTGCCGGTATTTGCGTCCATTTATAGCGTGTACGCTGCAAAAGTCGCATTTCATGG
Source organism: Bacteroidales bacterium UBA6192 (assembly GCA_002422725.1). Taxonomy (GTDB): domain Bacteria; phylum Bacteroidota; class Bacteroidia; order Bacteroidales; family F082; genus UBA6192. The sequence goes on from DITE01000035.1 coordinate 88,737, forward strand.
GACAGCCCCGGGTTGTTTGCACGGCACCCAAAGCATATCCGTTATGGTAAAGATCAAGCCTTTGAAAAGGTGAATCAACCATGGGTAGCAATTCACCCTTGTAGAACTTTTTTAGGTTTTTTTCTTCAAAATCATTGATTATCTGACCCCAAACACTTTCACCCTCACCTTGTACAACGACATCTACAAATGTAGCGGCCTCATCCGGCATCATGCTTGCATGGATACCTCCCAACACAGTTGGAATTCCGTTTCTGCGGTAAATTGCAGCAATTTCGTAGGCCCTATTCACCTGGGATGTTAAAGCGGTGAACCCAACAAAATCTGCTTCTCGATACGAAAATGACTCGAAGTTTTCATCGAATATCTCCACCTGCCAATGCTTTGGTGTTAAAGCTGCGATGATGCCAAGATTGATGGGCGGAACACTATACTCCGAAGAATTATAAATACCCTTTCGATAGGCATTTCTGGGATTGATCAATAACAATTTCATTTTACCATGACCCTCTCGTTTACCATAATTCCCTTATTTTCATATTATCCCATCCTTCGTTGCGGCAAAAATAGAGAAAAATTAATTCTATTCCATTTATTCCGTGCTTTAACATTTATTTAACATATATATTTTTTATAATATTGATTTTGTGTAATTTAAAATAGTTTCGAAAACTGAAATACCAATGAAATTACCTTAACTAAGCCGTAGGATTCGCGAAAAGTAATTGGGGGTGGAGGCAGGTGCAAAGGTTGTACCTTTACATCCTTCAATTAAACCGATTTGTTGTGAAAAAAACATTCATTTTTATCGTTTCCTGGATTGTTATCGCTTTGTACACCCCTACGCACGCTCAACAACTGATGATCAACGAGTTTATGGCGTCCAATGCTATTACCATTCTGGATGATGATGGCGAAGACAGCGATTGGATCGAACTCTATAATCCCAACACTTCAGCCCTTGATCTCGGGGGCTTGGGTTTGAGCGATGATGCAACAGAACCTTTGAAATGGGTTTTCCCATCCATGACGATTCAGGCTGGCGAATATTTGCTTGTTTGGGCATCTGGCAAAGACCGGCGAACGCCCGGACTTCCCCTGCACACCAATTTCAGCATCAGTGCCGACGGCGAAGACCTTCTGCTAAGTAATTCAACAGGGCAACAAATTGATCTTATTCAGGGAGTATCGCTGCAGACTGATATTTCATATGGTCGGGCACTTGATCAACCAGGTGTCTGGAAATACTTCACTATTCCCAGCCCTGGTGCTGAAAATAGTTCATCAGGATACTCCATTCTGCTGGATAAGCCGGAATTTTCTGCTTCAGGAGGATATTATGCTGACAGTGTGCAACTTTCGATTGAATCATCGATAGAAGGAGTAGTTGTTTATTATACCACTGATGGTTCATTACCCGACCAGAATGATGCTGTTTTCACTGATGTACTTTGGCTCAAAAGTAGAGTCGGTGAGCCAAACATCATCTCTATGATTCCGACAAACAACAATGATGACCCCGGGCCTCCTTATTACGAAGGCTGGCAGCCTCCATTGGGCGAAGTTTACAAAGCACATGTTATCAGAGCAAGAGCCTTTCATCCTGATGCACCTCCTTCGCCGGTCAGCACCCACACCTACATCATTGATGATTTGTTAAGTAGCCGATACACATTACCGGTACTTTCCCTGAGTACAAACCCGGAAAATCTTTTCGATGATGAAATCGGAATTTATGTGCACGGAAACAATACCAACTACTTTCAGGATGGGGATGAATGGGAGCGTAAGGCACATTTGTCGCTGTTCGAAAAAGACGGAAGCCTGGCGATGAGCGAAGATATTGGAATCCGCACCCATGGAAATACCACACGCAGCCGTCCCCGAAAATCGCTTCGTATGATTAGCCGGGCCGAATACGGTAACAGCTGGTTCAATTACCCCATTTTTCCAGATAAAACCACCTCACAATACAAACGGTTTATTCTTCGCAACTCGGGTAACGACTGGGACTGGGCAATATTTCGTGATGCTTTTCTGCAGTCGTTGGCTAAAAATCTGGACGTTGACCGCCAGTATTACCGGCCGGCAATACTATTTATCAATGGGGAATACTGGGGTATACACAACATCCGTGACCGCTATGACGAGCACTATATCAATGCCCGCTATGGATTGGAAGAACACGAAATGACAATGCTCGAAAACAATGCCTCCTTCAAATTCGGTAACGAAGCCGGTCGCGAGCACTATGTGTCCATGATCAATTATATGAACTCTTACAATCTTGCCAACCAGCAGTACTTTGATGAGGTTGCAAAACGCATGGATATTGAAAGCTTTACCGATTTTCAGCTGACCAATATATTCTCCATGAATACCGACTGGCCAGGAAACAACACCCTGATGTGGCGTTACCTGACCGATCAATTTGACCCAAATGCTCTAAACGGACGCGATGGTCGCTGGCGTTGGATGTTGCTCGATCTTGATTTTGGCTTTGGACTTCCCTTCTTCTATGTGCCCGGGGTGGATCAGGGACCTGCACACAATACACTGGCATTTGCGCTTGCCACCAACGGTCCGTCGTGGCCCAATCCACCCTGGTCAACAGCCATTCTGAGAAACCTGTTAAAGAACCAATCTTATATGTATTTCTTTATCAACAGATTCTGTGACTTACTGAACACTGATTTCAGTGAATCAACTGTGATCGAATCCATCGATTCTATCAGAAACATCCTTCAGCCAGAGATGGAAGAACATATTTTGCGTTGGCGGCGACCAGTTACAATTTACGATTGGTTCCAAAATGTTGAAAATATGCGCAGTTTTGCTCAGGAAAGGCCCGGATATATCCGACAGCATTTAAACAGCTATTTTCAGCTGAATGGCTCGGCAACGCTCAAGCTCACTATCGAAGGCCAGGCGATGGGTAATATTCAGGTGAACACTATTGTAATTCCGGATACTGATCAGTGGACAGGAAAATATTTCAAAAACATTCCATTGAAACTCATGGCCATGAGCAAACCCGGTTATCGTTTTGTAAGATGGGAGGGAACATTCAACAGCAACAGTGAACACCTTGATATTGTGTTAACTACAGATGCTGACATCACAGCCATTTTCGAGCCAAGCGATGATTTCCCGGGCGATGAACTCAATCCACCCGCCTACAGGTTAACTAACGGTCCATACTATTTCTCCTATTGGGATGCCAATCAAGCCGAAGGCATATTCCCTCCCAACATGATTTTTCAACAGAGCAGCAAAAATGATCCCTTGTTAAACGACACAATGACCCATCCCTATCACATCCCAACAGGGGAATACCATTCAGATGATGCCGCAAGCATTGGGTTTCCTTATCGGCTTACCCGCAGAACCAGGCTCAATGGTTTGGGTGAAAACGGCATTTCCTTTATCAACACAGGCCGTGGCCGCGACCTGGGGGCAGCTGTACTGGCAATCGACACCCGAACACTGGAAGACATCACTGTGTCGTGGAAAGGCAGCACAATCATTCCCAATTCGCGCGTTTACAGGCTGCAGTTGCAATACCGAACTGATTTAACCGGGAGTTTTACGGATGTTTTTGATAATGATGGAAACCCGATTGAATACATTCGCAATCCCACAGCAGGACATAGTGTTAATTTTGAACCTGTTGTGCTTCCCATGGAGGCAGACAATCAGGCATATCTGCAACTCCGCTGGAAATACTATTTCACAGGTCAGCAAATTGATGAGAATGAAGGAAGTCGCGACATGCTGGGGTTGGACAACATTGTTGTTAGCACTGTGACCATGGGCGTGCCAGTTCATGACCAAAATACGGTTAAATTAGGGCAAAACTATCCCAATCCGGCTACACTCAGCACAACCATTGAATTCAGCCTGGCAATTGCAGGCAGAGTCAAACTGGTAATATTTACAGTACAGGGTGTCCTGATGAAAACCATGGATATTACCCAAAGCAATGAAAAAGCCTTTTCAGTGGAATTCGATGTTTCTGACTGGCCTAACGGGCTATATTTCTATGCTTTGAAAACAAATCATGGCACAATAGTTAAAAAAATGATGGTGCTTCACTAAATTTGTCTCATGAATTTCCGCAGAGGCATCTTGCTTTTCTTGTTGTCATGGGCAGTCAGCATGGCTGCTGCTCAGGACAAGCCCCAAAAAATGAAGGCGCGCTGGCTGCCCCAAGGAAATCTTTTTCCATCGTTACTGTTTGATTATCAGGAAGCACGAACCGGTGGATCAATTTATGGTTTCAACATCAACAACGCATGGCAAAACCGTGCATTTGCCAATTTCTCAGCCGGATTGAGAAGGGCTGTGGTACGCCGGGAATATCCTGCTATGAAGCAATCGGAATTGGGTTTTGAACTCAACGTAAATACCCAGTTTTTGTTTGAACAACCCTTTTCTTTATTCCAGGTTAATTTTTTCAGTGTCGATTTTAAGGTGGGTATTTTCTATCAGCGGCTGATGCATCATGGCTGGAGCTTGCGTGCCCGCATATACCATATGTCGTCGCATCTGGGTGATGACTATATTTACCGGTTTTTCATCACCGAATTTCTCGAAAACAAGCGCATTTATGAAGTGATCGACTTTACAGTCGCCAAGAAGCTTGATGAATTTATGTTATACGGAATGCTAGGATTTATTCCCCATACCGCTTATGAACGCAAGCCTTTGCTACTGCAACTGGGCGGACAATGGGAAATGCCGGTCAACAACAAAAAGTGGTTATGGTGGGTTGCAGGACTCGATATCAGAAGTGAACAGGAAACCGGATTTTATCCGGGGGTTCACACCGGAGCAGGCATCAGGCTGGGTTTACCAGAAGCCATGCCATTCAGTATACTGCTCGATTACTATCATGGCTACCTGCCCCATAGCCTTTATGATAAAGCCCGGATCAACTGGGTTGGTGGTTCGTTGCTGTTTCATCCCTTTTAATTGTGATGTTTTAATCTGACAATTCATATCTTTTTCATCTTTGTGCTATCAAAATCTGACTTACATGAAAAGAACCATTGCATTGGTGGCCCACGATGGCCGCAAAAAGGATTTGTTTGACTGGGTGTCGCACAACCAGAAAAAACTAAATTCCCTGCATGTTTATGCAACCGGAACCACGGGGAAAATGATCTCTGAAGTTCTGGATCAGGTGACGCCACTGAAGTCGGGGCCACTTGGAGGCGACCAGCAACTTGGTGCGTTGATTGCCGAGGGGAAAATTGATTATATGATTTTTTTCTGGGATCCGATGACAAGTCAACCCCATGATGTTGATGTAAAAGCCTTATTAAGAATGACCGTATTGTACAATGTACCAACGGCTTGCAACCGCTCCACCGCTGATTTTATGATTACTTCAGTATTGTATAATGATCCGGAATACCGGCCAATTTTAAAGGATTACTCTGTTTATCTGAAACGGATGGAAGGGTAAAACGAAGTAAAACACGAATTACATATTACCGAAACGGACTTAATAAGTCTCTGCATTCTGAAATTTAGTCATTTAGTATGATAAGTTTCTGTTCATGTAAACGTCCATTGATTATCAATCTCACGGTGTAATTGCCTGACATTAAATGCATACTATACTTAGTTTCTTCAAAAGCATTAAACAGTCTTTTGTCTTGAAAAACAAGTTTTCCATCTGTAGAATACAATTTAAGTGTAACTTCATTGCTTTCAAATACTTTCACTGAAAAGTTACCATTATTCGGATTAGGATAGATCATTGGTTGTTTCCCATTAATATCAGAATCATAGTTTGGAAGTTGCAAAAAAGTATTAGCGGAAACCGGATTTGCTAACCCCGCCTGACAGGTGCGTCCTCCAAGGAATACAGCACTGTCTATATAATGAGATTTCAACCCTTTGCTGTTTGGTTTCTCAATAGCACCTATATATTGACTTTCATATTTCGCAACATAGATTCGATTATCCGGACCTGTTTGCAAGTAACCTGCTTTATATAAAGAATTTGGACCTGTTGCATTACCTATGATGGTCATAGACTCATTAATAAGGTCCTCGTCATCACTTGTCAGATCGAACTGTATGATTTCGTCATTCTTCCATTTAGTAGCATAAAGAAAATCATTGTTTTGAGAAAACTGAACGCCCCATGCATTGAGGTGTCCGTTTAATATTTTCTGATCCGATAATTGCCCATTTGTTGGATCAAACCTGAATAGTTCATAATGAGTAAAATATACCGCTGATGCCAATCTCAATCCATCCTGCGAAAAAGCAATCTGTCACATTGCATTGTAACTATCGCCACCATGAAACAAACCGATTTTTGAGATAACAGGTGATTGACTTAATCCTTGCTCATTAAACCTATATACATGATATTCATCACTATTCCAGGGATGAGTTACTATCCAATAATCTACCCCATTTGCATGCTTAGTAATCGCAACTTTTTCGGTGCTGATTTCCTGTACTACAATATTTTTTTGATCTGTAACATCTCCCAGTCCATTATTCAATTCAAGGTCAATAATTGAATACCTCAATCCATTTGGCCAGGCAAAAGCATCTGTTGTAAATAAATAGTAAATCTGATTATTACCCGGGAGTTTCACGGCAATTGCAGATGTGCCACCAGACCAATTACCCAACAAGCCATGTCCGTTTGGCATGACATCATGATTACGATTCCATACTTTTACTCCATTAGAATAAAAAAGCAGTTCACCTGTTATTGGATCTGAGACAGTTGCAGTGTTATCGGCTGTTACTAAAGCCCCATCCAATACTGCAACCGGATATCCCAAACTAAAATCTAAGCCTGCATTATTTCCGAAATACCACAAATCATTCTCATTCTGTGATGTAGCAGAGCCGAGCAAACTCAGAAATGCGATTATCAAACATGCAGATCTATACATATGTAGCTGATTTTTATGGCTCTAAGATAATACTTCTTATGACAAATATAACAAGAACTTAAAAAAAAAGGCTTAAAATCAAACAAATGATTCTAAAGCCTTTGTAGCCCCACCAGGACTCGAACCTGAATTTAAAGTTTAGGAAACTTCCGTTCTATCCCTTGAACTATGGGGCCATTGAAGCGCCAAAATTAATACATTTTTATGTGTTAGCCAAACCGTGTTTCACAGTTGCTTCACCATCAGGTTTTCGAGTTTCACAAGGTCAGCAGCGAATTTGCGGATACCTTCGGCAAGTTTCTCGGTAGCCATGGCATCTTCGTTTAACTGCCACCTGAACATCTTTTCATCCGGTAAAATTCGTTCGAGTGGCATATTCGTGGCTAAAGATGCCACAAGCTTAGGTTCCACCTTCTCGTTCATCTGCTCAAGACTTGCAAGCAAGGCAGGCGAAATGGTGAGAAGATCACAGCCAGCCAGCTGTAGAATTTCCCCGGTATTCCGGAAACTGGCGCCCATAACTTCTGTTTGATAGCCAAACTTTTTGTAATAGTTAAAGATCTCCGTCACTGAAAGCACACCAGGATCTTCGTGGGCCTCGATTTCCTTCACTTTTCTATCAGCTAGGTGCCAATCAAGTATTCTTCCTACAAAAGGCGAAATGAGTTTCACCCCGGCTTCGGCGCATGCGATAGCCTGAATCTTACTAAAAAGCAGGGTAAGATTACAATGAATATCTTCCTTTTCCAACACTTCTGCTGCACAAATACCTTCCCAGGTCGCAGCCACTTTTATCAGGATGCGTTTTCGGTCGATTCCGGCATCTTGATACATACCGATCAGCTGGCGGGCTTTATCGATGGTAGCTTTGGTATTGAACGAAAGTCGTGCATCTACCTCAGTAGAAACCCTTCCGGGGACTATTTTCAAAATCTCCAGGCCAAAATTGACCGAAAGCTTGTCGAGACAAAGATTGAGTTGCGCTGGTTTATGCGCAGCCCTGTTCTTCGCAAAGGAGAGTGCATCCTCAACAAGATGGGCATATTTAGCGTCTTGTGATGAGGCATAAATCAACGATGGATTGGTTGTGGCATCCACCGGACGATAACGTTTCATGCTTTCAAAATCGCCAGTATCGGCTACAACGCGGGTAAATTGTTTGAGTTGATCAAGAGTATTCATTAACATGCGTTTTTATCCAAGGTTATTTTACATCACTTCCATTATGAAAATCCTCGGTGGGTGACACAAAGCATAGCTTACCTTCACTGTTTTCAGCCATTAAAATCATCCCGTTCGACTCTATTCCCCTGAGCGAACGAGGAGCCAGGTTGACCAGCATACACACTTTCTGACCGATGATGTTTTCGGGACTGTAATGTTCGGCAATACCACTGACAACAGTTCGTTTATCGATTCCGGTGTCGATGGTTAGTTTGAGCAGCTTTTGGGTTTTAGGAACCAGTTCGGCAGCCAGAATGGTTCCGGTGCGAATATCCATTCTGGCAAAATCTTCATAGCTGATGGTTTCCTTTTGTGGCTTTACAACCGGACCAGCTGCCTGAAGGTTAGCCGCTTTCGTATTGAGTAGTTTTTGTACCTGGGCTGCTATGGCTTCATCTTCAATTTTTTCAAAGAGGTAACCAACTTCACCTATCCTATGATTTTCGGGCAGTAACACTGTGCTGTGGGCATCATTCCAGTTTAACCCCTTTAAAAGTATCATATCGCAGAGTTTAGCAGTAGTAAAGGGAAGGAAAGGTTCGGCCAGTACCGAGAGTTTTGCAACAATCTGCAACGAAACCGCCAACACAGTCTTAACACGATCAGGATCCGTTTTAAACACCTTCCAGGGTTCGTTTTCGGTAAGGTATTTGTTTCCCAGGCGAGCAAGGTTCATAAGTTCACTCAGCGCTTCACGAAAACGGTAAACTTCGAGGCTGGAAGCAATTTTATCGGGGAAGCTATCCATTTGCCGGAGCACTTCCAGGTCATTCCCGTTAACACCTTCGATTGAGGGAACAATGCCATCAAAATATTTCTGGGTAAGAACAAGGGTACGGTTCACGAAATTGCCGAAAACAGCAAGCAATTCATTGTTGTTGCGGGCCTGATAATCCTTCCAGGTAAAATCGTTGTCCTTGGTTTCCGGGGCGTTGGCTGTGAGCACATAACGCAGCACATCTTCTTTTCCGGGAAATTCATCCAGGTACTCATGCAGCCAGACAGCCCAGTTGCGTGAGGTGGAAATTTTATCACTTTCAAGGTTAAGAAACTCATTGGCAGGCACATTGTCGGGCAAGATGTAGCCGCCTTCGTTTTTGAGTATGGTCGGGAAAATGATGCAATGAAAAACAATGTTGTCTTTTCCGATGAAATGAACCAGTTTTGAGTCATTGCTTTTCCAATAAGGTTCCCAGTCTTGGCCCGTTTTCTCAGACCATTCCCGTGCGGCTGAAATATAACCAATGGGCGCATCGAACCAAACATAGAGCACTTTTCCATCCGTATCAGGAAGGGGAACTTTCACGCCCCAGTCAAGGTCGCGCGTTACCGCCCTTGGTTGCAATCCCTGATCGATCCACGACTTGCACTGGCCATAAACATTGGTTTTCCAGTCGTCTTTGTGACCTTCGATTATCCATTCGCGCAACCAGGTTTCTGCCTGATCCAACGGAAGATACCAGTGCAGGGTTTCTTTAAGTACAGGTACATTGCCACTAAGAGCCGAGCGGGGATTGATCAGGTCGAGGGGACTAAGTGAAGTTCCACAGTTTTCGCACTGATCTCCATAAGCACGGTCATTGCTGCAATGAGGGCAGGTTCCGGTAATATAACGATCGGCCAGAAAATGATTGGCTTCGACATCGAAGTACTGCTGAGAGATTTTCTCGACAAAAACACCTTTATCATATAAAGTAGTGAAAAATTCAGAGGCGGTACGGTGATGAATGGGGGCAGAGGTGCGTGAATAAACATCAAAGGAAATCCCAAAACGTTCAAAGGAATCCTTGATCATGAAATGATACTTATCAACCACTTCTTGTGGTGTAATACCCTGCTGACGTGCTTTAATGGTGATCGGAACACCATGCTCGTCCGAACCGCCTATAAACAGGACATCCTCGCCTTTCATCCTGAGATAACGGGCATAAATATCGGCTGGCACATACACTCCCGCAAGATGTCCGATATGCACAGGTCCATTGGCATAAGGCAGGGCAGATGTAATGGTATAACGTTTGAATTGTTTATTTTTGGTCTCCATAAAGATTGATTTCAGATGCCTGATTAGGCGGCAAAGTTAACCAATAGTTTGACAATGAGAACCCCCCCATACCTGCAAAAGGGTGATAAAATTGCCCTGGCAGCCCCGGCCAGAAGCATCGACAGGGAAACCTTGATGCTGGCAATGCACATATTGATAGAGGAGGGTTTCCTTGTCCAACTCGACGAAGAGGTGCACGGTCAGGAAAACCAGTTTTCGGGCAGTGATGCGCATAGGGCTAATCACTTTCAACACTTACTGGATGATCCAACTGTAAAAGCAATCCTCTGCGCACGGGGAGGGTATGGAAGCAACAGAATCATTGACAGGCTCAATTTCACCAACTTTGCCCTACACCCGAAATGGATCGTGGGCTACAGTGATATCACCGTGTTTCATGCACATTTGCAGCAGCAACTAAAAGTGGAGAGTCTCCATGCTACCATGCCGGTTAATTTTCAAACAAATACCCGGGAAGCGATGAAAAGCCTTTTCGAGGCATTGATGGGGGTTTCAACTGATTATCGCGTTCCAACACATCCGCTCAATCGAATTGGAAAAGCAAGTGGTATGCTGGCAGGTGGCAATCTATCCATCCTTTACAGCCTGACAGGTTCGGACGATTTTCCGGATACAGCAGGGAAAATCCTTTTTCTGGAAGACATTGATGAATATCTGTATCATATTGACAGGATGCTCATTAGTCTGAAAAAAGCTGGTATTTTTGATGGGCTCTCAGGCTTGATTGTGGGTGGCATGAGCGAAATGAAGGACATTGCTGTTCCATTTGGCAGCACAGCAGAAGAAATTATCATGGAACAGGTTAAAGAATATGGCTTTCCGGTTTGCTTCGGCTTCCCGGCCGGGCACATTGCCGACAACAGGGCGTTGATCCTTGGGCGCAACATGAAGCTGGAGGTTGACGAATCTATTGTATCATTAACTGAATTACCGGGTTAATCTGAAACAGGATGGCAAATCACAACGAACTGGGTAAAATAGGGGAGGAAATGGCTCTCAAACATTTGCGCAAGTTGGGTTACAAAATCCTCGAGGTGAACTGGTTCTATGGCCGTGAAGAAGTGGATATTGTTGCCATGGATGGGCCGATGCTGGTGATCATTGAAGTGAAAACCCGCGCCACAAATATGTTTGGCGAGCCAGAGTTCGCCGTTACCAAACGAAAGCAAAAATCGCTTATCAGGGTTGCTGACGCTTACATTCAGGAAAAAAACCTGTATCTTGAAACCAGGTTTGATATTGTTTCAATCATCATCACCCCACATAAAAAGCATCTCCACCATATTGAGGATGCTTTTTACCCAACAATGTAGGTCAAATATGTACTAAAAAAACTATTCTGGCTTCACCCATACCAATTTCCATTCAGTCCCATACATGCTGAAGGTGCTCCAGTAAGTTTTTTTAGAGACTTTGTTGGTGGTTCCGGTTTGATAGAATGAGTATGTCGTTTCGCCTGTTGTTTGGGCATCAATTTTTTCAGCCGCAGCAATCAGTTCAGGGAATTCAGCGTAGACCGGATCGGTAAAAATGTTTTTTCCAATCTCGTCGCTGTCCTGGTCATACAATACTTTCCCCCCTTTTTCCATTACCCATATCTCGAAAGACTGATTTTTAACCAACGGGCTGATCCATCTGTCGAGGATAGTTTCTGGCAGAAAAAGTGCAGTAATTCCGCCCAAAAGCTCGTCATTGTTCACAATAGGGTGAATGTCGACTGCAGCATAGAAGTTTTCAACCGCATAAAAGGTATTACTCAACACAGGCAATCGGGTTTGAAATGCCTTGATTATGTGATCCTGCTGGCTGATATCAGTACCCTGGGTTGGGTAATAAACCGGAGGTTCAATAATTTGCATGATTCCCTGCGGATTGATATACGCATACTCAATGGAAAACGAAGTGCGGCTAAACAATTGCTGCATTTCAGTCCTTATAGCAACGGTGTCGGATATCCTGGTTTTCAGGAATGACACACTGTTGGCAAGATCAACATTCAGTGAATCAAACGACGCAGTCAAGCTTGCATTAAGAGTCGAAAGTTCAGCAGGGAAAAAGGTATCGTCATCCTTTTTACAGGCTGACAAGCCAAGCAATAGAATCAAAATGTAAAAAATTGGGTTTGTTTTCATTACTTTGGGATTTGAATAATTGTTCATATTATTTGTAACTATGATCGAAATATCATTATCCGATCATTCTAAAATTATTTATCAATATTAAGAATTTTAATTAAACATTGAAAACCAGCAAAGGTACTTCACTTTGGAAAAGAATTTTCCGACTAAGGCTTGGTTTGAGGAGTTGTGCGAGTAGATTGCGTTTGTGCGATACCAAAGAGATCACATCGATCTCTTTTTCATAAATGAAGTTTTCAATTCCTTCGATAAAATCGGTGCTTTCGATTAATCCACATTCGATGTTATATTCGTGGTATTCATGATCGAAATGTTCGCGCATTTTCTTCATTCTTACTTCATCCAGAACAAAACTATCATTCAGGTTTACATGAACACAGTATATCTTCACCTTGAAAGGCCTAACAAAGGCAATGAGCTTGTGCAGGGCCATAAAATCGCTCTCCTCAAAATTGGTGATATAAAGCACATTTCTGGGCTGTATAAAATCATTCACTTCATAATCCACCGGTATAGTTAGTACTGGAAATCTGCATTTTTCAATGATACGGGCCGTTGTGCTACCCAGAGGGTTTCGGCTTTCCCTGTTTTTCCCCCTGGTTCCCATGACAACAAGACCCGGTTGGTAATCATCGGCAATACGAAGGATTGCCTCAATCGCATTTCCCCTTACCAGGTCAAAATCAATGTGTACTCCTTTAATTTTCTTATCCTTAGCCATTTTCTTCATTTCCTGACAAACGGCATCTATTCGGTTTCGGGCTTCATCTTCCTGCTCTTTTAAAATTCCCTCGAAATTCACCTGATAGGCATAAACTTCATTTAAAACAAACGGTTCGCCTGCATTGCTGAACCACACATGCAGAAGGCGGATATCCGCTTTCAATGTTTTTGCCAGTTCAAGAGCATAGTGTGCAGCCTGAATACTCATTGGAGAGAAATCGACCGGAACTAAAATACGGCGTATGCTCTTCAGGGTTTTTATGGATGTTTCCTTCGCTTTCCCATAAACCAGTGAAAACTCGCTCAACACCTTGTAAGCTGCCGAAGTATCCTTTTCGCGTATTTTGACCTCAACACCACCGCCGGGTTCATCAATACTTCTCAGAAAGCTTGATATTCCGGCCACTTCAAGCATTCCCTGGAGCAATATGGATCGGGAATAAGTGTGGGTGGCAATGGTAATAAACTTTTCGTCTTTCATAGCAATCCAATTTTGTGCAGGTTAACTGTGATATTAACAACGAAACAATGGCTTTTTAGGAAGCAGGTTGTGGATAATAGCCATTTTGCCAATTATCCAATCAATCGCTTTCAAACCGCAGATAATCCTGTTTCAAANNAAAGTTACACATTAATCTCAGTTTTTCCAAACAGTATTTCTGTTGGTTGAAAATTGGTGATTTCAGCCTATCTTTGCACCCCCAAATTTGCTGACTATGAATAAAAAAGATAATTCCGGAAAGAGGCCACGTATTGTAAAAGTGACTGTCAAAAAGCCTGCTGAAAGTCGTCCCTACCCATCAGGAGAAGGTAGTCAGGACAGGAAGCCAGCACGATCGCCTAGAGTAACCGGCGATTCTGCATCTGGCAGACGGACTTATACCAGAAACGATTCAGAAGACCGTAATCAGGAAAGGACCGGTTATCCTAAAAGAAACACGGATGACAGGGCCTCCGAAAAACCAGGTTTCACCAGAAAATCCTCTGAGGGCAAACCGTTTGAACGGAAAGGTCCGCAAAAAAAGTTTAATACACGTGAGGGTGGGGATTCACGCAATGAAAAATCATCCACTGAACGGCAACCTTCGGAGCGACGACCAACAGAGCGGCGATCGTCAGAACGGCAACCTTCGGAACGAAGACCAACTGAGCGGCGATCGTCAGAACAGCAACCTTCGGAGCGGCGACCAACTGAGCGGGGATCATCAGAACGGCAACCTTCGGAGCGGCGATCAACTGAGCGGCGATCGTCAGAACGGCAACCTTCGGAACGCCGGCCATCGGAGAAGCGGCCCACTGAGCGAACAGATGAAAGCCAGTACAGTGCCCGAAAAAAGGAAAGCCGGCCAAAAAGGGACTTTGCCGGAGATGAGGAGCGTCCTGCAAAAAGAAGCTACACAAAAAGGACTGACAATACCGCTTACCCTAAATCAAAACGAAATTCAGATTTACGGGAACGCAGGGGCGATGCAACAGGTCTGATAAGGTTAAACAAATACCTGGCTGATGCCGGTGTTTGTTCGCGCCGTGAAGCGGATGATCTGATCAAAGCCGGGGTTGTGAGTGTTAATGGAAAAATTGTGGCTGAAGTTGGCACCAAAGTTAAACCCGAAGATAAGGTGGTGTATGGAGGTCAGACCCTGAGCCGTGAAAAACTGCGTTATATATTGTTGAACAAACCAAAAGGCTACATCACTACCTCTGACGACCCGTTTGAGCGCAAAACCGTTATGGAACTCGTTGCAGGCGCCTGCACCGAACGCATTTATCCTGTGGGACGTCTCGACCGGAATACACTGGGTTTGTTGTTATTTACAAACGATGGTGAGCTGGCCAAAAAAATGATGCATCCGCGTTATGGTGTTAAAAAACTGTATCATGTTGAGCTTGATAAGCCGCTCACCAAAGCCGATTTACTGAAAATTGCCGAAGGTGTAGAACTGGAAGATGGCGTTGCTGAAGTTGACAAAATCAGTTGGGTGAGTGCTGATGAATCCAAAAAGGAAGTCGGTATCGAAATTCACTCCGGGAAAAACAGAATTGTTCGCAGAATCTTCGAATCACTCGATTATAAGGTAGTTAAACTCGACCGGGTGATCTTTGGCGGATTAACAAAATTGAACCTGAACCGTGGCCGCTGGCGTCACCTAACACCCAAAGAAATCGGCATGCTGAAGTCGCTAAAATAAATTCTTTCAGGTAATTCCTATCGGACAACTGATTGCAAGTCAAAATAAAACTGCCGCTCATTCATGTGAGCGGCAGTTTTATTATTGGTGTATATGTTGCAAGCCTTACAAAGCTGCAGCTTCGATTCTGATGGGTTTTGGTTCAGCTTTTCTGATTTCCAGTTCATCAATCAGGTTGGTAGCACCGGCAAATTTATCGATGATAAAAAGCACATAACGAATATCAACATTGATGGTGCGTTGCAAATCAGTTTCATAGGCAATGTCGCCGCTCATAGCTTCCCAATTTCCATCGAAAGCAATGCCAATCAGTTCCCCATTACCGTTGATAACAGGGCTGCCAGAATTTCCACCGGTGATATCATTGGACGATAGAAAACAAACGTTCAGAATTCCATCAACACCATATGGACCAAAGTCGCGGGTTTCAATCAGTTTCATTAGTTTTTCAGGCACGATAAATTCATCATTTGTCGGGTCTTCTTTTTCAACAATACCATTCATGGTAGTGTAGTAGTTGTAGTGAATGGCATCAGCTGCCATGTAGTCCTGCACCGAACCATAAGTCATGCGCATGGTAGAATTGGCATCGGGGTAAAAAACCCTATCGGGTTGCATTTCCCTTAAGCCGGCAATATACAATCGTTTTGCAGTCGAAAGTGATCCCTGAGCTGCCTGAAAACCACCGGCAACTTCCATCATTTTCGACATGAACCCGGTAGATAATTCGAAGGCAGGATCGTTCTCAAGCATTTTTAAGTTAGGTGAATTCAGAAATGCATTCACTTTTTCTTCGCTGGCAAAAATTGATTTTTCGAATACATACTGAGCATAGGCTCCAAAATCGCCCCTAAACTGATTAAAACTCTGGTAAACAAGCGCTGGTTGCATATTGATCGGCACATTGTTATAATAAAGACCCATCATAACAGCCAGACATTTTTGGTCGGCCGGAGCATGATAATCTTTGAAATGCTCTTTCACTGATTCTTTAAGACCTTCAATGGCTGTAGCAATTTGTTTTTGACGTTCCTGTTCCTGCTTGGCCGCCATATCTTTATCTTTTGGCTTGTCCTTCTTACTCACAGGCTGCATCAAACCCTGAAGAGCCGAAAATTCAAGTGCCAGCCCGGTGATTTCGGCTCCGCTCATTCCGGCAATACTGGTATAAAGCAGTGGCTTTATTGTTTCGGACATTGTTGTGTAACCATTTTGCATGGTGGTAAGCACCTTGCCATACTTCTCTCTGCGAAGCTCATCCTGGTCAACCCAGTTGCTAAAGGCACTTTCTGATTCCATTTTCTTACCAGAAACATCCAGTTTCTTCAATCCCCTTGTCTGACCAATAAGATATTTCCAGGTGTTGGCAGTAACGGCATATTTTGAAGCATATTGAATTTTAACCTTCTGGTCGGCATCCATAAACTCTTTCCAGGTTTCCAGTTTTTTACCAAATAATTCGATGATGGCCGGGTACTGGCTTTCGATATTAAAGTCCACGCCAAAAGAAGTCAGGTATCTGTCGGTTGATCCCGGAAATCCCCATATCATTGCAAAATCATCCTTTTTCACGCCATCAAGACTGATGGGAAGATAATGTTTTGGTTTAAGCGGTACATTTTCGGGTGAATAGTCTGCTGGTGAACCATCAGGAGCAGTATAAACCCTGAAAATAGAAAAATCGCCTGTGTGACGTGGCCACATCCAGTTGTCGGTGTCGCCACCAAATTTCCCGATATCTGAAGGGGGGGCGCCAACAAGTCGAACATCGCGATACACTTCATAAATAAATAGATAATACTCATTTCCTTCGAAAAAGCTTTTTACAACCACATGATATTTGCCTTCCTGAGAGGCTGCATCCTTAAACTTTCCGGAAATCTTGCGTATTGCTGCGCTCCGTTCCTGGGCACTCATCGTGTCGTTTACTGCAACCATAACGCTGTCGGTTATATCCTGCATGCTAATCAGGAAAGAGGCTGTTAGCGCCTCGTTGGGCAATTCTTCGTCTTTGCTCATTGCCCAGAAACCATTGGAAAGGTAATCATGATCGACCGTGCTGTGTTTTTGAATTATGTCGTATCCACAATGGTGATTGGTAAACATCAGACCCTGGTCCGAAACAATTTCTCCTGTACAGAAATATCCGCTTGGGGTAGAACTTGTGGACAGGCCAGCTATTGCATCTTTCAGGCTGGAATTGTTAACGCTATAAATTTCTTCAGCGGTAAGTTTTAGTCCTGATTTTTGCATATCAACATAATTGAGACGCTCAACAAACATGGGCAACCACATGCCTTCGTCAGCCATTGTGCGTCCAACCACTCCGAGCACAAAAAATGCAAGGATAAAAAGTAATTTTTTCATAGTTAGGTTTTTTCTGTTTTGTAATAATAGAAATTAAAATAAAATATTGATTATCATTTTATATGCCAAAAAACACAACAAGTTGCATCACAAAATATTGCTGATACAACTTGTTGTTAACATATTCTAAAATGTCCGCTATAGTGCAAGCAATGTCCGTTTCCGAACATTTACAAACCAAGCATATGAGGTCCCATATCGAAGTAAATATCAACCGGCACACCTTTCTCGGTAACTTTATCAAGATCAGATTGAAGTTGTGGTTTAATCACTCCTTCGGTACCTATCCATTCTTTAACTGCTTCATAATTCCCATTCCCTTGGGCAACAAGAATATTGTTTGTCATTTGTTTGCCGGCTTCCATCATCTTTTCAAGATTAATGGAATAAGTTCCGTCAGCATTTCGTGCAAAGGCACCCTGATCGAGAAAGTAATTGAAAGTCATCATATTTGCCTTACCATGAGCACTTGAGGCACCAAACCTAACCGATCTGAAAAAACCAGCCATAAAGGTTACATAATTATCCATCAGTTCGGTATCGGTATATTCGCCCATTTCATGCAGTTTGGTAACAAGATAAAGACCAAGTATATCTGCTTTTGCTTCTTCAAGTGGCGAATACTGTTCCCGGAGGGCTTTTCTAACGGTTGATTGTCCGTCGATTGTATTTTTTATTCCCATTCCATGAGCCACTTCATGAAACATGGTGTTGCTGAAAAAGGCATCAAACTTAATGTGTTTTCGCTGCTCAGGCGAAATCAGCACTTCGGAAATCGGAATCAGAATCTGTTCAAATTTCGCTTTCATGGCATTCTTAAGCTGAAGTTTCCGGGTACCTTTCTGCAAGTGAACGCGTTCATCGTTGGGAAGGTTTATGGCAATGGTTTTACCTGCGTTGTTACAATCACCAGCATAGTAAACCACATCGTAAGCATTCAGGTCGGCGTCTGATCCGGGAACTTCTTTTTTATAGATTTCGTCAACAGGCAACTGCTTTTGAAGCTCAGGCAAAAACTGGGCAAATCGCGAAAGTCGGTCGCTCCATTCAATATCTTTGATCAGAATAAATGCTTCATGAGCAGACTTATAGCCAAAAAGCCCATCGGTGTAGTTTTCAATAGGGCCGATCACAAAGTCGATGGTATTGTTGCGTATGTCCATCCATGCCAAATCGCTGGCCAGATAATCATCGCTGAGGAGTGCATCGGCACGCAGACGCAGATAGGTTGCAAACTCCGGATCACGGGCCAGCTGAGAGGCCTTTTGAAGCAAATCGGCAACAAGTTCAAGTCTGTCGGCATAAGCCTCATGGTACCAAACCGTTGCAAGATTTCCGGCTGTGTCGCGCACCAGCAAAGTATACTGGCTGGTTTTGTTGGGATCGTCGAAAGCTTCAAACTCTTCCTTGGTCATATCGACAGGATAAAACTGAGCTCCTGCAGGTTTTGGGCCATAGGTTTCAATAAATGGTTTCTGATTGTCAAGTTCGTCCCATGGGCCATAATTAATCCTGGCAAATTCACGTAGCTTAGGGTCTTCAATACTGCTTAGAAAAGATTCGCGGTCACCGATATTCTGAGTCCAGAATATTTCATCCATCAAATCGGCAGCCAGAAACAATAGCTTAAGCATTTCTCTCTCATTGTCGTTCAGGTGCGATATATCGGCTTGCAAAGGAACCTTAACATATTTCGCAAGTAAAGGGTCAACACTGCTTGTTTGCACGGTCTGCTTTGAAGCTGGTTGCTCACAGGAATGAATGATTGTTAAACTAACTAAAACAATCGCAGGATAAATAAGATGCTTGATCTTCATCATGATTATGATTTGTGGGTTAAGGCTACGAAATTAAGAAAAACGTAGAACTATAGCTGCAAAAATCAACCAAAATTCAAGGATTTGAAGATTTGAGAATAGTTAGCGGGTTAGCTTGTTAGCGGGTTAGCTTGTTAGTGGGACTTGAGGTTGAGGTTCAGGTTGAGGCTGAGGTTGAGCGGATGCCTTCTTAACCTTTACCTCTACCTTAACCTCTCCTAATGTGTTTGAGGAAAACCACATCTTGAAAAACCAAGAAATACACGTTTAGTTTGTTGAACCTGAAAATGACCCAGTAAAAATTAAGATGACCCAGTAAATGACCCAGTAAATTTCATAACTTTACGGCATAGAATTAACCCGAGGTAAAAGTTGGCAATCCTATTTCAATGGGTAGATAATTGATTATGACTGTGATAAAAGAGAAACGGATAGACTCAAGTAAAGTGGAAATATGCGTAGTGTTGCGGGTATAAACTCCTTGCCAGCAATAGTATGTCTAAACCACCGAACAGACTCAAGCTAAAATAAATATCCAATGGAAACCAACACAGAAAATGGACTGAAGCCAAAGAAGAAACTTACTAAGTTGCAAATTGCAGGAATAATTCTTTGGGTAGCAATAATCATAATCTCTTTAGCAGCACTATTTCAATAAAATTTAGACCAAACTCTACCAGCAATAGAAAGAAAAACCAACTGTTGACCTAAACGTAGAAAAATAAGCTACATCCCCACAGTCGTAAGCATATTGTCTAATTTGACAGGTAAGTGCTTCGATCCGCTCGGCGGACGGCAACAACGACATAACGTTTGCCCTTGAAGGCAAGGACAAAAACAAAGATGCGGAGAGTAAACACAGTTTTATACGCATTTTGTGCGGAGATAATTTTGTAATGAAGAGACCCAATACAGAGAAAACCTATTTTGGTGCCTTAAAAGTTTCGGGCTTTTGAATAACAAAGGTTCTCGAAATATTGAATCCGAAAAAGATATCACCCTTGCCCCAATTACCTGTCGTTTCGGTTATAAAGGATCGTTCGAACATAGCCTGGGCGTTCGAGATGTGCAGTTGAAACACATGACCTCCTGTTTCGATATCGAAACCCACTGAAAAAACATCTTCACGGTCAAGGGTAGTCTGATTTTCTGGATACAAAAAATATTCAGCATTAATCGAAACGCGTTGGTTGAGTTTGTACCGACCTCCAACTCCAAGAGCCATAGAGGTGTTTTTATCATCCCGTGTTTTAACCAGGTTTTTGTGTATGAGTGTTGGAGATAACTGCAGACTGAACGAAGAGCCAAACTTCCTGGCTATCAGCACTTGGTGAATGTAAGAAAGTCTGGAGCTGAAGTAATTCTCTCTATCGGGAAATTGCCATTTTAGGCTGTTCAGATTAATTGATCCGAAATATGATATCGTAACTGGCATGTTTCTGGCTCCGGAACTTTGTCGGAGCAATTTGGCTTTAACAAAACCGTCATATGTTTTTTCCCAGGTGCTACGACCTAGACCGATCGATAAAAAATCGTTTATCCCATATTCCAGTCCAAGCCTTATAGTGGCCCGGTCAAGACCAAATAGTTCATAAAATCCACTGTTAAGCGCTCCGAAATTATGTTGAATAAGGAAGAGTAAATTTCCTGGAGCCGGATTCTCAACCGAATGCCCATAAACAAGCCTGCTGGTTTTAAAAGTAGCATATGCATAGTCCGTTGTTGGTTTATTGTCATCGCCAAACAGACTCAGCAAATTGTCCTGTGCATTGGTTTCGGGTTGAGAAACCAAAGCCAGGATAACTAAAAGTATCAATATCCTGAATTTCATGATTTTTAGTTTAGTTGTTATTCTTTCCTAAAACGATCCATGCTTCTATCTGGCTTATTGCGCAATCCGAAAGTTTAGGGGCTCCCTGAGGCATGGCCGAAAATCCCGACTGATGACTGATTGCACCAACCAGACGTCCACCATCAATGGCAGCAACAATTTCGGTGTGGTTGGTCAGCTTAATCCCGGCCGAGGCCCCGGCGCCTGAATGACAACCAACACAGTTGTTTGTGAAAATAGGCATAATTGTCTGTGAAAACGACACATTTTCGGTGTTGCAATTATCTCCTCCGGGATATAACTCCTCTTCGTTGTCTTTATAGCATGATTGCAAAGAAATCAAAGCTATTGATATAAAAATCACAATGATTGTTTTAAGTTTAATTGTTTGGCGTTCCATTTTCGATCCATTTTTTAAATTGAGTAATATGACAAACTGATAATTGATTTCCGTTTTTTGGCATGGGTGAAAAGCCGTTTTGCCAGCTTATACTTCCCATTAATTTACCACTGTTTGCAGCTGCGGCAATCTGATTGTGATTCGTCATCAGTATACCACCACCCGGATTACTTCCGCTGTGACAACCGAAACAATGCAGGTTAATCACTGGCAAAATATGGTTGCTAAATGATACAACAGTTGTGTCGCATTGGGTTTCTTCGCAACTATTGTTCTTTGCTCCCTGTAGTATCCACTTTCTGATTTTCTCAATTTTGTCCTGGCTCATCGGTTCATTCGGCGGTGGAGGCATCCGGTCCTCAGGGTCATCCTCCGTTAGAACTTTGTATAATTTGCTCTCATCCGGATCTCCGGGTTTAACTTCAGCTGTATTGATCACTGAGAAATAATCCGTTAACACGACGTCTTCCTCAGCTGTTCCCGGATCATGGCATCCGATCACCCCACAACTTGAGATAAGTAGGGGCAAAATTTCATTCTGAAAATAAACTGTATCAGGATCACATCCTGCCGGATCGGGGTCTGGATCCGGATCTGGATCCGGAAAATTGGTTATGTTCACCCACCTGGTAATGATCGCAATATCGCAATCTGACAATTTTCCACCCTGAGGCATCGCCGAGAAACCCTGCTGGTGATTTATACTGCCAAGCAGGCGTCCATTGGAGGCCACCAAAGCAAGCTGATCATAATCGGTAAAATTATATCCACCTGAAGCCGAAACGTTGTTGTGGCACGAATAACAATTGTTTTCCAATATAGGTTTCACTGACAAATCGAAGGTTACATTGGTTGTATCACACGGGTTTTCATCTATAGGCCCGGGTTGCACAGGATCGTGTTTGCAGGCATTTGCGACCAATATCACCAAGGCAATAATAAAAACGGTTTTGATCTTCTGTAGCTTCATGACTTCATTATTTATTACAAAACTCTGAATATTTGCTTTTGCTGTATAAATAAAAATGCTGAACAGGAAAAAATACCTGTTGTAAAGATAATTAAAACAGCTGAACAAGATTCATGGTTTTAGTGAATATTCACGCTGAGGATTTTTTAATTTTTGATGTTGCTCATGAACAGGTGGTTTCGGCTCCGCTCAACCACCTGATTTACTGATTCGTTGGACGAATCCGTAAAAACAATCACTCACTAATTCGGTGGTTGAGCGGAGCCGAAACCACCGTTGAATTATGACCAACAACCAAAACGCCTCTCAACATCGCAAATCTCATTTCGTAAATCATCGATCGTCAATTTTTTAAATTTTATAGATGATTTTCGATCGATGAGCTTTGATTTGCGAAGTAATCACAAACAGATTGCTATTTTTGTGCTTGCTTTAGTATCACTTCACATGGCGAATCAATTTTTTGCAGTTTTATTGTTGCTGCTATCAGGTCACTTATGTATGGCACAGAAAATATTCTCTGTGCAATATGAAAGTCAGGCCACGAAAAGTTTCATGCTGCGCCCGCCGCGATTACGACTTAGGCGAACTAAGCGACAAAGCGAACTAAGCGATTTCGCTCTAGTCGCTTAAGTCGCCCTGCCACGAGAAAGGAAAAAATTCACGCCACGAATGCAACAATGAACTAATTAAAATTGCGAAACACAAACAGATTTCTAATTTTGTAGATGCGTTTACATCAATTGACATGACAAAGCTACTTTTTACTGTTTTACTGATATTGTTCCTATCTGTTAACTTGTGTAAGGCACAAATGTAATTAGCAACTTTGCATCAAC
>DITE01000006.1 GCA_002422725.1 Bacteroidales bacterium UBA6192
TCTTATGGTATGGGTTGGTTCCCGGGCTATGCAATTAATGTGGAGACCGGCGAACGCCTGAATATCATGTTTGGTGAAGATTCATACCTGTCTGCTCAAAACGGAAGAGATATGCTGTTTAATCCACCGTCAAAAGACCTTACTTTGTCGGAACAGGCATTTGATCCGAACATATTCAGTCAGGTTAATTTTAACCCTTTGATGGGAGGAAAGCACTATGTATATATCATGAGACATGATAATTATGAGTTTGCCCAACAAACCCTGTCGTTTAAGTTTCCGTCGCCTGCTTACGATGCCGGAAGATATGCCCACAGTGTACTCGACACAATATTCAACACACAGTTCCCCTTTATTACCAACTACTTGTTCTCACAAATCATGTATGTTGGTATGCCCATGGGCATTAAAGGAAAGGAGTGGTTGTCAAATGATGTTACGATCAGGATACGGGTTTCAAAGCCTTATCAGCGTCACTATTCAACACTTCCCTTGGACACTGTGCCGCCTGGAATGGACTTAAATGACTTCAGACCTGCTTTTGCCTTTTCAACAAAGGGGATTGCCACTGAATTCAGAGACCCCAAAAAAATACAAACTGACCTCGATCTCGTGAATGTGGTTCCAAATCCGTATTACGCTTATTCTGAATATGAAAAGAATGCACTCGACAACAGGATCAAGATTACTAACCTGCCCGAGAAGTGTGTGGTGACCATCTACAATATGAGTGGAACCAAAATACGCCAGTTTAAAAAAGATGAGGAAAAAACTTCGATTGACTGGGATTTGAAAAATTTCGCAGGAGTTCCAATTTCGAGTGGCGTTTACCTGATCCATATTAAATCTGCCGATGGTGAACGTATCGTCAAATGGTTTGGAACAATCCGCCCGATTGACCTCAACACATTCTAGTATCCAATGAATAGAGAAATTGAAAAATCAATGAATATGAAGACTTTGTATAGATATCTGATAATTGTAGGTGTGGTTGTCCTCGCTACAATGCCACAGCATATGCTTGCCGGGAACAAAGACAGATCAGGTCAGGCCGGAGCTTCCGAATTGCTGATAAACCCCTGGGGGCGCAGCACGGGTTGGGGAAATGCCGGAATGGCTCGGATAAGAGGCCTCGAAGGCATCTGGAGCAATGTTGCCGGTACAGCTTTTACCAGACGTACCGAAGGTATTGTAGCGCACACCAGCTGGCTCAAAGGCTCGGATGTAAACATTTATGCTTTTGGGTTTACTCAGAAAGTTGGTGAAGGTGGCGCACTTGGTTTGGGAATCATGTCGATGAATTTTGGCGAAATCCCCATCACTACAACAAGCTACCCGGATGGTGGCCAAGGAACATTTTCACCTAATTTGCTTAATATCAGCATGTCGTATGCTAAATCATTCTCAAACAGCATTTATGCAGGATTTGTGCTCAAACTCATATCTGAGAGCATTTCCAACGTCACTGCTCAGGGAGTAGCTATCGATGCAGGTATTCAATACATGACCGGTGCCGAAGAGAACATCCATTTCGGAATAACCCTAAAGAATATCGGCCCAACCATGAAATTCACTGGTGACGGTATCTCGATCAGGTCATTTATCAACCTCGACGACGATAATCAGTTTACCCTTGAACAGCGAAAAGAAGCATTCGAATTGCCAACTCAATTGGTAATTGGAACTGCTTACGATTTCCTGTTTCCAGACAATTACAGGTTTACCCTGGCCGGTAACTTCACATCCAATTCATTTACCAACGATCAGATTACTCTTGGTGGTGAATTCAGCCTGAAAGAGTATGTGATGCTGCGCGCAGGTTACACCTATGAAGATGGAATCTGGGAAGATATCGAAATGGCCGATAAAATTAATCTGTCAAAAGGACTCAGTGCCGGGATTACTGTTCAGGTCCCGATGAACAAAGCCAATGGCTCGAGTTTTTCAATTGACTATTCATATCGCGACACGGATCATTTTAACGGAAATCATACAATCGGAGCGCGTATTAGTTTCTAATGTGCTTGTTTTTGTAAAAATTATATATCTTTGTATTCAGAAAGGCCCTTAATCTCTTAAGGGTCTTTTTATCTTATATTTTCAAATTCGATTCCATCATGTCCGAAACTAAGTATTTTACCGAAGAAGGTCTGCAAAGATTAAAAGACGAATTGGATACTTTAATTGCCATTGAGCGACCTAAAATATCACAAATGATTGCTGAAGCACGCGACAAAGGCGACTTGTCGGAGAATGCCGAATACGACGCTGCAAAAGATGCTCAGGCCATGCTTGAACTAAAAATATCGCAACTTCAGGATCTGCTGATCAGTGCCAGAATTATCGATGAATCGAAAATGGATTTATCGAAGGTATTGCTGCTTTCTAAAGTTACGATAAAGAACCTGAAAAATAGCAGTACGATGACCTATACGCTCGTTCCGGAAAAAGAGGCTGATCTTAAAAGTGGCAAAATCTCCGTTAACTCCCCCATTTCCAAGGGCCTTCTGGGAAAATCAGTTGGCGATCAGGTGGAAATTGCTGTTCCTGCTGGAAAAATGATGTTTGAAATTGTACAAATTAGCCGGTAAACCCCCTTATCATGGCAAGCATTTTCACCAAAATCATCGCGGGCGAAATCCCCAGCTATAAGATAGCCGAAGATGATCGCTTCTTTGCTTTTTTAGATATTAATCCCCTGGCTGAAGGTCATACACTCGTGATCCCTAAAAGAGAAACGGATTATATTTTTGATATTGAAGACCAGGAAATTGCAGACCTTATGGTATTTGCCAAGAAAGTTGGAAAGGCCATTGGTAAAGCAATACCCTGCCAGAAGGTTGGCCTCACAGTCATTGGTCTTGAAGTGCCACACGCCCACATTCATCTAATCCCGATAAACAGCATCTACGATATGGACTTTAAGCAACCAAAGCTAAAGTTCAGCAAAGAAGAATTCGAAAAAATTGCTGAAAAAATCCGGGAAAACCTCAGCTAGTTTTAGCCAAATCAGGTGTTCGAAAAGTCTGATTGGAGAAGGCGTTATAATTCAGCGTCTTACCAATTCTGATACGATTTCACTGGCAGGGATGATGGCACCAACATAACCAGATGACTCAGCTTTATCACCCCCCAGTGATGTATTTAGAAGAAGAAATTTTGTAAGATTTTCAAGGTGAATTACGTGGCAATCAATATGCCCTTTCATCCCTGCCCTCGATATAATTAATAAAAGACCGGTTTACCACTTTATTACCACCCGGGGTAGGATAGTCACCTGTAAAATACCAGTCGCCAGTGTGGTTAGGAATGGCCAGGTGAAGGTTTTCGATGGTCTGATAAACTATGCTCACTTTGGCTTTCACTTCGGTTGAAGTTACCATGCGGGCAATCCTGTCCGAAATCTGTTTGGCCGTGAACGGTCTGTAAATATCCTTAACATGATTAACCATGGCCTCTTTAGGGATATTAACCTGAGCCTTGCACTTGCGGTACACTTCGTTAATCACCTTTTCCTGATGGGTTTCTTTTAGCAATTCAATTGTAGCCCTGAATGCCACAAAATCGTTCAACTTTGCCATGTCTATCCCGTAACAGTCAGGGTAACGGATCTGAGGCGCTGATGAGGCGATCACTATGTGCTTCGGCCCAAGACGATCAAGTATGCGGATAATGCTATTGCGCAAGGTTGTACCCCTCACGATGGAGTCGTCAACCACCACAAGCGTATCAATACCCTTACGAACAACCCCATACGTTACATCGTAAATATGTGCCACCAGGTCTTCACGCTGGATATCCTGGGTTATGAAAGTGCGCAATTTCATGTCCTTCACCGCAATATCTTCTGCACGGATTCGGGTTTCGAATATTTCATTAAGCTTTTCTTCCGTAATATCGCTTCCCAATTGCAAAATAAGCTCTTTCTTCACCTGAAGGCAATAGCGGTTAAGCTCCTGAACAAGACCCCTGAATGCTACAGAGGCGGTATTTGGAATGAAGGAGAAAACGGTATCCCTGATATTATGGTCAATCTCTTCAAGTATCTGAGGCGCCAATAGTCTGCCAAGCATTTTTCGCTCATGATATATGTCTACATCAGTCCCGCGCGAAAAATAAATCCGCTCGAAGGAACAGGCTTTACGGGCTTCCGGTTTACGGCACATCACCTCGCGCCAACTCCCGTCTTTTTTGATAATCAGTGCATATCCAGGACTCAGTTCCTTAATTTTTGATGAATCTACCCCAAGAGCAGTTTGAATGGGAGGCCGCTCGGAAGTGGCAACAACAACCTCATCATCTGCATAATAATAGGCTGGCCGTATGCCCGACGGATCACGAATAACAAAAGCATCGCCATGACCAAACATACCCGTAATCACAAAGCCACCATCCCAGTTCTGTGAACTCTCTTCCAAAATATGCTGCACATCAAGCTCACGGGCAATCTCTAAACTGATATCACGTTTGCTCATGCCACGTGATCTGTATTTTTGATAAAGCCTTTCATTCTCCTCGTCCAGAAAGTGGCCGATTTTTTCCAGAACAGTTACTGTATCAGAGGTTTCAACAGGATACTGGCCCAGTTCGACGAGTTTGTTGAAAAGCTCATCCACATTGGTCATGTTAAAATTGCCGGCCAAAACAAGGTTTCGCGTCATCCAGTTATTGGTTCGCACGAAAGGATGAAGGTTTGTTATATCATTTTTTCCAAAAGTACCATATCGCAAATGACCCATAAAAAGTTCGCCAGTAAACTCCAGGTTTTCCTTCATCCAGTTTACATCGTTCAACCTGCCCGGATTGCGCTCCTGCAACTCCTGAAATGCTTCGTAGGCCGTACTGAAGATTTCTTTGATAGGGGTTGGTGAGTTTGAGCGTATCCGGTCGATGTAATTACTACCAGGTTTAAGATCGAGCTTGATTGAGGCAATTCCGGCTCCATCCTGCCCACGGTTGTGCTGCTTTTGCATCAACAGGTGCAGTTTCTGAAGTCCGTAGATCGAACTGCCATATTTGCCCAGGTAAAACTCCAATGGTTTCAACAGCCTGATAAGAGCAATGCCACATTCATGTTTAACCTGATCGCTCATTGGGATTGACTTGAATCAGTAATTTGGTAAATTTGCCAGTAAACAAGCTGCAAAAGTAAATAAAAATATCATGGTATTGATTAGAAAAGCCAGTACAAGCGAATGGGCGATTATTGCTGATTTTCAGCAACAAATGGCGCTGGAGACTGAAAACATCACCCTCAATCCTGATGTCCTAAAAAAGGGTATCCAGGAAGTTTTTAAAGATCCTGCCAAAGGTGGCTATTTTGTTGCAGAAATGGAGCACCATATCGTTGGTTCTCTCATGATTACCTATGAATGGAGTGATTGGCGTAACAAGCAGATATACTGGATACAATCGGTGTATGTAGTGCCAGAATTCCGTCGCCGTGGTATATATCGCAGCTTGTATGAGCATATTAAAACCATAGCCTCCGGCGCAAACGATGTAGGTGGCATCAGATTATATGTTGATAGATCGAACCTCCAGGCTCAGGAAACTTATTCAAAATTAGGGATGGATGGAGAACATTATCAAGTGTTTGAATGGATGAAGCAAAGTGATTGATTCGCAATAGCACAAGCCAATCCTATCGTTGACACATCATTTCAACAAGAGAAAAAACTACATTTTCAACCGGAATTGCTAAGTACTGAAACAACCAAAGCATTTAGCAACCGCCTGATTCATGGCCCTGCTAAATTTCACCATGCATAAAGACTTTTTCCTATTTTTGTACGATACCCTTTGTTTATGCCTCGAAAAACGAAAGTACCGCATACCTATGTCATTGTCTTTTTCATTATTGTACTCGCTGCTGTGCTCACCTGGATTATCCCACCGGGTAAATATGTTTCCATTAGTCAGTTAACAGATGGTGTTGAAAAGACAGAACTGAAATTCTTCTATAAACAAAACCTTCCCGAACCCCATCAGGAAGCTTTCAAAAGCAGTCCTCAGACCTGGCAGATTTTTTCAGCCCTTTTCAAAGGATTTGTAAAGCAAAGCAACATCATAATCTTCATCCTGATGATTGGTGGTGCTTTCTGGATCATGAACCAGAGCAAAGCCATTGATGCCGGCATTTTTGCCTTCCTCCGGTTTTCACGAAAACTTGGCCATTACCGCTTGCTCAGAGTTATTGGTGTTGACAACCTCATTATCGTTATGGTGATGCTGATGTTCAGCGTCTTCGGTGCTGTATTCGGCATGAGCGAAGAAACTATTGCGTTTACGATCATACTGGTTCCCCTGGCTATTTCGATGGGCTACGATTCCATCATCGGGGTTTGTATGGTGTATGTGGCAGCCCATCTGGGATTTGCCGGTGCCATCCTGAACCCTTTTACTATTGGCATAGCTCAGGGTCTGGCAGGCATTCCGCTATTTTCAGGCATAGAATACCGCATTTTCTGCTGGGTGTTGATCAATGCAATAGGAATTTTCTTTGTGTTACGGTATGCCCGAAAAATAAGGCTAAATCCCAAGGCCTCGCCAATGTGGGAGGAGGATGCCCACTGGCGCCACCACACCGCCTCTGAAAATATGACAATTACCTATTATACACCCAAAATAGCCTGGGTTATTTTCGGAATCATATTGACTGCTTTGATAATTTTTTCTTTGCTTTACCCCGTGTCAACAATGACCATCGGAAACAGTCGCTTCAGCCTGAATGTGATGCCAATAAGTACAGCCCTGTTTGCAGTTACAGGAGTTGTTTCATTGCGTAAATCGGTGCATTATTTCATTTTATTACTGCTTGGTTTCACCATCATTTACCTGATTGTGGGGGTGATGGCTTACGAATGGTATGTAATGGAAATAGCTACCTTGTTTTTGGCCATGGGTGTTGCTTCCGGTCTGGCAATCAATAAATCTGCCGATGAAATTGCGAAACTATTCCTCGAAGGGGTGAACGATATCATGTCAGCTGCCATTATTGTCGGCCTTGCCGGAGGCATCATTGTGATCCTTGCCGAAGGTGGAGTGATTGATTCCATTCTGTACGGACTATCAAAAGCAATGGGTAATTTTGGTAAAGTTGCTTCCATTGGTGTTATGTATGCCATACAGACCGTAATCAATATCGTGATCCCGTCGGGTTCGGCCAAGGCCGCCATCACCATGCCAATCATGGCACCATTCAGCGATTTGATTGCTGTTTCGCGACAGGCAACCGTGATGGCCTTCCAGTTTGGCGATGGATTCACCAATATGATCACCCCTACCTCGGGTGTGCTGATAGCTGTGCTGGGCGTAGCACGTATCCCCTATCACAAATGGGTAAAATGGGTCTGGCCGCTGATCCTTGCAGTGGTGATCCTTGGTTTTTTGTTGCTGATCCCAACAGTGACGATGGAACTAAATGGTTTTTAACAATTTACTACAATTCGCCTGAAATTGTAGCTGAATGAAATATTAATAAAGTTTTGTGACCCACTTTATAAACTATGTAACCAAAAGCCTGCACTTTTTGAATCCACATCTTGCAAATCTGCCTGAAATTGAATGGAATGATTTATATTTGAATTCAAATTATTTTGAATTCTACCAACATGATAAAACACCAAACCATCTTAACATTTGCCTTTCTGGCCATTGTTTTTCTGTTGAATGCTCAGGAAAAAGGCGTTGCTGAATTGAGTTATATCCGGCTCACCAACGGACTTAACCATCCTGAATTCGAGGGAGGCAAGAGCGACTTTGCCCTATCGGACATAAATATGGATGGTCATGTGGACATTTTATCAATAGGTGATCATGGCTGCCCTGGTGTTGGAACGGATCAACAGGGAATTATGATTTGGTTTGGAGACGGAGAGGGTAATTTTACCTTACATAAGGGTGGAGACTTTGGCTATGGAGGTGTTTGTGCAGGCGATGTGAATAACGACGGTTACCCTGACATTGCATATGGAATGCATCATAATTATTCAGCCTCCGACTTTGGTGACCAGTTGATTGAGGTGGCCCTGGGCGATGGAACGGGTTTGAACTTTATTCCATGGGATGATGGTCTGGCTACAGCCGGTGAGGATTGGGGAATGTTTGGCACCGACCTTGGCGATGTAAACAATGATGGGAGGCTTGATCTTGTTAGTGTCTCTTTTGGCTGTTGTTCGGGCATACAAGTGTATCTTAATCAGGGAGATGGATCCTGGCAGCATGTGTTTGGATTCAGTGGGGGTAACTCGGATATGATTGTAAAGTTTGCCGATCTGAACAAAGATGGTTACCTCGATTTTGTTGCATCACATGAAAATGGACTGGCATATTTTGGTGATGGTACAGGCAATTTTGTAAAAAATGATACGGGGCTGCCACTGGCAGAAGGGTGGATTTTAACCGGTGTTTCAACAGCAGATGTTAACCATGATGGCGCTGATGACGTTGCTTTTGTAAATATGGAGGAAGGACTCGATGTTTATACATGGAGCAAGGAAACTTTAACATGGACAAGTATTTCAGGTAATCTTCCGGAAACAGGCGATTACCAGCTTACACAACTTGCCGACATGAACTCCGATGGTTATGTGGATCTGCTGGCATATGGAAACAGGTTATTACAGGTATGGCTTGGCAACGGTCAGGGTGACTGGACATTGGCTACAAATTTCCAAACCAGTGGACAGATGGGAAATGCACGTGCATTGCAAACCGGAGGCGATTTAACCAAAAATGGTATGCCCGATATTGTGTTGCTCACCGAAGAAGGAACCTGGCTTTCAAGTAAAAATATCCTTTATGTGTTTGCCGAAAACAGCCCTGCCGAAAACCTTTGGATTAAAGCCAATTATCCTTCAGGTGGCGAGAACTTTTATCCTGGTTCGGTGCGAAACATCCGATGGGCTTCCCAGATTCCGGCATCATTGCCTTCATCGGTCGATTTATCCTATTCCACTCAGGGGGCTATGGGCCCCTGGGTAACAATTGCTGCTTCCATTCCCAATAACGGTTTGCACCAGTGGATCGTCCCGGATGTTGACTCAGATCTTTGTTATGTAAAGCTTGTTGTTCATCAGGGAGACGAAAATGCTTCAGCCACCAGCATAGCCCCTTTCAGCATTCTTGGATCGGTTTCTAACAGGGAACAGCAGCCCGTCAGGATCCAGGGGGAGGCAATTTCACCTAACCCTGCTGAAGACTGGATTACTATTAACAAGGCAGTAGAAGCCGAAAGAATCATCATTTTGAGTATGCAGGGAAAGACAATGCTCGATGCAGAAGTAGCCTCTTTCAGAATAAATATCATGGGACTCAATCCCGGCATCTATGTTTACCAGCTAAAGACAAAGCAGCACGGGGTGATAATCGGTCGATTCATAAAGCTTTGATCATGCTTTATTTGGTAATACTTGGCATATGATTCAGATATAAGTCCCAGCTATGAATTATCAATCAGCCTATTATGGCATCGACTACTTCAATGTTTACCCGCTTGCAAGAAGTTATTATATAGGGGTATCATTCCATTTTTAAACTTTACAACCAGCCCACTAACACAAAGTGCTGGGAAATAATGCTTCGAGGTAAGTTCAAAAACTATATAAAGTTGATTGATCTCTTTATTACAGCAGTACGAGGCTCAGCAAAAACATCAGCCAGGCCATTGGTGTATAGACGTTTTTGTCGAGCCGGCTATACGTACCATTGTTTTCGGTGCGAAAGAGTCCCATGACTTTGAATTCGCCAACTGCGCGTACAAGTAACATTCCTGAAACAGCATAAATCAGGTTTTCCATCACATTGTCGAGGTGATCGTCATGCAGCTGCAATGTCCTCAGATACACAATCAATGCTGCAAAAAGCAATCCAAAGGATTGCAGGATGAACCATTTCTTTCCTTTGTCGGGCCGGTCGCCTTCGCGCTCCGGCATAATCCAACTGGTTTTGAACCGACCCAGGATAAGCAGTATCCATGATACAACTGCACTCCCAGCAAATGTAGCTGTCAGGGCAATTCCACAAAAAAAAGTTAATGACATACTTAAGGGATGTTTTTGGAAAGCGTTAAACGTCACATATGTCTCCCATACAAATGTCCAGTGACCGGGCTTTGAGGATCAGGGAGTGATCCACCGGAACCAGCCTTGTTTTGCCGGCAACATCT
The DNA here is from genome assembly GCA_002422725.1 of Bacteroidales bacterium UBA6192. Lineage (GTDB taxonomy): Bacteria > Bacteroidota > Bacteroidia > Bacteroidales > F082 > UBA6192. The sequence continues at coordinate 10,169 of DITE01000006.1, forward strand.
TTGAGCGGGATACTCGAAGTTTGTCCGCCTACATTGGTAACCATTCTTCCATAATTCTCCTTTGAAATCAGATCAACAGCATGCGAACCAAAACGTGTAGCCAGTATTCTGTCCATTGGCGACGGGCTACCACCCCGCTGAATGTAACCCAATATCGTTTTGCGGGTTTCAATGCGGGTACCGTTTTCGATCATTCCGGCAATATAATCGGCTGCTGAGCTGAACTCACTTGGCCTTTCAATCCCTTCGGCCACCACAACAATAGAATATGGTTTCTTTTTATAAGCCCTGTCGAGCAGGTAGCGGTTCACGGCTTTCAAATCCTGTTTGAGTTCTGGTAACAGGATCACATCACCGCCACCTGCCAGGCCGGCATATAAGGTTAGCCAGCCGGCATTGTGACCCATCACCTCGATCACCATGATGCGTTTATGTGAGTTGGCCGTGGTGTGAAGCCGGTCGATTGCATCGGTGGCTATCGTTAGTGCCGAATCGAAGCCAAAAGTAAAATCGGTTCCAAAAACGTCATTATCGATTGTTTTTGGAATCCCAATCACATTCAATCCTTCTTCCGAAAGCAGGTTTGCTGTTTTCTGTGTGCCGTTCCCACCAATACACACTATACAATCAAGACGCAGGTCTTTATAATTCTTCTTGATAATTCTGGGTTTATCAATACCCAGGCTGCCCGACTTTTTAAAGGGTTTTTCTCTAGAGGTGCCTAAAATAGTTCCACCAAGGGTTAAAATTCCTGATAAGGCTGACTCTGTTAATTCGCTAACCTCTTTATTGATAAGCCCCGAGAATCCTGATGAAATACCCAAAACCTCCATCCCGTGGCGTACAATCGCTGTTTTACCAACGCCTCTAATAGCCGCGTTTATGCCCGGACAATCGCCTCCGGCTGTCAGAATTCCAATGCGTTGTGGCTTTCCCATTTTTGTGTTGTATTGATGATACTGCAAATTAAACGATTTTTATGTCCTGAAGCCGCCTTCCCTACTCAAGATTTTTGGCTACTTTTGAACACCTTCTTCACTACTCAACAGAAGGCATTAACTTAATTATGAAATTTTTATAAAGTTCAATGACTACACAAAAAGGAATCGCACTTCACTGGAAAATACTGCTGGGGATGACAGCTGGTGTTCTGTTCGGTTTGCTGTCTGTCTGGCTTGGGTTGAACGAATTTGCAGTCGACTGGATAAAACCTTGGGGCATAATCTTTATCAATCTCCTGAAGCTCATTGCTATTCCATTAATTATCGTATCACTGATCAGTGGCGTATCAGGCCTTAATGATGTTTCGCGCCTGTCGCGGATGGGGCTGAAAACCATCAGCATGTACATCCTTACGACTGTTATTGCAGTAAGTGTAGGACTGGTTGTCGTAAATTTAACAAATCCGGGCAAAATTCTTCCGCGAGAAAAAGCCATTGAGTTTCAGCAAAAGTTTGCCCGGAATGTGGAAAACCAAACACTGAATAACCAAATGGATTCGGGCCCGCTGCAATTTATTATTGATCTTGTCCCCGCTAATATTTTCGAAGCATTGACGAATAATTCCAGTATGCTGCAGGTCATTTTCTTTGCCCTGCTATTCGGAATTTCGCTTATTCTGTTACCAGCTGAAAAGACAAAACCAGTTAAAGACATTTTCGATTCGCTGAATGAAATAGTGATGAAAATGATTCATCTGGTGATGATGGTAGCCCCTTATGGGGTTTTTGCATTGATCGCCTCGCTGATCGTGGATGTTGCCGGAACCAACCCCGGCGACACCCTGGCACTTTTCGGCTCTTTGGGTATGTATACATTAACGGTCATCATAGGTTTATTGCTGATTGTATTTGCAATTTATCCTTTAATTATCGGAACCTTTACCCGCCTAACCTACCGGCAGTTTCTCAAAGGCATTACTCCCGCTCAATTGCTTGCATTTTCAACAAGTTCAAGTGCTGCCACTTTGCCCATGACTATGGAATGTGTTGAGGATAATCTGGGTGTTAAAAAAGAGGTGAGCAGTTTTGTTTTGCCACTCGGCGCAACGATTAATATGGACGGAACAAGCTTATATCAAGCTGTTGCAGCAGTTTTCATTGCACAGATATATGGCATGGACCTGACATTCCTGCAACAGTTGACCATCATCCTTACTGCAACACTGGCCTCTATTGGATCGGCTGCTGTACCAGGTGCCGGAATGATTATGCTTGTAATCGTTTTGACATCTGTGGGAATTCCAACCGAAGGGATTGCGCTTATATTTGCTGTTGACAGGCCCCTGGATATGCTTCGCACGGTGGTGAATATCAGCGGAGATGCCATGATTGCCTGTATAGTGGAGCATACCGAGAATAAAAGTGATTATCCCATTGTTAATGAAAACAATACTTTATGAAAACTGTCTGGATTACCTTTGTTTTGTTTATTCTATTGTTGCCCGTTTCAGCTCAACATCAGAATGTTCGTGTCAGCCCATTCGGAAGTGCCAATGAACCAAGCATCTGCATAAACCCAAAGAATCCTTTGGAAATCATGGCCGGTTCGAACCTGAATTTTGTCTATTATTCACTTGATGGTGGGTATACATGGAATACCAGCATTCTGGAATCGCCCGAGTATGGTGTCTGGGGCGATCCGGTTGTAATAGCTGATACTGCCGGTGATTTCTACTTTTTTCACTTGTCAAACCCAGTCAACGGCAGCTGGATCGACCGGATTGTTTGCCAGAAGTATGACAAAGAAACAGGTTCCTGGTCTCCTGGATCCTACATGGGACTGAATGGCGTAAAGGCTCAGGACAAAGAATGGGCTGTTGTTGATCCGCAATCAAACACCATTTATGTTACCTGGACACAGTTTGACAATTATGGAAACAGTGACCCGGGTTGCCAGAGTAATATTATGTTCAGTAAATCAACCGATGGCGGCCAAAGCTGGAGTCCAGCTATTGTTATCAGCAGTGTGCCTGGTGATTGTCTTGACAGTGACAACACCAATGAAGGAGCAGTGCCGGCAGTTGGCGCCAATGGTGAAGTGTTTGTCTCCTGGTCGGGACCACTCGGGCTTGTCTTTAACCGTTCAATCGATGGAGGCAACACATGGCTTGATGAGGAAATGTTTATACGCGACCATATCGGGGGCTGGGACATAAGCATTCCGGGCATTTATCGTTGCAATGCAATGCCGGTTACTGTGGTCGACCTGAGTAATGGCTCTAACCACGGAATAATTTACATCAATTATGCTGATCAAAGCAATGGTGATGACGATACTGATGTCTGGCTCATTAAATCGACTGATGGCGGAAACAACTGGTCCGAACCCGTCAGGGTAAACGACGATCCCCCGGGGCGTCATCAGTTTTTCACCTGGATTACTGTCGATCAGGTAACCGGATACTTATATTTTGTTTTTTACGACAGAAGAAACTACAACAACAATCAAACTGATGTATTTTTGGCTGTATCGCGCGACGGAGGGGCTACTTTTGAAAATATGCTAATCAGCGAAAGCCCCTTCACCCCTTCATCAGGAACTTTCTTTGGCGATTACAACAACATTTCGGCTGTGAATGATGTGGTAAGGCCAATCTGGACAAGAATGGACAATGGAACACGCAGTATCTGGACTGCTATTGTTGACACCGATGTTTCGATACAGGAACAAGACCTGATTCCTTTTAGCCTAGAGCAAAACTACCCAAACCCATTCAGTCTGTCGACTGTTTTTTCATTCAAACTAACACAGGCTACAATAATCCATCTGGCGGTGTATGATCATTTTGGTCGTGAGGTTGTAACTCTGATTGACAATCGTTTAACCCCAACAGGAAAATATGAGCTGCCCTTTGAAGCATCGGTCAATGGCTTGAGTCCGGGAGTTTATTATTTTGGACTTAAAAGTGCTAAACATACCATAAAACGCAAAATGGTGGTTGCAAATCACTGATAATTAATAAAACACGCAATTCTTTGATCGTTTCGTTTTTTTTCTAACTTTGCCGTCGACTTAAAAAGGAGAAGTCATTCATATGATTCAGGAAGAACTCAGGCCCATTCTCGAACAAATAAGATTAAAAGCCCTTGAGCATGGGATTAAAAATCTATCGCTTGAGCGGATGAATTCATATGAAGACATACCCCTAAATGTGCTCAAAAAGTATGTCTCTTCCAATGAAGAGCTTGTTGAGAAAACCCTTGAACTCGAAAGAGAAAAGTTCATGGAGATTTTTATTGAATTCGACTTCGAAGGCATGAATGCTATTGACATCCTGATGATAGTCTCGAAGGAAGTATCAAAAAAATTCACCGAAGTTTCTCCTTCTATCACTCATCAGCTCAACGAATTATTCCCCGAAATCTACCATGCCCATTTCGAGAAACGTATCTTGTTTATTTCTGATAAAATTCGGATTAACCTTACGAAAGGAATCTCACAGGGCATGTACCGCAATGACTTAAGCATCGAGTTGATTGCACGGCTTTATATCAGCAGGCTCATTGACATTCATAATCCGGATTTCTTTCCTCCGGAAGAATTCTCTTTCAAAACCTTGTTTGATCAGATGTTTGAGAGCTTTGTAAGAAGCGTGGCCACTCCCGAAGGCCTTGAATATTTCGAAAAACAAAAAAAATCATTCCTTTTTTAAACCCTTTTTACTTTCACTTGTCTTTAGTGATACCTTTTTTCCACTACGGAAACGTTTTATACGATTTTTGTGCCGGAAACAAAACGGGTTCAACAAGATAACCAACTGTCCTAATGGATATTGTGGTCTATTTTGTTGCTTTTTTTTAACGAATATAGTATATGAATAAGCCTTTTAAAGAAAATTAACAATAAACTAAGGAAACGATAATAACATTTTTAGTTTCCTGTTGTTATAAAAGTCTATTTTTGCCAATTCTATTAATCTGAAGTAAAGAAAACATAATGAAACCACTGAAATTCCTTTTAATCATTGCCTGTTTTTTAGCATTTTCCGGCAAAATCTGGTCACAGGAGGTAGTTACCCTAAATCTGGAACAAGCCAAACAAATTGCCTTGCAGAACAATTATAATCTGCGTAATAGCCTGAATGATATCGAAGTAGCCCGCTATCAGGTGAAGGAAACAATAGCAACCGGTTTGCCTCAGGTGAGTGCCACAGTAAGCTACAATGATAATATTGGATTACCTGTGCAGTTGGTTCCTGGCGATTTTTTTGGGCAACCCGGGCAGGAAATCGAAGTGCAGTTTGGCACAAAATACAGTAGCAGCGCCAGTGCAACCCTAAATCAGCTGTTGTTTAGCGGAAGCTACATTGTGGGGCTGCAAGCCGCTAAATCATTTCTTGAACAAAGCGAGAAAAACTATCAGAAAAACCGGATCGAAGTGATCAAATCGGTATCAGAAGCATATTTTCTGGTTTTAGCTACACAAGAAAGCATTGAAGTGATTGATTCCACCCTATCGATTACCCGCAAACTTGCATATCAAACCGGTATTATTGTTGAAAACGGCTTTGGAGAGGAAACTGACCTGGATCAATTTGAATTGCTGGTTTCTGAACTCGAAATTGCCCGAACCAATGCGCTCAATCAGCATAACATTGCAGAATCATTTTTAAAATACCAGCTGGGTATGGATGATAAAAAAACCATTGTGCTTACCCAGACAATCACGGGATTGATCGACACTTCAGCACCTCAAACAGTGATGACAAAACCTTTTGAGCTGAGTAACAATATTGATTACCGAATTTTGAAAAATCAGCAACATCTGGCCCTGCTACAATTGAGACTCGAAAAAAGCGCCTATCTTCCTACCCTTTCGGCATTTCTGAATTATCAAACCCAGGCTCAACGTCAGGAATGGGATTTTCTTGATACCAAAGGCAAATGGTATTCGAGTTCGGTACTAGGAGTTACTATGAATATTCCAATCTTCAGCAGTGGTGAGCGTTATTCTAAAGTTAAACAAGCATATTTTCAGTTTGAAAAAACAAAAGTTGCCGAAGAACAAATCTCAACCAGCCTCAAGCTGCAATATGAAACCATTCTCAACGAACTAAACAATGCTTTGCTCACCTACGAAAACTCCATAAAAAACAAAGCTGTTGCAGAAAAAATATTTCAGCGCACCGGCGTGAAATACACCGAAGGTCTTGCCGGCAGCCTCGACTTCCTGAATGCCCACAACCAATACCTGAATACACAATCACAATATATCAATGCAGCCCTGAATGTGCTCAACAAAACTACTTCGCTCGAAAGTTTACTCTCATCAACGATCAACTAATCCATGTCAGAAAAAGCAACAGATATACTTGAACAATCAGCTGAGATTTTCCTCCGCTATGGGGTGAAAAGCATCACTATGGATGAACTTTCGCGCCAATTGGCTATATCCAAGAAAACGCTGTATCAGTTTTTTACCGACAAAACAGACCTGATCGAAAAAACACTGCATTACATAAGCAATAATAAAGGATGTGAATTTGCCAAGATTCACGACATGGGTTTCAATGCGATTGAAGAGCTTTTTAAGGTATACCAACTTGCCTACGAGATGATCCGAAAGCACAATCCAGCACTCGAGTTTGATCTGCAACGGTTTTATCCCTCCATTTACCGAAAGGTCAAAGAAGCTCATCGCAAAAACATCTACAATGCTACGATCGAGAATCTGGTGAAAGGCAAAACAGAAGGTTACTACAGGCAGGATCTGAACGAAGAAGTTATCACAAAACTGCATATCATCCGTGTCGAGAATTTTATTCACAACGATTTGCTTTCGGTAGAAGAAATCCATTCAAAAGATTTCTTCGAAGAGGTATTCAAATACCACTTGTACGGCATTATTTCGCCTAAAGGACTTCAATTTATTCAAACACATTATCCCGAATTTATTCACCATTGAACCATAGTTTTATGAAAAAAATCCATGTATTATTTTCTCTGGCAATATCATTGATTATGTTGTCGTGCAGCCAGACCGACGACAATAAAAAACTTCATAAAGACCTCGAAAAATATCAGGCTGAGATCAGGGCACTTGAAGAAAAGGTGGAGCAAACTGAAAAGAAAATCAGTGGACTCGACAACGGAGAGGACGAGAGGTTTCGTGAGCCGGTTGTAGTTGAGTCGCTCAGCCTCGAAACATTTAATCACTTTTTCGAAGCCAGTGGTGCCGTTATACCTGTTGAAGAGGCTTTCATCAGCCCTGAAGTAGGCGGGCAAATAACCGAGGTTTACGTAAAAGAAGGGCAACGTGTGAGGAAAGGTCAGCTTTTGGCAAAACTAAACACCGAAGTAACAGAGAAAACCATCGCTGAACTGAACAGTTCGCTCAGTTTGGCCACCGATGTCTTTGAACGTCAAAAAAGGCTCTGGGAACAAAAAATTGGCTCTGAATTGCAATATTTGGAGGCAAAAAACAATAAAGTTTCGCTCGAAAATAAGCTGGCAACCCTGAAAGCCCAGATGCGGATGGCGCAGGTAAGCTCACCAATTGACGGAGTTGTTGAAAAAGTGAATCAGAAAAAGGGCGAACTGGCTATGCCAGGTGCGCAAATGATGCGCATAGTAAGTCTTGATGAAGTGTATGTCAGGGCTGATGTGTCGGAGCGTTTCCTGCCTTATATCCATCAAGGGGATGATGTTGAACTGGTTTTCCCATCCTATCCCGATTTCAAACTTATTACCAAAATCAGCAGGACTGGCAATGTGGTAAACATCAACAACCGCACATTTGAAATTGAACTGAAAGTGAAAAACACAAACGAACAATTAAAGCCCAATATGATTGCCATTGTCAACATCAATGACTTTAAGGCTGATTCGGTCATCGTGATTCCCACCCGCGTGATTAAGGAAGACCTGAGTGGAAAATACGTTTATGTGGTGGATAAGAAGCAAAATGACATGATCGCCCGAAAACAATACATTGAACCTGGCATAAGCTACCAAAATAAGACCATGGTGATTCAAGGACTTACAACCAGTGACCAACTGATTACCGATGGATACAACAGGGTGAGCGACGGATCTTTGATTCGTGCGCGCAATTAATCCCCATTAATCAAGTAAAATAGTCGACGATGAATGAAGAAATAAAACAGAAAAAAGTTATCAGGGATTTCTACCTGACAACATGGGCACTGAAGAATACCAATACGATATTCCTGCTCACTGTTATCCTTGTTGTGTTTGGAATCTATTCCTACAAATCCCTTCCCAAGGAGCTTTTTCCGGATATTGTGATTCCAACCATTATGGTTCAAACCCTTTATCCCGGAAACCCGCCCATTGATATTGAAAATTTGATAACCAGAGAACTCGAAAAAGAAATTGAGTCAGTTGATGGAATCAAAAAGATGACCTCCTTATCCAGTCAGGATGTTTCCAACATTTTTGTTGAATTCAACACCGGCGTGGAAATCAAAAAAGCCCTGCAGGACGTTAAAGATGCTGTGGACAAAGCCAAGAAAGAACTACCCGATGACCTCCTCAATGACCCAATGGTGACTGACATCGACTTTTCGGAATTTCCGATCGTTAACATCAATCTTTCGGGTGACTATAGCATTAATGAGTTGAATAGTTTTGCAGAATACCTTGAAGAAGAGATTGAAACCTTTACCCAGATTTCGGATGTGACGATCACCGGGATCACTGATAAGGAAATTAAAATTCATGTTGACCAGCACAAACTAAACGCTTTTAACCTAAGTTTCAACGACATCGAAAATGCCATAAAAGCCGAGAATATTTCGATGTCGGGAGGCGATATCAAATCCTTTGGTGATATGCGATCGGTGCGTTTGACCGGGGAATTTCGTTCTATTGATGAGATTAAGGGAATCATTATCAAACATGAAGATCATAACATTGTTTATCTCCGCGATCTGGCCGACGTGAATTTTAGCTTCAAAGAGCCTGAAAGCTTTGCCCGTTTGAACCATCAACCGGTTGTTTCGCTTCAAGTAATTAAGAAAGGCGGTGAGAACCTGCTTGCGGCTACTGATCAGATTTTCAGCCTGATCAAAACTTCACAGGAAGCAAAACTCCTGCCCGACAATCTATCCATAACCATTACCAACGATCAGTCGGAACAGATAAAGTTGCAACTCAGTAACCTGGAAAACAGCATGATCATGGGAATTATTTTCGTGGTTTTTGTTCTTTACTTCTTCCTTGGAACCCGTAATGCCCTATTTGTCGGATTAGCGATTCCATTATCCATGTTTATCTCCTTCATGGTCATGGGTCTCATGGATTTCCGCATCAATATGATCGTGTTGTTTTCATTGATCCTTGCGCTTGGGATGCTTGTTGACAACGCCATTGTTGTGGTCGAAAACATCTATCGGTTTATCGACAAAGGTTATGGGGTATTTGAGGCGGCCCGCCAGGCAGTGGGCGAAATAGCAATGCCCATCATTTCGTCGACTGCTACAACCCTTGCAGCATTTTTCCCGCTGATTTACTGGGATTCAATCATGGGCGAGTTTATGAAATTTCTTCCCATGACGTTGATCATTGTGCTTACGGCCTCCTTGTTTACAGCCCTTGTGATCATACCCGTCATTTCAGCAACCTTTTATAAACGCGAAGATGCCGAAAAAAGGCCAAATGTCAAAAGAACCCTCATCGTTGCTGGTTTAATGCTATTATTGGCGTTAATATTCTTTTACTCAGGCAACAACACTCCTGGAAGCCTTCTCGTGTTATTTGCCCTGATCGGACTTGCCAATGTTGCATTTCTTGATCGTTTTGCCCGTTGGTTTCAGTCAATATTCCTCGTTTGGCTCGAAAAAATGTATGTGAAAACCCTTACAATAACCCTCGGGAAACGGAACGCTTTCTGGATAGTTGTTAGCACTTTTCTGTTGATGATTGTAACCATTGCCTTTTATTTTGGCTCCAGTCCCAAAGTTGAGTTCTTCCCTTCGGGTGATCCGAAATACATCAACATCATGGCTGAGCTTCCTTTAGGCACTACCATTGAAACCACCGACTCAACTATTAATGTAATCGAAGCAAAAGTATATGATGTCCTGGCTCCGGACATGAAAATCGTTAAATCTGTTTTAACCAATGTTGGCAAAGGTGCTGTTGGTGAGAATGACGGTTTTACCGGACGTGGAGGGGGGCCTAATCGTGGATTAATTACGGTTACATTCCTTGACTTTCAGGACAGGGATGGCATTAACACATCCGATATACAAAAACGGCTTTCAGACGAACTGCTGGGTGTTTATCCCGGAGTTCTGCTCACTGTTGAAAAGCAGAATGAGGGGCCTCCGGTTGGTAAACCAATCAATATTGAAATCAGTGGAAAAGACTATGACAAGCTCTTGTTTCTCACCGATACGATCATGTCGTTAATCAACAACTCATATATCCAGGGAATCGAGGGACTGTCGATCGACCTTGATGTGGGCAAACCCGAACTCTCGGTGAATATCGACCGTGATAAAGCCAGGCGTTTTGGCTTGTCAACCGGCCAGATAGGATCCACCATCAGGACATCCTTGTTTGGTACAGAAATCTCTAACTTCAAGGTGGGTGAAGATGACTACCCGATACAACTCAGGATGAAAGACGAATACCGCTATAATATGTCTTCACTGATTAACCAGCGAATAACATTCCGCGATCAGGCTTCAGGCAAACTGGTTCAGGTTCCCATCTCTGCGGTAGCAGATATATCGCTCAGTTCAACCTATGGGGCTGTAACCCGAAAAGATCGTAGCCGCATGATTACAATAGGTTCAAATGTTATTGAGGGCTACAATGCCAACGAGATCAACGAGCAATTGAAACCAATATTGGCCGGTTTCGATTTCCCCGAAGGCTATCGCTATAAGTTTACGGGTGAACAGCAGGAACAGGAAGAATCCATGGCATTTCTGGCTACAGCCATGCTTATTGCCGTTTCGCTTATCATACTGATCCTCGTCGGACAGTTCAATTCCGTAGTCAAGCCACTGATTATTATGGGAACGGTGTTGTTCAGCACGATTGGTGTTTTCGGAGGGCTGGCAACTTTTAAGATGGATTTTATTATCATTATGACAGGTATTGGCATTGTGTCGCTTGCCGGCGTTGTAGTGAACAACGGGATTGTGCTAATTGACTATATTTCATTGCTAAAAGCACGAAGGAAAAATGAAATGGGCCTGGAACCCGGAGCCGATCTGCCCAGGAAAGAATCCATTGAATGCGTAATTGAAGCAGGTAAAACCAGGCTTAGACCGGTGTTGCTCACCGCCATCACAACCGTACTTGGACTGGTGCCCCTTGCAGCCGGACTCAACATTGATTTTATCGGTCTTTTCGAGCGATTCGATGCTGATATTTATTTTGGTGGCGACAACGCCTTGTTCTGGGGGCCCATGTCATGGACCATTATTTTCGGGCTGAGTTTTGCCACCATCCTCACATTGGTTGTGGTGCCAGCTATGTATCACACACTCTATCTGGTAAAACTGAAAACCAAAAAGTTTGTTGGCAAATAAACACAGTGAAATGTTCTTCACGACAATATTCTCTAAAAGTCCTGATTTTCATCAGGACTTTTTTAGTACCGGTTATTAACAAACTCCCTTAAATAAGCATTCAAATCTGCTCGCTTTATCTCCAAAACCTCTTCGATGCAGTTGTAGAATTCTTCCTCATTGTCAGCTTTACAAAGATAAAGTTCTTTAACTTTTTCGTATCCACCCATGTTGAATGCAATGTCAACTATTGCTGCATGGATGGTGTAGACAAAGTTAGACTGCATTTCTACATCTTTAAAATACTGTCTTTTATGGAAAAATTCTTCTGGCGGATTTCCAAAATGGGTTTTGCTGTTTTCATCATTATAATAGACCGATAAACTCCCCGAAAGTTCAATCCATGGATTATCATGAAGGTAATTCTTTAATCTTCTAATGTGAAATGGGTATTCATGAGTTAATGAACCTCCAAAATAGGTTGCAATTCCTTCTTCGAACCAATGATAAGAGCCATTTTTAGCCTGACTGGTAAGTAATAGATGTATAATTTCATGAAAATGATCTTCTCCAATTCCGCCACTTAAAACCATATTATTAGTTTTAAGAGCTCTTGCTTCATAATAACTTGAACCAGGCAAGAAATCCATATCAAAATGTTGTACGCCAAACCATTCAGCAGCAACAGTCATGTTATCCGTAATAATATACGTAATTGAATCATTAAAAGCAATTCCAAATCCCTCTTTGAAAGATTGTATTTTTGATTGCATAGTGATCGCCTTTTCAAAATTGAACACATAGTCGCGATCGTAATAGTACCTGATTAAACCTAGTCTCTTTGTCTGCAGCTTAGATTTGTGATACGTGAATGCATTGCTGAGTTTATATTTTCCTTCTAGGTAAATAATTGGTACGGTAATGATGTAGGAGGGTATCCCTTTGAACATTTCTTCAGGATAGGCAATGAAAATGGCTCTTAACTCAAACAAGTTGTCATCTCTTTTTACGATGCCAAGTAAGTATTGTTTTTCCATTGGATAGAAAACATTTCCGTAACTCCTTTTAAAAGAATAATATAGATCCGGAAACACATATTGATCTAGCTCGTTTTGATCCCAATACTTCTGTAGGCTTACTGGAAATTCATTTAAGATGTAGCTTTTTTGGGCACTATTATAGTTGAGTTCATCCAGGTAACTTTCCCACAATTGATAAATCTCTTTAAAACCTGAAAATGTAGTGTCAACTAAGGGACTAATAATCGTTTGAGGACGTGTTTGGGTGTAGCTGACTAATGATAAAAGCAACCCTATACAAATAGAAATAATTTTTTTCATAGAATCGATATTTTAGAGAAGAACCAAAAGTTGACTTGTCCTGAAATAAATTAACAGCTCACCTCGATCGAACTTCTTCTTTTCCAAATCAACCCCGACCATTATCAGGTTAAACTCTTTTATAAAAAATGTGAAACCTATCATATTTTATCTCAGATTACTAATAATTCCTGTTAACAAAATCTCTTATTGAGTCATTCAAATCTGCTCGTTTGATCTCCAATACCTCTTCGATGCATTTGTAGAAATCTTCCTCATTGTCAGCTTTACAAAGGTAAAGTTCTTTAACTATTTCGTATCCACAATAGTTAAAAGCGATATCACATAAAGCAGCATGCACCATATACTGAAAATTATAATTTGAATCAAAATCACGAAATGGGACACGGTCTGCTTGTATATTCGGTTGTAAAGTATCACTTCGATTATTGAGGGTGTCATTGAAATAGCCATAAAAGCTTTGTGACAGATCAATCCATTCATTTTGTACTAAAAACGATTTAAAATGAAACATGTTTTCATCGTAGGTTCTTCCAACATGCTCTCCAAAATAGGTCGCAATTCCTTCCTCGAAAAATGAATAACTACCTCTTTCATAGTCGCTTAATAAAAGATGTATTATTTCATGAAGATAATTTTCACCTCCTCCTCCGATGAATATCATGTTATTTACCAGAGTGTATCCACCCTGGATGGTGTTTGCTATGCTAGCATAATCAAAATAATTATAGTCAATTCCAAATAGTTGTGAGATAGCTGTCAATCTATTTGATAAAACATAGATAATTGGTTTCGTATTCTCGATGTTGAAACCCTTTTTAAATTGCTCAATTCTTTGATTCAACAAAATAGAAATGCTGTCTGCGAACGCGTAATCTTTTGGATAATAATATGTAATATTGTTAGCAGTATCCTTTATTAAAGAACTCATATTATGAGTGAAGGCATTTTCCAGTTGAAGCCCATTACTGGTCTTCCGAACATATATAGTTAACATTACAGAAGGGAATCCTTTAAAAGGACCCTCTCTGGTTGTGTTAAAAAGGGTTTTTATTTGGAATAGATTGTTACCTCTATTTGTGACTCCTAACAAGTATTCATTATCATTTGTGTACCACACACCGCCCTTTGATCTGAGATAAGTATATGCCAAATCCGGGAAATCATACGCATTAGTCTCCGATTCAGCCCAATACTTTTTTAATGGTTCCGGCATTTTGTTTAATTGCGCTCCGTTCCTTAGGTTCTCCAAATTTAGCTCATCCATATAGCTCTTCCAAAAAATGAAAATCTCTTTGAATTGGGAATGAGCTGTGTCTATAAAAGGAAATATTTCTACGTTTCTTTCTATTTGAGCCTGAGTAGTATTTAAATAGAATATGAAGGAGATTGCAATTAGTATATTATTAAAATTATGTGGCCTTGCTGCATAAATAGTTGAATTCATACTATGCTACGTATTGGTTAGATTTGCGCTCTACGCAGGCTTTACGCAGTTACTAATCCGTCAGGATTAGATTTCTGGTTTTCATCAACGAAGATAATGCAATTTCAAGATAAAAAGCAAAAGTCACAATAATGCATTAAGTTTAATCAAAATCGACTGCTTTCAACTCCCTATTATGAAACCAAACTGGGTTTTCGAGAAGAGCTGGAGACTGGATTAAATATGACTAAGAAACATTTAACCCTGTAAGCACCAATTATTCAATTTTTGATCATCAGTTTCTTAGTTACACTTTTACCATCTCGTTGTAATAGTTGTAGAAGATACGCCCCAGAAGGAAACCCGGAAACGTCAATCTCAGCATAGGAATCAAATTCGAGGCTTTTAAGCAAAACTCCTTTGGTGTTGAATAATTGCGCCAAGGTTTTCTCCTGATCAGCACCATTAATTATTAAACGGTCAAGCACAGGATTTGGGAAAACCACATAATTGTCAGTAATGCTATGATAATTTTCCTCCTCAAGTCTTGTGATTGTTCCGTCTGGATTAACTTTAATAAAAAATGCATCCCTAATATTCGAATCAGGATAAGTTAGAAAGTCGTAGAATAATCCAGACATAATACACCCGCCATCATCGGTTGCCAATAAACCACTCATATAAACCAAACCATCAGCTCCAAAAAAAGTGGTAGAAACGATCTCTCCAGAAATGGTTATTTTGTGTACAAAAAGATGGTTGAAATAAGACGAATCTATCGGAAAAGTTTGAACATTTCTTGCCCCGCCAACAAACAAGGTGTCAGGATGATGGCAACTTACTTTGGTTCCCCTGTCTGTAGTATCTGCAAAGCCATAAGCAAACGTGTTTAGTATATTAGCCATGCTATCCACAATAATTACCGCCAGGTCTGAGTCGAAATAATCTGATCCTGCATCAACAATATACTCAATAAGCAAAAAATAGGTGTTGTAGTTATACGTTTGTAATCTTATTGGGACAAATATATTTTCCATTGGTAAGTTGAGGGCAAAGGTTGTGTCATAAAAGAAATCGCTATTCAGTTGGATTATGGTGTAATTGTTTCCATACATATGGTATTTTTCGGCTCCAATAGGAACAAGGTAGTAAGGGGTGCCTGCCAATACTTGTTCGGAAAACTCAATTAAAGAACCATCATGATCCAACTCCATAAAAAAATAGTGGTCAGGGGAAGCAAGCGTGAAGGCTTCTTTCTTATCAAACAGCGTCCCATAAGTAACCAGGTTGCCTTTCTGATTCACTTCCATCCAACCATGAGGGTTCAGAGAATAGTTCTCCATCCCTATTACTGTGTCATGCAATACATTCAGAGCAGTATCAATCCAGATCATTCCTATACGGTATTCATCCATAACTTCGTGGTAGGCAATACCCGTCAACAACACTGTGTTGGAATCATATTTGAAAGCTTTTGAAAGCAACACATTCCAGTCTCCAATAAGGGAAATTGTCCTAAAGTGAATGACATTCATGCCTTTATCCACATACACAAATTTATTGGTAATATCGACAAATGATTGACTTATTGATCCGTCCGTTAAAAGGTGTGTGTTTTTTGCTCCAAGTAAATAACCATTCTCATGCTCTATCATCAAAGTGGGAATCACATATTCACCTGTACTGATCCAAACAGGTTGGCTACTAATCCAAGATGGAAATAGAGTAAAAAATATTTGAAATACAAATAAGGTAATTGACCTGTTCATCATTACAAATGTAAGAAATATTAATGCGTCCAATTAATCAATTGGAGGACCAATATAGGTCTTCCGGTAGATTTGGGCAGTATAGGCATGTTCAAACCAGGACATTCCATTTGAAGGGCCTGGACTGGGACATGGTATATTCTCACACGGAATATTCCAACATTCTATATAAAACCATCCAATAAATAAATCTTCTGTTGAACTACCGTTGTATTGTGGGTTATACTCATCAATTAAGTCCTTTGTACTCATCAGATACTGATTAAGTTCAGAACCATACATCTTTCTATATTCGCACATACCATAATCCCAGAAGATTCTACTTTCCGCGACACCTGGTGCTATATAAGCACTTTTATAAAAAGAATAAAAATATGTATAAACGATGTGAGGATCTAGTGGATAATATGGCCCCAATCCATTTATTCTATCATAGTATACGTAGTTTGCTCGGGTATTTTGGGGGTGCATTGAACCTCCAGCCCAAAGCCATTCATCATCATCAAAGAGAGTCATAGGAGTGCCAGGAGGAAGTGGAGTTATAAGATAACGCTTATTGCTTTTAGGCCCTCCACTTGAAACAGACATAACTTCAGCTTCAAATTCATTAATCTCAACCACAATTAAGGCTAGAGACCAAAAACTAAAGCCATTCTCATCATTCATGGTTATGGTATTTTCGATATCATAATATTTTTGCAAAATTATATCACCATCAATTATTGGGATACCTTCACTATTATAACTCTTAATGGGAAGTGTATGATACATAGTATCTATTACTAAATATTCAACAGAATCTTTAATGAAACCATAATTTTTATTAATAGTTGCACCAATTATCCAAATAGCTTCATTTAAATATCTGTCTTCTGCATTGATAATATTTTTGAAATCTTTGTTCGAAACTGCGATTTCATTCTCAAAGCTATAATAAAGAGTTCGCGCCTTCTCATGGTTGGGATTGAACTCATTAATTAACTTTAACAAGTTGCTATTTTTAATAGGGTTTTCTATTTTTCTGTCTACTCCCTTTTGACAAGATGATATAATCGTAAGTATTAATAAATAATAGAACGATAAAAAAAAGTTTGTTGATTTCATATTTGTTCAATTTAATTAATTATTAAACATATGTAATTTAAAATATTCTCGCCATCTAACAATTAAACTGAAAGATGGCACCGCCTCGATCGAACTTATTTTTCCCCAGCTTAAAGATATACTTGGTCGTGCAACAAGGCAAAGACTGCCTGTTAAACAAAAGTGTTCTGGAAAGTTCATACCAACGGTTCACAACAATAGTAAAGTCAATACCAAACCACCAAAATCCTTGGTTTTGCGAAAAGGGGACAAGCATGGAAATTGTTGCCATGTTTGATAGTTTGTTTTCATGCGCAAGTATAAGTAATGTATTTGCGAAATGCAAATATTTTTTTAGCTTTGGTAGCTTAATAGCCTATTAAATATACACATTATTTATTGTATATGAAGTGCTTGTGTCATAGTTTAGAATAATTCTAAATTTTGTTAGTCAAGGTAAAAGACAAAAAAGTTGGTGCCGAACGGATTATGAAATTCGTACTTTCAACTCAAGAACAAAATGTACAAAATGACAACTTCATGTTTCTCAATGCTTAATGTTATTAACCCGGTTCTTGTGAAGCAATTGAATAAACCAATAAACCAAAATCTGCACTCACCCAAACAACTCAGCCAGGAGCTGGCTGATGGAGGCAACAGGTACAATTTGGATACGGTACTTCGTGTGTTCCAGTCCTTTGGTATTGAACTTTGAAATAAATATCTTTTCAAATCCCAATTTATCAGCCTCGGTGATACGTGCTTCGATGCGGTTTACTGCCCGGATCTCGCCCGAGAGGCCCACTTCGGCGGCAAAGGCAATCTTACTGCCGATGGGAATATCTTCGCTGGACGACAGTATTGCCGCAACAACAGACATGTCAATTGCCGGATCATCCACACGGATACCGCCAGCAATGTTTAGAAAAACATCTTTGGCGCTCAGCCTGAAACCGGCCCTTTTCTCAAGAACTGCCAGCAGCATATTAAGCCTGCGCAAATCAAAACCTGTTCCCGACCGCTGAGGCGTGCCATAAGCTGCTGAACTTACCAGTGCCTGTGTTTCGATCAGCATTGGGCGCAACCCCTCAACCATGGCCGAAATAGCCACCCCACTCACATTGCCTTCGCGTTGTGAAAGCAGTATTTCGCTGGGGTTGTTCACTTCACGCAAACCGTTGGCATTCATCTCAAATATACCCAACTCCGAAGCAGAGCCAAAACGATTCTTCACTGCACGCAAAATACGAAAACCGTAATGGCGGTCGCCCTCAAACTGAATAACAGTATCCACCATGTGTTCCAACACTTTTGGACCGGCAATGCTGCCATCCTTGGTAATGTGCCCGATAAGAAAAACAGGCACATGGGTCATCTTAGCCAGTTTATTCATTTCGGCTGCCGACTCACGTATCTGTGAAATACTGCCAGCAGAGGCATCTATATTGGGCGATTGCAAGGTTTGTATCGAATCGATAATCACTATATCGGGTTGTAACTGCTCAAAATGATGAACAATTTCGCTTGTATCGGTCTCTGTGAGGATATAACAGGAGTCGTTGTGCATGCCTATCCTGTCGGCTCGCATCCTGATCTGTTGCTGACTCTCCTCTCCCGAAACATAAAGAACCTTTTTTCGGCTCAGACTCAGGGCAACCTGCAGCATCAGGGTCGACTTGCCAATGCCGGGTTCGCCACCAATAAGCACCAATGATCCCGGAACCAAGCCCCCTCCCAGAACCCGGTTTAACTCGGCGTTCTGGAGGTCGATGCGCTGTTCTTTTTCTGCAACGATTTCATGAATTGCCAATGGTTTCGATCGTTTCCCAAATTGACCCGATGCTTGTGTCCGTCCCGACTTGCCTGTAACAACGGTTTCCTCGGCATAGGTGTTCCATTCGCCACAGCCCGGACATTTTCCAATCCATTTTGGCGACTCGTTCCCGCAACTGCGACAGAAAAATACTGTTTTTGTTTTAGCCATGCCTTAAGTTCAATCATGAAATCATTGGTGATTCAAAATTAGTGATTTCAGCTTAGCATACTGATTTTTCCAAAAACAAAAAAAAGGACACTAACTGAGTGCCCTGATAACAATGAGTTCTGATTGAAGTTTTATGTCCTGATAACCCCAATTAATCGACAATTGGCCCAAAGCCAAAATATCGGATTTGACAGATAAAATTCCTTATAATGCAGGCACGGGTGCAGCTGCAGCCGTCATGGCATCAAGTTCCTTATCGATATGGAACATTCCTGCCTTATCGCTACCAACAAGGCTAATCTTGTCAAGAATGGTACGCATGGTGCTTTCTTCCTCAATTTGCTCTGTAATGTACCATTGAAGAAAATTGCCCGTGGTATAGTCCTTCTCTTCAAGGGTAATGCCATACAATTCGTTTATCGAAGCAGTAATATACTCTTCGTGTTTCATCACTTTTTTGAAAACATCAAACAGTGATTCAAACGTGGCATCGGGCTGCTCAAGTCCCATCAAAACAGCTTTCCCACCCCTGTCGTTCACATAATGAACGAATTTAAGCTGGTGCATTCGTTCTTCGTCCGACTGACGGTAAAGGAAAGCGGCAGCTCCGGGAAAACCATTGGTTTCGCACCAGATTGCCATTGAGAGATACAAACGTGAAGAAAATTCTTCGCGTCTGATTTGTTCGTTTATTGCTGATTCTACAGTCGTTTTCATCATAATTACTATTTTACTTTAAACAAGTGGGCGATCGAAAAGTTCATATAAACACAATCATCATTCGATTAAAGATTTTCGACTAACCGTTCAGTGCATTTGCGCCTCCGACAATTTCGAGTATCTCTTTGGTAATGGAAGCTTGTCGCGCTTTGTTATAACTAAGTTTCAGCTCTTTCAGCATCTCTGCAGCATTATCGGTAGCTTTGTTCATGGCAACCATTCTGGCACCATGTTCCGAGGCGAAACTATCCAGCAGTACTTTATAAAATTGAATTTTTAACGTTTTTGGGATGATTTCGTTCAATATCTGATCTTTGCCTGGCTCAAAAATATAATCGGTCTCAAATCCTATTTGACTATCCACTACTTCAGGTAATTCTACAGGCAAAAACCGTTCAGTAGTCAGGACCTGTGTTCCAGCATTTTTGAACCTGTTATAAACAAAGATTACCTGATCATATTTTTCAGCAGCAAAATCATCCATTATCCCGGCTGCAACTGGTGTTATATTGGCAAATGACAGGTTATCGAACAAATAGCTCCCTGATCCGATAACAGAATATTTCCGGTTACGGAAAAATTCCTCGCCTTTTTTGCCAATGCAGTAAAGCCTAAGGTTCCCCTGAGCTAACTGCACGGAATAATGATCCTGAACGAGCCTGACAGTAGCTCTGATTACGTTGGCATTGAATGCACCACATAATCCGCGGTTTGAAGTAACCGGAATAATGAGCACTTTTTCAAAGTCTCTATGCCCAGTATATTGACCTGTTGAGCCCTCTCCGTCAGATACAGCCCTACTCAGGTTTTTCATCAACTCATGCAACTTGGCTGCATAAGGTCTCATGGTGATGATTGCATTCTGAGCCTTTCGCAACTTTGATGCGGCCACCATTTTCATGGCACTGGTGATCTGTTTGGTCGAGTTGACCGATTCGATCCGGGTCCTTACTTCTTTTAGATTTGGCATCCTACGTTGTGCTTTACCTGATTACAGGGTTTATTCATATCTGGCAGCAATCTGCCGGGCAACAGCATTAAGTTTGGAAATGATTTCGTCTGTATATTTACCAGCTTTTAGTAAGCCGAGCAAATCATCATGTTTTTCCTCAAGTGTATGCAGGTACTCTGTCTGGAAGTCAACAATCTTATTCACAGGAATCTTGCGTAGCAGGTTATTGGTTCCACAGAAAATAATAGCAATTTGCTGTTCCACTCTTAAAGGTGAATATTGAGGTTGTTTCAGAATTTCCACGTTACGTTTACCTTTGTCCAAAACAGCCATTGTGGCAGCGTCAAGATCTGATCCGAATTTGCTGAACGCTTCAAGTTCACGATATTGAGCCTGGTCAAGTTTCAGGGTTCCAGCCACTTTTTTCATCGATTTAATTTGTGCATTTCCACCAACGCGCGACACCGAGATTCCGACATTGATAGCAGGCCTGATCCCTGAGTTGAACAAATTGGTTTCGAGAAATATCTGACCATCAGTAATCGAAATCACATTGGTTGGAATATAAGCAGAAACGTCACCTGCCTGGGTTTCAATAATTGGCAAAGCTGTGAGCGAGCCGCCACCCTTGACCAAAGGCCTTATACTTTCGGGAAGGTCGTTCATATTCATGGCTATTTCATCCGAATTGATGATTTTAGCAGCACGCTCAAGGAGACGCGAGTGAAGATAGAAAACGTCGCCAGGGTAAGCTTCGCGTCCGGGAGGCCTGCGCAATAACAATGATACTTCGCGATACGCTACAGCTTGTTTGGACAAATCGTCATAAATTACCAGAGCAGGACGACCTGTATCACGAAAAAACTCACCAATTGCAGCACCTGCAAAAGGAGCATAGAACTGCATGGCAGCCGGGTCGGAGGCCGTTGCCATCACCACAACAGTGTAAGGCATTGCACCATTGTCCTCGAGAATTTTCACTATATTTGCTACAGTGGATCCTTTCTGACCTATGGCAACATAAATACAGAAAACCGTTTCGCCACGCTCGTAGAATTCCTTCTGATTGATGATGGCATCAATGGCAATGGCTGTCTTACCTGTTTGCCGATCACCAATAATCAGCTCACGTTGTCCGCGACCAATAGGGATCATGGCATCGATGGCCTTAATACCTGTCTGGAGTGGTTCATTAACAGGCTGACGGAATATTACCCCTGGTGCTTTCCTTTCGAGTGGCATCTCGTAAGTGACGCCTTTGATTTCACCTTTACCGTCAATGGGTTGTCCAAGTGTGTTGATCACGCGGCCAAGCATACCTTCGCCAACGTTGAGTGAGGCAATCCTGCCTGTACGCTTAACAGTATCGCCTTCGTTAATGCCGGCAATATCCCCAAGTAAAACCACCCCAACATTATCTTCTTCCAGGTTGAGCACGATTCCCATCAGGCCGTTTTTTTCAAACTCGACCAATTCGCCCGATTCGGCATTTCCCATACCGTAAACACGGGCTATACCATCGCCAATTTGTAGCACAGAACCAACTTCTTCCAACACGGCATCGGTTTTGAAGCCTGCCAGTTCCTTACGCAGGATGGCTGATACTTCTGCAGGTTTAATAGCTGCCATAATGTTTTATTGCTTTTTCGTTAAAACTCTTTTCTAAATAGATTTTTATCAAATTCATCATGTAATCTCCTGATTACCCTTTTTATACTCGCATCGTACTGATAATCGTCCATCTTCAGTACAAAACCACCAATCAACTTTGCATCAACAGAATTATTGATACGAAGTGTTTTTTGTGTCTTTACACCAATCAGGTCGGCAATCTTTTGCTTAAGAGCAGGTTCAATGGCTGTTGCAGTTGTTAGGTTTACCACTGCAATATTCATGTAATCAAGATAAAGTTCGCTGTAACTTTCCGAAATGAGCTGAATTTCCTGTTCGCGGTTTTTACGGATCAGGATATCGATGAATGCCAGTGAGAGAGGTTGCAGATGCTGCTCAAAAATACGTTTCATTACCAGCTTTTTACGGGCCGGTGGCACAACCGGATTGGTCATGAGTTTGCGCAATTCACGATTCTCGGAAAGTACAGCATTAATCAATTCCATATCACTATTCACCTTATCGGTGATTTTATCACTGATAGCCAGATCAAACAGGGCTTTGGCATATCGTTTTGCCAGTAGGATACTCTTCATGCCGGTATTCTATTGTACGCTTCGATTAATTGAGTTGTGACTCATTAATCAGTTTTTCAATATAATCTGTCTGTGCCTTCGTATTCTGCATCTTCTCGCGAAGAATCATTTCGGCAATGTCAATTGAAACTTTGGCAATCTGATTTTTTACTTCTACCAAAGCTGCCATTTTTTCATTCTCAATGCGTTCGCGGGCACTTTCAACAATTCGGTCAGCCTCCAAATTCGCTTTCAGGCGGGCTTCATCAATCATTTTATCCCTTATCTTTCTGGCATCATTCATGATCGCATCACGTTCTTCCTTGGCCTCCTTGAGCAACTTCTCATTGTCGATCTTCAGCTTTTTCATCTCCTCTCTGGTGATATCAGCTGCCTGAAGAGCTTCCTCAATATGTAGCTCACGCTCTTTTAAAGCGCGCGTGATGGATGGCCAGGCAAACTTCGAAAGAACGAAGAAAACAGTACCAAAAGCTAAGGTCATCCAAAAAATTAAGCCTATTCCAGGGTTAACTAATTCCATAATAATTTCATTTTTTAGTTCATGTTCAAACAAAACCCAACAACGCAACCAACCGTTGCGTTGCAGGGGTTTTTCTTACATCAGGCTACTAAAGGAAAACGATGAGCAGACACACTACGATCGCAAAAAAAGCAACACCTTCGATAAGCGCTGCCGAAACGATCATATTGGAACGAATATCACCGGCAGCCTCAGGCTGACGTGCGATAGATTCCAGTGCACTGCGGCCGATCTGTCCAATACCATAACTGGCTCCGATGGTAGCAATGCTTGCTCCAAGTCCGGCTGCCATCTTGGCGATTGGGGTCAGGTCCATTACAGCCTGCAATAAAATGGTTAATAATTCCATGGTTTAGATGTATTTAGGTTAATAAAAGGATTTACAATTCTATATTTAACTTATTAGTGATGTTCTTCTTCGTGGTGATGCTCTTCGTTAGCCATTCCAAAATAAATCGCTGAAAGAAGTGTAAATACGTATGCCTGAATAAAAGCGACAAGCAATTCAAGAAAAAAGATAAAAATAGCAAGCGAAATGGATATAATGGAAATGCCATAACCGGCGAAAACATTCGATTGACCGAAAACAAAAATCAGGCTGATGAATCCCAGAATAATGATGTGCCCGGCAGTGATGTTGGCAAAAAGACGAACCATTAGCACAAATGGCTTTGTGAACACTCCAACCAATTCGATTATGGGCATCAAAGGTATTGGAACCTTAAGCCACCATGGAACACCGGGGGTGTTAAAGATATGGGCCCAGTAATTTTTATTTGCCCTGATTGCGGTAATGAAAAAAGTGAAAAGAGCAAGCACTCCGGTAACCGCAATATTCCCTGTAACATTTGCCCCACCGGGAAATATCGGTATAATACCAAGTAAATTATTGAAGAAAATGAAAAAGAAAACGGTAAGCAAGAAGGGTAGAAATTTCTCGTAATTTTTTCTGCCGATTGAGGTAATGGCAATTTCGTCGCGGATAAAAACGATCAATGGTTCGAGCAAAGACTGCAATCCTTTAGGTGCGTGTTTGCGGGTTCTTTTATATGCCCTGGAAATACTCATGAAGAGGATAATGATCAGAGCTGAGCTAAAAAACAACGAAAACACATTTTTGGTAATGGATAGATCCCAGGGCCTGACAATTTCACCATCCTGGGTTTTTCTAACAATTTTACCCTTGAGATCTCCGTCATGTGCAATTTCATATCCAAGGTAAGAAGCATGACCATGTTTAAATTTCGATGACATAAAAACATACCATTGGCCTTCATCATATAAAATAACGGGAAATGGAACCGAAAGATGAAAGTTGCCATAATCAAGAATATGCCACTCGTAAGCGTCAACAATATGATCAATAATTACACGTCCGGCATCGAATTTAGGGGCATCCTCCCCGCTTTCATGGTGTTCATCACTTCCTGCCATCAGTGGATTGCTTAATCCAATGAAAGCAAAAAACATGAAATAAACCAGTATTCTATTAATATGGAAGCCTTGGAAATAAGCCATTACTATGTGGTTGATTCTATGTTAGAAATTGGCTGCAATGTTACGAAAACTTCATAAACTGTGAAAGCCTTTTTTTGTCCGGACTGCATTTTGATGCCAAAAATATCAAGTATAAACTCCCATATTACTTAGAATGATTCTAAATTTTGTAATGTTTGTCGAAAACCGCCCAAAATGACTTATTTTCATGGTCCAATCAAAATTGTAATTTTGAATGATGACCAAGCTAATTTTTAAAACGTTAAATGATGAAAGGTAGAGTATACATTTTGTTGCTTCTGATCTGTATTTTTGGTTCATGCAACAACACACCAAGCCCGACTTTTTCTGATGTTGATGAGATATCAAAAGTTGAAGATCTGATCGAACGCTATGTCATCGCAGGAGAAAATGAAGATTTTGCGATGATGGAAAGGGTTTGGGCTGATGATGATCAGATTATGCTTATTGGCACCGATAGTCACGAAAAATTACTTGGGTGGCCGTCGATTAAAAATGCTTTTGGCAAACAGTTTGGTCTGATCAGCGATACATATATAGCCGTTGACAATCAGCTTATTCGCATTAACAGTACCGGAAACACTGCATGGTTTTCCCAGGTTATGAAGTATAACTTTATGTATGATAGCATTGCACGTGCTTTCGAAGGCCTCCGGCTAACCGGTGTAGCTGAGAAACGTGAAGATGGTTGGAAATTGGTTCAGGTGCATTTATCGGTTCCTGCTCAGATCAATATTGGAAAATGATGTCAGGTTGTATTTAGCAGCAATCTAATAGAAGTAAAACATGATTCTTCTATCTCAGGTATCCATGATGCTTAATGGAGTTATGCTGTTTTCTTCAAAATGATTTTACCTTTGCAAAAAAAACACTTATGCGATATTTTACCCTATTGACTGTTTTGGTGTTGTTTCAGGTTTTATATTCATGCGGACAATCACAGAAGCAAAACACCAAAAATAATGCCTCTCCCGGCAAAGACTCTTCAATTGCTGTTTTTTCGGGCACTCAACCTTCTATCAATATGAATGATGGTAAGGATACGGGCAAAGCTTTTCAATTGTTTCAGCAGGGAGTAAACGAAATGAAGGAACAGCGGTATGAAGATGCAGTAAGTACATTTCTGTCAGCCTTAGAACTTGACCCTCAGAATCCCAAGATTTTTTACAATCTGGGATCCTGTTATTATACACTCAAGGAATATTCACTCGCACTTTCATATTTCAGTGATGCGATCAAGTTTAATCCATCTGACACATCATCAATGATTTATTCAGGCATGATTCACTACACCCAGGGCCGCATTCAGGAGTCAATCGCATTGTATACAAAAGCGATCGAAATCAGTGATCAGCTTTATATGGCTTTCTATAACCGGGGTACTTCCTATGGCAGACTCGAGCTTTATGATATGGCCATCAGTGACTTTAGTGCTGCCATAAAAATAAATCCCAGCCATGCCAATTCATACATGAACCGTGGGCTTGCTTACTATTACAGCGGCAAAGCAGAATTGGCATGTAAGGATTGGGAAGTTGCTGCCAAAAAGGGAGTCCCCATGGCATCGGAGGCAATACGGGAGCATTGCCGTTAAATGGCAATCATAACATGAATGGCAATGAGTTTACAGGATTAGTAAAACATGATCAAATAAAAAAAGCCGGGATCTGAAGCTTCCGGCTTTTTACATTCATTTACTTGTCGATTACTCAGCTAAAACAAGCACTTTGTTTTTCAATACTTCGAGCACACCACCATTGATCTCAAAAAACAATTCATTTTTCTCCATATCATGAATCTTGATGCGACCTTTGCCCAAAGCAGCTATCATGGGGGCATGATTATTCAGTAATTCGAACAATCCATCAAGTCCGGGCAGCTGAACCAGACTTACTTCTCCTTGATAAATGGTTTTGTCGGGTGTGATGATTTCGAGCCTCATTGTAAGAAATTATTATTCAGCCGATTCGGCAAGCATTTTCTTTCCTTTTTCAATAGCTTCCTCAATGGTCCCTACCAGGTTAAAGGCAGCTTCAGGATATTCATCCACCTCGCCATCCATGATCATATTGAAGCCCTTGATGGTATCCTCGATGGAGACGATAGTTCCCGGAATGCCGGTAAATTGCTCTGCCACGTGGAAAGGTTGCGACAAAAAGCGCTGAACCCTGCGTGCCCGGTTAACGATCATTTTGTCTTCTTCAGAAAGTTCATCCATTCCCAGGATGGCGATAATGTCCTGCAGCTCTTTGTAACGCTGAAGAATATTTTTCACGCGCTGAGCTGTCTTATAATGTGCTTCGCCAACTACCTCGGGTGAAAGTATCCTTGAAGTAGAATCGAGAGGGTCGACCGCAGGATAGATTCCCAGTTCAGCAATTTTCCGGTTAAGAACGGTAGTTGCATCAAGATGTGCAAAGGTTGTTGCCGGTGCAGGATCGGTAAGGTCATCAGCAGGCACATAAACAGCCTGAACTGATGTGATCGAACCACGCTTGGTTGAGGTAATGCGTTCCTGCATGATACCCATTTCGGTAGCAAGTGTTGGCTGGTAACCCACGGCCGAAGGCATACGTCCAAGCAAGGCCGAAACTTCGGAACCTGCCTGGGTAAAACGGAAAATATTGTCGATAAAAAACAAAATGTCACGGCCACCGGATTCCTCATCGCCATCACGGAAATATTCTGCCATGGTGAGGCCACTCAAAGCTACTCGTGCACGTGCTCCGGGTGGTTCGTTCATCTGTCCGAATACAAGCGTAGCCTGCGATTGGCCAAGTGATTCATAGTCAACCTTTGACAAATCCCACCCTCCTTTTTCCATGCTTTCAGAAAACTCTTTTCCGTATCTGATTACACCTGATTCGATCATTTCGCGCAATAAATCGTTACCCTCACGGGTACGCTCACCAACCCCTGCAAATACTGACATACCTGCGTAAGATTTCGCAATATTGTTAATGAGTTCCATGATGATAACCGTCTTGCCAACACCGGCACCTCCAAACAATCCAATCTTTCCTCCTTTGGCATAGGGTTCGATCAGGTCGATAACTTTAATACCGGTAAAAAGAACTTCTTTTTGTGTAGTCAGGTTTTCAAACAAAGGTGGATCACGGTGAATGGGATAGGAACCTGTAGCGTTTACTTCTCTGAGACCATCAATCGGATTGCCGATCACATTGAACAACCTGCCTTTAACCATGTCGCCGGTAGGCATCGAAATTGGTTTCCCAAGCGAAATAACCGGCAATCCTCTTCTGAGACCGTCGGTTGAGTCCATGGCAATTGCACGAATGGTATTATCCCCAATCGCCTGCTGAGCCTCCAAAATGAGCTTTTCACCGTTCTCACGGGTAATTTCAAGGGCATCCAAAAGGTTTGGCAGTTCTCCTTCCTGTTCAAAAACAACATCGATAACAGGTCCGATAATTTGAGCAATGTGTCCGGTAATGGTCTTATTCATTTGAAAAGCAAGTTGGTTAGCATACACTATTTCGGGCGCAAATATACAATTTTGTCTGTTTCAATTTGCTGGCTGTTCGAGTTTTTTTACTCCAGTGACCACAATTCAGTAAGTAAAAATTACAATTAGGTCAACTACATCTTTTTTAAGAAATCGCGTTGAAACAACAACAGCCACAGAACACCTGTGGTAATTGCTGCATCAGCAATATTGAATACAGGCCTGAAAAAAATAAACTGCCCGTCGCTTCCAAAAATAAAGCCCGGAATCCATGAAGGCGCCTGCGACTGGCTGATAGTTAACAAAGGAAAATAAAACATATCTACCACTTTACCATGAAGGAATGTGGCATAACCTCCTGCTTCAGGCATAAAAGTGGCTACTGTGTGATAGCTGCTCCCGCTGAAAATCATACCATAGAAAGCACTATCGATGATATTGCCCAGGGCTCCGGCAAGAATCATGGAAATTCCAAAAACAGGTCCGAACTTAATTTTTTTCCGGGTAAGGATGAAAAGATAAATCACCAAAGCAATAACTGCGAGAATCCTGAAAAGGCTTAAAGCCATTTTTCCCCATTCACCAGCAAATTCAAACCCAAAAGCCATTCCATTGTTTTCGGTAAAATGCAGAATAAACCAGTTGCCTGCAACCACAATTTCCTGACCGATTGTCATGCTAAGCTTGATCCATACTTTCAGCACCTGATCGAGCATAAGTACAAAAAAAACAAGGATTAATGCACGTTTCAATACTTAATGATTTTGGTTGGTAATAAATAAATTAGTGTTTATACCATAGATTTATCATCAAATCAGGGTAATCATCTGTTTGACAGAGGCAGTATGCCAGGTCAAAAATAGACAATACCATCCCATTTCATTGAAAAAATGATAGGATTAAACAGAATTGAAATAATACAGAAAACAAACTGACCGAACATTCTATGGCTTGGTATTTTGCAGTAACTTGGCTTCCATGCTTAAGGTGGCATGAGGAACAATTCTCAGACGTTCCTTAGCGATGAGTTTACCCGTTGCGCGACAAATGCCGTAACTTTTATTTTCAATGCGTATCAAGGCATTTTCAAGGTTATTGATAAACTTCTGCTGACGGGCTGCCAATCGTCCGTTTTCTTCTTTTGACAACACCTGATACCCTTCTTCAAGTACTTTGAAAGTGGGTGAAGTGTCGTCGGTTCCATGCTCGTCCACATTGGACAAAGCTTCGGAAAGTATTTTCAAATCTGCCTTGGCTTTTTCAAGTTTAAGCATAATGATGGCCCTGAATTCTTCCAGCTCCTCATCTGAATACCTGTTTTTTTTATCGGTATCCTGTGATTTTTCTACCTCTTTCATATTTCAATTAATTTAAGTGACCATGAAATCAGATCGTCACTGATTCCGCAATAAATATACTACTTTTTAGCAATCATATTGTGTTGCCCGACAAAAAATCATCAAATTTAGATTTTTGCAATCCTGATTTTTGCCATATATGATTCTGTTATTTCATAATCAGGAACTTCCGCTCCATCGAAATTTTTAACCAGATGCATTTCAGCCAGAGTTTCGGAGCAAATATACTCTTCGAATCGTTTCAATGCAAGTGCGAGTTCGTCATTGGTCATTACTTCGATAGTGATCCGGTCAGTAACTTCCAACCCACTGTCTTTGCGCAGATTCTGCACCTTGTTTACCAATTCCCTTGCTAGCCCTTCTTCACGCAACACCTCCGAAATTGTCATGTCGAGCGCCACAGTAAGCTTATCTTGTGTGGCAACAGTCCACCCAGGTATGTCTTCGGTGGTGATTTCGGCATCCTCCAGATTTAACACGATTAACTCTTCATCTATAGTGAGTTGTATCCTACCCTCCTGTTCCAGCTTGCGGATATCCTGCTGACTCATCCCTGCAAAAAATACACTTATTTGTTTCATCAATCGTCCATGGCGGGGCCCCAGGGTTTTAAAATTGGGTTTGATTTTTTTCACCAGAATGCCCGCATCATCGGTCAGGTATTCAACCGACTTGACATTTACTTCGGACAAGATCAGGTTTTCAATCTCCTTAAGCTGATGCAACATATCCGGCCCGCTCACAGGAATCATAATCTTGTTTAAAGGCTGCCGAACCCTGATATTGGTTTTTTTGCGCAGCGAAAGTATCATGGATGAAAACTGCTGAGCCATCTCCATTCGTTCTTCAAGTGCTTTGTTGATATGCACAGTGTTTGCAACCGGAAAAGCGGCCAGATGAACCGATTCAAATGGCAAACGGCCACTCACCAGATTGAGGTCGCGATAAAGTTGTTCGCTGAAAAAAGGTGCAATAGGCGACATCAGTTGCGCAATTGTCTCCAGACATGTATACAGAGTCTGATAAGCAGAGATTTTGTCTTCGGAATAGACGCCTTTCCAGAAACGTCGTCGTGTTAATCGCACATACCAGTTGCTCAGATGCTCATCCACGAAATCCTGTATAGCCCTTCCTGCCCTTGTTGGCTCATAGCTTGAATAAGCTTCATCGACAACCAGTATCAGCGAGTTGAGCTCGGAAAGTATCCAACGGTCGATTTCCGGTTTTTCACTGTATGCGATTTCATTTTCCTTATAAACAAACCCATCGATATTTGCATACAAGGCAAAAAATGCATAGGTATTGTAAAGCGTACCGAAGAATTTCCTTCTAACCTCGTCCAATCCATTCAGATCGAACTTGAGGTTGTCCCAGGGCTGTGCGTTGGTAATCATGTACCAGCGTGTTGCATCAGGGCCATATTTCTCAATGGTTTCAAAAGGATCAACGGCATTGCCCAGTCTTTTCGACATTTTATTGCCGCTTTTATCCAATACTAATCCGTTGGAAACAACTGTTTTAAATGCCACGGAATCGAATAACATCACAGCAATGGCATGTAAGGTAAAGAACCAGCCGCGGGTTTGGTCAACCCCTTCGGCTATAAAATCGGCAGGAAAATTGCCTTCAAAAAACGCTTTATCTTCAAAGGGATAATGCGATTGCGCATAAGGCATTGCACCCGAATCGAACCAAACATCGATCAGATCTGGCTCACGATACATAGGTTTCCCTGCTGAGGACAGTAAAACTATACGATCGGCATAAGGCCTGTGCAGGTCGAAGGTATTGTAGTTAGTGTCGCTGGTATTTCCGGCTGTATAATCTGCAAACGGATTTGTCTCCATCAATCCGGCTACCACTGCTTCGTCAATAGCCATTTTAAGTTCGGCTACAGAGCCAAAGCAACGTTGTTCGGTTCTATCCTCTGTTGTCCAGATGGGTAATGGCACTCCCCAGAAACGCGAGCGGGATAGATTCCAGTCAACCAGGTTCTCCAGCCAGTTGCCAAACCTGCCTTCACCAGTTGCTTTTGGCTTCCAGTTTATGGTCTTATTGAGTTCGAGCATACGCTCTTTATAGGCTGTTGTACGGACAAACCAGCTATCCATCGGGTAATACAGCACAGGCTTGTCGGTTCGCCAACAATGCGGATAATTATGAACATACTTCTCAATACGGAATGCTTTATTCTCTTTCTTGAGCATAACAGAAATGTCCACATCCAACGTAGGCGCGTCAACAGGCAGGCTTTCGTCAAAATCGTTTTTTACAAAACGTCCGGCAAATTCAGCATATGTATCCGTATCAACATATTGCTTCACAAAATCATTGTCCAGCTCTTCGATGGGAAAGAATCTGCCATGGAGATCCACCATTGGTCGTCTGTTGCCATCACTATCGATAAGCATCAGGGGCACAATACCTGACTGCCTGGCTACCCTGTCATCGTCGGCTCCAAAAGTAGGGGCAATATGCACAATTCCAGTTCCATCGCTGGTTGTCACAAAATCGCCTTCAATAACCCGGAAAGCATCGCCCATGGGACGTATCCATGGAATGAGTTGTTTGTAGGTGATTCCGGTTAGCTTACGCCCTTTAAATGTAGAGAGCAACCTATATGGTATTTTTTTATCCCCTGCCTGGAATGTAAATGGATCTGCGTCCTGCATTTTCTCATCGAAATAGGCAGGCACGAGATCTTTTGCGAGGATTAACTGGACCGGCAAGCCGGTGTATGGGTTAAATGACCGGAGCAAAACATAATCGATATTCGGACCAACAGCCAGAGCAGTGTTTGATGGCAAGGTCCAGGGTGTTGTTGTCCAGGCCATAATATACAATGGGATGGATGAATCCGCAGCCAGAAAACTGGTTTTCGCATTTTGGATCACTTCAAACTGGGCAGTAGCAGAGGTATCCTTAACATCGCGATAGCAACCTGGCTGGTTTAGCTCATGGGTACTCAGACCTGTTCCGGCGGCTGGTGAATAAGGTTGAATGGTGTATCCTTTATACAGCAATCCTTTTTCATAAAGCTTTGAAAGCAGATACCAAACAGTTTCAATGTATTTGTTGTCGAATGTAATATAAGGGTGATCCAGATCGACCCAATAGCCCATTTTACGCGTAAGCTCATCCCAAAGATCCTTGTATTTCATCACCTCACGGCGACAAGAGGCATTATATTCCTCAACTGTAATTTTCTTTCCAATGTCGTCCTTGGTAATACCCAGGGTTTTTTCAACACTAATTTCAACTGGCAGTCCATGGGTATCCCAGCCTGCTTTGCGCTGAACATATTTACCCTTGAGTGTTTGATAGCGACAGAAAATATCTTTTATAGCACGCGCCATTACATGGTGAATACCCGGCACTCCATTAGCAGAAGGAGGACCTTCGTAAAACACAAAGTGATTACCGTTTTTTCTGGTATCCAGGCTCTTTTGAAAAACATCATTCTCTTCCCAAAACCTACGGACGTCCTCTCCTATTTTGGTAAGATTAAGCTGTTTATACTCGTTATACTTTGACTTCATAGCATGAACGGGACTATCCCCGTAAATTTGAAAATTGGGTGCAAAGCTATAAAAAATTGCCCTGCCGGGAGTTATATCCTGATAAAAACAGTTAAACTACCCAGTGCAGACACTGTTGGCAGGTAAAATTAGCAACTATCTGACAATTAAAACACGGGAATAACAAGCTTATAGCAAAGGTTGTTACAGGTTGCCAGACACACTAATACGTGAAGACCAAAGTTGTTCTGTAAAAGCGAATTACAAAACCGGGTTTATTTTCACACTGGCATCTTCCATGATGAGATCGTAATAATAGCCAGAGCCAAAATCTTTATCGAGCACAATGGTTCCTTCGAATACAACCACATCGCCTACCCTGACCATTTCGAGTGTGGTGATGGTGAGGTCGTACTCTTCGTCATCGCCTGTTCCATCCTGAATATGAACCCAGTTGCGGCCCATGATGGAAGTATTCACTTTGATTACTTCTCCGGCAACCATAATTACCTGTTTGTCGTATTTCGCTTTGTTGGAAAACAACTCGCCTATTGACACTGTTCCCTCACGGGCTTCCATATTGATGATTTTTTTGCCCGAAACCGATTTCATGCTTCCAGGCGGAACATTGGCCACTTCCTGACTTTTCAAAGGGACTGGACTGTTTCTTAAATTTTCGACAAATAACACCTTATCAAAAGTACGACCCAGATCCTTGCTTTGAAAATTGGTCATCTCCATTGATTCGGTGAAATGGAATACATCGCCCCTGGCCGCTTCCATTGATTCGACTGCAATCCATAATTTCTTTCCTTTTTCTTTCACTTCCAGATACGTGTAGGCACTGGCCTGAAGCACATCAACCACCTCTACTTCACGGTTGTTGGGGTCAACGGCATAGTCCACTTTGGAGGATTTCCCGGATTGACAGGACAACAGCATTGCACAGGCAATCATAAAAACAAATACATTTCTCATAAATATAATTTTTAGTTGGATGATCAAAAACGGGGATAAAAATAGGTATTTTACTTCATCGTCACAGGATAATTCATTAAGGGATTATATGTGCGAGTATATGTTGGTTTTAAAATGGCGACCTAAGGAAACAAATTAAAAATGTTTGATGCAGTCAATAAAGCACTATTTTTCTCCTTTGTTAATTTTTCTGTTGCAGCCCGAAAGACAAAATAAAAGTAGCTAGTACAACTCTTTATGGCATTCTGCGCAGAAAACGGTTTTCCATTTTTCCTTAATATCAACGGGATGTACGAACTCGAGAAACCCTTTCCCTGTTGCAAATTCCATTTCGCCAGGCTTTCCCTGCTCCTTAATCAAATGACACAGGTTGCACTCGCGTGAGATAACCCGGTTGCTCTGTGATTTAAATGAGTTGTTATGACAACGATAACAGCCATCATTTTCCAAATGGCCCATATAGTTTGGATATGCATTCCATTTCACTTTCATTTTAGGAAATATATTCTGTGCATAGCCTTCTTTAATGGCCATGATTGCATCATCCAGAATCTGCTTATCTGATTCAAGTACTTCAGGATACATCATTTCATAATAATCATACAATTCGCTTTCAATATAGCTGAAAGCACTATCCCTTGTTGGAAAATCATTCCTGAGAATTTCCATCGCAGCAATTTTAATATCTGGAAGGCTTCTTGAAATCTTGCCGGCTGTCATGGCATCATCGAAGAATCTGATAGGCGACTTATAATCATGCGATGGCCGGTTATGGCAATCGAGGCAGTCCATAGTGCGAAACTCGAGCAATGCCAGTTGTTCATCATCAACAGCTTTGTTGTCGTCTTTATAGATGTGTACTTCACCTGATTTCAGGTTTGTATAACGAACCCAGACAATAGTGTCACGTTTGGAGTTGGTAGAGGCATATTCGATCTTGACATCCGAATTGATGTGCCAGTGAATGCCTTCAATCTGACCAAGTGCCCGATAAGAAGGACCTGTTTTCATCACAAGTCCGATATCCCATTCTGTGCTCTCTTCATCGGCCAGATAATGTTTGTGAACAACGTACTTCCTATCATAGAATTTTTCCGGCCAATGACATTTCTCACAGGTTTCCTGAGCTGGTCGGAGGTTATGCAATGGGGTTGGAATTGGGGTGGGGTATGCACCTACCATCACCGAATAAACCTGATACAAGCCAGAAAGTTTTGATCGCATGTACCAGCCTGCTCCCGAACCAACATGACATTCCACGCATTGCACCCGAGCATGGGCAGATCCCTGATAAGCTGTGTATTCCGGTTCCATTACAGTATGGCAGAGGGTTCCGCAGAACTCATTTGATTCAGTATAATGAAATGCCTGATAACTTCCCAGTGCAGATAAAACAATAAATATCGATAACCCAATAGCAAAAATAAAAACGATAAACCGCTGACGTGAATCGTTGAAATCAATAACCGGAAAGACTAGCTCTTTCTCAACCGGTAATTGCCTTTTGCGTCTTATTCGTGTCAAAATTCCGATAAACATGATAGCCAAACCAATAAACATAATGGTAGGCAAAATGATAAAGGTGAACAAACCCGAATAATTATCATTGTCGCCAAACACCAACGACATAAGGAACAACAATACAATCATGAATAAGGAGATCAGTGCGATCGTTCCTCCGATAAAAGTTGTCCAACTGTAGTAATGCTTAGGTAATTTCATAATAGTTTGTTGTGTTGGTTAAACTATTCGTGCCAACCGGTCCACATACTTTTGAAATTTTTACTGACAGGTTTTCCGGTAGTGCAGATATAAATATGAATAATAAGAAACACAGAGATTAGAAACCCTGTGGCTGAATGCAACAAGGCGGTCAGCTGAATGCCGCTGAACCCCAAAACTCTGTGAATAATAAATTCCGGAAACAATAGAGCAAGGCCTGAAATAATCACCAGCGGAACAAAAACATACATAGATATTATGTAGGAAACCTTTTGTAAGGGGTTGAATTTTCTGTCTTTGTTCACCGGAAAAGGAGTTGATTCCCCCTTGAACATTCCGGAAATGTAGTAGAGGGATTGTTTGAAAATCCTATCGGCCAGGCCTTTCCACTCAAGGATGTAAAACCTAATATTCCCGGTCACGAAATTGCCAATAACAAAAAACACATAATTGAATGACAACAATATGCCGGAAATATTGTGCAGGCTAACTGCAAGATCGAATCTAATACGGATATATTCATTAGACGAATACTGAAGGCTCAGACCGGTGATGATTAGGATAACGATTAATATTCCGTTGATGCCATGCCAAATACGGAGCCAGATAGGGTATAAATAAAGTCTTTCAGCCATAATCTATTTCATTAATCGTAAGATGATATGAACCAGGATGCCAACAAATGTTAATCCGAAGATGATAAAACTGATGATATTGAGGTACTCATTTCGGTTGGCACCAATAACATATGCCTCGTTTAAAATTACAGAATTCAGAAACCCCCGCTCTTTTCGTGCTTCAAGGTTTTGATATTTATAGAGGGATGCCATTAATATTGTATTGGTAGAGTGGCACTCAACACAATTGCGTACAGCCTGTTCTTTAGGTAAAATATTGTGGTTAACCCACATTGTATCAAGCTTTGATGTGTGGCATTCAATACATCTTACAGCGGAAAAATGCAATTCAAAATTAGGAAGGAAATCATGAATTTCCTTCAATTCGGGTTTAATATCATCAGAAATCCGTTGAAAATTGTAACTGTTTGCATGACATTCCATGCATGTTGCATTGTGATAACTTACTATTTCACTTATTTTAAACTCTCCGGAGGTCATTCTTTTATAGGAGTGTGGGTCGTGGCACATCCAGCAATTGAAGTCTTCGCTGTGACGTGTTGAGTGAACACTTTTATGAAATTCTTCATCAAGCACTTCGAAACGAAACTTAGCATAGGTTGGGTCGCCACCATGACAATCAAGGCAAGTATACATTGCTTCGAGTCTAAGTTCCGAAGGATGCGGAAAGGTTGTATAATCAGGTGAGTGGCAGTCGGTGCAGGCAAAATTGCGGTGAACTCCCTTATAGAAATCCTGGGAGTTGTAAACAAAGTTTGGATTCATTGCCTTTCGCTCTGTGCGACCACTGTTTTCATTTTCGAATGAATAGAATTTTTGTCCATGGCATTGAAAACAACGCTTGTTATCTTCGAAACCGGAAGGCAATTCTACTTCAGCACTGTCGGCTACAACGCTACATGGTGCATTGATTGCCATGGCCAATAAAAAATAAATCAGGAAATATCTAATCATAATCTGTTATAAAAGATGAACCTTCAGCCCGCTAAATTAAACAATTCAGACTGAAGGTTCATTTTAGTTATTAAAAACAGAAATCTTTAACATTACTTCTTCATGGTTCGGATGTAGCTGATTACAGCCCAACGCTCCTCTTCATCCGTTATTTTCTTTTCAAAATTGGGCATTTCATCGCGGCCAACGTAAGACATATAATACAATTCGCCATCACCAAAGGCCTGAAATTTTGCACTGGAAAAATCTCCCGGGAAAGTTTCAAGGTTTTTAGCCTTGGGACCATCTCCTAAGCCTGCATTGCCATGGCACGACCGACAGTGTTTGGCATAGGCTGTTTTTCCAAGGCTGATTGCTGCGGCATCGCCAGCTTTGTTGGGGTTCTTCATTGCTTTATAATTGGCAGGCACTTGCCATGGAGCTCCAACTTTTTGGTCCTGTGGCAATGCAAATGCAGTTAATAATAGCGCACCCGCAAAAACCATTCCTAAAAAAAACATTTTTCGTTTCATAGTGTTACTTTTTAATTATTCGATTATGTCTTAAAGTTAATATTATTTTTTAAAAGTCCTGATGTAATTAACAACTGCCCAGCGAGATTCTTCATCAGGTAAATTCTTTTCAAAATTAGGCATTTCGTCACGGCCGACAATTGATTTATAGTACAATTCTCCATCAGTAAGCGATTGGAATTTCGCATCACTAAAATTGCCAGGAAAGGTTTCAAGGTTTTTGGCTTTAGGGCCATCACCCAATCCAATGTTCCCATGACATGATCGGCAGTGTTTTGCATACAAAGCTTTTCCAAGTTTTTCTGAATCTGCCTTACCTTTTTCAGGATTTTTCATGGTTTTATAACTAGCAGGAATATCCCATGCAGCACCTTTTTTTTGATCTTGAGGCAAAACAAAGGAGGTTAATGTCCAGTAGCCTGCCATTAGAAATGCAATAAATATAATTTGCTTTTTCATTATTCAAGGGTTTTTAATAGATTTAAGTAGATATGGATTAATAAGTAATTGCTTTTTCCTATTTCTACCACCTGCACGTATCATGCCAAACTTTAATTAACACAAAGACAATGTTATTCAGCCTAAAAACTCCACAACCTTGTAATGGTAAATCCTAACATGAGACCACCATCAGCAAAATCGTTTTGGTTAAACATCATATTCTGCTGTGGAACTAAGCCATCGGCCGAAGCCACATAAATGTGAAATGCATGGGTACTGGTACAAATTTCCCAGCCGATACCAAGATTGGGTTTCGCAGGATGATAAAAACCCCTTTGTTCGGATATTGCTTTTACTTTCAAAGGCGAATCATACTGAAAAATGATGGACGACTGTGGCGAAAACTGAGCCCTTCCATTGATGCCAAGCGAAATAATATCATGCTCGTAGTCGCTGTCAACACTGTTATAGTGCGTGAAACTTGTATTGAACTGAAGGGACAACCAATCATTAAATTTACGTCCTATGATCAATTGCGAGAAATACGACAACCTGTTCGATGCGGTATATTCATCACCAAAGATGTCCTTATTGCTGCCGTCGATGGCAATATTTCCGTAAAAAGCAACCGCAACGGGAATAGTATTCTGACGGGTTTGCTCCAAAATGGTGTATTTGACATTAAAATCACTATGCATTTTCTGTCGGGTTATCCCATAGCCCACCTGAAGATTTTTTATCAGCACGTAGTTAAGAGCAAGTCTGATGTTGGCTCCGGGCGCATACAGACCAAACAAATCGGAAAAACCATTATCCATTGTGCCGAATTTATGTTGGATTACATATTCCAGTGTGCCTTCGGAAGGGATAAATGTGGTTTGGTTATCTATCAGATAACCACTTTGAAAGGGTGGTCTTACCGGTTTATCTTTCTCTTTTACCGCTTGGGATTCATCTTCCTGTGCGAAGCCTGACAAAGCAAAAGCTGTTGCCAGCATCATGGTAAATAGTACTTTTTTCATGTCTGTTTAAATTAATTGTTTTTAGCCCCTTGCTTAATCCATTCCAAAATCAGTGCAGCTTTCGACTTATTCAGTTTACTCCATTTGTGTGTTTCAGAATCGGGATGAGCAAACCAATAAATAATGCTTGCCTCGGGTTCAGCAGTATCAATCAAAGCAGGCACAATGGCAGCATAAGCTTTATCGGCAGTCAGATCTGGTGCAGTTGCTCCGGTTTTGTGGCAGGAGATACAATTAAATTGATTAAAAATCGGCACAATTTCCGTGGCAAACTTAATGGGTACGTTGGGGTCGATAGTATCATCAGGTTCAACAACAAAATCATATTTACAGGATGTTAATACAATCGACAATACGGCCGCGACCAAAAAAAGTAGTTGTCTTGTTTTCATTAACTTATGATTAAATAATTTAGAAATGGTTTTCATTAAAGAAGCAGGTTTTTCACAAAACCTGCTTCAAAAATCAACTGATCAAATCGTTATGGCAAAGCATTGATTGAATTCTGAAGTACCCTTTTAACGAATTTTGGATTGTGAACCCCCAAACTCTGGTCTTCTTTAACACTTTTCCAGTTCCAGTAAGCACCGGCAACGGTATTTGTGTGTTCACCGGTCTTGGCCATTCCGTTTGCAGGATTATAGATACCGGCAACTTCAAGCTTAACCCTCAGCTCTTCCATAAGGGCTGCTACTTCGGTGTGTANNATTTTGAAAGTGTGTCCACCGGCATTGTAACCAGCAGCATCGGCCATATGGCAATTTACACAGGCGTTGTCGATGTTCGCATGGGCACTGTTGCTATATCCTGAACCTACCATGAAGTAAGCAACTCCCAAAAGGGTAGAGCCTTGTGAGCCGTAGTGCGGACCAAAGCGCGATGAAGTAACATTATACATGTCATTCGGTTTTGTAACATCAGGGATAGTATAAGAAGTTCTCGGTTGATGGCATGACAGACACAGATTGGAATTTCCCAGATCGACAGTTTCCTGAGTCAACCAGAACTTGTGTGGCCCTGTTTTGCGGAGCTCCCAGTCTGACGAGGTGTAAGTAGCGTGGATGTTGTGACATGTGTAGCAATTAATGTTTGAAGGGTTGGAAATTGCCTCTGCTGTTGCTGTCAAATCTGTTCCAACAACTTCTCTGAATCCCTGGCTGGTGTGACAAGGTGCACAGGTGGTTCTGTTTTCGAAGTTATGGCCCCCGATGGCATGGTCTGAAACCCCCCACTGCCCAATAAATGCTTCAATTTTTTCAGAATTATCGTGGCAAACTGCACAGGTGGCAGTGCCGTCAGCACCATTGATTCCGTCTTCGCCGTTTGTACCGTCTTTTCCCGGCAAGCCTGCAGGGCCCTCCTTGGTGCATGATACAAACATAAATGAAGCCAACAACATCGTTGTCAACATCATACTTAACATTTTCATTTTTTTCATAGTTTTGGTTATTAAAGTTATCCTGTTGGTTTTTGGGTTCTTTTTTTTGTGCTTTCGCATTTGCTGCTTTTGCTTTGCAATGTTAACATGCTTTTGTTAATCCTGCAACAGTAAAACAATGAGATTTTACTGAAGTATAATAGATATAATCCTATTAAATCATTGATATACATCAACTAATATAACGATATATAACATATACATACATTTAATATATTATATATGAGCTATTTAGACTTTAATTTCCTTAAGTTAAATACTAAGTGTGCTTATGCTGAGTCAAAACACAGGCGCGTACCAAATCTTAAAAAATCATAAAAAAACGTAAAGAGCTTTAACATTTTCGTCTGAATCCGACATCAAAGCCGACATTCCATAAATCAGAAAATTCTGGCAGCCTTCAATACCTGAAAAACAACGTTTTTAAGCTCAACTTTCAGCATCACGATCCATGTAAAGGATGTATTTTCTTTAATCGGGCGAACTGCAACCGGTGCTTTTACGAGACTTTAAAAAAACAGCAATAACTTTAACACTTAACTAAAACCCACAGACCCTTTGTTTTATTCAGCCATTGAGAGTCTTGTTAAATTCATAACAAGGAGTATTTTTAATAACAGGTGCTGCTGTTTCAATCCATAATTCTATTTTCACCCATCATAACAGGATCAGGTTGGTTATGCCACGATTTAAACCATTCCATTAATTGAACTGTCATGAGCAGCATCAGCAGGTTGTAGATGGAATCTTCGATAGGAATAGTAAGAATTCGAATATTGAGATTGTGTTCGGGGTTATAGCTAACCACCTGACTTTCGATAAAACTTCCTGTGAGCAGTCCATTGACCAGCAGGAAAGGAATTAAAGCCACAAAATAAGACAGCAGAAACATACTCAGCCAAGGCTGCTTTTTAAGCAGATTATACAATAACAAGAGTGCTGTGATAGCAAAAACGATTGAGGTATAGAGTTTTTGGTAATTCATTATGGCAACAACCAGAAGAACAACCGCTAACACAAAAAGAAAAGGCCGGTGTATTTTTTTTAAAGGATCCACTTTGAGATATGCCAGAAGGCAGGCATAAATAAACACGCAGGCATATGGTACCGTAAAAAAGAACATCCATTCTTCAACAGGCAATCCAAGTATGCGGACACCTAAGAGATAATCATCGTTAAATGCCCAGATGTTGTTGGCGGCGAAAATCACATCCTTGCCAATAAAAAAGACTCCCATGATCAATATGGCCGGAAAAAGATACTTCCATTCCTTGTAGAAAGCCACTTTGCGGTCGAAACTCAGTAATAGTGGGAACAGCAGGGTGAAAATGTTCAGGTACAAATAGAGGTTGTTCATATTGGTCGTTTGTTAAAATATGTTGAGACCTTCCTTAATAATTAATATGGCAAAAAACAGTGTCTGAATCCCGATAACAAAGCCTGCAATTTTGTTCTCGAGTGGTTTTACGCGGCTTATCACACCCAGCAGCATAAAAAATGCAATAATCCACCATGCGATATAATTTTGAACAGGGACATCCGTTCCGCTCCATGTCCAGAAATCGAAGCGAATGGCCACGGGTTCGAGCAGAAAATCATATAACACCATCATTGTGGCAGCCAACGCGGCTTTCATCCATATCCTGATTTTTATCTTATCAACCAATGCAGCTGAAGCAAAAACAAGGACAGACCAGTTTACCCCAATCATCAGGGGGACATCAAAAAGTTTAATCCCAAGTCCGTCGCCATATGCATATTCACCAAAAATCAAGCCTGTCAGAATTCCAGCCAGCTCAATCAGGTAACCACTAAGCCCAATAAGCAGGAACCATAGCACATATGCATTGTTCGTTGCTTTAGCATTGTAAATCAATAAGGCTGTTGCAAAAAGCAGGTTATAAGCCGTAAGTTTCATCAGGTTGTCGGCATAGCCTGCCAGAGTTGTCACTATACCAACAGCATAGATTACAACTAACAGAAAAAGGCTATGGTTAAACCTATCGTTCATCCATTTCATGATGGGTTGGGTATTAATTCAGATACAATCTTAGCCGATAAAAGACATAAGGGGATGCCACCTCCCGGATGAACACTGCCTCCGCAAAAATAGAGTCCTTTAATACGACTACTTTCATTTCGATGGCGCAGAAATGCAGCAAAACGGTTGTTTGAGCTTGCCCCGTAGAGTGAACCTCCCATCGAAGAGGTTTTACGCTCAATATCTACCGGGCTCAATGTGCTTTCTGTTTCGATGACACTGCCTGGATTGAACCCCAACAATGGGGTCAGTTTTTTTAGAACAATTTCGCGGTATTGTGGAATCAGTTTTTCCCAATCCTGACCATTATTTCCCGGCACATTGACCATTACGAACCAGTTTTCGCAACCTTCGGGGGCATCGGAACGGACATCCTTTGCAGTAATATTGACGTAAACTGTTGGATCGGGTGATGGAACTCTACCGGCAAAAATATCCCTGAATTCTGCAGCATAATCGTTGCTAAAGAATATGTTGTGCAAACCAAGTTGGGGAAATGACCGGCGTATTCCCCAATAAAAGATGAGCGCCGAACTCGATCGCTCCTGACTCAGGATTTTTTCAGGAGCCTTTTGCGAGGGCAAAAGCTTGCGGTAAGTTGGTGTAACATCCATATTCGATAAGACGACAGTCGCATTGTAATGTTGCTTGGAAGTTTTGACTCCTGTCGATAGCCCATCTTTCACCATAATTGCGTCAACCCTCTCGCCAAACCTGAACTCAACGCCAAGTTCCATGGCCAGATTAAAAATGCTTGTGGTAATGTCGTGCATCCCATTTACAGGCATATAGGTGCCAATACCATGCTCCAGATGCGGAATCATGTTTAAAACTCCGGGAGCCCGATAAGGGTCTGAGCCGTTGTAAGTTGCATAGCGATCGAAAAGTTGAACCAGCTTTGGGTGAATCAACAAGGCCTGGTTATCTTTATGCATGGTAGAGTTAATTCCCAGCTTGTTTAGTTGGAAAAACGCCCTCAACACATCGTAGCTTAACCAGGTTTTGGCTTTGTGCAATGGCTTTTCCATGAAAATGCGTCCGGCAAGTTCAAACATTCTCCTGCTTTTGCTCAGTTTTTTGAGAACTATCGACTCGTCTATTCCCAGTTTTTGCCTAACCTCTGCGGCAAAATCACCCATATCGGCATGGGCGGTGATTTGTGTGCCATCGTTCCAAAAATAGCGGCAGGATTCCTCTTTACGGATATACCTGAAATGTTCCCCGGGTTTCCGACCGGCAATCCGGAAAAGATCGTCAACATATTCGGGCATAGTGAACAGCGATGGGCCTGCGTCGAAGCGATAGCCATGTTGTTCAAATGAGCTGAGTTTTCCGCCAGGGTATTCATTGGCCTCGATGACCAACACATTATATCCCTTTATTTTCAACCTGACAGAAGCTGCCAGACCGGCTATTCCGGCACCAATAATAATTGCCTGACTCCCCTTCATGCTTGTTCCTGCTTTTCAGATTGGTTATTCTTCCAGGCAAACCGAACCAGTTCGTGCAGGTCGATCACTTCCAGTGTTCGTTCGTTGGTGGCCTCTGGAATCACCCAGGGGGCCTTCCCATCATGCCATGCCTGCACCCATCGTAAGGCGCACAAACACCAGTGATCGCCTGCCTTGAGACCAGGAAACGAAAATTCGGGCCTAGGGGTCGACAAATCGTTTCCCATCATTTTGGAATAAGTCAGGAACTCATCCGTCATCACGGCACAAACTGTGTGCATTCCCCTGTCGTCGGGGCCGCTTCGGCAATCACCATCGCGGTAGAATCCGGTTAATGGATTATTGCTGC
This sequence comes from Bacteroidales bacterium UBA6192, assembly GCA_002422725.1. GTDB lineage: Bacteria > Bacteroidota > Bacteroidia > Bacteroidales > F082 > UBA6192. The sequence continues at coordinate 55,064 of DITE01000006.1, forward strand.
ATGGAATTAACTTCTCACCAAAAATGTTTTTGCTCATCGATGTCATTTTGTAATAACAAAGGTAAGCATGATTGGTTTAAAAACAGGTGCAATAAGTGGTAGATTAATCCCGACAAGTGTTTGAAAGTCCATAAAAAAGAATCAAACATGAAAGATTCGGATATAGAATTATTGTATAAGCTTGAGTTCTTTGCGGATAAAAGATGTTTTTCGCGAAAACAGAAATGCAGCCCCGAGACACATCAACGCTGATAACAAAATGGTATAAGGGACAGTAATCTTTTCGGCCAAAACACCTAAAAGCAAGCTACCCAGTGGTGTAAACCCCATAAAAGACATGCTATAGAACGACAGTACCCGTCCTCGTTTGTCTTCTTCAACCACGGTTTGCAGCAAGGTGTTGGTGGCTGCAAACTGCACGATCATGCCAAAGCCGGTAAAATAAAGCAGGGAAAGGGAAAGCCAGGGGTACTCAGAGAGGCTGAAAGCCATCAGACCGAGTGCAAAAAGAAATGCCGTAAATCTGATAAGCTGTGGCAAACCGAATAAGCTTCGCCGGGTAGCGAGGTAGAAAGCTCCTGTGAGGGCGCCTGCTCCAATAGCACCCGTAAGCAATCCGAGCATCTGAGAATTGCCTGCCAGCACATCGCGCGCAAAAACCGGCAGAAATGCCTGAAAAGGCAAGCCAAACACACTGGTCGTAATTACCAGCAAAATCATGTAACGAACCGGTTTGAAACGGTAGGTATACAAAACACCTTCTCTGAGCTGCATCAGAATGGTTCCGCCTGGTTTAACGAGCTTTGTTTTTGCCACGCGCATCGACATCAGTGCAATGATCACGCCCGTGAAGCTGATCCCGTTGACCAGGAAACAAAATGCCTCACCAGCAAAAGCAATCAGAAATCCACCAATGGTAGGTCCAATAAACCGGGCTGTATTAACCAGGGTGGAGTTCAGTGCCACAGCATTGGTGAGTAATTTTCTATCGCCGATCATTTCGAGCAGGAAGGCATGCCGAAAGGGCGTATCAAAAGAAATGGCCACACCATTGATCACAACAATTACCATGAGCAGTCCGATGTGAATCTGATCGGTGTAAACAAGTCCGGCGAGCAGGAAAGCCAGCAACATGGGAATGGTCTGAGTGATGATGAGCATTTTACGCCGGTTAACACGATCGGCATAAACCCCTGCAATAGGCGAAAGAAACAAAGCGGGAATCTGACCGGCAAAGCCAACCAGACCAAGGTAAAATGCTGAATCGGTAAGCCGGTAAACCAGCCAGCCCAAAGCCAGGTTCTGAATCCATGTCCCAATAAGCGATGCCATACCGCTGTAGAAAAATAAGCGGAAATTTCTGCTTTCCAGAGCCCTGAAGGCAAAGCCCATTCGGTTGAAATACGGTCGGATATCAAGAAAACGATTCAAAGCGGGTGTTTAAAATGCAAAAGTGCACAAATTCGTCCAATTGCTCTCCACAGCCTTATCCGGTTAACCCGTGGCTGCAACAAAACTTACCCTCACGGTAATAATCAGTCCGTGTTCAGGCTGATCAGTCTGGCGTCAACTGATTTGATCAGATTCAGTTTTCGCTCAATTTCCTGCATCTGAACAAGATCGCCCGTTAACTCAAGAAAAATAAGCCCCGATTGGGTACAGTTTTCCAACACATCATCGTGCAGTCCGAGCCGGGTTTTGATAAAACAACCCCATCCTGTGAGGATTTTCTGAACTTTCTCGGCTGCATCCTGGCGCGAACCAATCAGAATCAACATAATATGTCGTGTCATATCTATATAATTTTAAGTAAACATCCCTTATACAATTTACTCTGTTTTCCTGAAGAAACTGCTCACCCCCTTACCAATCCGCTGAACGGTTTCGATACCGCGTGCGAGTGGCTCACCATCCAGTTCCTTATACCGATCGTTTACATAGTCCACCTTATGCTGTTCAGGGAAAAGGATTATGCGGCTATTGGCTGAGAAGCGTTTTTCGATGCGATCGGCAAGGTTATCAAGTTGGTTGCTATAGGACACTGCACCCTTCCGCGATGAAACCATCACCAGAATGTCGTCGGCGCTTTGTTCACTCTCTTTTTTTATCAGTTGCTCCCATTCTTCAATACTTTTAAAATGCACAGAGGCCGACAGTTTCAATTTATCAATGCATTGATTGATAGACTGCTGGCTTAATGGCGCACAATAATATAACAAGCTGGCACTCAATTCAACAGCCAATGTATTCATTTTAGTTACCCACTGACTGAATCCCTGTTCCATTTCGGCCATGGGAGGAACCATGATGAGTAATCGTTTGTGGTTTGCAATGGGCTTTACAAAATGACAAAAAAACGTTGTTTTGTTGGTGTTCTGAACAATGCTATCGAGCCCATCGCCAATTAGTTTACCTATAATGCCCTGTCGCTGAGGCCATCCCATAATGATAGTGCTTGCACCTATTTCCCTGGAGGTTCGCGCTATTCCACTGGAAGCATTGTGATCGATGGTGGCCATAATGTTGACAAGTGTTTCTGAAGCCAGGGCTTCCTGTGCAATGGTTTTCAGCATATTGCGCGCCTTAAGGATATTTGTTTCGGCTTCCTCATTGTTTGGCACAACGGATAGCACCATGATGGGTTGATTCATTCGTCTGGCACTAATCATCATGCTAAATTCCAATAACTTGGTGAAATTTTGCATATTGGCCACGGGCATGAGTATCTGCTCCTTCTGATGTTGGTGTTCGCCGATTTGTGCCAAAAGCCCCGATTCGTTTGACAAGGCAATTGCCTTGCCGCTTTTCTCTGTAACAAATGATGCCACCACACATGTCACCAAAATCAGGATGATGGTGCCGTTTAAGATGTTTTCATCAAGCAGCCCCGCTTTATACCCGACTAAAATTACCGCAAGTGTTGCAGCAGCATGCGAACTGCTAAGACCAAAGATCAGGTTACCTTCATCTCTTGTAAACCGGTATATCATGCGGGTTGCTATTGCTGCCATCCATTTGCCAAGTAAAGCAACTGCAGTTAACGTGCCAGCAATAATCAAAGCCATTGGCCCTTTAACCAAAACGCTCAGATCGACCAACATGCCGACACTGATCAAAAAAAACGGGATAAACAACGAGTTTCCAATAAATTCGATTCTGTTCATCAGGACCGAAGTGTGAGGGATAAGCCTATTAAGCACCAGACCTGACACAAATGCCCCGATAATCGGTTCAACACCTGCCAGTTCGGCCATGAATGCTGCTACAAAAACAATCAGCAGAACAAAAATATAATGTGAATGCCTTTCGCTTTCAAGTTTGCTAAAAAACCAGGAAGATAATTTGGGAATTACATAAAACATGACAACAGTAAAAACAAGCAAAGAGAGCAAAAGACTTACCCAGAAAGCCGGACCGATTGTTCCTTCACTTGAGTTCATAATCACGGCAAGCATTAACAATACAGCCGTATCCGTAAGAATTGTACCCCCCACTGTGATGGCTACTGCCCTGTTCTTGGCTACCCCAAGTTTACTCACAATAGGATAAGCCACCAGGGTGTGTGTGCTGAACATACTTGCCGTGAGAAGGCTCGCCCAAATATCGAATTCGAGCAGATAAAAACATACGAGGAACCCGATAAATAATGGAAGAATAAAAGTCAGTGTGCCAAAAACAAGACTTTTATTTCTGTTTTTCCGGAACTCATTCAGGTCGAGTTCGAGACCGGCAATAAACATGATATACAATAAGCCAATTGTTGAAAACAAATCGACAGCCGAATTCTTTTCAATCAGGTTCAGAGCGTGAGGACCAATCACCACTCCGGAAATGATCAAACCAATAATACCCGGTATCCGGAGTTTTTTGAGAACAATGGGCGAAAGCAGGATAACTAGCAGGATGATCGAGAACACCAGAACGGGGTTGCCGAAAGGTCGCTGAAACTCATGCTGAATTGCTTCGATCATGGTTAAAATAGTTGACTTGGGAATGCAAATGTATGACAATTTCGACGATGAAGTTATCCGCCTTAGCCAGTAAAGAATGACCATGCAGGAGCTGTTTAAAAAAAAGCTTGACAAACCCCTTCGGTTTTATTACTTTTCGCCAGTTTTTTTTATTGTTTCACCAAAACCTTTTCAATATGATTCATTCAAAATTGATTATTGCAACCCTTGCAGGTGCGGTTCTTTATTTCCTACTTGGTTGGGTATTATATGGAATATTGTTAATGGATTTCTTTACCAACAATTCCATTCAATACGAAGGCCTGATGAAAGAAATGCCCGATTTAATTTTCATGTTCCTGAGCAATCTGGTGATGGCTTTCTTTCTTGCCTTTATTCTTGATCACTGGGCCAACAAGAAAAGTTTCGCAAAGGGATTCACTGCAGGGCTATTTATTACATTCCTGATCGGGCTATCATTTGATCTGATGTTCTATTCCTCGATGAATATCTATACTCCTGTTGCACTGGTGGTAGATGTGATTGTCGTGTCGGTAATGGGCGGAATTACCGGTGGGGTTATCGGCTGGATACTCGGCAGTGGCAAAAAGGCTGAAGCATAATTCACCGGCCACATTTGACCTTTCCCAATCTATTCAATAACCGGCTAAGATATTGCAATGAATATTCTTAGCTATATAAAGTGAGTTGACCGGCAGGTTGAGATTACACAGTTTATCAATCTTTATGATAGGCTACTTGATCGACCTACCGGTCGCTTTTTTTAAGCTATTTGATAAAACACAATTCGAGACAGCCTCCTTTTTTATAATCATTTGACCAGAAGAATCAAATTGGTAATGGCGACAAGTTCAGGTTTAGCCGATTTCGAGTAGTGCCGGGCAGTGATCAGAATGTACCACATCGGATAGTATTCGTACAGCGCGTAACTGAGGCAACAAATTTTCGGTAACCATATTATAATCAATGCGCCAGCCTTTGTTATTGGCTCTTGCATTGGCCCGGTAACTCCACCAGGTGTATTGATGAGGCTCCTTATTCAATTGTCTGAAGGTATCCACATATCCCAGGCTTAAGAAATGCGTCATCCATTCCCTTTCTTCCGGAAGGAATCCCGATACGGTGGCATTTCGAACAGGGTCGTGAATGTCGATAGGCTGATGACAGATGTTGTAATCGCCCGACAGGATCAACTTTGGGCGTTTCGTGCGCAATTGCTGGACATAATTTTCAAAATCGCTAAGCCATTCCATCTTAAAAGCCTGGCGTTCGTCGCCACTGCTACCCGAAGGGTGATAAACACTTACCACCGAAACATCACCGAAATCGGCTCTGATGAATCGGCCCTCGTCATCATACCTGCTGATACCCATACCTGCTTCAATATCGTCGGGCCTGATGCGGGTGAGCAGGGCTACTCCGCTATACCCTTTCTTTTGAGCAGGGAACCAATAATGATGGTAACCCAGCTTTTCAAATCCCTCAACCGGTATCTGGTCGGTCGTTGCCTTGATTTCCTGCAGACAAAGCACATCAGGTTGGGCAGATTCGAGCCATCCCAGAAAATCTTTGTTGAGCGCTGCCCTGATTCCGTTTACGTTATAGGTAATGATCCGCATACAATTCGACGTTATATTTTGGCTAAAATTAGAAAATCAAAGCATAAGCGTGCCATTATTTTCGCAAAAAGATTACATTCGCAATGCCAAACAACCATAGTTCGCATTCAACAGGGCTTTCAATCTATGATGCAAAAACGACTCAAACGCTTTATCCGGTGGCGAACAAACAACCTCAACGACAAGCAGTATATGCTTATTTTAAGTGTTGTTGTGGGAATTCTTGCGGCTTTGTCGGCCATTGTTATTAAAAATGCAGCCCACTCCATTAAGGAACTGCTTACGAGCAGTTTTTCGGGTCAATATGCCAATATTTTGTATATGGTTTATCCGGCCATTGGCATATTGCTCGCGGTCATTTTTATGCGTTTCATCATCAGACAGGAGCCCGGCCATGGGATTCCGGGGGTGTTGTATTCCATTTCGCGAAAAAACGGCATCATCAAGAAGCACAATATGTTTACTGCCATCATATCGAGTGCTCTGACAGTAGGCTTTGGCGGGTCGGTGGGGCTCGAAGGCCCGACAGTGTCAACCGGTGCCGCCATCGGATCGAATCTGGGCCAGACACTCAGGCTCAACTATAAACAAATCACCCTGATGATCAGTCTGGCCAGTGCAGCAGCCATGGCAGCAATTTTTCAATCGCCAATTGCCGGTATCGTCTTTGCCATAGAAGTGATCATGATCGATCTCACCATGGCATCCGTTGTGCCTTTGCTTATCGCGTCGTCAACTGCTGTTATTACCTCCTATTTCGTGCTGGGGAAAGCAGTGATGTATCCGGTTTATCTGCACGACCCATTCATCTTGTCGAACACCCCATATTATGCAATACTGGGAATCCTGGCCGGGTTGCTTTCCGTTTACTTCACCCGGGTTTCCATTTTTACGGAGCAATTTTTTGAACGCATCAATGACTGGCGGATCAGATTTTTGGTTGGGAGTATTACGCTGGGGCTTCTGATCTTTCTTTTCCCTTCGCTTTATGGCGAGGGATATGAAGTGATTAACAACAGCCTTCAAGGCAACTATGATGATCTTTTCAGCAACAGTATTTTCTTTCCATACCGTGAAACCGGATGGGTGGTTTTTTTACTCTTTCTGGCAGTTATTATGTTCAAGGCCATTGCTACTTCGGTAACTTTTGGTGCCGGAGGCGTAGGTGGCATTTTTGCTCCTGCACTGTTTATGGGCGCATTTACCGGACTATTTTTTGCTGTAACGACCAATCATTTCGAGCTCGGGGAACTCAACCCAAGCAAATTTGCCATGGTAGGCATGGCAGGGATGATTGCCGGAATACTGCATGCACCCTTAACAGGCATCTTTCTGATTGCCGAAATTACCCAGGGATACGAACTCTTTGTTCCATTAATGGTCGTTTCGACCATTTCGTTCGCTACGATGAAAATCTTTCAGAAAAATTCAGTGTACACATACCAGCTTGCCCGTCGGGGCGAACTGCTCACACACAACAAAGACCGTAATGTGCTTAACATGATGAAAGTGAGTAAGCTGATCGAAACAGATTTCAGCATCATCCCTCCCGATTACACCATGGAAGAACTGGTGAAGGTTATTGCCCTTTCAAAAAGAAATATTTTTCCGGTTGTGGACAGCACCCAAACATTTCTTGGCCATATCCTGCTCGACGATATCCGCAACATCATGTTCGACAGGGATTTATACCAGACATCTGTTGAAAATCTGATGGTAAGTCCCACATTTATCATTAATCCCGATGATTCGATGGAGGAGGTTGCATCAAAGTTCAATGATTCGGGCAAATATAACATCCCTGTGCTGAAGGATGGGCTTTATGTGGGCTACATCTCACGAGCCAATGTGTTCTCCTCCTACAGGCAAAAGTTGAGTGAGATGTCGGACGACTGATTTATCCGGCTTTCATAGCTTATTTCAACCCGTTTTGTGCCCGAATGGTTCCCGCGCCAAGCGTTCAAAGCACACATTATTATTGATGCTTTTACGATGTTTCCTGATTTATCATCATCTGCAACTCACCGAATGAAGCTGCCGGCATCAGACAACCACTGTGATCACAATACCAGTATTGCAGCTTTCCTGTGTCGGATTTGGCCTGAACTGCCGGAATCAGCGATTTCTTATCGGCTGCTGCTACCAATGTTAGCAGCCCCAGTTTTCTTCTTGCCTGAACTGCCGCTTCTTTGTAAAACGGTCCTCTGATCACCAATAGTTTCTGTCCATTGATCATCATAAGGGCCTGTGCCCAATGCGAAAACCCTCCGGGATAGCCTGCCATCATTGGTTTCACCTGAAAAAGCATGGCTTCCGCGCGACTGATGTAGTGGCTTAACCCGAATAACATCCCCAGCTTCACCAGTGCCATGCACATGGCTGCATTGGATGATGGCATAACGTTATCATATGATTCTGTAGGCGGTACAACCAATTCAGTCTGACTGCTCTCAGCAAATCCGAACATGGGTTGTCCGGATTCGGAAAAATGATCCAGAACATAGTCAGCAAGCATTTTCGCCTGCACAAGGTACTCCTCCTCCTGACTACTTTGATGAAGTTGAATAAGGGCATTGATCAACAAACTGTAATCGTCCAGAAAAGCGGGCACACTGGCCCTGCCATCTTTCCAGCTGCGCCATAATCCCCCATCGGGTTGTCGCATGGCTGACAAAACAAAATTTGCCGTTTGTTTCGCTTGTGCGAGCATTGCAGGATCATCGAAAACAATATGGGCATGGCAAAGTGCCGATATCATCAATACATTCCATGAGCACAAACGCTTATCATCGAGCTGTGGCGGGATACGTGTTTTGCGTTTTGACAACAGCAGTTGTCGGGCATGTTTCAGTTTCACCGCAAAATTTGCCGCATCAAGTCCATTTTCCAGGCTGAACTCAGTCACACTTTTTGGCAACACAAGTACATTCAGACCATCTTCCCAATGTGCATCACCATCTATCCCAAAAAATGCTGTTACCAAAGGCGCATCGTCGCCCAGAACTTCGTTGAACTCATCACGGGTCCACACATAGTACTTTCCTTCGACACCTTCGCTATCTGCATCAATAGCAGCATAATAACCTCCTTCGGGTCCTCTCATGTCTGTTTGCAAAAACTGTATGGTCTGTTGGCAGACTTCTGCGAACAGAGGGTCTTGAAACTGCCGGTAAGCTTCAGCATAAAGGGTAATCAGCTGAGCGTTGTCGTAAAGCATTTTTTCAAAATGAGGTATATGCCAGCGGTCGTCAACCGAATAGCGTGCAAATCCTCCGGCAAGCTGGTCATAAATGCCCCCCACAGCCATGCGGGTGAGTGTGAGCCGGACATGGTCAGTCATCACGCTGTTGGTGAAAACATTGCCGGCAAGTAGCTGAAAGAGCAGGTTATCAGGAAGTGGAAATTTCGGAGCGCCCTTACTTCCACCATTTTTCAGGTCAAAATTTCCGGCAAATGACGCCATCATTTTTCGCAACAGCGCGTCATCCGTGTCTTCCCACGATTTGTCTGACTTCATTATCCTGTTTTCCTTAAGGCTCTGGGTGAGTTGCTCTGCCTGTTCGATAAGCGCTTCCGGTTGTTTGTCGAACAGTTCGGCGATCTGCAACAATATGCCCATCCATTGGTCGCGCCTGAAATAGGTGCCTCCCCAAACAGGTCTTCCATCAGGCAAGGCAACACAATTGAGCGGCCAGCCACCGCGCTGCCCCAAAAGATGAACTGCATCCATGAACAAATGGTCTACATCGGGTCGTTCTTCGCGGTCTACTTTGATGCAGATGAAATGTTTGTTCATCGTTTCGGCAACTTCATTGTTTTCGAACGACTCGTGCTCCATCACATGACACCAGTGGCAGGAAGAATAGCCAATGCTAATCAGCATCATTTTGTTTTGCTGCCGGGCAAGTTCCAGCGTTTCGCTGTTCCATGGATGCCAGTCAACAGGATTATAGGCATGTTGCAACAGGTAGGGGCTCGACTCGTGTATGAGGAGGTTGGGTTTTCGGTCGGACATAATCATTCTTTTGGGCATAAACGCAAAAAAAGCCGGAATTGTTGGTTCCGGCCCTTATTTAATTAAATCTGCGGGAACTATTGTCCCATCCAGGATGATAACATCCACACCGTTTTTTCCTGTTCACGGATATAGTCACTCATGAGGGCGTTGGTTCCTTCATCGTCGATTTCGCCGGCAATGCTGAGGATTTCACGCTCCTTGGTGATCAGCACCTTAAGCCCTTCGAGCAGATGATTCACCCCAATACGTCCTTCAGACACATTTTTCACTTCCTTGATTGCAGACAAGTCATGATAGATGCTGTAAGCATGCACCGGAGTGTGCCCAAGAGTAAGAATACGCTCAGCAATTTCATCAATTTTCAGTTGAAGGTCGTTGTACACTTCTTCGAATTTGAGGTGTAGCTCAAAAAACTTTTCCCCTTTGATATTCCAGTGAAAGCCCCTGACATTCATATAGAATACAGAGAAGTTTGCAAGCAGGTCGTTTAATTTTACAGCCAGATCTTTTGATTTTTGCTGATCCAGGCCAATAGCATTCAAATTTTTCTTCATAACGTTTAATATTTAATTTGATTTTTTTCTAAATGATCAACAAATATACATGAAAACGCCCGTTTACACACAGACGAATAAAAATCGAATCCAGGGTCTGCAAACGCTTGACGTGCTCGAAGCACAATATTAATTTAGCGTAATATTTAACTTAATTACAATGAATTATGAAAAAGACCGCTGGACTCGATGTACACAAAGATACAGTATTTTGTGGCATTTATGACGGGAAACTGCAAAGTGAAGTCAAAGAATTTACAACCACAACAGTTTCTGTTTATTCTCTTGGAGAGCATCTTCAAACAGAAGGTGTTCAGGAAGTTGCCATTGAAAGCACGGGGATTTATTGGATTCCCGTGTGGAATATTTTAGAAGAAATGGGTTTTTCCCTAATGTTGGTCAACCCATACCTCATCAAACAGATGCCCGGCAGAAAGAGTGATGTAAAAGATGCCCAATGGATTGCAGCTTTACTTCACAAAGGATTACTACGTGGGAGTCTGATACCCTGTCAGCAAATAAGAGAGCTTAGAACTTACAGTCGAAAGTATGTAAGGCTGCAACAAAAGCTGACCTCAGTTTTGCAAGAAATTGAGCGCACTCTGGAGATTTGTGGGATACGCATTACAAGCCTTGTAAGCAGAATCTCTGCCATGAGTGTTCGCCGTATCATTGAGCAAACCATTCAAGGTGAAGATAACCCACTGGAATTAGTAAAACATATTCATGGCCGGATTATCAAAAGGCAAGGCAGAGAGAAGGTGATCGAATCTCTCACAGGATTTGTCATGCCACAGCATCGTTTTGTTTTAGAGCAAGCATTGGAGGAATATGACCTGTTGGTCATGCAAAGCGATCGCTGTTTATCAAAAATGGCTGAACTATGTAAGTTACATTATTCCAAAGAATTTGAGTTGCTACAGACCATACCGGGAATTAGTGAAATATCAGCCATGATAATTATTGCCGAAACAGGAGCAGATATGAAAGCCTTTGAAAATAGTGGGAAATTTATTGGCTGGACGGGATTGCGTCCAAGAAATGATGAAAGTGCCGGAAAATTTAAGAGTACCGCAACAACCAAAGGAAATAAGTATTTGCGCACTATTTTAGTGCAAGTGGCATGGGCTGCATCGCGAACAAAAAATTCCTACTTCAAGGAAAAGTTCAACAGGCTTTGTATTCGAAAACCACGTAAGAAAGCACTTGTTGCCATAGCCAGAAAAATAGGTGTCGTGATCTTTAATGTTTTAAATAAAACAGAGTGCTATAACTCAAGTTTACTCATAGTTCCACAGACAGAGAAGGTTCAACAACAAGTAATATACCATAAGAAAGAGTTGGAACGATTGGAAAAAATACTTAACTAAAATTAGCGTAAAGGTCGGGTAACTTTGTGGTGGATAAAACCCCGTCCACAAATAGACCAATGCAAATAATCTGCACGTTTGCAGATTCTAAGAACACAGACATGAGTTAATGCTGTCCGAGTGGACTGTCAAACCCGAAGGAGAAACTCGCTCACCGAAAGCGGATATAATTTGGATAAGGATTTTTAGGAGAAAGTTAAACAAATAAACCACACTTGTCAAATCGATTGTTTTTACCATCCCATAGATAAAATCTATATTTGCAAAAAAAACCTTATGGTCAGCCTGATTCAACTGGAATATATTGTTGCGATTGATACGTACCGTCATTTTGCCCAGGCAGCCGAACATTGTCATGTAACACAGCCTACCCTGAGCATGCAGGTTAAAAAACTGGAAGATGATCTGGGCGTAAAAGTTTTTGACAGGTCCAGGCAACCGGTTATTCCCACAGATATTGGTTTTCTGATCATTGAACAAGCCAGGGAAGTTCTTGCCGGTGCAGGCAGATTGCACGACATTGCAAAGCATTACTTAAAAGATGTAACGGGTGAGCTCAGGGTGGGTATCATCCCAACACTTGCCCCTTATATGTTGCCGATGTTTGCTGGTTCGTTCAAGCGCAACTATCCGGGAGTAAGCCTTATGTTTGAAGAACTGCTAACCGAATCCATTGCAGGCAAACTTCAATCGGGCTTGCTCGATGCCGGCATCTTTGTAACCCCTTTCAACGACGCTTCGATTATCGAACAGCCCGTTTTTTACGAAGAAATGCTTGTCTATGCCCACTCATCGCATGTGCTTCACCAGCAGGAAAATATAGTGGTAAAGGATGTTGAAAAACCTGATATCTGGCTATTGAGCGATGGACATTGTTTCAGAAGCCAGGTAGTAAACCTGTGTTCCCTGCCAACACACAACAGGCAGGAACTTCCATTTGAGCTGCTGGGGGGCTCTATCGAGACCCTCATCCGGGTAATAGATATCGAAGGTGGATTTACGATTATACCCGAGTTGGCTGCCAAAACCCTCAATGAACAACAACGCAAGAATGTGTTCCCGTTTCGTGATTTAACTCCTGTGAGGGAAGTGAGTGTTTGTTATTCAAGGAATTATGTTAAAAGACGACTCATTCAACTGCTTATCGAAGCGATCAGCGATTCTGTTCCAGCAGGCATGAGAAATCCACTCAGGGGCGATCTTGTGAAGTGGAAGTAGGTGGATTCATTTTTTGTAAACCACTCAGACGTATCCACGGAAATACAAAATTGTCCGGATAATAATTTAATTGATATTGTGTTGAATTGTACTTTTGTCGCATCAAATGACCCACTATGCATCAAACAAATAAACTGGCTGTTTTTTTTCTTTCCTGTCTGCTGATATTATCAGGCTGCGGTGGAAACACACAAAAGATTGCCAGAGAAAACGAAACCAGTCAATCAGCCACAAAAAAGGCATCTCCGCCTTTCAACGCTGATTCAGCCTATCATTATGTTGCCAGCCAGGTTGCCTTTGGCCCCCGGATTCCGGGAACAGACATACACGGCCAATGTGCTGATTGGCTGATCGATAAGCTTGGCGGATATACAGATACAATTATTGTTCAGTCATTCAGAACACGGATTTACAACAGAAATACCCTTGATGGGAAAAATATCATTGGCATATTCAATCCATTGGCCCGGAAGCGCATTTTACTTGCTGCCCACTGGGACACAAGGCCATTTGCTGACCACGATGCAGACCCTGCCAACCGCAGGGCTCAGTTTGATGGTGCAAATGACGGGGCAAGTGGTGTTGGTGTATTGCTCGAAGCAGCCAGGCTGATCCAATCAAACCCGCTGAATGAGGGGTTGGGAATCGACATCATTTTTTTCGATCTGGAAGATTATGGTCCCCCTACTGACATGAGAAGCGGTAACGATGAAGCTTACTGGGCGTTGGGGGCTCAGCATTGGTCGCGTAATCCCCATCAGGCCGGTTATCATGCGCAGTATGGCATATTGCTCGATATGGTAGGGGCAAAAGGGGCTGTTTTTCCACGCGAATACTATTCGCAGCAATATGCCTCATGGGTACTCGACAAGGTATGGCGCACGGCTTATACCCTTGGCTATGGTGATTACTTCGTGAACAGGCCCGGCCCTCCAATCAGCGACGATCATATACCTGTGAACCGCATCGCCGGAATCCCCATGATCAACATCATCCACCTGGACACCGAAAGTTCAAACGGCTCATTTTTTGAGCATTGGCATACAGTGCAAGACAACATGGAACAAATTGACCCAAAAACACTTAAGATGGTGGGTGAAGTGTTGATGGCGAACATTTACAGCGAATAGCGACTTCCCATAAACACTTTTTTTTGTATAGTACTTCCAGCTGATATTTCATTTTATTTGATGGTTTCCACTCAGGATCGGTATTGGCCGATATACGTGTGCCTCCTGATGACTTTGAAGCTGTTTAATTTTATAAAATCAATTTGGCGGAGGCATTATATGTGGGTAGAAGGCATATTATTGATAGACCCTTTCGTCCCGTACGGGACTAGATCATTACAATTTATCGATTTCCTACCCACATTGAATCCCTCGCGGGATTATAAAATTAAATCAAACTGACTCTTATTCGTACTTGATTGACTCGACCGGGTTGGCAAGCACCACTTTCACCAAATGAAAACTGATGGTCATTATTCCGGCCAGCGAGGCCAGTAACCCTGCAAGTAAAAATGCAGAAGGCTGAATGCTTGTATGGTAAATAAATGTGGATTCGAGCCAGACAGTCAGTCTCCACCAGGCAAACGGAACGGCCAGGACGAAAGCAATCACAATCAACAGGGCAAATTCCCTTGTCAACAGATTCAACAGGGAAATTGTTGAAGCACCAAGTACTTTTCTGATTCCAATTTCTTTCGTCTTCTGTTCGGCAACAAAGGACGAGAGTCCCAGTAAACCAAGCAAGGCGATAAAGATGGTGAGTAGAGCAGCCAGCGCAAAAATCACACTGATTTTTCTTTCGCTTTCATACTGATCCGAAAGGCGCGTGGATAGGATTTTGTAGTCGAAAGGTTTACCCGATGCAAAGCTATTCCATTGTTCGCCAATGTGCGACAAAGCTTTGGTGAGTTCATTATCCTTTACTCTGATGGTAAGCAGTTGACGGGGTGATGGAGAAATCATCATGAGAAAAGGCTCAATCACATTGTGCAGTGAATTCACATGAAAATCCTTTGCCACCCCAATCACTTTCAATATACGGCCACCTGTTCCATCAAGTTCAAAATTAAAATGGATCTTTTTGCCGATTGGGTTATCCATCCAGCCATATTTACGAGCCAGTGCCTCATTGATAATCACTGCTTCCTCCTTATCGGTGCTCATGGATTGATCAAAGTCGCGGCCGGCAACAAGTTCGATGCCAAGCACTTTCAAATAATCGAAATCAGTTTGTGCCCACATGATTGTTTGTTCTTCCCAACCTTGTTCTGTTTCGATCCGCATCACCGTAATTACGCTTGTCATGCCTGGAACCCCGGTTGCATTGGTTACCCCTTCGATGGATGAGTGCGACAGCAGTGCTTCTTTGAAAGGGCTTACCCTGTTGCGAAAAGCAGTGTCCTGCAACTGCAATACCACAAGGTTGTTCTGGTCGAAACCGAGATCTTTCTCTTTCAAAAACCGCAGCTGATCATTCACCACCAGGGTTCCAATTATCAACACAAAAGCAATCCAGAACTGAAACACCACCAGTAATCTGCGCAACCGTCCACTTTTTTTTCCACCCGATGCAGAAGTTCCTTTCAGCACATTCACAGGGATAAATGAAGACAGATAAAACGCAGGATAAAGTCCCGAAATAAGCCCAACTGTAAGGGCGATGGTTACCAAAACCGAAAGAAAGGCAGGTTGCATAATCAGACTAAAATCGAGTGATTTGCCCGATAAATCATTAAACCCTGGTAATAAAAACTGTACTAGTGCCAGGGCAATTAACAACGAAATTAGTACAAGCAAAACCGATTCGCTGAGGAATTGAAGGATCAGTTGTCCACGGTGTGCACCGACTACTTTTCTTACACCGACCTCCCTTGCCCTGCGTGCCGACCTGGCTGTTGCCATGTTCATGTAATTGATCGAAGCCAATAAAAGAATGAAGAGGGCAACGGCCATAAAGATATATAAATAGTCCATATTTCCGGTGGGCAAATCGGCTTTGTAGGTGCTGTTCAGGTGGATGTCGGCCAGGGGAGTAAGACCGGGAAGAAAAGAAGCATTAATCTGATCGCCAAGCGATTTCATGTATTTTTCGTAGAATGGCTGAAACTTTGCAAGAATCGCTGAAGGCGAGGCATTTTCGTTTAATAAAACGAAACTAAATACGCCAATATTCCAGAAAGCGGGTGCTTCAAAACTGTTGAAACTTTCAATGTCGCCTCTTGCAGCCGAAGCCAGCGACATGAGTGCTTCGTAAGGCATGTGGCTGTTCTCCGGCAAATCGCTGATCACTGCAGTTACTTTTAACGGATGGCCAATCCCGGTTTGCAGGATTTCGCCTATCGGGTTCTCATTGCCAAAATATTTTCTGGCAATGCTTTCGGTTAGCACCACTGAGTTTATTTCGGTGAGGGCTTTTTCGGGTGAACCCATGATGAAGCGATGGGTGAAAATATCGAATACCGTTGAATCAGCGTAGTAGAAATTGTTTTCATAATATTCATTATTACCGGTACGGATAAGCAGATCTTCAACAGGTGCGAACCGCGCAAAGGACTCCACCTCAGGAAATTCGATCTTAAAAGCCGGAGCCATGGGTACAGGTGCAATGGCAAAACGGTCGTCCATATCCCCTATTTTAAATTGCGATTCGACACGGTAAATCCGTTGGTGTTTCACATTATGCCTGTCGTAACCCAATTCGTCGCGGACATACAGCAAGATGAAAATCACCGCTGCAAGACCAAGGCTAAGCCCTAAAATATTGAGTATTGAATAAAACCCGGCTTTCGAAAAATTGCGCAGGGCGCTTAACAGGTAGTTTCTAATCATAGCTCAACTGATTGATTAAGAATTCAAATACGCTAAGGTAACGATATTCATGCCATCGTTTTTATTCAATTCATAATCAATAGGAAAGTCAATATTTACCTCTTAGCAAATGTACGATTTCAGTTGCTGAATGTGCGTAAGTGAACACATTTTCAATGTTTCTGAAACAGACTAAGTGCTGAATTTCTCTTATGAAAACACATCAGGAGTAACAGAAATATCATACTTCATATTCAAACTTAATATACATGGTTCCTAGCAGGTGTTTACAAAAGAGCCCTAATGGCCTGGCTGTGAAACAAGCGCGCGTATCGGGCCGGAGTTTGCCGGAATTGCTGAAATATGATATTCAGGGCAGCTTCTGAGCGAAATTGTTTTACTTTTGTTTTTCGTTCCACATAATGATCATGCTCATATGAACAGTTTCAGACAAATTACCATTCAATTCATGCTTGCAACCTTATTGCTGATAATTCTTGTTAGTGGTTGCAGCAAAACAGATGAGCCTGACACCTATGATGTCTGGCTGCCCGAGCCGCTTAAAGAAATATTTCTGATGCAACCCGGTACTTACTGGATTATGCAGGAAGTAGCGACCGGAGAACAGTATTTCGATTCAATTTTTGTTATCGAAACCATTCTGGACACCATTGATATTATCAGTCCCGGCAGTCAGAAAGCCTTTGCCCGTAAAGAGCAGTTCCGTGTCAAGTGCGTGAGTGCATTCTATGGCAGGGAGTTTCATTACGTTTCGCAGTCGGCTGATCTTTGCGGCAGCCTCAATAATAGCGAACCATGCCATTTTGTTGTTGTTGAAAACTATAGTCAGGGCAACATAATTGCCAGTTCACGCATCTATTACTACCCTGATCAGCCTGATGAGGGATGGAGTTCCATAACAAGTGGTTCAGGCCAGTCGAAAGTAAGAATTACCGGAATTTTAGACAATTATACTGTAGGTGAACAGGCGTATTCCCTTGTGCGACGTGTTGAAATAGATTCAGATCCAACATTGCAGCAAATCAAATCAATAAGGTATATTGCTCCGGGCTATGGCGTTATTCAATTCGAACAACCGGAATATAACACCAAATGGATTACCATCAGGAAGCAAATTATCCAATAGCAATTTAAAAGTCGTAATAGAGGTTGCGCAGGGAAGTTCTAAAGCCTACGGTGAACCAATTGGTTAAAAGACGATCCGACTGAGGGCCTTGTTCGCGGAAGATGTATTTTGCTTCGAGTTTCATGTTGGTTTTGGGGTTAATCAAATAACCCAGAGCCAATTCGGCATGAAACAAAGATGATTCTTTCCCCCAGCCTACCCGTATACCTGTTGCATCAATCCCACCGGGGGCATCGAGGTATGAACGGAAAATATTGCTGCCATAATTCAGACTATCCTCATCGAGGCCGGTGATGTTAAAAACGACTTTTCCGGCCACATACCAGGCAGGGTTGAAATGATAATCGGCTATCAGAAGGACTTCCGAAAAGTTGGCGCCCGATGGGTGTCCCAGGGGTTGAAGATAATGCGCATAGTTCGACAAGCGCCTGATATGGCTATAGGTGTAAGGTCTCACCACATTCCATTCGGCCTGAAGGTAAAGATTATCGAAGTTGAAAGCATCGAACACCTTCATTCCCAGCTGACCGCCATATTTGTTGGTGGCAGCACCTGTCTGCCGAAGAAGATCATTCACTTTTATTTCGTCGAACATCAGCTGGCCATAAAGAAAATGCCTGTCCGACATTTCCCATTGCATATTGAGTCCGATAAACAAATTGCCTTCGCTTCCATTCCCATAGTGAACTGGATGCATAAACACAACCGGGTTCATATATTGCCAGGAAGGCGGATTGATTCCCCCGATTGAATCATCGCCAGGCCAGACGAGTGCCTGCAGTATGCCCACCTGAATTCGGTCGGAAACCTGCCAGTTCAGATAACCCATGGAAGCATATTTTTTTCGGAAACTATGATAAAACGAAAGGGGTTGTGCACCGGGGTCGGTATGTTGCATCAACCAGTAGGTGTATTGCAATGGTCCGAAATCGACCTGCATTCTGAAGTAGGGATAAGGGAAAGAAACATCGGAAAGCAGCAGAGAGCGATAGCCATGGCCAATGAAATGCCTGTCGTGTCCAAACTGAAAGTTCAGTATTTCGGAGGGTGAATAGGATATATATCCGGTGGCATTGGCATAGTCCCAGGCGTCGCTGTTTTTGTGTTGCCTTACGATTCCCTGACCGGGCATGATGCCAACACCCGGCACAACCGGCATGATGGTCCATGTGTTGATGAATCTGTCGATATAATCAGGCAGTAAGGCCTGGTTTTCGTAGAGTGATGATGAAAAAGCGATCTTATTGCCAATGCTACCTTCAATCCTCAAGCCACGTGTGTTGACCCAGGTGGTTTTGCTGTTTTCAAGCTCATACCCGGCACCGAAGTCAAACAAAGGATCAATCTGGAACGAAAACCCTTTTCCCTGATACCGGATTAAATTCTCATAAAGCAATTTCCTGACAAACAAGGAATTGTGGCGGGATACAATTACAGATGTGTCGCCCTGAACTTCAGGTATTTTACCTGCAAGCATTGGTTTTACAGCGCTGTGGCGCAGCCTGAGCTTCGAGTTGATGAGCTGATCAACTGTGTAAAATTGATGTTGATGCTCAGAAAAAACGTTGAAAGGAGCCTCTTGCGCCAATGCCCGGTCAGGGTGTAGCAGACTGATTAAGGTCAGCAAAAAAATGACCGGAATGGCATCCAGGGTTCCGGAAAAGGAAGGTCGTATCATGACCTATTTTGTTGAAAGTATGAAAATTAATCCGGTCACTGATGCGAGTACTGAGGCAACAGCAGCCATGGAGGCAGGATCGCTCAGACGACTATCTTTTTTCGGTTTTGCCGGGACGACCACAGCACTCCCGGGGTTCACAAACGGATAACTTTTAATTCCAAGGAAACTTTTGGTCATCTGAGCCCTGCCATTGGGTTCGATGACAAAAATACGGCTCTTTTGCGCATTTTTCAACGTTCCACCTGATTCGCGGATATACTTTTTCAGCCGTTTTCCCATAAAGTTAACGGTTACCTGATTGTTAACCATCCCACGCACAGAAACGGTATTGTCGCGCATAAACACAATAATCTTATCCCCATGATGAAGCTGCAGGTCATACTTTCCACCCGGCTTTTTCAACAACTCTACAATGTTATTGATGGCAATATAGGTAGGCTCTTCCTGAAATTCTTCCTGTTCCTTTTTTGCTTTATCATATCCGGTTTTCTTTTTATTACCGGTTTCAGACTTCGGGTTCTTCTGGAAATAATCCATATCGTCGAATGACTCATCTCCGAAATTGTTTTCCTCATTGTTTTGCAACTTGTTTCTGACTTTTGCACTGGTGTTCAGCATAAGTAACGAATCAAGGCTTGCAGAGGCTTCATTTTCGTCGAATTTGATTTTTTTTAACTCTTTGTTCAGCACCGGATTGCTTTTCTTTCGGATAATAACCACCCCATTCTGATCGCCAAGGGCGGTTAGTCCACCGGCGCGGGTAAGAAGAGAACTCAGTCGTTCATTCTTTCTGAGTAAGGCATAAGAGCCCGGAAATTTCACTTCGCCTTCAAAGGTAACGATCTGATGATCCTGAAAATCCGGATTCGGTTTAACGATCACGATATCTCTTGGTTTCAATGTTACTTCATCGGCACGTACAATGAGCTCGGCATCGGACTGAGCCACAATGATACCGGCAATCGTACGATCATTTGTTCCTTCAATCCTGCGCGCAATCTCGATCCGATTGGCAATGGCAGATTTTTTCATGCCCCCTGCCATAAGAATGGCATCAAGTGCTGTCATACCCTCGCCAAAAGTGTACTTATCTTCCTGATTCACTTCTCCGACAACCTCGATAAAATCAAAGGGAAACATGGATCGTCTGTCGCCAATAACAACAGAGTCACCATCTTTAAGCGCTATGTCGAAAACACCTTCAGCAACCTCCTTTGGAACAAACCGCAGGTAAACACTTTCATGATTTCTACCTGAGCGGTATACAATCCCACGCGAAAGCAGGGCACTTTCTTCGAGTCCACCTGCCCGCAGAATCAGGTTGGATAACATGAGGCCTTCATCCCAGCCGTAATTGCCCGGCCTGTTAATCGCTCCGGCAACAATAACCTTATTGTAATACTTACTCGAAATTGAGCCGACGATGAGCACATCGCCCGAAGAGGGATAATAACCTGAAAATTCTTCCCGTTTCAGATCAAGAGAGAAAAACTCGTTTGTTCCCACTTTTTCCACATAAATGTTTTCTTTGTAGGCAATCGGAGTAAAGCCCCCGGCATAGCGGAGCAGCGTGTCCAGATTTTCGTTCTCGGTGAGTTCAAAAAATCCCTTCCGTTTCACTTCACCTCTAAGCCTGACAATATTATCATAAACAGGGATATTGATCACATCGTTCTCTTCCAGAACCACATCTTTAGACCTGTCGCCATTTACCAGAAACTTATACAAGTCAATGCGCTGAATGATTTTTCCCCTTCGCACCACTTCGATAGCCCTGTAGCTCCCACGGCTGTGAGGCCCGCCAGCCAGCACAAGTGCGTGGAAGGCCGTTGCCACAGAGGGAACCAGATAGTTTCCCGAATTTTTTGCGCCTATCACAGTAACAGGGATGGTCCGGTAATTACTTACTGAAATTGTGAGTCTGGTTCCGCCGGTAATCAGCGACTCAAAGCCCTGGTTCACCAATATTTTTTTGATTTTATCTTCGGCCTGTTCAACAGTTAGTCCACCAAGATGAACTACCCCTGCATAAGGCAGGGTGATTTTGCCGTTGGGGCTGATGAGCTGATCGGTAACAACTTCCTGATTGCCATAAACCGTCAGGTTAATCTGATCACCGGGTCCGAGGACATAATTCACCGGAGTGGCCAGCTGCAGATTAGGTGCAAATTGAAGAGCGGAATTGCTGAAAAGTTCGGAGCCAAACATCATCGAATCGGGAGGGGTGTCGCTTTTGAGGTACATCCTCCTGATCAACGGGTCGTCGTTTTCGATCTGCTGATCGAGTAATTTACTAATATTTTTCTCAACAGGTTTAGCGTTAAATCCTGATTGCTCGTCCATGCGTTTCAGCAAGCTGGATATCTCGTTTCGCGACAAACCCTTGTCCATCAAATAACTGATCACCTCACTTTCCGACATATTCACTGCAGCAGCCTGCCTTTGAAACCGGCTCAGGTCCTGCTTTGTCAGTTTCTCGATATCAATATTAGCCAGGTTCTTCCGATAAAAGAGCTCCTGACCCTGTACTGACATCCCGACGAACAGCAGCCAGATGATCAGATATTTTATCCTTTTTATTTCCATAGCAGAAAGAATGTTTTGAAAAGTATCTTCATATTCATATT
The DNA here is from genome assembly GCA_002422725.1 of Bacteroidales bacterium UBA6192. Lineage (GTDB taxonomy): Bacteria > Bacteroidota > Bacteroidia > Bacteroidales > F082 > UBA6192. Next base: position 77,087 of record DITE01000006.1, read on the forward strand.
GGCCTTGCTGATGTAACTTAAATCATGTTCAAGTTTATCGAGGTTGTCATTGGGGGTGGCATTGGGATTATTGAGCTGGGCAAGTCCGGTGATTCCGGGCAATGCAGATAAACGTCCGTTGAAGTTCGGATTGAGATTGTTATACTTTTCAACGTAGTAAGGCACTTCGGGACGTGGCCCGACCCAACTCATTTCGCCCCGCAGTATGTTCCATATCTGAGGCAGTTCGTCGAACCTGAAGATGCGCAGAAATTTACCCAAAGGTGTTATGTCACCGTTGCTGTGTGTGATTCCTTCAACATTATTCGATTTTCGCTTCAGGGTTCTCAATTTGTAAATTATAAATACCCTTCCATTCAGGCCGATTCGTTTTTGTGAAAATATCACCGGGAATCCCATTGTGATAATGACCAAAAACATGCAAAAGATCAGTAAAGGCAATACTGCGGGAAGGATAAGCAGGGTGAATGCAATATCAAGGGTTCGTTTTTGCCAGCTAAACAGGTAATCATTCATTGGAGTCAGGACAAGCTCTGTTTCAAAAGTACTCAATTGATTCAAATTGATTGGCTTTTGGGGTAATTGGTTCATTATTGACTTGCTTTATATGCTTTCACACTCAATTGTTGACGAAATCAAAAGCGATAGATCAATGAAAGTTCAGCGTTGAGCGACCACACATTGATTCCTGTGAACCTGAATGGTCCGGCTCCTCCATAGGGGTCATAGTTCCACTGGAAATTATAGGTACGCAGCAGGTGAAGTTGATAGCCAAGCATTAATTTATCGAATGAAGTATGGTGGCTGAAAATAAATCCCCAATCCACAAAGTGCTTGCTGCCATCCACAAAGAAAGGATTGGGGCCACCCAACTTAAGATAATCTATTTCGGCGTGAAACATATCTTCGTTATAGATCACCCTTTCGAAATGCAATCCAAAACTATTGAAACCGTTCAGATATGACACACCAGCTGTCATCATATTGCTACCGGGGCCTATTCCGGCGCCAAGCACCTGACCCTGGTTTGTCCAGCCCTGTTTGTTGCCATGCATATAAAAACTGTTTGCAATAACTTGTGGGTTGACAATATTCTCCACCGGACCCTGAATTTTGGTGTATTCGGCACTCACTTCCAGTAGTCGGCCCTTGCCCTTGAGATCGTACAATTTGCGGAAACCCACATTGTAGGCAGTTGAGTATTGAGGCCTTGTCATCAGGTCTTCGAAATCCCACCAGTTGTCTTCGCGGCCAATCTCGAAATACACCTCAGCATGCGATTCCTTTAGCAAATACCGGGTAAAGATGGAAATGATCTGGTTCCTGTTAACACTCTTATTACCTTCTAGTTCTGAACCGATGAGGCTACTTTTTGATACAATACTGAGGATTTTAATGTAGTCTCTGATACCAGGATTGTCGCCCATGGCCTGAACCACCCTGGTGGCTCCCAGAAACAATCCGGGCAACCATTTTGGCTGATACACCCCTATCATAGCATTCACGTAACCATACACATTGGCCACATTAGCCGTGTCGGGAACCACATTGCCTGCAATGGGAGGCCATTCGCCGGGAGTATAGCGCCGGGGATACATAAACCCTGATCTGCGCAATTTCCCCAAAACCATCTGTCCCTCAAAAGTTCCAATGCGTGTTTTAATGGGTTTGTTCGAGTTTAGGGTGAAATGTCCGAATCCCGGGGCATTGTTGGTCAAGATGATGGAATTCTTTCGTCCTGGGCCCCACCACAGGTTTTCGTTTGACAGCCCCATCGCAATCGGGCCAAGGTGCATTTTAACATATGATTGTCCTAAAAAAGCCTTTTCATAATTTGACTGACCCATTCGTTCAGGCATATCAATGTAACGGGTACGGAAAGGAGGATTCTGAAATTCCCTGTTTTGCGACCAGACAAACTCGGGTCTGAGCTGGGCCTCAAAAATTCCTGCTTTCATATAGATCCCACCGGAAACATACTGCTGAAGGCCGCGGGCAGGCACCATGGGGCCATCGGACCAGCCGTAAGGGTGGTGCTGGTTGTAGCGGGTGTGCAGGTAAACGGGTAATAAAGTCAGCCGCAGATTGCTTTTGTTGCCTGGTTTATGCTTATTTAGCTCAAGACCAGAAGCAAAACTCAGGTTAGCCCTGAGGTCTGTGTAACGGCTATAGACGTTTGAGTCGAGTGGAAACAGGCTCGTGTCGGTTCCGAAAGGATTATCGATCCCCATAGCTCTTACCGGGTCAACAGGCCGGATTGTAAACGAAATGTTGGGATCGAATAAGCCCATCAGTTGACCCCTGCGCAATGCATCTTCGAAAAATGGCATGCCCACAGGAACCGACTGGGCAGTCAGCTTTGAAGAGCCTATCAGGCTTAGGGTAAACAGGATGATATAAAGACCTTTAAATGGGTGTAAATAACCCGAAAGTTGGTTGGCTCTCATAAGGTGGGCGTTGTTATGTTGGCAAAAGTATAAAAAAATTGCTTCCTACTACTTGCTTAACGATTATGTAATCTTGATGTTACCTAAGCTTATTCATTCAAGCTTTGGAAGACTTAAGGATTATCGTGTGCTTATTCTCTCACAAAAGTTGGTTTTTCTGGGTTAATACAGATTCAGATTCTACAGCGAAAATATGGCTATATTACACTGTTTCAACCTCTTTCCAGCCAAACCAGGGAATACGCTTCCGGGCTGCCGTAAAGAAATAAAACACGAAATTCAGCGCTATAATCACAAAGGGCAGCTGGCCTTCGCGATGCATAATAATGGCATGTGACCGGGCTGCCCTGAGCAGGTTAGCAGAGCGGGAATGGGGCCTTAGTCGAATAAAGGTGGTGGGTTTACGGATATAGGCAGCATCCACCTTGCGCTTTTTGAACAGTTGAAGCCAGTAGGCATAGTCTTCGTGAATAAGGTTGTCAGGAGCCTGCTGAAAATAGTGTTTCCCCAGTTTCTTCACAGAATAAACCGCTGAACTCATTGGTATGGCATTGGTTTTGAGCATGGTTTTAAAACTGGCATCGGCAATAAGCTGAACTTCCTTGATATGTATCTGCTTTTTCAGGCGGACGTAATACACGGCCGAATAGAGCAGACTGGCTTTTGAAGTGTGTGCCAGATTCATTTGCATTTCGAGTTTTTCGGCAATCCACCAGTCGTCGGCATCGCAAAAAGCAATCCATTGCCCCTTTGCCAGGCGTATACCCAGATTGCGCATGCGGATCACTCCCCGGTTTTTGGCTGAATTGATAAGCTGAATGCGTTTGTCTGCCCTGGCAAATTGCCCGGCCAACTGCAGGCTTGCATCAACAGATCCATCTTCGAGGATGAGCAGTTCCCAGTGCGTGTAGGTTTGTTTTTGAATGCATTGCACAGCCTTTTCGAGGGTATCCGCTGCATTGAAGCATGGCATGATGATACTGATCAGTGGGGTTTCCATCAAGGGGAGTTTGTCAGTTCAGATTGTGTTTCATCCGCAGCATTTTCAGGAATAATGACCGTGCGATATGCCAGTGCGAAAAAGATAAATGGCAAGGGATCACCAATACTTCCCAATGCAAAGATATTAAACAAAAAGAATACAATGAGCGATCGGGAATTGGGATTTGCAAACATTTCTTTACGGGTGATATAAGGGAAAAATGCTATCAGAAACAACACCAGCCCAACGATTCCTGTTTCGAGCATCAATCCGGCTCCGTAAGATGTGGGGCGCACCCCTTCGTATTCGGAACCCATGGCTGAGGCAAAGAAACTCATTGCCGAAGCAGGCACTCCAATGGCATCCATGGCTTCGATGCTTGCATTGCCCCAACCCCCTATTCCTGATCCGAATGGGTTGATAATCCCATAATAGTAAGCCCCCCATACGCTCACAAAACGAAAGCCGGACTGTTCCAGCAACCAGGGTATGGGGTCCTGATAGTCTTTCTCCTTGACAAAACTCACGGCCACATCCACCGAGCGGGGCACATCATCGCGCTTGCTCAGGGCAAAAATGGTTACATAAAACACCAACAGAAGCACTGCCCCTATCTTGAGCAGGTTGGTCGCCTTCTGCAGACTGGCCAGATAAATGGCAATCATGATCAGGCCGGTAACAGAGCGAATGATGTAAATGTCGAAGAAAATCATGCCCGAGATGGCAGCAAACCCAACAATACTCCGGGGATCGATGCGGCGGTTCAGCATAAAAAATGCGAAATAATAATGTAAAGATATGCTGGCATAGGAAGGCTCGGCAAATAAACCCGCCACGCCCCTGCCGCCACCGTAAATTTCGGCCGTAAACCTGTCGATGAACATGCGCATGACGGGTTCCAGAAAGGGAGGGAAAAGCCCCATGAACTGAATAATGCAGAGCACCACATTCACCAGAAAAACCCATTCAAATGCTTTGGCCAGAAAACGAAACTCCTTGTCCTTGATCCTTATCAGCACAAAGAAAATCAGGGAGGCGTTCACCAAAGCAAAAAAAGCACGGGCAGGAACAAGAATGGAACTGAAATTGCCGATGTTTAACGAAACACTTACAACAAGATACAGCAAAAAGATTCCATAAGGCAAGGTAATTCGCAAGTCCTTGCGCAAGGAATATAAAAACGCCCAGGGAAAAATCTCCGAGCTGAACAGAACCCTGAGTGGCGTTATGTTCGGCAGGTAAATTAAGTATCCGAGGATAGTTTTGATCATGTGATTGGTTGGGGGAGCTTATTTTAGCAGTTATATTTTATTCAAATCTTTGGGAGGTGAGGCATTGTATTGCCTGAATGACAGATAAAGGGCGATCAGGAAACCTATCAGCAAACCGATGAGGCCCATCTTCCAGGGTTTGTAACCTACTTTTTCGAGGGGGAACCTTGGCTCCTCGATCACCTGGATCAATGGCGTCTGCTTGCGAAGACTTATTTCGGCCAGCTTGAGGTTTTTTATCAGCTCGCCAAAAAGGGAGATTGAAATCTGCAGATCGATCATCGCCCTGTTCTGATCAACCCGCATCAACTGCCACATCGGATTGACATTGAGGTCGGTTTCAATGGCTGTTGTTTTCAGGTTGCGGTCGAGGATGGTGCGTACCGAATCTGCTTCAAATCGCAGAATGTCGAGATTCTTTCTGGCTTTCATTGTCAATGATTCGATATAGAAATCGGTGACTGTGGTGATCATCACCTTGCTGAAACTCACCGCCAAATCTGGATTCCTGTGTGTGGCATTCACATAAATGAATCCCATCTTTTTATCGGGTTTACTAACACTAAGCACATTATCGCGCACATATTCGTAAGTCAGAAAGAGGGCGCTGTCGGTTATGGCATCGTGCTCATTGCGGTTGGTCATAAACCGAACGCCTTCAAATTCCTTTTTCCGGGCATGTTTCGTGGATCGAAAAAGCAAGTCGGCACAAATAATGCTGTCGTTCCTGTAATCCACCTTGTTCAGCAATGCCCTTTCGATCATGCTGCGGGTTTGAAAGAGCCGCACAAGATTATCGCCTTTAAAAACACCTCCCGGATTGCTTCCTCCCACATCGAGACCGAACTGCGCCATCAGTCCTTCGAAACCAGAGGCCGTTTCTTCTTCTGCAGCAATGATATACACAGCTTTCTGTTTCGGTTGGTAAACAATTAATCCGACCAGAAAGGCCAGTAATCCGATCGCGATTGGAAAGACAATGAGTTTAAAAGGATTGCGAAGCAAGTGTCTGAAAATGCTGTTGAACAAAAGGCCTATCTCTTCCACCGAGGCATCCTTAGTCAGGGTGTCCTTCCAACTGTTGGTTTTCATGGGTTGTTAATTTTGTGTTTTGTGGGCAAAAAGCAAATGTAGCAGATTTCATTCAAAGTGGTTGCGTGATGCCCGATAATTGTTTGGTGAAATTTTTTCTTTTAGCCCCCAAACCCCTACGAGTGGGGGCTTTGGTGGATTAAAAGGGAAGTAAGGCACTGATTCTCGTTTGCAAACGATCTACAACGCGGATGGTGCGGTATAGAACAGGAGAAAAAGTTCCAAGGCTTACGATGGGAAGACCTGCATCGGGAAGTGCTTCACTCAAGGCATGTTCGAATCGCACAGCCCGAATTTTACGGTCAACCGAGGCAGGATCACGCTTGCCATGCCAGCCCCGGAAACGTTTGCCTGCCGCAGTCCAGTTTTTTAAAAAGGCAGCATAAGCCGGCGAGGGTTCAGGCAAATCGGTTCGGCACAATTGATCGAGTATCTGGTCAAAACGTAACAGAACAGCCCGATTGGGCAGCACAAAAATCCAGGAAGCCAGAAAAGGATCCGGACGCTCGGGAATGCTGTTTCCATCACGACGGATATCGCCGTACACCACATCCTGAGTGCAATCGATCCGCCTCATCACAATACGAAGCAGCTGAGTCCAGCCCCCGGTCCAGTGATTTCGGAAAAGTGTGTCGTTGACAATCACAAAAGGGCCATCGCCGCTTAGGTTGGCGCAAAGGACACGATAGCCCGAAAACTCAAAATGGGTGTTATCGCCAGCCATCTCGCCCGCAGCAAGCATTCCTGCATGGTTGTTCACGACAACCAGGCGCGAAGGCTTCATGTCGTCTGCCCACTTTGCAATCCGATCGGTAAAGCGCGATGTGTCGCCATACACAAGCAATCCCAATGAATTCATATCCTTTATGTTTATTGATTTCCAGCGGACTTCATAAGGCTTAACAAACTGTACCATCCCTGTGTGAGGACAAAGGTGAGTATGTTTCGGAAAAATATACAGGCATACAGCACATTCCCCCTTTTCAGTGCTATACCTCCTAACTTTACCAAAGCCCGGATAAATTGTTTTTGTCTATGCTGGGGATAAAGCCGGTAGGTAAATTCCCTGCCAAAGATATTTAGCCGATTGCCAGGCTGAGGGCTTTCGTGGTCAATGCCGGGACAATGGGTTACTTCGCCCAGCCGAAAACCATTGGAAACGCTGTCGAGGCAGAATTTGTAGTCGACCCCTTCGACAAAGAATGCGGGATCGTGCCATCCCAGTTTTGCCAGGTTTTCGATCACAAACATTGAACCACTGCTGATTAATAAACGTGCATAGTGCAGCCCCTCCATTGTGGGCGAAGCAGCCTCAACAGTTTTGAACTGAACGGCTGAGCATGGTTTCATCGTCGCTCCATGCAGCATCATCCATGTGTTGATAAACTGCAGACTCGTCAGGCTGAAAATCGTATCCTGATCAAAATAAAGCACATGGGCATAGCCGAGTTCATCCGCTTTTTTCATGAGCCTGTTGAGTCCGGGGCCGAGTCCAAGGTTACTGTTTTCGTGTAAAAGTGTCAAATGGCCGCAAGGCGTCATGACCTCGTAACCGGGACCAGGCACCGGGGTGTTCTCGAGCACAATAACAGGGTATGCTGCTTTCAGCACTTCACCGAGTCTGGTGAAGAAGTCGGGAGGCGGATAATAGGTCACGAAAGCCAATATCCAGAGCCTTCCTGTTGATGCTGAAGTTGTTGCCGCTTCCATTGCTTAAAGTGATTTCGGTTGAGACTGAACATCGGCTCGTTTGGAGCGAATGAGAAACTGTTCGGTGAAGAAATCGCGAAACATCCCTCCTGTTAACACATTGGCAATGAACGATTTGCTGCCACGGGCATTCGGGCTGGGCAAAACTCTTTCGGTATGAAGCGGCTTTCTGTTCATCAGCTCAAGGGCCGATTCGCGGGTGAAATATCTTAGGTGGGTCCTGTCCATGATCCCGGCAGCATCGTGATACCGAAACCGGCCTTTGAACAACAACTTTGCCATAACGACAGCTGTGCGCATATTCGGAATGCTGGCAATGAGGCAGCCCCCCGGCTTCAGCAACATGGCTGCGCGATCGGTAAACTGCCATGGATCGATCATGTGTTCGAGCACATCGAGGCATAAAATCAAGTCATAATTCCCTGCATCCATGGTGTTGATCATTTTTTCGGCATCGCCAATCCACACATGATCCACATTCAGACGGGCCTGCTCACCAACAGCCGGAAACATCTCGATACCATGGGTTAGCGAGCAATACTGATTTTCTTTCAGATATCGCAGTGTTGCCCCGTTGCCACAGCCCACTTCCAACACCTTTTCTGAAAAAGGCGGTACTAAAGGCAATATGTCGCGGCGCACGTTTGAAAAATATTCCGCCGATTTTTTGTCATATGGTTGCATAGGTTCGCTGGTTCTTTAGTGCAAAATATTGAAGGGCAACAAAATCGAGCAGGGTTCTTACACTCCAGGCTATGGCTGCGCCCACAATGCCGTGGCTGTGCAGGAAGAGAATAAGCATGGGGAAATAGATAATAAACTCGACCAGATGAATCAGGCTAGTCGTGCGAACCATACCGGCAGCCTGCAGGGCGGCAAAAGGGATGTGAGCCAGACTGTTGAAGAAAATTCCAACAGCCAGTATACTCAGTACAGGCCAGGATTCACGAGCAAATTTTTCGCCAAGCCAAAGTTCAAGTCCCGGGAAAGACAGCAAGCCCAGCAACAGGCATATAGGAGCCATAATGAGGGCTGTGGTTTTCAGTCCCTTGCGGAATAGCTGCATGGCCTGTTTTGTTCCTTCGTTGGCATGTACATAGGCCAGACGGGGGAATAAGGCTGTTGAGATGGCAGCAGGGATAATAAGCAGGCGAACAACAAAATCCTGAGGCACTGTATAAAAAGCTACCACACCGGCACCCAGTATCGAGGAGATAAAAAATCGGTCACCATACACCATGAGTGGTCCGATCAGGTTCGATATGGTCATCCATAATCCGAAGGTGAAGAGTTTTTTCATTTCACTGAACCGTATTGCCAGCTTGCCGGCCGTGTGCGAAAAATAGCCGCGTACCGCAAAAACATGCAACAACATTACCAACAGCCTGCTCAACACCAAACTCCAGACAACCAGCATGAGTGACGACCCGATAAACAAAACCACGACCACCGGAAGCAGGAAATTGAGACTGCCCAGCAAAAGGCGAAGCAGGTTGGATGTTTTAAAGTTTTCGAAACCTTCGAGTATGCCGCGCAGACCCGACGTGACGGTAACCATGGGAATGGAAAGAGCTGCCAGGATAAGGGCTGCATATGCATCGTCCACCAGAAGTTGGCTCACATTCAATTGATAGATCAGGACTTTAGCCCCTATAAAAAGCAGTAAGCCACCCATCAGTCCGAGGACAAGCGTACCGGTGAGACCTGCAACGGAGATGTTGAGCAGGTTAGCGTTGTCCTGGCTGCGGCTGGCGGATATCTGCTGGGTGAGTGCCCTGCCAAGGCCGAAATCGAACAGACTAAAATACCCGATGATGGTCCAGATGATGGTTAGCAAGCCAAAGGCCTCCAGTCCAAGATGACCGATGAGCAGCGGGATGGAGAACAAGCCGATTAGCATGGGCAGACCGGTGCCTGCAATATTCCATATGGAGTGCGATTTGAGGGACAAGGATTGGTATGCTTTGGTTTAGGGTTGTTGTAACAACAAAAATAGGTGATTTATATGATTTGAAGATTCAATGAGATGTTGATTTGTTGATTTGTTGATTCGTTGATGCGTTGATTTGTTGATGCGTTGATTTGTTGATGCGTTGATTCGTTGATTTGTTGATGTGTTTAATTGTTTAAGTGATAGCTTGTTAGCTTGTTTAAGTGTTAGCGGGTTAGCTTGTTATGGAGACGTAAGCGATGTGAGCGACTTGAGCGATGTAAGCGA
>DITE01000007.1 GCA_002422725.1 Bacteroidales bacterium UBA6192
TACTAAATTAATGGACTCTATATAAGTTGGGGAAGAATAAGTTTGACCGAGGTAGGCCGTCTTTAAATTTATTACAAGACGGCCTCATTAATCAATTTTAATTATTCTCAATTATTTAATTTTAAACAATTTAATCAATGAAAAATCTTAAGTTAATCAATCTGACCCAGAAGGCATTAAGTCAAATCAAAGGTGGAGAGGAAGGTGGTGGTGGTTCGACACCAACCTGTAGTTGTACCTGTAGTTGTAGTGGCGAAGACACAACATACAACCAAAATAGGACAAACATTACAAGTGCAACAAACCACTCAACCATGAAATCACTTGCTAATCCTACATAGGGGTAGTAATTATTAAGACTGTTAGGTGTAATGTTTTCTTCATGTCTTTTTTGTTCCAATTGATATAACAATTACATTTAACAGTCTTACATTTATTTTAGAAGTGTAATTTGTACCTACATTTCTTACTAAAGTTTTTACATAGTAACACTTTATTTATGTACTAAATGTTGAGGTGTATGAAACATATATTACTTTTATTCTCCTTCCTCTGTTACGTTGCCACTTCCTCTGCCCAAATCAAACGAAACATAGAAATATATCCATATATGGACACTACGCATTCCCAATTCAAAGAGATTTTCATTTTTTGGAAAAGCTATATGGATGAGCTAAATCTGGAAAACCTAAGAAACGGAGCGCAACTAAATAAAATGCCGGAATCTTTAAAAAAATATTGGGCTGAATCAGAGACTAATGCGTTTGATTTCCCGGATTTGGCATATACATATCTCAGATCAAAGGGAAGTGTGTGGTACACTAATGATAATGAATATTTTTTAGGAGTCACAAATAGAGGTAACAATCTATTCCAAATAAAAACCCTTTTTAACACAAACAGAGAAGGTCCGTTTAAAGGATTCCCTTCAGTGATGTTAACCATATATGTTCGGCAAACTAGTAGTGGACTTCAACTGGAAAATACATTCACGCATAATATGAATTCTTTAATAAAATATACTGCTAACAATATTACATATTACTATCCAAATGATTACGCGTTCGCTGATAGCATTTCTATTATACTGAATCAAAGAGTTGAGCAATTTAAAAAGGGTTTCAAAATCGAGAATACGAAACCAATTATCTATGTTTTATCAAATAGATTGACAGATGTCTCACAACTATTTGGAATTGTTTACAATTATTTTGATTATGGAAGCGTTGCAAACACCATCCAGGGGGGATACACTATTGTAAATAACATGGTATTCATCGGAGGAGGAGGTGAAAACTATCTTCATGAAATATTACATATATTATTAAGTAGTTATGAAAGAGGTAGTTATTCATTTTTCGAAGAAGGAATTGCAACCTATTTTGGAGAGCATGTTGGAAAAACCTACAATGAACATATGCCAGATTTCAAATCGTTTTTAGCACAAAATGAATGGATTGATCTGACACAAAGCTTTTATGGCTATTTCAAAAACCCACTCAATAATCGAAACGATACATTACTACTGAATAAACAAACAAACCTTGTCCAATTTCGTGATTTGGACTCAAATTATAATTTTCAGTATATGGTTCATGCTGCTCTATGTGATATCGCGTTTAACTATGGTGGATACGAAAAAGTTAAGGGGCTTTATCTTTGTAAAGCTGACAATGAGGAAGAATTCTACAAATGTATTGAAGATGTTCTAAATATTAAACGAGCAAATTTGAATGATTATTTAAGAGAGTATATTCACAACAAGTATTAATAATATTGATAGATGCCTGATTTTAATTTCTTTACTACTATGTATAATCAATACTTGTTTAGCTTTAATAGAAAGCATATTATTTATATGCATCCTATTATTGGCAGGTATGTAAGCAAGAGTTTTAATGGAGAAACCAATGGGATAAATACAAAATGTAAGCAAAACGAATCTTTTGGTTTGCTGTTTTCAAATGAGGAAACAGCACAAACATATTATAAAAAGAAGTTTAATTTCCTAAGGGATAATGGTTATTTTGAGACTATTAATAACAAACAAATTATTGGAGGACGCTTAAAATCTTCTGATATTGATTATGAATTGTCAAACCTTCGTGCATTAGTTTTTGAAATTACAGAAAGGTGCAACCTTCAATGTAAATACTGCTTTTATGGAGATAATTATCAGTCACATGACACAAGAACCAATCTTGATTTGAGTATTTCGAATGCAATAGCTGTTATTGAATATTTGTTACCTAAGTGGCTTAGTAAGAATAATCACAATCCAGAAAAAGAGATATTCATTGGTTTTTTTGGCGGCGAACCGTTAATGAACTTTCCTTTTATTCAAGAGTTAGTATCATATATAGAAGAGTTGAGAAAAAAAACGCGACTTATATTTAGGTTTAACATGACAACTAATGGAGTTTTATTAAACCAATATGTAGATTTCATTGTTAAACACAACTTTGCCCTTACGATTAGTATTGACGGTAATGAATTTGCAAATAGCTACAGGCTTTTTCCCAATGGTAAAGAGTCATTCAAGGTTGTATTTATGAACACTCTCTTTTTAAAGGAAAACTACCCATCATTTTTTGACAACTGTGTCCAGCTAAACGCTGTATTACATGATAGAAATGAATATATTTCATTACAAGATTTTATTTGGAGAGAATTCAAAAAAGCAGTTACAGGTTCTGAAGTAAATCCACTATTAGTTGGGAAAAATTTTAATTACGATGGACATGATTATGATTTCAATAAATCTGAACACATAAGGTGTTTTCTTTCTTCAGGTGAATCACTTAGCTACAACATGTTTCTCAGAAACTATACGAATAATCATTTTTCTACGATTGATGATTTATTCTATTTCAATAACAACATGAATTATCTTCCAACAGGAACTTGCAATCCTTTTAGTAAAAGAATGTTTGTGACAGCAAAAGGGAAAATACTTCCTTGCGAAGCTATTTCTCATGAGTTTGTACTAGGCTATGTGCAAGAAGGCTCAGTATTTGTAGACTATGAAAAAATTGTTGAGATGTACAATGGCTACTTCGAAAAATTGCTAGGTAGATGCAATTCTTGCTATCGAGTCAATTTGTGCAAAGAGTGTTTGTTTTTAAATATCATTAAGGATGATAAATCAATGAAGTGTTCTTATCTAAAGAATGAAGATCATAAAAACCTTTTAAGTGATTACTATTCATTTTTTGAGGCATTTCCTGATGTTTACAATGAAATATGGAGAAAAACACGATATGCATAATTACTATTTTTATTTAGAACCTTATGTTCATTCAGACTTCATAGAAAATCAAATTTTGTTGCATAATACTATCAATAGTAAAACTTCCACTTTCTTATTCAAGAGTACAAAAGGTATTGATTTTATAAAAAAGTTACTCGAAGATGATATTAATAGAATTACCCTTCTGGATGAAGATGAAATTATTGACATTGAGATTAAGGAATTCATAGAATTATGCAGAGAGTATTTTCATGGGGATTTAATAGAAAGTCATTATCGCCCCTTGATCCTGCCTTTTGCAGCTAAACTTAACTTTGATATTAATAATGTGCAAAACGATAGAACTTGGCAATCATTGAATCTCAGACTCTCTTTGAAAGAGGTATTTATCTATTTTGGAGATTCATATACAAACATTGCTAATACAAAATTAAAATCGCATGGTAGCAAGCAAATTAATTCTCCTTATTTCAATTTAACTTATAATATTGAAGATATTAATGATTCAATTTATTCATTCTTCGAGCATGAGTCCACTCCTAATCTTAAAAGAGTTCAATTATATGGAAATAGCATATCTGAAAAAGAAATAATTAATTGGTGTGACTTTTTCAAAAACTGTCATGTTTACTACAACATTTATTTAGTTGACTTTAAAATAGATTATATTGATAGTCACTTTCTTGCACATATTAACAATTTGAAATTTGTTATATGGGTTGATTTTAAATCTGATAGAGATGTTTTATTAGATTTTATAAAGAAGATTACCAATGAAAACTCAAAGTTTGTCATCAAAATAGTTATTTTTGATCAGATGGATTATTTAGCCTTGCAAGAGGATTTTATTGCTGATGAACTCGCTGTTGAAATTGTTCCTTTTGTTGAAGTCATATCATTAAATGATCTATTTGAACGCATTAAAAGTAATCAATCTGACATTGAGAATCAGAACCTTGGACATCGTGAAATTGCTTCAAGGTTTCACATAAATCACTATGATTATGGAAAGTTGTTCATATTGCCAAATGGAGATTTACATACTAATCTAAACATAGATAATATAGGAAATATTTTCAATAATAAGCTTGCTGAAGTCATACGCAATGCTCATTTACCAGAGAAAGGTACCTGGTTGTTAACAAGAGCAAAAGTTGAACCATGCAATAATTGTTTATACCGTTATTTGTGTCAGCCTTTATCTAACTATGAGTTTTTCTTGAAAATTATGAATATCTGTAATTATGATCCGAAAAGTAAACAATGGATTACATAATGTTAGTTACCTTATTTCACAGCTAACTTGTAGCGTTTTTAATAGTGTTATATAATGTTCCCGTTTACCCCCCAACTCGATGCCCGCGACTGCGGCCCGGCCTGCCTGCACATGATCAGCAAGCACCATGGCAGACAGCACAGCCTGGCATTGCTGAGGGATTACTGCCACATTACCCGTGAAGGGGTTTCCTTACTGGGTATTAGCGATGCAGCTGAAAAGATTGGTTTCCGCACCATGGGGGTTAAGATCAGTTACGAAAAGTTGGCTAACGAGGTACCTTTGCCATGCATCGCCCATTGGAAACAGCGGCACTTTGTGGTGGTGCACGGGATCACCGGAAAGAAAAAAGACAAAGTAAAAGTGGCCGACCCTGCCCATGGGTTGCTTACCTATACCAAGGAGGAATTTTTAAAAGGCTGGGCAAGCACCAAGGAAGAAGGCGAGGAAATGGGTGTGTGTATGCTGCTGGAACCCACACCAGATTTTTTTGCCAATGAAGAAGAACCCCTTGCAAAAAGCAACTTCCGTTTCCTGTTTTCCTACCTGCGCCCCCACCGGAAACTACTGGGACAGCTGATACTAGGCATGTTGCTGGGTAGCTTGTTGCAGCTTATTTTTCCATTCCTTACTCAGTCGGTAGTGGATGTGGGTATCAACACCCACGATCTGAATTTTATTACCTTGGTGCTGATTGCCCAATTAGTGCTGTTTTTCAGCGAAACCGCAATTGAGTTTATCCGCAGCTGGATATTACTACACATTAGTACACGAATCAATATTTCACTCATTAGCGACTTTTTGATTAAGCTAATGAAACTACCACTTGGGTTTTTCGACAGCAAAATGATTGGCGACCTGATGCAACGTATTGGCGACCACAGCCGTATCGAAAGCTTCCTGACGGCTTCATCCCTGCAAATCCTGTTTGCGGTGGTTAATCTGATCGTGTTTGCCATCGTGCTTGGTATTTACAGCATCAATATATTGCTGGTATTTCTTGTTGGCAGTCTTCTTTATACACTTTGGGTGGCTCTTTTTATGAAAAAGCGTCGCGAGCTTGATTTCAAACGTTTTGCTCAGATGGCCAGCAACCAAAGTAACCTGATACAGATGATCACCGGTATGCAGGAAATCAAGCTAAACAATTGCGAAAAACAGAAACGCTGGGAATGGGAAAAAATACAGGCCAGGCTGTTTCGGGTGAACATCAAAGGCTTGGCCTTAAACCAATACCAACAGGCAGGGGCTGCATTTTTCAATCAGTCCAAGAACATCCTGATCTCGTTTATGGCAGCCTATGCGGTTGTACAGGGTGAGATGACATTGGGAATGATGATGGCGGTGCAATATATTATTGGTATGATGAATGCACCTGTGGACCAAATGATAGGTTTTGTTCGCTCAGCGCAGGATGCCAAAATAAGCCTCGAACGACTGGGCGAGGTACACTTGCGCGAGGACGAAGAACCTTTGCATGTGCAATCAGCAAAAATACAAGAACTTGGCACAGAGCAGGACATCGCGATGTCAGGAGTTTCGTATCAATATGATGGGCCACGATCACCTTTAGTACTTGATAATGTAAATCTTACGATTCCTCAAAACAAAGTTACTGCCATTGTGGGCGCATCAGGAAGCGGTAAAACCACGCTTCTTAAACTGTTACTCGGCTTTTACAAACCGATAGATGGTGAAATCAGAGTTGGGTCTTTTCGGCTCGAAAACCTATCGTCAAAAATGTGGCGTTCCAATGTGGGCGCGGTGATGCAGGATGGTTATATTTTCTCCGATACCATTGCCGGAAACATCAGCATCAGCGATGAACATTATGACCTAAACAAATTGCATCATGCATCGCGCGTGGCCAATATATTGGAACACATCGAATCGCTTCCACTTGGCTTCAACACTACGATTGGCCAGGAAGGGGTTGGGCTCAGTCAGGGTCAAAAACAACGGATACTAATCGCTAGGGCAGTTTACAAAAACCCGCAGTTCATCTTTTTTGATGAGGCTACCAATGCCTTGGATGCCAACAACGAAAAGATGATCATGGAGCATCTGGACGAATTCTTTAAGGGCAGGACAGTTGTTGTGGTTGCTCATAGGCTCAGCACCGTTAGACATGCGGATCAGATTGTGGTACTCGAAAAAGGGCGTATCATCGAGCAGGGTACACATCAGGAGTTGACATTGCTCAAGGGAAGTTATTTTGAATTGGTAAAAAATCAATTGGAGCTCGGAAACTAATATATTTAAATTGAATATGGCTGGCATATTGAAACAACAACCAGCACACAGTCGCAAATACAATTAAGGAAATAAGATCAACAAATAATTTCGTAGCAACATGCCATTAGACCCGGAAATAAGGACAGGTGAAATTGATGAAATTTTGGGCAAAGCACCCGGCGGCCTTGTAAGGTGGGGTATTGGCGTATTCTTTTGTGTCATGCTGTTAATCATTGGAGGCAGCTGGTTTTTCAGGTATCCCGACATGATCACGGCAAGCATCGAAATAACAGGTGAATTTCCTCCGGTTGAGATAAAGGCAAAAGTGAATGGTAAAATAGATACCATTTTTGTTCTGAACAATCAGGAAGTTTCTAAAAACCAGATTCTTGGCACTATAGAGAACCCAGCAATGTTTGCTGAGGTACTTGCGCTAAAAAAACATTTAGACGATTTGTTGCTCCACCGGCAAACAAAGCGGTTTGATGAGGATAATTATGAACCAGTTTCCGAAGGTAGACTTGGTGAACTTCAAACTTATTATTCTTTTATGGTCGCATCACAATCTGCCTTTTACCATTTCATCGAAATTAAGTATCATCAAAATAAAATCACTGCTACACAAACACAGCTCAACGACTATCGCTTGTTATATAACTTCACTGTTGACCAGCGCAATACGCTCGAAAAGGATTATCAACTCGCGCTTAAAGATTATGACCGTCATGTCAAATTGTTTGATGACAAGGTAATTCCGGAACAAGAACTGGAAAAGGTTCAAAGTTATTTATTTTCTAAGAAACTGGCATTTGAAAATAGCCGAACAACGTTGGCAAATCTTCAAATACAGATTGGTCAGCTAAATAACAGCATAAAGGAATTGGAAATGCAGCAAAAGCAGCAACACGAGAGTCTTTATTCGGCTATGCTCATATCAGAAACAAACCTGATGGCTCAGGTCGAAAGCTGGGAACAGCGTTATTTGTTGCGTTCACCTCAAAAGGGAAACTGTGTTTTTACCAGAGTCTGGGCAAAAGACCAAAACCTCATTGCTAACGAAACCGTTTTTACCATTTTACCGGAAAGGTATGGAAACATAATAGGAACGATGCAAATCCCGGCATCAGGGGCAGGGAAAGTTGAACCAGGCCAAAAAGTCAATATCAGACTCGATAATTATCCATACATGGAGTTTGGAATGTTGGAAGGAAGCATAGCCGACATTTCTGGTGTACCAGAACAAGGACTATATTATGCCACAGTGGTTTTCACTGACGTACTCAAAACAAGTTATGGCAAAGAACTGACATTTAACCAACGCCTGACAGGCACTGCTGAAATTATAACTGAAGACATCCGGCTGTTTCACAGGATATTGCATCCCTTGAAACATTTGTTGCACAAAAACCTATAATTGGTAGAAACCCTTTGCTGGCAACACGCTACAGATCATTGTTAGTGTCCCCTTCTGCTATAGCCGCTTATTCTACAACTTTCAAACCTATTCTGGTTCGAATATAAGGGATGCAATTTTTGTTAAAGTTGATCCAGAAGGAACAAGCACAACACTCAATCATCAGATGTATTGCCCACTTAACAAAGCAGCCACAGATTCATCGAAAAGTTCCCGTTTTTGAACCCTGTCGAATGTGTCAAGCAGATCAATGATGCGCACACGTTTCTTGTCGTCTTTCTGATAATCTTCAACGATCTGTCCCCGATGCATCATCACGATACGGTCCGGAAGGTCGACTGCCTGCTGCATGGAATGCGTCACCATGAGAGCAGTCAGTTTTTCAGTTTCTATAATCTGCCGGGTTAGTTCAGCTACTTTGGCGGCACTTTTGGGATCCAGCGCGGCGGTGTGCTCATCAAGCAATAACAAACTCGGCTTGAGCCAGGTGGCCATGAGCAGGGTGAGGGCCTGACGCTGTCCTCCCGACAGGGTTCCGATCGGGTTATCCAGACGGTCTTCAAGTCCCATTTTCAACATCCGAACTCTGTCGGCAATCTCCGTTTTTACTTTGGTCGTTACGGCAAGCCTGAGTGGGCGTGTCTGACCTCTCCTCATAGCCATGACAATGTTTTCGGCAATGGTCATTTCCGCCGCTGTTCCGGCAAAGGGATTCTGAAAAACACGTCCTACCAGCTTAGCTCTTCTATACTCAGGCCATTGGCTGATCTCAATGCCTCTGAGCGTTATTGTTCCCTCATCCGGGATGAATGATCCTGCAATGGCATTCAGCAGGGTACTTTTCCCCGAACCATTGGTGCCGATGATGGCCGTAAAGCTGCCTTCTTCAACCAAAAGATCCACATTGCGCAATGCTTTTACTTCGTTAACAGTATGTGGAAAGAAAGTTTTCGTTAACCCCTGTACTTTAATCATGTCGCGCGTGTTTGAGAAAATTCTTCCGGATAGATTTAAACATCTGGGGTGCTACAAGTGCCATAAACACGAATAGAGCCGTGACCAGTTTCAGATCATTTGGATTTAGCCCCCATCGCAGTGCAATGGCAATCAAGAGCCTGAATAGTATGGTCCCCATCACTGCGCCGGCAATGGTAATACCGAGTCCGCTTTTGCCGACAAGGGCTTCGCCAATAATAATACTGGCCAGCCCCCACACCATCATGCCAATGCCCATCTGAACATCTGCAAAACCCTGATATTGAGCTAACAGAGAGCCTGACAAGGCAACAAGCCCGTTTGAAAGTGCCAGGCTGAAAATAATCATTCCATTATTATTAATTCCCTGCGCACGAACCATTTGCACATTGTTTCCGGTTGCTCTGAGTGCTGTTCCGAAATGGGTAAGCAGAAAACGATACAATAACCATCCAATGGCAACACAAAGAACAAGGCTACTGATGAGTACCGAAAGATCGATCAGCGAAACCTGCCAGCCAAACAGCAAGGTATTGGTGTTCCCATCGGTTAACTTCAGCATGGCCAATTCCGGAATTTCCGAAACAGTTTTGGTGTCCAGCAAAGGTATATTGCTTCTGCCCATAATCCGCAGGTTGATCGAGTAGAGGGCTGTCATCATAAGAATTCCTGAAAGGATTTCCTGAATTTTAAATCTGGTATAGAGCAAGCCTGTTATCGATCCGGCAAGCGATCCGGCAACAAAGGCCACCAGTGTTGCCAGCCAGGGCGACCAACCGGCCATAATCAGTACAGCTGAAACAGATGCTCCAAGGGTTATGGTGCCATCAACTGTAATATCCGTAAACCGGATCATCCTGAAGCTGATAAGCATGCCCAGGGATAAAAGGGACAAAATAAGTCCCATTGATAATGCGCCGATAACCAAGTTCATATCAAATCCTCCTCATTTTTAGTAATTGCTGCACACCAACATGCGCCCCTGATGAAGGAGGTCTGACCCAGCCCGATTGCCGGCCTGTCATCATCAATCAGGTGGAATAGGGCTTGAGGTGGCGGTCCGTTCAGAAACTTATGAACATGGTGAACCAGTTCAATTTCACCGTTTTGCAAAGGCTGATATGGAAATATAGCTGCATGAAAATGTCCTGAAATATGTGGATTTGATGGCAAGGGAATAAGCAGTGATTTGGCTTCAGTGTTCTTTGTTCTACTTACCACACCAAAAATAAGAGACTGATAACCGGAATAAACTCTTTCGCCGCTAAATGATAGCCAATCGCGGATGGCCGGATAGCCCATGACTGTTGAATCCGATTTCGTTCCGGGCGAGCGGATAAGTGAAGCCCCTACCAGGCCATCAAGTTCGCCCAGTATTACCATTGCTGCCATATCAGCACGGGTGAGGCTAAGCACATGTTCTGCAAGCTGCGCAAGCCCAACAGCATTGTTTTCTTCATCGGGTGAAAACCTGATCAGGTGTGTCATTTTGCCTTTGCAGGCCAAGGCCTGTATGACATGCAACTCAGGTATAAATTCCTTTTCCGATAGCAGATAATCAGGCTTTGATTTCACCTGAGGTGACTGAAAAATGACGTGTCCGCCAAGAGCCAGAAAATCACCAAACTGACCTGATGCCTCTTTCACACTCTCTGCGGCACTACCAATCCCTAGTGCAAAAACCCCATCAGGAAATGCCATTTTAGCTACTTTTTCTGTTTGAATAGCTTCCCAGGGAGTCCATAAATCAAGTTTCATGAGGCTTAAATGGGAGGATGTTTTTAATACATAAACCTCCATGCTCAGTTTTTTTTGCACTTGCCCTCTCTCACTCACAAGTCTTATTGCTTCAGGAAGTTCTTCTGAAAGCCAGTGGTTGAATCCGGTCATCCCAATGGTTTTGGCAACAAAGGGCTGGGCATTGACTATCAGGAAACTTCCTTTTACCTGATGCAGTTCCTTGCTGATCCGGACCAGTGACCTGATTCCCGCCGAACTCAGAAAAGCCATATCTCGGGCATCGATGATGAGTTGATGGTGGCCGCTGCGGATATGATCGAGCAGGGTGTCGGCGAAATAATCAGACCAGGACGCGTCAAGCCTGCCATCAACTTTAATAATTAAATAATCGCCAATATTTTCATCTGTCAGTTGCATAATTACTTTTGCTTTTCGTTGGTAAAAACAATGGCTTTTTTCAGAAAATCCTCCGTAAACAATAGATTGTGTTTTTTTGACAGTTCCGGGTTATAGATCAGTTTTTCTGACTGGGTATTACTAAATGGTATATTAGCCGGGTTTTCGCCCCGAAGCACACGCACAGCTTTTTCGGCCGCTTCGAGTCCGGCATCATAGTAATCCCTCGCCAAACAAACTACTCCTCCTTCGCGCATCTGATCGCTGTCGAAAACATAAACAGGCAGGTTGCTTTCAGCAGCTTTTCGTGCAATAAGTGCAAATCCAGGCCGGGTCATGTTGTCTACTATCTGACAAACCAACTGGATATCCTGACGGCAAAGCTCAGAAGTTGCCTGGGTGAGATCGGCACTGGAAGTTACCGGAATACTTACCAATCCTATTCCAAGCTTTTCAAGCTCCTGCTTAAACCAGTCTCTATACAGGACACTGTTGATTTCGGCCGGTGTAAACAATGTACCAACCTTTTTAACCTGGGGAATTGTTTCTTTAATCAGCTTTGCCATTCCATCAAAAGGCGATCGTGTGGTAATCCCGGTTACATTGGGCAAATGATCTGTTTCGCTCTTGCCGGCTCCTGCCTTAACAGCATCGCCAACACCTGTGAACACTATTTTGGTATCCTCACCAGCTTGTCGAAGAGCCGCCTGTAAACTTGGAGTTGAAATAACCATCAGTAAATCAACCCTGTCCGATTTTACTGTTGTCATAATGCTCGACAAGGTTGTCATATCGCCCTGGGCATTGAAAACCCTCAAATCATAATCTGTTCCCTCAGTAAGTCCGGCTTTTTTAATTCCATCTATTAAGCCTTCGTGGCACCGCTCGGCAAACTCAGTATCGCTATAATGAACTATCCTGAGTTTATGTCGTTTCTTCACCGGGCTGAAAGCATTTGATTTCGGCTCAATGCGTTGCTGAACTTCAGTTTCCGTAATAGGTAATTGCGAAGGATGTACACCGGCAATAATTTTTGCAGCCAACTTTCCCGATTGTTTGCCCCATTCAAAAAAACTATCGCCATAAGCACCTGTAGCTCCCTGAGCAACAAGTTGAGGTTCGGTTGCAAAAATCGGAATGTTGGCTGAACTGGCAACCCTTAGGATTGATTTGAAGCCTGTTGTAACCAGATTGTCGGCCGACACAATGATGGCTTTTGCACCTCTCTGAATAATGGCCTGAGTTGCCATCGTCAGTTCGGTGACATTGGTTGCTGTAGCCTCGATTACCTTAATGTTTTTGTATTTTCCGGCGATACGTAGTTTTTCGACAGAAAGAACAGAATTCATCTGAGCAGCATCGTAAACAATACCTACCGCTTTAAGGTCCGGAATATAATCCATTGCCATCTGAAGCAAATCAGCCACTGGTGGATTATCGTGAACACCGCAAACGTTTGACGGGCGGCCATGGTTAAACATTTTCAGTTTCACCGGATCGCTGGTTACGGTAAGCACGACAGGTATATCGGTAACCCTGTTTACGACTGCCATCATCACAGGTGTAGTCACCGTTACGATTACATCGGGTTTTTCGCGCACAACAGCATCAATAATAGACGATAACTGTCCGATTTCGCCCTGAGCACTGAATTTTTTCATTATATAGTCCGTGCCTGGCTGCAGGCCACTCCATTGCAGTCCGCTTTCGACTCCCTCAGCGGCTTCTTCAAGTGAGCTGTTCTCGACAAGTGTGATCAGGGACACTTTTGCAACACCTCCTTTGTAAAGCGCAACATGATGAAATAAATCTGCTTCCCGGATCATTGCTTCTGTTGGCTCAATTCCTTGTTGTTTAAGTTCAGCAAAGTCAATCGCAACACGATCAACCTCAGTCACTGATTGTTGATCAGCCAACCGGGCCTCAGTAAGCGGGCTCATTTTCCAGCTATTTCCGAGTGACGCCAACAATGGCCTGTTCAGGTTCAGTTCTTCGGGGACAACATTTTCGATACGGAATTCGGATGGGCTTTTCCCTTCGAGGATAGCAATAGCGAGATCGGCTGTGTATTGTCCAACGGTGAAATAGTTTGCTCCAAGGCCAAAAAGAGCTTCCCTTTCAACATCAGCAGGATCGTTAGTAAAAACCGGTACACCTTTGCTTTTTGCCATATTGACGATCATTCCGGATGATGCCGTAGCCACGGTGTCGCCTCCGATCCATATGGCTTCGACCCCTTTGGAAAGCAAGGACCGTGTAGCCTCCGACACTTCAGAAGTGTTGGTTGCGATTGCCTCGACCAGCTCTATTCCAAGTTCTTTGCAAATGATGCGGGCTTCGCCCAGGCAAGCTTCGGAGCATTGTTCGCCGGGATTCCACACAACGCCCACCCTTTTGATTGACGGGTTGAGTTCACGTAGTATTCTGAATGCATTCTGAACGGGCTGAAAAGTACCGATACCAGCCATATACGAAGGGTGCTGGTTCTTATCGGGGCCACTGATGCCTGCCCCGGTTCCGTAAGGATCGGTAACTGCCCCAAAAACATGTAGTTTTCCTGCACTTTGATTGGCTTTGGAAAAAACCTGCAATGCCACAGTACTCGACGTAATGGCCATTTTATACGGTCCGTTGACAATTTCACGGGCAATGGTGTTTGCCGTACTGAAATCGCCTTGTGGATTAAATTGCCGAATGTTGGATCGGTCGGGTGCCACATAATTTTTTGACTGTAAACGGTCTATCACCCCGGCAACATGTGCATCCAGAAGGGGTGTAGACGAAATCTGCATAATGGCTATTGAAGGATAATCACGCTTTGTTTCTGTTTGCTTGCTTTGTCGCTGTTTCAAATCAGAAAGCAACAATATCGCTGAAGTACCGAGTATAAGAACAATTGCCAGCCACAGGTCTTTGATGATGCTCTTCATACTGCTTTGTTTTATAAGGATTGACTGTTTGATATTTTTTATTCCCTGAAAACCAATGGGAAAACACTATCCCTCCAAAGATTTAGTTAATTCCAACACATTCAAATTGTTGATTCGATGATAGTTCACACCATCCATCATTTTTCTCATGAAAAAAATGCCTAGTCCTCCAATTGACCTGTCCTCAGCAGTCAGGGTAACATCGGGATCATCCTGCAAGGTTGGATCAAACTCTTTCCCATCATCGATGATCTTAATGATCAGATGACCTCCTGCTTTTTCGAGGGTGATTTCAATCTGATGAACAAGTGAATCGTCGTAAGCGTAATTCACCACATTCGTAAAAGCCTCTTCAATCACGAGGTTCAGCGTCATGGTGACTGCAAGGGGTATTTCCAGCTCATCGCCCATTTCCTCAAGAAAAAGGCTTATTTTTTCCAATTCCTCCAGTTTGTTTTGTAGCCTGAGTGATTTGATATTTTTGTTTTTATCCATCGTTTCAGATTGTTTTCATGAGAAAAATTGAAAATTGTTTCGTTTTATCTATCTTCAATATTGATATTAACGTCTAAAATTAAGAAATTTTAATTTCCTAACAACTTCACCGAAAACATCCATTGTTCCAGAGGGAGAACACTCTCTTCAAATTTACGCGCATAGCCTGCTGACCAGGTAGTTTTCAGGTATGAAAACAATACCAGTTCCAGGTCGACCTGCATACCGGCATTGAAAACATTTCGCCGGCTGATCTCATCATCCGGATTAAGCAAGGCATGGGTTCCAAACAAGGATGTTTTTATGTAAGTTGGATACAGCCAGGTAGTCCCGACATTGCGCAAGCGAATGGGTTTTAAGTTGAGTTCGCCCATGGTTTTGACAAAATTATAGGCTGACAGCGCATCGATGCCAACCCCCGGAAAAGCAAGGATCTTACGGTATTGATCCGCATGTTGCCAGTCGATATAGTTGTTTCTGAATCCCCCAAAATAGAATGAGGAAAATGAAGACCCTTTTTTGCCAAAGGATTGTCCTACACTGTTTCTTATCCAAAAACTCGTATTCCTGACAACAGGAACCAAAAATCCAATATGCTGCTCCGAAACCAACGAAGGATAAAGATTTCCATTAGCCAGATAGCTATACGCAATCAGGTTCCACAAATATCCTTTTTCATCATCAACACCCCCCAGCGTACGCCTTAATTTTGTGACACCTATATCGGCCGACAAACTCTGAAAATTCCTTATCGCTGTGGAAACATTTTGAAACTGAGGCAACACTTCCAGATCACCATAATGGGTTAAACTGAAACCGTAGTTTGTCTTTAACGGAGATTTGAGTGTAGATGATTTCTTGTAGCCTATGCCTACCGAATAGCCGGCTCTGCTTCGTTTGGTTGGCCCAAAAAGGTCGTAAAAATCGGTCTTGTTATAATTTGCCTGAAGATTCCATAACCAATAGTCCCATTGCAATTGTCCGTGAAATTTCTGCTTATCGGGAGAGGTACTCCAAGGTGAAGTCCCCAGGAATAAACTCAGATTCGATATACCAACCCTGTCGCGCCAATTGAGCCGATAGCCGATCGCAATCGTTTCCTTGTATCCGGTAATATCGGGATAGGCTCCGGTGAGTGACATGTTTTTAATGGGCACATAGGCGGTTTCTTCGGTTTTTAGTGAATCAATATTCACTTTTGAGGCCGGAGGAAGCGAATAGTCGCCAATATGCGGACTTTTATCATAAGCCAGGTTACCCAGGTAATTTATGGAATTGGCTTCGGTGATAACCTTCATGGGAATCACCCCGGGCCACATGCCATTTCGATAAAATTTGAGCACAAACAAGGAGTCTTCACCAATTTGCTGTGGCATAAAAAGTCCGCTTTCGTCGTTAGAGAGCAATTCAAACGACTTATCTTCAAAGGAAAAACGCCAGATATTGGAAACCCCGGTATAGTATGAAATCCCCATCAGGAATCGGTCGTCTTGCGAAAAACGGAATTGTGTCAAGGTGTTGTCTTCTAACTTTATAAGCGTTTCAAATTCCTTGACGCCTATTTCCAGATCGGCCAGTTTAAAAAGAATAAGCGATTGTTCGCCACGTATACCTGTGAGGGAGGCTGTTAACTTAGTACCATCATTGGAAATGGAAAGGTCGAGCATCGATCTGCCAAAATCGGTGGTATACATTGGAATGATTTCGGTGTAAGGTTCCGGAATCTTGACCAGCGTAGCATATCCATTGTCATGTTTCACTCCCCAAATACTCCGGTCAACCGGGTTGAAGGTAAGATTGCCGGTGCGCGAAAGCGGAATGAGGGTTTCTTTCTTCCCGGATGAAACATCAATTTTCACCAAACTCCGATATTTTCCATTCTGTTCGGTGATGAAAATTTGTTGATTGTGAGGATCATATGCAAGGTAAGTAACCGAATACAGCATAGGGGAATCAAGTACGGCTATTTTTTTGAGTTTGCCCGTGCGGAGGTTCAGTTCAGCAATATGTGAAATCTGCCCCGGATGATTGATCGCGGCATACATTTTCATCTCCTTTTTATCGAATCCGACGGTTGAAAAACTGCCAAGAGGTTCTGTAGTGAGTGGCCGGAACGATGTCAAAGGAAAATCCTTTACCTTATTGAGGTTTTGTTGTTGAAAATCTGTTTCAAAATTGATCCATTCGTCCCATGCATGCTGCACATTCTTGCCGAATACTTTCCGAAACTGGGCGGCATAAAAGGCTTTACTCCCATCGGTGCGATCATAAAGTTCCTTAATCTTCTCGTCTCCATAAGCCTGAGCCAGATAGGTTACAAAGCGTGTTCCATACAGGTAGGCATTTGCACCCACCTGAAAATCAACTGTCGATCCTTCTGTTTCCAACCCGACCACTGAATACAGCGGATAACCTTCGTTTATTATACTGCGGAAGTACATTTCGTCGTATGGACCCAATGCTCTTCCCAGTCCTCCCGACGTCCAGGTTTCGAGGTAGCAGGCAATGCCTTCGTGATACCAGCGCGGGGCATACCATCGCGGTGTGGTAAGATAGCTCCAGAAAGCGGTCGTAGGTACTTTTTCGTCCCGGGCAACTTTACCGAACAAGACTTTACGCCAAAACATATCTGATTTGTTGGGCTTGTCGGCCAGGGTAATATGGGTAAGCTCGTGGGCAAACAGCCATTGAAAACGTTCACTTGACGGAGTAATGCTAAAGGCAAAATTGAAGGGTGAAACGCCAAGAATAATCATGTTGTAAGGCATTACAATGGCTCCGCCATGACCATCGTCTTCAAAATCGGTGAGCATCACATACGTCATCTTGTGCGGATAATTCCAATGTGCCTTATGGAAATCAAGGGCATTATGGAAGGTACGCGCCACATGAGGCATGAGATAGCTATATCGTTTCCCGAAATAGATCAGTTCCATCTCATCCGTTTTGAAACGGTTAATTTTTTGGCTAAAAAGAAAGCCTGATGTCCCTATATAAAGAAACACCAGGAATACAAAACGGGTGAAAATGTATGTCATCTGCTATGTTTTTTTACCAAGAATGCATAAAAGAAATTGTATGTTACTTTAATATTTCTTTACATAAAATTCTCAAGCGAATTCACCGGAAGGGTGTTGTCGCCTGCTCACCAACTTCGCAATTGCTCGCTATCGGTAAAGCCTGTTCTTAAATTCTCCATGTCACCAAAATAAAGACCTAGTCTGGCTTCATTCATAAAGTCATTTAACACTTCATGATCGCTAAGGTCTGGAATATTCAATATGGTTTCTGATCCACCCATGAACTCTGATAAAAGCCGACTATTGATTGCTTGCAGTCTTTCCACATCCAAAAATATGACTGTATTTAGCCTTTCTGAATCAACAATTATTGGAAACTCAATTCCAAGTGTTACGGTCTCTAAGGAAAGCTGATCCCTGAAGGCTGATTTTAATTGCATTTCGGCAACCAATTCTTTCATTCCTTCTTGCTCGTTCTTGAGTTTCTTTTTGTCGAGATAACTCAATACGGGTTTGTTCTGGGACAGAATTGCAGATTGCATGATGTTTAATGCCAGGATATCATGGGCATCTTCCAGTTCGGGATACTGAACGTCAGGGTTTGCCTCAGTGAAGGTAGCAATGGCATTCATATAACTCATGAGGATGTCATCGTGGTTGCGGATTCGGGCAATGGCATTCTGAGCCTGATTGAGATAGGTAATCACCGGAACATTTTCGTTACTGTCGAGTGAAACAACCAGGTTAAGGGCATACAACACGTCCTTTCGTGCTGTTTCGAGGTAAACCTTGAAACTGTTCAATGCATTGTAATATGGATGGTAAATCTTATCAAACTCCTCCACTTTAATGGTTCTGCTAAGCACCATATCCACATCAGAGGCGTTTTTAATCGACAGGTAGTAATAATACAGCAGATACTTTTCATACTGAGCACGCTTCACGGTGTCTTCAACAAGTTCGTTTCGCAGCAATATGTCGTCCTCCGTGATTTTTACATTCCGGAAACGGTCAACTTTACCGATTGATCCTGCCAGATCCTCATTGCTTGTTTTCGGAATATCAACAAATAGGGCAATAAGAACACCAATGATCAGGCTAAGTACTGCTAAGAGTACCGTCTGCAATACAGTGAATTTTTTCATTGTTTAAAGGGATAAGTTTAAAACTATATAAAGTTGTTCCTTAAAGTGAAGTGGATCTACCTTAGATTCTCACTACTGTTAAAAAAAGAGCCAATTTGCTCCATGTCAGATACGAAAAAACCTAGTCCTTTGGTTTCGCTCATAAATGCCTGAAGTTGTTCCTGATTGCTAAGGTTCGACATGTTTTGCAAGGCTTCTGATCCCAAAAATGCAATTGAATTGAATTGCTCCATATTATTTAACACAAAACCCTGCAATTGCTCCATGTTGCGCACAATTAAACTTGCCCCCAGCAATTGTTCATTATTTACCAGGGCGAGTCTTTCAGCATCAAAGGCAAACTGATCCATCATCGCATCATTCAGATTATTTTCAGAAGCAAGCTGCTTGATTTCTTCCTTCCCGTTCATCAGTTTCTTCTTGTCCAGATAATTCAATACAGGTTTGTTCTGGGACAGAATGGCTGACTGCATGATGTTCAATGCCAGGATATCGTGGGCATCTTGCAGTGCAGGATATTGAACACCCGGGTTTGCCTCAATAAAGGTGGCAATGGCATCCATATAATTCATGAGGATGTCGTCGTGGTTGCGGATTCGGGCAATGGCATTCTGGGCCTGATTGAGATAGGCAATCACCGGAACATTTTCGTTGTCGTCAATTGAAAGAATCAGGTTAAGGGCAAATAAAATATCGGTACGGGCAGTCCCGAGATACACTTTGAAATTACTCAATGCATCATAATAGGGATGGTAAGATTTATCAAACTCCTCAACGGTAATCGTTTTGCTCAGCACAAGTTCCACATCGGAAGTTGTTTTTAAGGACTGATAATAATAATACAGCAGATACTTCTCGTATTGAGCACGTTTGACGGTGTCATCCGCAAGTTCGTTGCGCAGCAGAATGTCGTCCTCGGTAATTTTAACATTCCGGAAACGGTCAACCTTACCAATTGTTCCGGCAAGATCTTCACCCGAAGGTGGCTCACTTTTGGTGGCAAAGCCAATGATAAATCCAACCACCAATGAGGCGAAGGCAATGATAATGATTTGGGTTAAGCTTACTTTTTTCATGTTTGAGAGTTTTATGGGTTTTACTTTGATTTAATTTCTTTCCTTTAATTATAGTTATGCAGACAAAAAGTTGGCTATTTTTCCAAAAAAAGTTGTTTCATTGTCAAAACTGATTGATTTTGTGATGCTTTTATATTTATAGCCTTTTGTTGATCCTGTTTCTTCTCGAGGACAATTTGAAAAGTGGTGATTCCCGATGCAGTAAAATAAACCGATCCGGGATCAAAACTACTTGAGCGCGCCCCATCGGCAGAAATATAGTCAGCGGTTTTCAGTAAAAAGTCTGATTCATCAAAAGTCACCTCCAGCAGCACCTCATTTTTAGCATCGATCATGAAATTCAGGTAGTTCAACTGGCCAATCTGATAAGGCACCATCGTGATCATTGCCTGGTTGTTAACATATGATAAACCCTGCTTCGGGCTGGCAACCATGCTGCCCGAAAGCAATTCGGTGTTTGGTTTGGAGCTCTCCGCAAAAAAAATCCAGGAAAAGGTAAACCCTATTAATATTCCAACAGTCATAATGAATGCAAAGCGCACAGGAGCCGGTCGGTAAAGGCCGCCGAAGGGGTTCTGTAAAGGAGATACTGTGCTGTTGCGCTGGCTTCCGTTAACAATTTTCTGCATTACTGAACCCGACACATCAATTGACTCTTGTGTCTGCAGCTGTGAATTCAGTTTGTTTTCGATGTCGAGCAAACGCAAAAATGCTTCGCGCTCTTTGTCGGAAGCATCGAGCATCTTGTTCAGTACTTCCTCCTCATCCGGAGTAATTAATCCGGCGATTTTTGCTCTCTTAAGCTTATTTAATTTTCTGTTTCTGAACCACATGATACAAAATATTTATCTTTAAGGGCAATCAATAATAACCCGATTCCTCCAGTTTCTCCTTCAGTTGCAAACGTGCGTCATACAGGCGCGATCTGACTTTTTTCTCCGGAATTTCCAGTGCAAATGCTATCTCTCTGTAAGATAGTTGTTGGTAATATTTCAAAACGACCACAGCTTTATATTGATTTTTCAGTTGGTCCACGGCTTTCTTCATCAGGGCATCCGTTTCGGACTTTTGTTCATCTGTTTCAGCCGACATATTGATTAATTGTTCCATTCCAACATACTTTTTTTTCTTCTTCAGATGATTCAATGCCATATTGATTGCAATCCGGTACAACCAACTAAAAAACCTGTGGGAAAACCGGAAAGTTGGCAGCGCTTCGTAGGCCTTTACAAAAACAGCCTGAGTCATTTCTTTCGCCTCTTCCCTATCATGCAACATCCGCAGAAAAAGATTGTAAACCGGAACCTGATACCTGTTAACCAATATTGCGTAATCATTGACAGATCCATGAATTACCATCCTGATGATGTCATAATCCTCTTCATCCATCGGTTGATTTCTGCTCTCTTTCTGCAGGGTGTTGTATATGTTATTTTCCTCCGTTTTCACCAATTACCATTTAGGTTGTTAAAAGTTGGTTTTCTTCTGATTAATTTTTTAATTGATTTAGTTTCCAGATTTCCCGATGTTTCATTCTTACCAGCGGTTGCAATGCCAGTTCTCCAATTTTTCCAATTTGCCTGCGCAGTTGTTTCAATTCTTCGAGTTTGGCACCAATATCAGGTTCAACAATCAGCGGAAACCCATTCTCCTTTAGCATCATGTTGCGCTTGGCTTTGATGCTAAGTTCCAGATAAACACTGATATAATTGTAGAGATCGACTATTGCCTCGGAGCTAAAGTGTTTTCGTAATGACATCAAGTAATCCCCGGCTTTCGTGTGGGCAAATTTACCCTGCTGCATCATCCTTAGCAACTCCACTTCATGGCTGAACTCAATTTCGAGCCAATCCTGCAAACTGTTGTTGCTCTTTTGAAAAACAAGCATAAATACGAGTGGTAACACAATAAAAATAAGCGCTGTTTGGATATATGGGTTCAAAAAGAAATGATTGAAACCACTATGCAGTATTATGGCTGTTAAAAAACCCGGGATAACTGCCAGAATTAAATGCTTATCACGCTGTATGCCATCAATAAGAATGATAGCAAATAAAGCCGTGCAGCCGCCATGCATCAAGGCAGTGCCGAAACCACGAAGTATCCAGACTACTAACCCTGGCTGATGACCAAGAGCAAACATATAAAAAACGTTTTCGGCCAGCGCAAAACCTGCTCCTGCGGCAAAACCATAGACAGCTGCATCCACTGCAAAGCCAATCTTTTTCCTGCTGATCAGAAAAAATACAATGAGTATTTTGCTCAGTTCTTCGGTAATCGGAGCAAGATAACGGCTGAATGTTGCAAAACCAATTGTCAGCTGACTGTTCAGCCATGTGTTGAGGTAATATGAAATCAATGCTGAAATCACTCCCCAGAATATGCATAATCCAAGCCTGCTTTTGCTCACCAGTTTAAAACTGTCGAGCAGAAACAAACCTGTTAAAAACAGTAAAACCGGCAAAATACTGAACACGATATGCATGATCAGGAAGGCTTTGTGATCATGATTGTTACTGGGATGCTGACTGCAGGTCAGGATAAATGGCAAATATGCTTGAAAAACCCGAAATATCAAATATTTCGCGAATGGTGGGCTGCAAATTGCACAGCCTTAGTTTGCCTGCTGTAGCGGTTAGTTTTTTCTGAGCCATTAAAAACACCCTAAGGCCCGAACTGCTGATGTAATCGAGCTGGCTGCAATCGACCACCAAATGGGCATGTTTTTCGGTCAATGGTAAAAGACTGGCTTCAAATTCACCAGCCGTGATGGTGTCGATGCGCCCCTGAACCCCAATAATGGCCGTGTTGCCTGAAATTGTTACGTTTACTTTCATCATCTTTAATTTTTGTGTTGGATATAAAGGATAGATATTAATGAATGCAATGGATTTGAATCTGGGTTACTCATAAAAATATACCAACAAATTATTTGATAATCAATTATTTGATCAGAGATAGTTTGTATATTTACAATGAATAAATCTATCATTCACAGAAATTACACAACTCCTCTAAGCTTTTAAACTGAAAATCTGTCGAAAGTTAAGGAAAAAAATCTGGTTTCCTACTAAATACACCAATTAGTTTGAAAGAAATATTTGGCAATTGGTATGTCAGTTGATTTGTTCTTACCTGCCCAAGACGTTTTACGGATTGGTTGAGTTACAATAAGGGGGGGCAAGCTGGAGTTTATGCCGGAGGACGAGCGGGTGAACACCTGAATTTAAGCGATAGTTCCTATTCAATTTAGTCGTAATGAAATCTGCATTTCGCAATGAATATTTCATCGTCTTTCACTTTATATCAGTCTGTGTTCAACATCAATTCTGTTTGTCTTGTGTGCAGCACTTTTGCAGCCTATCAAAATTAAACATTATTCTCACCTCCAACATATTGCTTTAATTGATTAATAATTTCTGTCTAAGTTTTGATCCATTTGTGACGAATTCTATAACATACATACCCTGTTTAACCGAGGAAATATCTATCATATTTGATTGTATTTCTTTGTGGAGAACATTTTTCCATAGACAATCATAGATGTTTAATTCTTTAAAGGATTCGATGTCTTCTGTTTTAATAAAAAGCTTATTGGTAGCCGGGTTGGGATAAAAAACAACTTCATGTTGGGCAATATTCTCATAAATTGTTACAGGTTCTAAAGTTCTGAATAAGTCTGCATAAACGAAATATGAAACGGCATATAGTTGACCTTCCGGGTGAAAAGCTACACCCTGAAAGTACTTTCCGGTCCAATTTGGAGTTACTTCATTCCATGTCATGCCATTATCATAAGTGCTGAAAATCCCATTTTCACTTGCTGCAGCAACTTCATCATACTCATTTATCGATAATGATAAAATATAATGGTTATACAATACAATATTCCAGGTTTGGCCATCGTCAACTGATTTGTAAATTCTACCCGTACCCATTGTCCAGTGGCCTTTTGTTCCGGCATAAATCTCATTTTCTGAGGTTGTAACAATAGAGGAAACAAAATGGTAATTCAAACCAGCCAAATACCAAGTTGATCCACCATCGTCTGATTTATATATACCACCAGGGCTTACATCTCCGTTATAACTAATGCTACCCGCAAAAAGACTTCCTGAGGTATTTCCAGTTATGGATTCTACAGATTCAGTGTTAGACAAATCCAGAACTTCTGTCCAGCTTACTCCTCCATCAGTTGAGCGAAATATACCACCAAAGTTTCCAAAGAAGATATAGCCATTTTCAGATTCATATATGGAAATAATATTAGATGCTTCTTCCGTGATATAGAGCAAATCCCAACTATTGTTGCCTTCGTATTTAAATATACCTGAACCTGTACCGGCAAACAAATTGCCTGAAGTAGAAACATGAATACTCCAAATCGGATATTGTCCAAGCCCAATGTATTCCCAGCTTGCGCAATGATCATTTGAATGATACACCCCATTGCCTGTCGCAAGATAGATATCATTGCCATAAAAACAGATTGTCCCTGCCCCAATTGTGTCGGGTAATGTCACCTGTTCCCAGTTGTATTGCGCATATGCGGTCAATTGAGTAATTATGATAAGGCTTAGAAATATGTATTTTACAGTTTTCATATCAATTCTGTTTTTCTTGTGCTCAGTACTTTTACAGCCTATCAAAATTAAACATTATACTCACCTCCAACATATTGCTTTAATTGATTAATAATTTTTGTCTAAGTTTTGATTCATTTGTGACGAATTCTATAACATACATTCCCTCTTTAACTGTGGAAATATCTATCATATTTGATTGTATTTCTTTGTGTAGAACCTTTTTCCCCAGACAATCATAGATATTTAATTCTTTAAAGGATTCGATGTCTTCTGTTTTTATAAATAGTTCATTTGTAGCCGGGTTGGGATAAAAAACAACTTCATGTTGGGCAATATTCTCATTAATTGTTACAGGTTCTAAGGTTCTGAATAAGTCAGCTTCTTCGAAATGTGAAATAGCATAGAGTTGACCCTCCGGGTGAAAAACTACTTCCTTATAATAACTTCCAGCCCAATAGGGTGTAATATTGTCCCAGTTTATGCCTTTATCATATGTGCTGAATATCCCATTTTCGCTTGCTGCCGCGACTTCATCATACTCATTTATCGTTAATGATAAAATATAATGGTTATACAATACAATATTCCAGGTTTGGCCATCGTCAACTGATTTGTA
Organism: Bacteroidales bacterium UBA6192; assembly: GCA_002422725.1. Classification (GTDB taxonomy): domain Bacteria; phylum Bacteroidota; class Bacteroidia; order Bacteroidales; family F082; genus UBA6192. The sequence continues at coordinate 25,155 of DITE01000007.1, forward strand.
AATTCTGCCCGTACCCATCGTCCAGTGGCCTTGTGTTCCGGCATAAATCTCATTTACAGAATTTGTAACAACTGATGAAACAAAATGGTTATTTAATCCAACTAGAGACCATGATTTTCCACCGTCATCAGATTTATAAATACCCCCCGGACTAACAGCTCCGGAATAACTTGTGCTACCCGCGAAGAGTATTCCCTCATCATTTTCCGTTATGGATTTTACAACTTCCATGTACAACAAATCGAGAACTTCTGACCAAATTGAACCTCCATCGGTTGATCGATAAATACCCCCCCAATTACCAAAGAAAATATAACCACTGTCAGATTCATATATGGAGATAATATTAGATGCTTCTTCTGTTATATAGAGCAAATCCCAATTATTATTGCCTTCGTATTTAAATATTCCTGAACCTGTACCGGCAAACAAATTGCCTGAAGTAGAAACATGAATACTCCAAATCGGATGTTGACCTAGCCCAATATATTCCCAGCTTGTGCAAAGATCATTTGAATGATACACCCCATTGCCCGTCGCAAGGTAAATATCATTGTCATAAAAACAGATTGATCCTGCCCCAATTGAATCGGGTAATGTTACCTGTTCCCAGTTGTATTGCGCATTTGAGGTTAACTGGGTAATTAGTATTAGAACTATAAATATGTATTTTACAGTTTTCATTTCAATTCTGTTTTACTTGTGTGCAGCACTTTTGCAGCCTATCAAAATTAAACATTATTCTCACCTCCAATATATTGTATTCAAATTTTTCTCCAATCGCATAGAATGTAATCTTCGAAAGGTTCAAGATGCTCAAATGGGGGTTTGTTCAGGAGGGAATTGACAGCAGGGTAGGCGAGTGGAAAACTCCTGATTCTTGTACGTTTCTGGCTTTTTTATTTTATTTCTATTCCAGTTTTCACTATTTCATAAACAAAAGGATTGTCCGAAAGAAAATCTTGTCTGGATAAAGGATGCGGTTCAATCCTAGAATCGAACTTTGCGGCTAATAACATTAATTGAACTTGTATATCAAATTTGTCAGAATCCCTGAGATTATCAATAATCAATGCAATATCAATATCACTTTCAGGTCTTTGATTGTTTTTAGCAAATGAACCAAAAAGATACGCAGTAACAAATCCTGGTGTCTGATTTGCTACGCTTGAAATATATTGCCGAATTATTGAATCAGTTCTTTTATCCATTGTCTGTTAATTTTAAGGTTCTCAATCCAGATTGCTGTAAACTCTGGTGTACATTTTTGTTGAAAACTCATTTTATAATCGTCATATCTTGCATTAATATTAAATGCTGTTGTGGTCACGAAAAATAATTTTTGATCGTCAGATAATTCCAAATCACATTTTTCAGCAAGTCGCAATAAATTATGAAGAAAGGGGGGATAGTCATTTTTTGTCTTTACGTACAAAGCCTTTAATAATTTTTCAATCATTAAATGGCCTATAAATAATGCCCAATTGAATTTTTTACTTTCAAACATGGCAATCATTGTATCAAAGTCATCATCTGAACTGTCTGACCAATACCTTATCAACTTATCCTTATCAAAATCCCGTTTTTCCATTTTTCAAATGTACTAAATTTTCATTAAGGCCTTAACATACATGGCAGTGTCTTTTTCGCCATGACGCAAAATTACTTGCTAAACACACCCCTATATCATTTAGCTTACCAAAATTAAACATTATTCTCACCTCCAATATATTGTATTCATATTATTCTCCAATCACATGGAATGTAATCTTCGAAAGGTTCAAATGGAGGTTGAATCAGTAAATAAAGATTATTTCTTTCACAAAGCATTGATGGTTTTGCCAACCCTATCAAATAGTACGGCACAATTGATCCTCCCACCTTTTAGGTTGGGCTTAAGAAAAAAGAGAGCTTGAAGAATAGCTTATTTTCTGAAGATCAGAATAGAATGAAAAACACAGACAATGTGCTTAAATGGAATTCTTTACCGGATGCACGAAAGCTTAATCCCTGTAAATTTTCACATTAACAGCATTCATGCCCTTCTGGCCCCTGACCACCTCATAGGTAACTTTATTGTTTTCCTTAATGGGCTCAATAAGACCGTTAATGTGCACGAAAACATCCTGTTGGGTGGCAGAATCCCTGATGAAACCGAAACCTTTTGAACTGTCGAAAAAAGTAACTATTCCAATCTTTATCAGATCGGCAGGATCGGCAGGGGCACTCTTTCTGACTCCAATTTCAATGTCGTCAAGATTAACTTTCGTACGCTGTAACTGATCTGGCGGAATGGAACTTATCTGGCCGAACTCGTCTACATAGGCAATCATGCTGTCCAGATCGCCACTTCCTTTGTTTTCTTTGCGATCAGAACGCTTTTGTTCTTTCTCTTTTCGTTTTTTTTCCTTTTTGATCCGGGTTTCTTTTTTTCCAAATGTTTCGCGTGGGGCTCCCATAGAGTGGTTTTAATAAGTAATTGGTTTCATTCGTATTCCCGGGTGCTGCACCGAAAAGCAGCGTTTTCAAACGCACCGGAAATGTGTGCAAATGTACGATATTATTTTGATATAATCCTTAGGTGTTCATGTTCAGTAATTTCTGATAATGTGTTTGTTTAGTCTGCGAACAGCACTCATGTGGTCACTTGTCGCTAAAATGCCTATCTTTGCAGCTCAATTAATTGAAAACGGCAAGTTGTTAGCCGCAATATTATCAATACATTTTTCGCCGGTGCAGAAAATGCAACGTCTTTTCCGGCCCTATTTTACCTAAAAAATTTCATGCATTTTAAAAATCTCAACCTGATAGAACCTATCCTGAAAGCCTTGATAGCAGAAGGATACACAATTCCAACCCCCATTCAGCAACAATCTATTCCCCATATCCTTGCAGGACGCGACCTTCAGGGCTGCGCGCAAACCGGAACAGGAAAAACCGCCGCTTTTGCGCTTCCCATCATCCAGCATCTGTTTGAACAAAAGCAACACAGACCAGGCATCAAAGTGCTTGTGCTGACACCAACCAGAGAACTGGCCATACAAATTGACGAAAGTTTTGTTTCGTATGGAAAGTATACCAATTTGAAACATACAGTGGTTTATGGTGGTGTGTCGCAACTTCATCAAGTGAACGCTTTGAAAAAAGGCATTGAAGTGCTGATAGCAACACCAGGGCGATTGCTTGACCTGATTGATCAGGGCTTTATCAACCTGAGCCGGCTCGAAATTTTCGTGCTCGATGAGGCCGACCGCATGCTCGACATGGGTTTCATCCACGATGTGAAAAGAGTAATTGCCTTATTGCCGCAAAAACGACAAACCCTGTTTTTTTCGGCGACCATGCCCCCAGCAATTCAAAAACTGGCCAAATCATTGCTTGTCAATCCTGCCAAAGTTGAAGTTACCCCTCCTACCTCAACAGTCGAAAAAATTGAACAAAGCTTATATCATACCAACAAAAGTGACAAACCTGAACTCTTATTTCACTTGCTGAACGAACAATTAATCGAAACTGCACTGGTCTTTACAAGAACCAAACATGGAGCCGACAGGGTTGTTAAGTATCTTCTGCGAATGAACGTCAAAGCGGCTGCCATACATGGTAATAAAAGCCAGAACAACCGTCAGGCCGCTTTAAGCAATTTCAAAACCGGCCAGCTGCGGGTACTCGTGGCAACAGATATTGCAGCAAGGGGTATTGATATCGACGAACTTACCCATGTGTTTAATTACGACTTGCCCGACGTACCCGAAACCTACATTCACCGGATTGGCCGGACAGGACGGGCAGGTAAAAGCGGAAATGCAATTGCTTTTTGCGATGTTGAAGAAAAATCGGAGTTGAACGACATCGAAAAACTAATCGGCAAGAAAATTCCGGTTGTCGATGAACATCCATTCAAGCCTCTAACGGCACATTTTGTTTCAAAACAAGCTCCCGTTTCATCAAACAGACCCCAAAAACGCCAATGGAACAGTCATCGGGTTCCATCTGGTCGTTAACATCCTTTTGAAAAGCCCGGCGGCTTTGAATGCAGAAAAATCTGCGCATCAAGGTCTCTTATATGTATATTTGTGAAGCAATCCTGCAAAGATGTCCGCTCTACGTTTTACATCAATCCTATTCCTTGTATTTGTGTCTGTAATATTGAAATCACAGACCCCGGTTTACAGGGTATATAACACAGACCATGGGCTTCCATCCTCCGAGGTGTACGATATTATACAGGACAGCCTGGGTTATTTGTGGTTTACAACCGATCATGGGCTTTCGCGATTCGATGGGTATCAGTTTAAACTGTTTGACATCATCGACGGAATGCCTGAGAATGCAGCGTTTTATTTCAGAAAGGATTCCAATGGCCGAATCTGGTTCAATACGATGGTTGGGATGTTTGGCTTTATTGAACATAACAAGGTGTACTCCTATCAACACAATGATAAACTGTTATCATTCATTCAAAACAATCACATCAGATCTATCAAGTATCATAGCTATTTTATCGAAAGTGATGGTAGTATTTTGCTTAACATCAACAATTTAGGAGTATACAGAATTGATACAACAGGCTTAATAACCAAAACTGAAACTCAGGAACAAGGAGCAAGACAACGCATTCAGCTGACTGACAATGGTGGTACTTTTTTTGTCAATTCAATCAGCAGTTTGATTTCGGAAGTCGAAATCAGCTATGACAACCAGATATTTATTAATTTAATCAATCCGGCATTCGCTGAGAAACAGAGCCAATCATTTTATGTTGCACGACATAATAATGATGGTCTGGTGTATTTTAGTATGCAGAAATCCCTCTTTTTGTTTGACAAAGGAAAATTGAAAGGTTCGGTTGAACTTGAAAATGTTGTTGTGAATTTTAACTTCGATCGCGACGGAAATGTCTGGGTAGGAACACTTTCGGGTGGAGTTTATATTTATGACCAGAATCTCAACTTATTGAAAAGACTTTTCACAAATGAGTCCATTACCTGCATGTTTCAGGATCATGAAGGAGGGGTCTGGTTGGGCTCACTTAACAACGGCGTTTATTATGTTCCTGATGTGAAGCAAATGAACTTTACCAGCGCAGATGGTTTAGACGCTGAAAGGATTACCGATATTGTTGTTGATAAGCAGGGAGCACTTTGGTACGCCAGCAGACCCAATATGCTTGGAAAAATTACCCCGCAAGGCATTGAAAAATACCCATTAAACCTGAATAGCGAGACTTTTATACAAAAACTGTTGACAGACAAGTTTAAGGATAAGCTATGGATAGCAACAAACATGGATCTTTATGCCCTCGAAAACGGCAACATTAATAAAGTTAAAAGGGTGTTTATCAACAAGGATGCCTCCGCTCCGGAAATCTTTTCGGTGAAAACCATGGAACAAAACCTGAAAACCGGTGATATATGGCTCGGCCATTTCCAAGGCGTTTCCAATCTCAGGCCCGATGGAATCACCACCCATATCAGTTATTTCGATAACTCCTTTCACAACAGGGTAGAAAGCCTTGCACTTGATGACCATGGAAGATTGTATATTGGTTCATCACTCGGTCTTTATTCGCGCGAAGATGAACGCTACCATTATCTGGGCGACAAATTTCCCCAACTCGGAAACAGGATAACTGCCCTGCTACACTGTAATGATACACTTTGGATTGGAACAAGAGGAAACGGATTATTCTTTATAGTAAATGATAGCCTGAAAATATTTACCACTGCCCAGGGTCTGTTAAGCAATTCAATCAGTGCAGTGCATTTAACCGGGAACAATATATTAATTGGAACCAACAAGGGGCTCTCAGTTACGAACCGAAAATTAAACATTGATCATCCTGTTGTTTACAACTTTACTAAATCAACAGGATTACCAGGCAATGAAATTATCAGTCTGGCGAGCTACGGCAAAACGATTTATGTGGCAACAACAAAAGGAATTGCAGTTATGCAGGATAATTTTAATCTGCCTCATTTTTCCCTGCCTTTGTACTTTACGTCAATGCAGGTTAATTACAAACAGGCTGATTTTACGAAACACCTGAATATTCCGTTAAGCGAAAACAATATCTCTATCGACTATTTTGCGATTTCTTTTCTCAAACAAGGCAAGCACACTTACAGGCATCGACTGACTGGCCTTGAAAAAGAATGGGTAGTTAACCAAAAAACCAATGCAACCTATCCCTATCTGCCACCCGGAAATTATACTTTTGAATTGAGCGTGGCAGATCTGTCAGGTGATTGGAATCCCGATCCAGTGCGTTTAAGTTTTACCATTCTGAAACCATACTGGCAAAACTGGTGGTTCTATGTGCTTATTTTTGTGTTAATTGCAGGTATTATAATGTTCCTGATCAACCATCGTATTCAAACAATTCAATCCAGAAACAAGCTTATCAATGAAATTAACCGCTACCGGCAGGAGATCCTCATCAGACAGATGAATCCACATTTTCTGTTTAACGCCTTAAATACCTTGCAACGCTTTATTCTGGAGAATGACCGGTTGGCATCAAGCCGCTATCTATCCAAGTTCGCCCGGTTGATGCGTAAATTTCTTGATGGATCACAAAAACAAACAATTAGTTTGAAAGAGGAGATTTCCACACTTTCACTTTATTTGGAACTGGAATCGGCCCGGTTTCGCAATAAGTTTACGTATGCCTTTTATACAAGTGCTGAAATTGATCCGGACAAGGTGGGGCTTCCGGTTTACATGATACAGCCTTTGGTCGAAAATGCTATTTGGCATGGGTTCATGACCAGTAACAAAGACGGTATACTCGAAATTTCATTCGTTGCAGACCATCAAAACGGGCTTGTTTGCAAAGTGAAAGACAATGGAATTGGTCGCGAACAGGCAAAAAATAACAAATCGATCAACGACAAAAAATCCTATGGCCTATCCATTATCCAAAAACGAATTTCACTGATCAATTTGCAGAAAAAATCACACATAACCCTATCTATCAGCGATCTTAAGGATACAACGGGCTTGGCATTGGGTACCGAAGTCACCATTACCTTCCCCGATTGGATTGATAAAAACGTGTATCAATTATGAAACTAAAAACTATTATTATTGATGATGAGCCCGATGCAATCATATCAATCGAGCTGTTAATTAAGGAATTCTGCCCCGATCTGACAGTCGTTGGCAAAGCTAACCTGATTGACGATGCCTGGGACCTCATCAAAAGTCTTCAGCCAGACCTGGTTTTTCTGGATATTGAGATGCCTCGTGGTGATGGATTCGACCTGCTCGAAAGATTCCCCATTCGCAAATTCGATGTGATCTTTATTACTGCCCATTCCAACTTAAGAGATAAAGCAGCAAAATATGAATCGTTTTGCATTCTTGAGAAACCTGTTGATATTGATGTTTTTCAACAAATCGTCAGAAATCTGGTAGAATATAGAAAAAACAATCCCGGAAAGCTTTACAAAAGATTATCTGGAGTGTAAATTCATCATCACTATTTGTAGAGGCACAAATAAGCTGATTCCCGGGGAATTTTCAACTTGAAAGTAATGCCTTTGGGAACAATAAATGTTTCAAAAGGCAAATAGCTTTTCCAAACATTGTCTTCAGGTTGCATCACTTCCATTTTGCCTGAAACAACAGTCATATGCTCAATGCTTGATGTTCCAAACTCGTATTCACCAGCTGCCATAACGCCAACAGTTGCCGGACCATCAGGGGTTTCAAAAGAGATAGATTTAACTTTGCCGTCGAAGTATTCGTTTGTTTTAAACATGGTATTTTTTTTAGGTTGATAATCTGCTTTTAGTTGGATTCATTTTTATACCCGAACAATTTTCTTTCTTTGATACGTTGTGCGATGTATTTGGGCACAAGCTTTTCCCAATCAGGATTCTGATCCTGGATGCGATCAAGCACCATATGTGAGTATATGTTCAGAAACTTTTGATTGACATTGGGTATATCCAGTATCTTACGACTCCCGATCAGGTAACGCAATAAATGATCCGTTTGGTCTTTCAGTCTGAGTTGAGAAAGAGTGAGCATCTTATTACCATTTTCAACCCATGAAGGATAAATGTACATTTTCATGTTGGCAGGAAAAAGTTTGCCAAGTGCAAAAACCAATCCACCTTTCAGGTCAGTGTAATAGGATTCGTCCATCACCTTTTCAAAAGTCTGGATTCCAATAATCACCCTAAGTTTTATTATTCTGAATTGCGACATATAATCCACAAGTTTATAAAACTCGCGGAAATTGGAAACCATTACATTTTGCCCTATTTCGTTAAGCAGGTCAACGCGGTCGAGAAAATCATGCTCATCAAACTCGCCCGATTCAAGCAAATTATTCAGCGTTATTTCGCATAAAGGCAATGTATTGTGCTTATCGTAATCCTCATCGTTTTTAAAAAGGGAGTAACTCGATTTCAGAATATCGATGCCAGCGTAAGTTATTGGCCTGAAGCTTCCCCTGAAAACCAGAACATTTTTCTTGTAAAACATATCATCGGGCTCCTGCACATCACCATAACGGTCGAACATAATGGCTTTTGTCATATCGTTTTTCACAAGCTGAACACCAAGCAGGCGGTTATCGACATAAGATAAATCGGGGCCACTCATATGAATCATGGTAATTCCTACGCGGTCAATATTCAGGTTGTCGAGCAGGCTTTGCAAAAAAGCATTGGGCCGGTCCCAAAAATAAAAGCAGGCATAAAGCAAATTGACCCCAAGTATACCCAGGGTATTTTGTTGAAGCAAATTATCATTTTCATACAGCCTCACGTGCACAATCACCTGATTGGGTGCTGCATTCTCGTTCAGCTGAAATTTAACTCCCATCCAGCCATGACAGTTGTTGTCTTTACGGAAATTCAATGTTGAAACAGTGTCAGCAAAGGCAAAAAAACGTGTTCCGGAAAGTTTTGATTCATCGAGCAAAGCAATAAGCTCATTAAACTCAGTATTTAACATCATTTCAAGCCTTTCGCGCGAAACATAACGTTTCGAACTCTTGTCCTTACAATAAAGGGCATCGCTATAGCGCTTGTCGTAGGCTGATATCGACTTGGCAATCGTGCCGGATGCACCACCTGACTGGAAAAACCTGCGTACAACCTCCTGCCCTCCGCCAATCTCTGCAAAACTTCCAAAGATGCTGTTATCGAGGTTTATGGTTAATGCCTTGCGGCTAACGGGAAGGACTTCGCGAATGGGGATCATGCAAAACCAGGTATTGCTTTGTGGGGCAAAGATACATGATTTAGGTTGTAATTTGAAGCCTGCCTGTCAGCAGCCCGAAAAAGTCATTGTCAGTTTATAACAACACTTTGCCTATACACACCATGCTTTGTAATCATTTCGAAAATATACACAGCAGGTGGAAAAGGCACATGAATCGTCAATAATTCACCTTGGTGTTCAACTCTACAATTCCACAAACGGCCATCCATGCCTATCAAACGCACGGCAAGCGGCGCAGTTTTTGTATTGTAATACAGGTAATCTCCATGCGATGGGTTGGGAAACAATCCAGTTAACGAACCGGATAAATCAACCTCAGGCAAGTTTAGAAAGATTCCACAAGCCTCCAGTTTCAACTTGCTTTGCTGGCGGTATTCCCCAAGGCTTTGAAATACTGCATCGCCCGGGCAGAGTGTGGAGCAGCCATCGCGGTGGCCGGCCAGCACACCAAGGTGCTCATTGAGTGGATGTTGGTGCGTGGCTAAAGGAGGCAATGAATCCTTGGCCATTTTCCAGACAAGAAGTTCTGTGAGCGATTGAATCGCATCCGTTGTTGGTGGCTGATCCATAAAGGTACCTAACAGACAAATTCCCATGGTTCCCGTGTTCGATGCACAAAAATGCGCCCCAAGCACCTCATCCGTTTCCATGCCAGTGCCGGGATCACGACCTGCATAAATAGTTCCGTCGGGAGCTACCAGATAATTATAGCCGATGTCGGACCAACCATTCACCTGTGTGTGATATGTGTAGATGCTCCTGACCAGGTTCGTGTAATCAGTGATTGTGTTTGACGTAGCTGAATGGTGCAGAATAATATTGTTTACGGTGTTGAATATCCGATCATAAACAGGTTCGGGCAACCCGCTTCTCCAGTCTTCCTGACTGATCATTTCCGGTTGACCGCAGTCGGTACGGAGGCTAACTGCAGCTTTATGTTTTAGGGTTTCGGGCAGTGATATCAAAAAGATTTCAACTTTTATTCCCCGCTTCAATCCATTCATCTCGATGCGGTACACCGGCTTATCAAATACGATCAAATTGCTTTGAACAACTGTACCTGTTTGCAAAACATGTTCGTCTCTACTAAGTGAATAAGACCCATTAGATGTTATAATTTCTATCTGACCCAAGCTACTCTCATCAGCTTTAATTGACATGGCATTTACAGCCAGCTCTGACCGATGGATCCAGGCGTTTCCATCCGCATCAATCGCCAGACTTTTTACATGCTGGGCAAATGTCATGGTTGGTATCAGGAGCATACCTAACAGTGAAATAAACCATTTACTCGCTTGAAAAAATTGTATATAATTCATCATTTGCTGCTTTTTCCGATGGTAAAAGTAGTCATAAGGCAGCTTCAACCTCAAAAAGACAATTTACCTTGACAATTAACGCTATCGGATTTGCCCCATACCGGAATTCATTCTCATGCTTATTTTTATTGTTTCATTGTTGACAGTAAGTATAATGTCAGAAATACGTAAGATGAACGTTTGGGATAAAATCGGGAGGCGGCAAAAAGTGGTCTTCGTTGGCAATTCGATTTTTCGTTTCTTTGCAGTGTTTTTCAGTCTTTTGAATTATGACAAGCCTCTACACCGACCAGAAACTGTTTGTTTATAATACGCTCAGCCGTAGCAAAGAAGTTTTTCAACCGCTTAATCCACCCCTTATCGGAATGTATGTTTGCGGTCCGACAGTTTATGGCGATGCACACCTGGGTCATGCCCGCCCGGCAATAACATTCGATCTGGTTTATCGCTACCTTGTTCATCTGGGCTATAAGGTGCGTTATGTGCGTAACATTACTGATGTTGGGCATCTGGAAAACGATTCCGATGAAGGCGAAGATAAGATTGCACAGAAAGCAAGGCTGGAGCAAGTTGAACCAATGGAAATTGTTCAACAGTACACCGTGCGATATCACCGAAATATGGATCAGCTGAATGTGTTGCGCCCCTCTATTGAGCCGCACGCCTCCGGACATATTATCGAACAGATCGAAATGATCAAAAAAATTCTTGAATCTGGTTTCGCTTATGAGGTGAACGGTTCAGTTTATTTTGATGTGGAAAAGTATAATAGTAACCATCATTATGGTGTGCTATCGGGCCGGAAAATAGAGGATTTACTCAGCAACACACGTGTTTTGGCAGCTCAGGTTGAAAAGCGCAGCGGACTGGATTTTGCTCTCTGGAAAAAAGCGGAGGCATCACATATCATGCGCTGGCCATCGCCCTGGAGCGACGGATTCCCCGGCTGGCATATGGAATGCTCGGCAATGGGTTGCAAATATCTGGGCGATCAGTTCGACATTCACGGAGGTGGCATGGATTTGCTCTTCCCACACCACGAATCAGAAATCGCCCAGTCGACCATTGTCAATGGAAAAGCTCCTGTGCGTTATTGGATGCACAATAACATGATAACCATCAACGGGCAAAAAATGGGCAAGTCGCTTGGTAATGCCATGTCGCTCGACGACTTGTTTACCGGCAACCATCCTCTGCTCGAAAAGGCATACAGCCCGATGACCATACGCTTTTTCATCCTTCAGGCACAATACCGAAGCACCCTCGACTTTTCGAACGAAGCCCTGCAGGCTGCCGAAAAAGGCATGAAGAAACTCCTTGTTGCCGCTGAAAGTTTGCAACAATTAAAAGCCGTAACAGATACCCAATCGCTCGGCATAAACAGCATTTTTACAGCCTGTTACGAAGCCATGAACGACGATTTCAACAGTCCGGTTGTTATAGCCAACCTGTTCGAGGCTGTTCGCATTATCAATTCAGCAAAAGATGGCCTGGCAGCAATAAACCAGCAAGATCTGGATCAGTTACAACAATTGTTCAAGGTGTTTGTATTTGACATTCTTGGGCTGATTGCCGAAGGAAGTAGCAGCAACCATGCCATTGTCGACGGACTGATGCAAACCATTATTCAACTCAGGCAGGATGCCCGTGCGAGAAAAGACTACGCCACCAGCGACATCATCCGCGATAAACTCAACAATCTCAGCATTGTGCTCAAAGACGGAAAAGAAGGAACAAGTTGGGAACTGAAATAAGATTGGGTTTAGAATTAATTTTACACCACTAATTTTTCCAATTCCCTCTACCACTTTTCGCCTGTAGTTTCGCCACTGTCATGAGCATCTTCCAATAAATTATTGTTATCTGATCATTGGCGCACCATATTGCACTCATTGTCCGAACTTTTTACATGGCCGCTTGTTTAAAACCAAAGACCGGATATGAAACAAATACTAATCGTTGGTGCTGGTTCTGGAATCGGATTCGCACTAGTTAACCACTTGCATAAAGAAAATCACAGACTTTTCGTAATCACCCGCCAAGCCGAAAAACTTAGCCACTTGAGTGGTATCAGTTTTGTTGACCCTGATTTTATGAACGAAAACTGGTTCGCCGACGGTTTGCCCGACAGGCTTGACGGGCTGGTGTATTGTCCGGGTACAATCAACCTGAAGCCGATCCGTGGTCTAAAACTGGCCGACTTCCGAAACGATTTTGAAGTAAACGTTGTAGGTGCAGTAAAAGTCGTTCAGGCTGCTTACAAAGCACTTAAAGCATCTGATTCGGCCTCTGTTGTGCTTTTTAGTACGGTCGCCGTGTCGCAGGGAATGCCATTTCACAGTTCGGTTGCAGCAGCAAAAGGGGCAGTTGAGGGTCTTGCCCGGTCGTTGGCTGCCGAACTTGCTCCCACAATCAGGGTGAATGTTGTGGCCCCCTCACTTACCAATACACCATTGGCAGTCAGGTTGTTGTCGTCAGACGAAAAAATTGAAGCTTCTGCCAAAAAACATCCCTTACAGCGTATCGGCATGCCGGATGACATAGCAAATGCTGTTGTCTTTTTACTTGGTGACGGTTCATCATGGGTCACTGGTCAGGTTTTGGCGGTAGATGGCGGATTGTCGACTCTGAAAATTGGATGATGACATCTCTCAGACATATTGATCGTGATGCGATTGCCACCATGGAGAAGGGATACCGGACCAACTTCATCAATTCCCTTTCCGGTTTTAAAAGCCTGAACATGGTTGGCACGATCAATCCGGAAGGAAAAACCAATCTTGCTGTTTTTTCACAGGTTTTTCACCTGGGCGCCAATCCTGCACTCATGGGAATGATCGTAAGGCCCGACTCAGTGCCCAGGCATACACTAACCAACATGTTGTAAACAGGGCAGATTGAAAATATGCATGCAGACATGAAATCATAACTAATTTTTGTTTGAAAGTATCAGCGTTGAAGGCATGTCGGACAGCCATACACTCTTTGTTTCAATTAGCTTTTTCCAACTGTCAGTGCTAACAAACATTAAATCATTTTTAATGAAAAAATCTTTTTCCAGATTTCGTTTATTGACAAGGTTGATATGATTTGGTGCGAACTGTTCAATTGCTCTAATGAGTTCCTTTATTTCAGAATTAGATTTTATATGCCCGACTGCATCCAAAACAGTGATTTGTGAGCCTGAATTTTTGATCAATTTCTGGGCAAACAGAATCAGGTAAATATCCTTTTCGCTAAAAACCGGAATAAATACACGGTCTATCTTTCCAAAACCTTTATCTATCAATACACCAACTGAAGTTTCACATTTATCAATTATCGTTCGGGTTCTATCATCAAAAGGAGCGTTTTCAAACAAATTCTCTTTTCCAGTAACTTGATTAATCAATTTTTCGGGATTTATGATTTTGGTGGTGAACCCTAAAATTTTCCCCAAGAGGCTTCCTTCATAAATAGATTGGCCTATGCCAATTAAAAGCAAGTCATATTTTCCTCTGTTCGCAACTTCGACAATATCAGCATCTATATCATTTGTTGCTTTATAAAGAGTTGTGATCTTTTGATTCAGGGTTACTGATTCCTGAATGATAGGGGCAAAGCTATTCGCTTCGTATTCAGGTGTTTTAAAACGATCCAGCTTATTATTCGATGTTAAGTGCATTGCTGTAATGGCTGCATTATCCTTCAAGTTTTTTGTCAATCCGTTGGCTAATCGTAGCAGCGATTTTCCACTTTCAGGATTACCAAATGACACAAGTATTTTGTACTTGCTTATTTCATTAATTTCCTGAAAGACTTCGTCAGATTTTGATTTGAACGCCCAGTTTATGAATGCCAAAGCCGGCCCTGTCATAAAGGTTGTGACCAAAGCCATAATCACCATCATAGCAAAAATTTCGGGAGTCAGCACACCCAAATCATATCCTATGTTCAAAATCACCAATTCCATTAGGCCACGGGTATTCATCAAGGCCCCAATTGTTAAGCTATCTTTCCAGCTTTGACCAACATATTTTGCAGCCAGAGCACTTCCAATGAATTTACCTGTAACAGCTACAACAATTATCAGACCTGTAACTTTCCAAAGATATGGATCGTCAAGTAATCCAATTTGAGTACGTAAACCTGTATATACAAAAAACAAAGGCAATAATAGAACCAAAGCAACATCTTCAACTTTTTCAATAAAAATACTTCTGAATTTCGCATTGTCGGGCATTATAGCGCCAGCCATAAAAGCACCAAACAGTGCATGAATACCAATGACTTCTGAAGCATAAGCCGAAAGAATTAGTGTTAGGAAAAAGATTGCGACAATTGGTTTGCTCAAGTTTTCTCTGGAAGCATGCAGATGTCCAACGCGCCACAAAAACGGCCGAACTACCTTTATCATAAAAAACACATACCCTGCTGCCAACAAAATGGTGTAAATGGAACTTACAAAAGAACCCGCTTTAACAATAGCAATAATTACTGCCAATAACGACCAGGCTGTAATATCATCGGCAGCTGCACAAGTAATAACAATTGTTCCTATTCGGGTTTTATGGATTCCGCGCTCTTGCATAATCCGGGCAAGAACAGGAAATGCGGTTATACTCATTGAAATGCCCATAAACAATCCGAAGGAAAAGAATTGAACACCATCAGGTGCAAATGACCGATAAATAAAATATGCCAAACCCATGCCCAGTGCAAACGGAATAATGATACTTGCATGACTGATGACTATCGCATCATGGGCTTTATTTCTAAGCACCTTTAAATCTAACTCCATGCCGATAATAAACATAAACAAGATCAGTCCGATTTGGCTGATAAACTGTAGGTTTCCTAAGGAATGATCTGGAAATAATGCTGTTGAAAATTCCGGAAAGTAAAAACCAATTAAAGATGGTCCAAGAATTATTCCTGCGACAATCTCTCCTATGACTATAGGTTGGCCTATTTTTTTACAAATCCAACCCAAAAGACGCGCTACAAAAATAATGGTGACAATTTGTGCCAAAAGTACGGCCAACGGATGTTCCAAATTGTAAAGCAAAGAATCAATAAACTGGTCCCAATAACTAATTTCAGATTTTGAAATTACTATGTCTCGTCCATTTTCCAATTTTGAACCCACCAAAACAATCCAATACATTAAGGCAGAAAATCCGCCTATAATTCCTACATAGAAAATAATGTTTTTAAATTTTTTCATTGATCTAAAAATACAAATGCATTTAATAGTACATATGATTACTCTTGTTCAAACCACATAACAATTCAACTCTTTCGACCTTCTAAATCTGTTTATAAGCGCAAAATAACACTACATTATCATTTACTGACTAACGATTCTCACTCATAAACCTTGGTTTTTTTCTTATAAAGACTTGGTTAATTAATTCTATGGGCATAAAAATATACTTTCGGGCAATAATCACATGTTGTGGCTCGCCAAGTGCCCTCTATTTTGCTTTGGTCGCTACTTTTCAGGTTGAAATAGATGCTGATTTCCGTTTGAAAATTACAGAATCTGCCAGCCACAGAAGATTTTAACAGTTGGCTGGAATAAAAGTATTTTTTGTCAGCCGGTGCTATCCAAACGTGGTGCTGCCCATTAAACTGCAATATCAGGTCCTCACCTTTTCTTTCTAAAGTAAAAGTAGCCGGTACGTCTGCGAAATTGGTTTCCACACAATGATTGACAATAGCCTGATGTGATTTTTCATCCAATTGCCACGTACTGTGTAATTGATTCTCATTCTCCTTTTCTCCTCCGGGTCTTGCGCATGCACTTAGCAACATAGCCAGACCTGCCACACTGTTTGTAATAATCCTGAGTCTCATTTGTGAATTCTCCATCTATTTTCTTAACAATTGTATCCTCCAGATTCAATTAAATTGATTCAAACTATTTTTCAGCTTATTGTATCCTGTCCTGTATTGTTTCATTATTGATTTAAATAATTCACCACTTGAAGGTGGTGTAAGCACAATGGCATCGGCTCCTGAATGAATAGATGATTGGATATTCACAATGGTTTTGCCGCCGGTGGCAATTATGGGATAACAAGGTGCGGCATACTTTATATGCTCAACAATGGAAGCCGTGTTAGAGCCTCCCGTTACGTGAAAAACATCTACCCCCGCATTAACTCTGTCACGGAAAGAGAATTCCTTAATGGATACACTTGAAATGATTGGGATATTTACTTTGCGCTTTATCGCTTCAATATCCTTATTCTTAAAGGGCTGATTAACAATGACTGCTGCTGCACCCATACTTTCAGCAGCAATTGCCATTTCTAAAGAAACTTTACCTTGTGTCAATCCTCCGCCTACACCACATATTACAGGCTTATCTGCGAAATCAATTAAGGATTTCATTATTTTAGATGAAGGAGTGAAAGGATATACGGCTAAAACGGCATCAGAATCATTGTTTTCGATCAACGCCATATCTGTTGAAAATATCAATGATTTAATATTGAATTTTCCGAGCAATATTCCATTACATTTTTCTGCAATAATATGGGGGGTAGCAATCTTTTTCGATTGTTTTTTCGATGTTGTAAAGAGGTTTAAAAAAAAGGGTCTTTTCACACTTTCTGATTCCCAAATAGACCCGTTAGTAATACTTGCATCCATTTTAATGCGAATTAGCATTGACAAAATTGCTGATAAATTCAGGGGGGAAATTCAGAGTCGGATTGAAAGGCAGATGAAATGTAACAAGAATGAAAAAATATGTAATGAATCAGATTTTGACCTTTTGCAGAAAATCGTTTCGGTATGTATCGCTCAACGTGAGAATGATTTTTTTGCCTTTCTCTGAAATTAAATTTGTGGTGATTTCATCAAATGAAAAGACCTGAACTGCCTTGATTGAAATAATTTCTTTTTTGTTTACTCTGCAAAAATCAGAGGATGGTAGCAATTCAGTCAATTTTTCAAAAGCTATATTTTTCAATACAAATTCTTCATCGTTAAAAAGCCGGGCAACCTTGTCTCTGCTATCGTTTTCTGATGTTTTTATGTAAGCAATTTTGTCAAAAAAAAGTATAGCTTTTCCTTTGTTGGTATTAAGTTGAATAAATGTTTTGTTGTTTTGGTATGTCGAATTGCCTATATGCTTTATAGCTTTTTCAATGGCTTGTTTAAGACGATCAATCTTGATGGGTTTTTTTATGTAGTCCAGTGCGTTTAGATCAAAGGCATCTGCTGCATATTCTTTATAAGCTGTTGTGAAAATAACTGGTTTCCCATTTAACAAGTTTGCAACTTGTAGGCCATTCATTACTGGCATTTCAATATCGAGAATACACAGATCGAAATCAAGGTTTGGCAGTTCAGCTAAAAATAATGTAGGATTGTTAAATGCCTTTACAACCTCCAACTCAGGAAGCTGGTCACAGAGCATTTTAAGGTAAGTTAAACCCGGCAACTCGTCATCTAGCAGCAAGCATTTTAGCCTTGTGTTCAAGCAAATTAATTTTTAAATGTGTTGTATATACTTCACCTTCAGCATATTTATCCAGTTTGAAACTTTCTTTGTAGATAATTTGTAGACGTTGTTTCAAGGTATCGATACCTATTCCGCCTTTTTCCTTTCTCATTGGGCTTCGCCCTGAAATTTTATTAGAAACGGTCAGACAAAATGTATTGTCTTTGAATTCGAACACTATTGAGATAAACGAATCTGCACTTTGCAAGTCTGCGTGCTTAAAAGCGTTTTCAATCAGGTCAATCGAAATCAAAGGAGCTAATACCTTTTGCTCATATAAGGGTTCAGCTTCATTGACTAAGGATTTTACTTTTAAGTCAAAAAGCGGACTGACCTTTATTTTATTGATTTCAATCAGATTTAAGGCAAATTCGATTTCTTCTTTTGGAGTAACATATTTGCTTCTACTATCATAAAGTATGTAATCCAATACGTTAGCTAATTTGTCAAGAGCAAAATATGTTTGGTAAGCGTGTGATTGTATTGAATTAAGAATGTTCTTGAAAAGATGAGGATTGAGTTTCGATTCAAGTGTTTGCAATTCAAGACTATTGATTTTACTTTCCAATAATTGAAATTTGTCGTCAATTTCTTTTCTTTTTTCCTCTGATTTGGTTAGCCTAAGATACAGATAAACAATAATCAACAGAAGAATAATTCCTATTACTATTGAGATTAAAACTTGATTTGATATAACTGTTAATCCTGTCATTTAATCGCAAAGTTAAATAATTTGGCCGTCTTTCTCTTTATGCGTTGGCAAAAAAGTGTCCAGAATGGTTTAAAAATAGTCATTAATTGTGACAATACTGATTGATGACCTCAAGCACTTTCTTCAATGAAAGTGGCTTAATGAGATAATCATTACAGCCGGCTTGAAGTATCCTTTTGATTTCATCCTGCTGGGCATAGGCAGTTTGTGCAATAACGGTTAATTCATGGTCGAACTCCCTGATTTTCTTCACTGTTTCAATCCCATCCATCAATGGCATTTTGATGTCCATGAGCACAATATGATATGAATGATTTCGGATCATATCAAGGGCTTCGATTCCGTTGGTTGTCTGATCAATTTGTTTCACATAGGGTTCGAGCATGGAAACCAAAAGATCTGCATTGTCTTTTTCATCTTCAACAAGAAGTACCCTGATGTTTCTAATGGCCGAATGCTCTTTGATATCCATATCTTTCCTATCTGACAAAGGTGTACTACCTGGTAGGTCGATCGGCAGGTCAAAATAGAAAGTGCTTCCTTTATCCTCGGCGGAAAGCAGTCCAATTTTTCCTCCCATCAGGTCAATAAGACCTTTGGCAATACTTAACCCTAGTCCATTACCCCTTATGGCATTCAACTGGGCTTTCGCGCTCCTGAAAAACCTGTTGAAAACATAAGGTTGCTCATAGGCTGGAATACCCATTCCTGTATCAGAAACATAAAAATGGAGCCAATCGCTCCGGTCGGGCATAACAAGGCGGCTGCAACCGATACCAATTTCGCCACTTTGGGTATATTTAATTGCGTTGCCGACAAATCCGGCCAATACCTGTCTGATTTTTGCCCTGTCAGCTGTAATCAACTTTGGAACACCCGCTTCAACAACGGCTTTTTTCAGCACTAATCCAACTTTTTCGGCTTCCGGTCTAAAGGTCATGACCACATCTTCGAGCAATTGTTGAATATCGATCAGGTTCTTTTCAAGAGGTATTTTTTCCGAATCGAGACGCGAAACCACCAGCACATCATCAATGATTCTGAGAAGCTGATCGGCATTGCTGTTGATAGTTTCAACAAATTGTTTCTTCTGTTGCCCGGTGTAGTCCTCAAACAACAAGTCAGAGAAGCCTACAATGGCATTGAGTGGAGTGCGGATTTCATGCGAAAGATTGTTGAGAAACGAAGTTTTAAGTTTGTCACTTTCCTCAGCCCGTTCCTTGGCATCAAGCAGTTCTTTTTCCATGACTTTGCGACTGGTAATATCGATCAAAAGCCCGATCAATCCGCCTATCTGATCGTTGCTATCGGGAAAAGGCGATTTTGTGATGATGGTGTTTCGGGTATTGCCGTCGGGCAGGTTGATCACCCTTTCGATTACTTGCTGCTTATCGATGCCCTGAAGTATCCGGCGATCAGCCTCGTAATTACGTTTAGCTGTTTCGGGGGCTTCAAAATCGAAGATCGTCTTCCCCACAATATCATCTGCCATCTTTCCGTAAAACTCTCGGAACGCTCTGTTGATACCGAGATAAGTTCCGTTAACATCCATATAAAATAAAGGGTTAGGAATCGAATCAAGAAGTGTTTCGATGAACCTGTTTTTCTGAACAAGTTCAATCTCCGATTCCTTCCTTTCGGTAATGTCCCTTACCATGAGCAGCACTTCGTCGAGTCCGCTCTGTACCATTCGGGCATCAAACCACTTTAGTTTGCCATCAACTTCAATATCATATTCAAATTGAACGAGTTGTCCTGTTTCGAATGCCTCTTTAATTTTTTGATGTGTCAGTTGCGCCAAGGATAAGGGTAAAATTTCTTCAACAGCTTTTCCCAAAAACTGGTCTGCTGGCATAAGCAGTTGTTCTGGTGATTTCGCAACACAGTCAATAAACTGGTAGTGTCGGTTAAATCTGAACAGGATATCGGGAATGGCAGAAATGATGGCTTTGTTGCGCTCTTCGGTAATGGCCAGTGATTCTTCGGTTTTCCTCTGTTCTGTAATGTCTTGCGAAATAGAAAGGACACCGGGTTTACCGTTCTCCAGCTTGATTCTGGTTTCGATCAGATTGATGACAATGGGGGTTCCATTTTTTTGAAACCCCGTTAGAATAGTTTCCAAAGCACCATGTTCAATAATTTTATGTATGTTATTTTTGACCAGAGAGCGGGATTCAGACGAACTGAAGATTTCAACGGATTGACCAATCAATTCATGTGTTTCATAACCATATTGTTTACACAGGGTTTTGTTGACTTCGAGTATGATTCCATTTTCGTCTTCCAGCAAAATGCCAACCGGTGATGAGTCGAAAAGAAGGCGATAGCGGGCTTCACTTTCTTTAAGTGCGTCGTCGGCCTTGCGGCGTTCGGTGATATCCTGCGCTATGGCTATTACTGCATCCTGACCGAAGTAATTGGTTTTAAAAAGGTTGACTTCCTTTGGAAATTCCTCACCATTTTTTCTGATTCCCCAGAATTCAAATCGTTGTGTGTACCCTTTAAATGCTTCTTCAATATGATGTTTTATTTTTGAAAGATCGTTCTTTCCCGGGGCTGAAAGGAAATCCGGAGTTTTTCCGACAAAATAATCTCTTGAATAACCATACATGGTTACAGCACCTTCATTCACTTCAAGGAATAAGCCATTAGCATCTTGAATATAAATGGCATTGGTAATACTATTGAATAACCCCTGAAAACTATCAAGACTTCTCGATAGTTCTACTCTTGATTGATACTCCAGTCGTTGATCCCTGAAAACCAAAACAACACCATTGATTTTGCCATCTTCGTCAACAATGGGAGCGCCTGAATCGGAAATGGGAATGCGGTCTCCTCTTTTTGTTATCAGTAAAGTGTGGTTTGCCAATGCAACAATCTGACCCTTTTCGAGCACCAGTTTCACCGGATTGTCTGCTTTCAAACCGGTGTTTTCATTCACAATATTGAAAATCTCGCTCAAAGGCTTATTTCGGGCTTCAGCTTCTTCAAAGCCCGTAAGATTCTCAGCCATGTGGTTCATTTGCATTACATTTCCATAACTGTCCGTCGTTATTACTGCATCGCCAATACTGTAAAAGGTTGTCCGGAACAATTTCTCATTTTTTGTTGTCTGCCTGAGAAAAGCCTGATTGAGTTCCTGATCCTGCAAAATTTTGCCAATTAAGACCGTCACAATTGGATAGACCCCAATAATAGTTAATCCTAAAACACTGAATGTTTCAGACCTGTAACCTGATGGGAGGGTAAAAATTAGGAAAAGCATAGCCGCATGAACCACGAAACCCAAAAGATAAAGCTGCAGAACATGAAGTTTACGAGCTGATTTATGGTGTTTCCATGTATAATAAAATGCTGTTCCGATTAGATAGGAAGCCCCGATGACCGATATGCCCATAACAGCCCCCGCACCACCTATCCAAAACCGGTAAACAGCTGCCATAAACGCCGCAATCAAACCGGTAACCGGACCAAAAAACAATGCCGAAAGGCTGATGACCATCGAACGTCCATCAAAGATGATGCCCTCAGCAAAATGCATGGGATAAAGCATACCAACGATCGTGGCAAATCCAAACAACAAGCCCTGTGCGGTTTTCCCAAACCATTGGTCGCGTTTCCAGCGGTTGTCGATAAAACCAGATAACACACTGATGGCAACCAGAACTGCTAAGTTATATACCAGATCGATCCGAATCATGCACAAATATAGTGACACGAAATGAATAATAAACCGTTTGAAGAGAAAAAGATGCCTGAAAGATTCATCTCCGGGCTTCCGGATTAAGGATACCTGGGCTAAAAATAAATCTCCGACATGATATTTTCGATGCCAATGCCTCTGCTGATAAGAATATCGCGTACTTCAACAACCATCTCTGCACTGCCACACAGGTAATAACGCAAAGACGGAGGAATAAGGGATTGTCCGCGCAACCATTGTGTTAGACGGCCCGGATAAACTCCATCTTTTGTTTCCTGTGAACAACAGCGTACATAGCGGTCACCAAAAAATGGCATGAACTCGCTTTCGAAGAAAAATCCGTCTGTTGTCCGGCTGCCATGGATCAACATATTGTGTTTGCCCAGACCTGAGCGGATCATTGAGCGGTAGGGGGCAATGCCGGTTCCGGCAGCAATCCACCAGGCAGGTTGATTATCGCCCAGAAAAGAGCCAAAAGGATTCGAAACAAGCAGTTCGTCGCCCGGTTTCAACTTCGACAGGGCCGGTGTAAGCATCCCTCCCGCTTTGATGTTGAATAAAATACTCAACTGGTTTTCCTGATTACCACTGCAAATACTATAAAGTCTGGGTGAAACGGACTTGTCGGTGGTAATTGCTAATACTTGTCCGGGCAAAAAGTCATGCTTGTGCTCGATGGTCAACACAAAAGCATCATCAGCCAGTCTCTCAATATTGCTCAGACATCGTTTTTGAAGTTTCAGGTTTTTGATATATCCGGTAAGTCCGTTGTCCATAAATATTGAAGGATTACCCTCGCAAAAATAGGGTTTTTGTCTGTTAATAATTCTTTTCGACAACTTTATGAGGAGTATCTTTGCAGCAAATTCATTTGTTCTCGTTTATACGGCAAACAATTGTCCATGAATCTTGTTTAACAAGAAACCAAATCGCAACATCATGATTAACAAAACAGCTGAAACTACCTACGCGATCCATTCATTATTAAAAAAACGGTGGAGTCCACGTGCTTTTAGCAACAAAGTAGTTGAGTCCGAAAAATTACTCAGTATGCTTGAAGCCGCCCGCTGGTCACCCTCCTCTTCCAACGAACAGCCATGGGCGTTTATAGTAGGTCTGAAAGGCGATGAAACATATCAAAAGATTTTCGATACACTTGTCGAGTTTAATCAGTTGTGGGCCATCACAGCACCTGTCCTGATACTCAGCATTGGCAACAGCATGAGCGCAAAAAACCCGACCAAGCCAAATGCTTCGTACCGCTATGACCTGGGGCAGTCTGTGGCTCATCTCACATTTCAGGCCATGAGCGACGGATTGTTTGTGCACCAGATGGGTGGGTTTGACACGAATAAAGCTGCCGAACTGTTTGAGATACCCCAAGGGTTTCATGTGGTTACTGCCATAGCTGTCGGATACATCGGCGATCCGGAAGTGTTACACCCCAATCTGAAAAAAATGGAATATGCTGATCGTGAGCGGAAACCCATCGAAAGCATGGTTTTTTCAGGTCAATTTGGTGAAACTACCACTTTATTGAAAAGCAATCAATAAACCTTGACGAGTTTTAACAATTCGCGTTTCCCTTTTCCATTGCTGACCTGCAGCATATAAAACCCTGATTTCAGATTGCTCAGCGAAATTCCGACTGAATACTGGCCTTTGCCGGTTTCGGCGGGAATTTCCAGTATAGATTTTCCGGCTGCATCAAACAAATTGACTAAAACAGATTGTGGCTCATCAGTATAAAACTTCAGCAACACATCATCTCCGGCCGGATTAGGAAATACACTGGCCTGAAATGGATTCATCTCAAAACCTTGTATATCGAGCACCTTGTCCACCTTCAGTTTAAGGGTTATGGGCAAATGATCCGACATATTATACAAAGCATTGGCTACCGACTGCGGCACATCGGTGTTGGCAGGAGAACTGTTGATGGTGCTGTTGAACCTCAAACCATCCTGCCCAACAGCCCTGTAAGATTCCTGAACATATCGAACTTTTTTCGTGCCAAACCTCACCTCATCCGAAATCAGGATAAAATCGAAGCGGTCGTCCATGCCTCCTCCGGCTTTGCAGTCGTTTGAGCTCACATTGGTGGATTGCGTGTGGATGCCGGCATAAAGACTGTTGTTGTTCCAATCGCCGATCTGCCCGATTGGATCAATTAATCTGGTATTGGCATTGGGGTAGTTGATCATTTGCTGAAACGCCGGCTCATTGCCTGAGTAAAGGTTAAAGTCGCCCATAAACAGCACGTTGTCAAAGTTATGGTTCTGTTCAAGATATTTCATGGTATTCTCGGCCATCACTTTTCGCAAGTTTTCGTTTGAGGAACCATCACCGGCTTTAAGGTGTCCTACCGCACAAATGATGAAAGCGGTGTCGCCCAAAGGCAGATCATTTGCGTAGTAGTAAAGTTCATATACATCAATATCCCGTAAATAGGTCTGGGCTATACTTTGCTTCTTCAGCCGTAACTTCCGTGAATCATAATAAAGCATATTGACAATATTGCTACTGGCAACCGGACTAAAAGCGGCTTTGCGGTAGTAATTAATTCCTGCAATATTCAGGTTTTCATCTAGCAGATGCTGATGGATAGCTTCAGAATCGGCAATTTCGTTAACCGTAAAAATGTCGGGTTTCACATGGTTGAGAACGGCACGTAAATGCGGGTCCTTCATTGCCAGGCTGTTGTTGCTGTTGTTGCAGAAGCTGGTTATCTGGCCGTAATACAACAAATTGTAATGCATCACGGTAAGTGTATCCTGCGAATATACTTTTAACGAAAATAAAAGGGAAATCAATATCAGTAAAAACAGTGGCATGAATAAGTAATTGGACGTCAAAAGTAACTAAAATTGGTATAGCTTACAGTTGCTGTACTCTTCAGGTGGCAATCGGGTCGTGTCCGATCACGCCGCTTCCAAAACAAACAGCTTCGGTAGGATGATACAACACTCCAAACTGTCCTGGTGCCACACCCGAAACAGGCTCGTCGGAAATTATGGCAACCCTATTGTCACGTATTGAAAGTCTGCCAGAGTTAAAGTTGGGCTGGTGCCTGATCTTGAACCGTATAAATTGCCCGTCGGTAAAACCCGTTTCCGGATGAATAGACTGAAGATCGTCGAGCACAATCTTCATTTGATATTGGCTCAGGGGATCATAGCCGTTGGAAACATACACAATGTTTTCATTCGTGTCCTTTTTCACCACAAACCAGGGTCCGTGACTCAAACCCAGTCCTTTACGCTGACCAATGGTGTGAAACCAAAAACCCTTGTGTTTACCCAGAATTTTACCTGTTTCCAGTTCTATGATGATTCCCTCTTTTTCGCCGGCATAGCGGCGTATGAAATCGTTGTAATTGATTTTACCCAGAAAACAAATTCCCTGACTGTCGGGTCGGTGCGCGCTGGGCAGACGCATATTCTCTGCAATACTGCGCACCTCGCTTTTAACGAGTCCTCCAACAGGAAACATTAGCTTGCTCAATTGTGGATAGGTAATACGCGCCAGAAAATACGTCTGATCTTTTACAGGGTCAGCAGCGGTGCCAAGAAAAAATCCTTTATCGTTTTCAATAACGCGGGCATAGTGCCCGGTGCTGACTTTATCAAACTGTTTCCCGAAACGATCCTCAAAACTTCCAAATTTGATCAGTCGGTTGCACATCACATCCGGATTGGGTGTCAGCCCCTTTTTCACGGCATCAATGGTATAAGCCACCACCCTGTCCCAGTATTCTTTCTGTAGATCGACAATCTCCATGCGGCAGCCATATTTCCTGGCAATGTAAGTCGTAATTTCTATGTCCTCCTCTGCAGGACAATCAACATAACCCGGTTCGTCTTCCATTCCGATACGAATATAAAAGATCACCGGATTGTAACCTTGTTCTCTGAGCAAGGGAATGGTTACCGAACTATCAACGCCTCCCGAAACCAGGGCAGCTATTTGCATGGACTATATAATTTTTTGCAAATGTCGGAAAATTCATCCAATGGCCACTTTAGCGTAAAATGATTCTAAATAGCGTTGCCCGGTGCAATCGTCTGCACAGAATTTCTATTTTTGATAACTTAAAAACATGGGGCATCTAACCCATTGAATCATCATCAAATATTTTAAAAAAAACCAAATTCTATGTCGAACATTGGATCGTATGAAGAAAGGGTAAAAAATTTCGAATGGAGCATTGCCGAAAAAGAACTCGGTTATGAACCGGGAGGAGACATCAACATTGGCTGGTATTGCACCGACCGAATCTGCCAGATGGGCAAAGCCAGTAAAATGGCTATTTTATGGGAAGGACTTGGTGGCGTTGAAAAGAAATACACTTACAACGACCTTCGGCTCAGGACCAATACCATGGCCAGTTTTCTGATTGGATTGGGTGTTAACCAGGGAGACAGGGTTTGTCTGTTCATGGACAAGGTTCCGGAATTGTACATTGGTGTGCTTTCGGTACTCAAAATGGGTGCCGTAGCTCAACCGTTGTTCTCTGCTTTTGGCGACGAATCACTATTCATCCGACTCGAAAATGCCGGAACCAGCGCCATCATCACCCAACGTAAACATGTTGGCAAGGTGCGACAAATTCTAGATAAACTTCCCGGACTTAAAAACATCATCATCATCGATCACGATGGAAAAAAAGAGCTGAAGGAAAGGGAAACTGTTTTTGCTATGGATTCGGCTGTTCAGGTTGAACATTTCGACGTGGCAAAAACCAAAGCTGAATCCCCCTCTGTACTTCATTACACTTCGGGAACAACTGGCCAGCCCAAAGGCGTGAAACATGTGCATTATTCCCTCATTTCGCAATACCTGACTACAAAGTGGGTTCTCGACATGCAGGAGGATGATATTTACTGGTGCACCGCCGATCCGGGCTGGGTCACAGGCACCTCCTACGGCATCATTGGCGGTTTTGCTACCGGTGCAACCAACTGCATACTCGACACAGGCTTCTCGGCCGAGAGCTGGTATCGTTTTATCCAAAAATATAAGGTGACGATGTGGTATTCGGCTCCAACAGCTATCCGATCGCTGATGAAAGCCGGCGATGAACTGGTGAAACAATTCGACTTATCGTCGCTGCGTCACCTTGCCAGTGTGGGCGAACCCCTGAATGCTGAGGCTGTTATCTGGAGTGAAAAAGTATTCGGAAAAGCTTTTCACGACACTTATTGGCAAACAGAAACCGGCTCGATGATGATTGTCAATGTACCAGGATTGAAAATAAAACCCGGATCAATGGGCAAACCATTTCCCGGAATCACGGCTACTGTGCTCGACGAAAACACCTACGAACCCGTTTCGGGTCCCAACAAGCCCGGTTTGATCGCTTTCAGGCCCGGCTGGCCTGCCATGATGCGCACCTATTGGAACAATGAAGAAACCTATCAGAAGAAATTTAAAAACGGCTGGTATCTCTCCGGTGATAAAGCCTTTCTTGATCAGGACAATTACTTCTGGTTTATCGGTCGCGACGACGATGTGATCAACACCGGTGGTCACCTGGTGAGCCCATTTGAAGTTGAATCGGCTTTGTTGGAACACGAAGCTGTTGCCGAGTCGGCTGTGGTGGCCAAGCCCGATGAAGTAAATATGGAAGTTGTCAAAGCATTCGTTGTGCTCAACGAAGGATTTGAGCCAGGCGATATGCTCGAACTTCAAATAATGAACTTCATCCGTAAAAAACTCAGCCCACTTGCCATGCCACAGGAAATTGAATACCTCGATAAGCTTCCCAAAACCCGCAGCGGAAAAATCATGCGTCGGCTGCTACACGCCAAGGAATGGGGCCATGATATCGGGGATGTTTCTACCCTTGAAGATGATTGATTGGCATTGCCCGCAAAGATCGATTTTAAACCACTTAAAATGAATAATCATATTAATAAACCCTAAAATTCAAATAAACATGAACAACATGAAAGACATCGTTCTAAAGTATGTAATTGACGAATATCTCGACGACCCGGATGAAGAACTAACCTACGACAGCCCGCTGATTTCGGGTGGCATCGTTGATTCATTCTCTATGGTATCGCTGAAACGTTTCCTCGAAGCTACCTATAAAATTTCGCTTCCCGATGACAGGGCAACACCCGAGGCTTTCGATACCGTGAACAGCATTGTTACCCTGGTTGAAGAATTTATAAGTAAAAAATCATAAATACAGGGGAAAAATGGGATATAGTGATAAAGTTAGGGGCGTATATCAGGAAACCCTAAAGAAAATTGAAGATGCCGGCCTGTTCAAGACCGAAAGGACAATTTTTTCGTCGCAGGCTGCCGAAATTGAGGTTGAATTTCCTGTTGGTGCCCCGCGAAAAAGGGTTATCAATATGTGCGCCAACAATTACCTTGGCTTGTCGAGCCATCCCGATGTGGTTCAGGCTGCACACAAAGGACTCGATACCCATGGTTACGGCATGTCGTCCGTAAGATTTATCTGCGGCACACAGGACATCCACAAGGAACTCGAAAAGAAAATCACCGAGTTTCTCGGAACCGAGGACACCATTCTTTTCCCTTCATGCATGGATGCCAATGCCGGCGTGTTTGAGGCCATACTCACCGAAGAAGACGTGATGATCAGCGACAGGCTGGTGCATGCTTCCATCATCGATGGTATAAGGCTCTCGCCCGCCATGCGCGACACCTTCAAGCACCAGAACATGGAACACCTGGAGCAGAAATTGCAGGAGTTTGAAAACAAAAGGATCAAGGTTGTCATCACCGACGGCGTTTTCTCGATGGACGGTGATACGGCCAGATTGGACGAAATGGTTGCACTTTGCGAAAAATACGACGCCTTGCTGTTTGTCGATGATTCTCACTCAAGTGGATTTATTGGCAAAACAGGCCGCGGAACCCATGAAAAATATGGTGTGATGGGCAAAATCGATATCATCACCACTACCTTTGGCAAAGCCCTGGGCGGTGCTTCCGGCGGATGTGTGTCGGGCCGCAGGGAGATAGTTGAGATGTGCCGTCAAAAAGCCCGTCCTTACCTGTTTTCCAACACCATTGCCCCGGTAGTTGTTTCGGGAGTGCTCAACGTGCTCGAAACCTTGTCGAAAAGCACCGAAAGGCGCGACAAGCTCGAAACAAACAGCGATTACTGGCGCAAAGGATTGCTCGATGCAGGCTTTGTACTCCAGCCCGGCGACACACCTATCATCCCGGTGATGCTGTTCAATGCCAAGCTGGCGCAAAACTTCTCGCGCGACCTTTATGAAGAAGGTATCTATGCTATCGGATTTTTCTTCCCGGTGGTGCCAAACGGTGCTGCCCGCATCCGTACCCAGATATCAGCTGCACACGAAATACACCATCTCGATAAAGCCCTTGCCGCTTTTATTAAGGTGGGTAAAAAATACAATATTCTTGGCAAGACCAAAAAGGAAATTGTTGAGATGTACGGCCTTTAATGGCTGAAGCAATTTAACAGCAGATTACAGCCGGCACTTCAACAAAATTGCCGGCTGTTATTTTTGAAAAATAAGCTAAGGTTCAATATTTTCAACATTTTCCTTAATTTTCACCGAATTGAGCAAGTCTATTCGTAAAACTTTTGAATTTTGATTGTCTCGAAAAAGTGGGAAGTGTATCTTTGAACAGACAGGCATTGCACTCTGTCAGTACAATAATGTTCTTAACCAGAGCAAGACGGCTTCCGGCCTGGCATTTTTGCTATTTTTGCAACTATATCATTGCCACCATAAATCGTAAATATCATGACCAACAATTGCTTAATGAATAAATCGGCATTTCTAATCTTCATGCTGTTGCTGGCTTTGACAGCCTGCAATCCAAACCAGCCAACCAACCTGGCACAAGTGCTGCGGGCCGACACCGCTATCAATGCCCTGGTGCCACAAAAAGCTGTTCTTGAGATTCTCGACAC
The DNA here is from genome assembly GCA_002422725.1 of Bacteroidales bacterium UBA6192. Taxonomy (GTDB): domain Bacteria; phylum Bacteroidota; class Bacteroidia; order Bacteroidales; family F082; genus UBA6192. The sequence continues at coordinate 55,557 of DITE01000007.1, forward strand.
CAATTTTGTGTTTGTCGAAGGTCCGGTTTGGAAGTCCGATGGATCTCTGTTGTTTTCAGATATCCCGGCCGACAGAATTATTCGCTGGCATCCTGTTGAAGCTTTCAGCGATTATCTGAATCCGTCGCAGCAAACCAACGGACTTGCCTACGACAAGGATAACAACCTCATCATGTGTTCGCATGGTGCCAGAGCAGTAATTCGACAACAGGCCGATGGAACCCTCACCTATCTGGCCCATAAGTATCAGGGCAAACGCCTCAATAGCCCCAACGACCTGGTGATTGCCTCCAGTGGTGCCCTGTATTTTACCGACCCTTCATGGGGATTGAAGGATCTGGAACAATCGGCAGACAAAGAGCTGTCGTTCAATGGGGTATATGTGCTCCTGAACGACAGTTTAATATTGATCGACAGCACACTGTGGCGTCCAAATGGCATCACCCTGTCGCCCGATCAGCGCACTTTGTATGTTTCGGATATGTTTGTGAACAATGTCGGAAATATAAAAACCCTCTATCAATACACTTTGGATGAAAACGGAATGCCCATCTCCAAAAAACTGAATACCGTTACTGGTGCATCCGACGAAATTTTGCGTCAGGAAGGTGGTTTTGATGGGATTAAGACAGATATACACGGCAATTTGTATTGCACCGGACCCCATGGTATTGTGGTGCTGAATGCCTCCGGAAATTACCTTGGTACAATACGCACGCCCCTAAGCCCTGCGAATTGTGGCTGGGGCGACGAAGATTTTAAAACACTTTACATCACTGCACGCCGACATGTTTACCGTATCAGACTTAATGTACAGGGGTTTATGCCACTTCGGGAAATATAATGTGTGTTTGGCATCCCTCCTCCGGTGAATTATTCCTGTAGCTTCACGCTTTGATCAGTGCGAAAGCAGTACTTTTGCCAAATATTTCAATCAAAGCATTTGCCCTATGTACGACAGGATGAAAGAAAGTTTAAAGGCTGATCTTCTGCAGATTAAAGAAGCCGGCCTGTACAAAGAAGAACGCACACTCGTGTCGCCACAGTCGGCTGAGATAACGCTCGACAGTGGAAAGAAAGTACTGAATTTTTGTGCCAACAATTACCTTGGTCTTTCGGATCATCCCAGATTGATCAGGGCAGCGAAAAAAGCCCTTGACACGCACGGATATGGAATGTCGTCGGTTAGGTTTATATGCGGCACTACTGATCTTCATAAGATTCTGGAAAAGAAAATTGCTGATTTTTTTGGCACAGAGGATACCATCCTATATGCTGCAGCATTTGATGCCAATGGTGGCGTTTTCGAACCCTTGCTGGGGCCAAAAGATGCCATCATATCCGATACGCTCAACCATGCTTCCATCATCGATGGGGTGAGGTTGTGTAAAGCTGAGCTTTACCGTTTTGCCAACGCCAATATGACACAGTTGGAAGAGCGGCTGATTCTGGCACAGGAGCACAACTTCCGGATTATTGTGACTGATGGTGTTTTTTCAATGGATGGCAATGTCGCTCCTTTGAATGAAATTGTGCGTCTGGCCAATAAATATGATGCTATGGTAATGGTAGATGAATGCCATTCAGCTGGTGTTGTCGGAGAAACAGGTCGCGGTGTAACCGAGTTGTTTAATCTGCGGGGCCAGGTTGAAATAATTACCGGAACACTTGGCAAAGCTTTTGGCGGAGCTATCGGTGGCTTCACAACCGGAAAAAAAGAAATTATCGAATACCTGCGACAAAGGTCAAGGCCTTATTTGTTTTCTAATTCTTTACCTCCTGCAGTAGTCAATGCCGGAATCGAGATGTTCGATATGATGAACGAGACACACGAACTCCAGGACAGGCTGCACGAAAACACAAGCTATTTCGTAGAAGAGATGAAGACAGCTGGCTTCGATCTTAAACCAACAAAATCAGCTATTTGCGCGGTAATGTTGTACGATGCACCACTGGCCAAAAAATTCGCCGACACCCTGCTCGATGAAGGCATTTATGTGATCGGCTTCTCGTTTCCAGTGGTGCCCCGTGGCGAAGCCCGCATCAGGGTGCAACTTTCGGCCGCCCACACCAGAGAACATCTGGATAAGGCCATTAAGGCATTCATCAAAGTGGGTAAACTTCTTGATGTGCTCAAATAATATACTTTAGACAAGGTTTAACTGATCAGCACGGCAGTGGATTAAAAGATGATTTTGTATCATCTTGATGCAAGGCAGTTATTTGATCTGAATGCCGGATCTGTTAAAAGTTCCGGCTGATTTCACTTTTTCTATCTGAAAATCCTTTATTTTGCATCAAATTAAGCAGACTATGATCATAGGAATTGGCACCGACATCATCGAAGTCATCCGCATGGAGAAACATCTGAAGAACAGCAATGGGCTCAAGGAAAAGCTATTTACCGAAACAGAACAAGCCTATGCTGAGCCTAAAGCCTCACGATACCAGCATTATGCGGCTCGTTTTGCTGCCAAAGAAGCATTCTTTAAGGCCCTGGGAACCGGATATCGTTTTGGAATGGCTTTTCTTGAAATTGAAATCGTTAATGATGAGCTTGGCAAACCAGTGATTACTGCACACGGAAAAGTGAAAGAATACCTCGAAAAGCTTGGAGTAAAACACATCCATTTATCCATTTCCCATGTGAAGGAAATGGCCAATGCCTTTGTAATACTGGAAAAATAGGATACAACAATTTCTACAGAATCTGCCCCCAGTATCCCTTACCCTTTTCGACCCGGATATCTCCCAAAACTTTTATCTGACACGACAAGCGCAGTCCTCTTACATGATTGTGAGGTGGCAGGCTAAGCCGTAGCCTCTCCTTTGAATGCATCGGGCTGACATCACCGGTAATTTTCATTGCACAAGTGCCACAACTACCCAATCCCCTGCAATTAATAAAATTGGAATTACCATTATGAGGGCTAATTCCATGTTTGATTAAAACTTCGCGGAGCTGGCTGCCTATCGGGCAATGTATTTTTTTATTTTCGAACTCAATTACAGGCATGTTAATGAACTTAATGCCGTTAAACAGTCTTTTGTGAAAAATGTTCTTTGATAGATGCGTTTTGTATACATTTCAACCTCCGAATCGAAATAATGAAGATTTTACAGCATCATTCTACAGCCAATTTGTCGCCGTTTACCGACTTATTTCTCCTTCTTACCTAATTTTCGTTTACAAACCTTTAGCATTGCCTTAGTTTTGCTTCATGAATAAAAAATCATTAACCCAATAATTTTATCAAATGGAAACTAAACCCACTTATCCCGACCGCAGAATAGTAGCTGGATTGCTGCTTATCGTTGCCGGAGGTCTTTTATTGCTCGACCGGATGGACATGATTCCTTTCAACCTGAGCCATTATATCATTTCATGGAAAACACTCTTAATCGGAATTGGCCTGATTATTCTGGCAAGCCGCGAAAACAGAACCACAGGCTGGATCTTTGTCGGTCTTGGTGTCATATTCTGGTTACCCGAACTGTTTCAGTATCAAATTCGTCTGAGCACCATTTTTTGGCCGGCTTTGCTCATTGGCATCGGCTTAATCATTATCAGCCGTCGTTCCGACAAAACGGTTTCAGGCAACCATGCTCACGTTTTCAGCAGTAAGAAAACAATTGATGACAATGCAGATGAATATATTGATGAAACGGCCATTTTTGGAGGAGGAAACTCTAGGGTTATTTCATCCAATCTGAGAGGAGGCAAGATCACCGCAATTTTTGGAGGAACAGACATTGATATGAAGCATGCTGTTCCTGCCGCTGATGGCTGTTCCATCGACATTCTGGTAATTTTCGGTGGAACCAACCTCATCGTCCCTGAGGATTGGCAGGTGAAGTCAGAAATAGTGTCAATCTTTGGTGGTTTCTCCGACAAACGCATTGTGCCTGCATCGGTAAACACATCGAAACTGGTCATCATAAAAGGCGTTGCCATCTTTGGTGGCGTCGAACTGAAAAGTTATTAAACTGTAACTTCCGGGCCTGGTTTATCGTCATAAACCAGGCCCGGAAACGAACTGTTCTCAACCAACACAAGCAACATCTATGATTAATCCATTTGCAAGAAATCGTTCCTATGTGTTTTTGTATGTGGCTGTCTGGATATTGATAATCCTTGTCCAGACGGCAACCCTTAATTATTATCAGGATATCGATCTGCTGGCTGCCTTTAGCGATTCCGTTGTATTCAATACCATCCTGGCCATAATCGGATTCAATATGTGGTATGTGCTCCGATTTAGTGTGAGGGAAAAACTGAGTACGCTCGATCTGATTATCAACCACCTGCTTACTGCAGCATTTATGATTGCCATCTGGATTGCTTCAGGATATTTCATTGTTTCGGCCATTGAAAGCGAACAAGCCGAATACCTTGAATTCCTGAATTCGTCATTACCCTGGAGAGCCATCATTGGTGTGTTTTTCTATCTGCTATTTATCCTTCTTTATTATATAAGCCTTTACTACGAAGATCTTCAGCAAAAACTTAAAATTGAAGCGCGACTGAACAATTTGGTTAAGGAAGCCGAACTGAATGCTCTGAAATCGCAGATAAACCCACATTTTTTGTTCAACAGTCTGAACTCTATCAGCTCACTTACCATGACCGACTCGGAAAAAGCACAGGAAATGGTGATCAAACTTTCTGATTTTCTAAGGTATTCACTGAGTCATAACCGAAACGAAACCACCACACTACGCAGAGAACTCGAAAATACAGAACGTTATCTCGATATCGAAAAAGTGAGGTTTGGGAAGCGATTAAAGTATATTTCGCATGTCTCAGACTTGTGTCTTGAAGCGCCTATCCCAAACATGATACTACAGCCTCTTTTTGAAAACGCCATCAAGCATGGGGTTTACAACAGCATCGATGAAGTTCAGGTTGAGCTTTCATGCGAAGCAAAAGATGGTTTTATGATTATCAGGCTTCTGAATGATTTTGATCCTGAAGCAACCCGCCCAAAAGGTGAAGGCATCGGGTTGCAGAATATCCGCAACAGGCTGCAATTGCTTTATCAGCGAAACGATCTGTTGGAGATAAATATGGGCAAAATTGAATTCGAAGCTGTTTTACGTATTCCAATTCATTCAATCAATGAACAATAAAATAAGAACCTTAATTATTGAAGATGAGGAGCCTGCCCGCCAGTTGCTCCGGTCATTCCTTTCAGGCTTCGAAGAAATTGACCTTATTGGTGAATGCTCCGATGGTTTCAGCGGACTAAAGACCATCAATGAAACCAAACCTGACTTGATTTTTTTGGATATTCAAATGCCCAAATTGACTGGATTTGAGTTGCTGGAACTCCTTGATGAACTTCCCGAAGTAATTTTCACAACAGCCTATGACCAGTTTGCGATTCAGGCTTTTGAAATGAATGCGGTTGATTACCTGATGAAACCATTTGCCCGCAACAGGCTGCGTCAAGCTGTCGACAAAGTGATTGAGCGGTTCAGCCTTAAATCGAGTGGTAAAGAAGCATTGCAGATGCTAACAAACCATATCCATGAAAAGCCGCCACTTATTGATCGGGTGGTGGTAAAATCGGGCTCAAAGATTCAGGTGATAGCCGTTGATGATATTGAACAACTTGAAGCACAGGACGATTATGTGATGATTTATACTACCTCGGGTCGGTTTATGAAAAAAGAAACAATGGCCTATTATGAACAAGCTTTGCCTGAGGATCGTTTTTTACGCATTCACCGCAGCCACATTATCAATATCAACCAGATCGGTCAAATTGAACAATACGGCAAAGAAAGCTATCTGATCATGCTGAAAAACGGCAATCAGGTAAATGTGAGCAAAAGCAGGATCAAAGACCTGAAGCGTGAACTTGGTTTCTGATCCGGTTCACAACAAATCATTTGCCAGATTGGCCAGCTCCGAACGTTCGCCTTTTTCGAGGCGTACGTGGGCATATATCCCATGATGCTTGATTTTATCAATCAAAAATGAAAGTCCGTTCGACTGTGCATCAAGATATGGTGTGTCTATCTGAAAAATATCACCTGTAAAAACAATCTTGGTGTTTTCACCAGCACGGGTAATGATGGTTTTTACCTCATGCGGGGTGAGATTTTGTGCCTCATCCACAATAAAAAACACATTCGAAATGCTTCTTCCCCTGATATAGGCCAGCGGGGTAATCACAAGTTTTTCGTGTTCAACAGCTTCTGCAATCCGTTTGTACTCTTTGTCCTCTTCACCATATTGATTCTGAATGAATTTGAGGTTGTCCCAAAGCGGTTCCATATACGGGTTTAGCTTGGACTTTATGTCGCCGGGCAGAAAACCAATATCCTTGTTGCTCAGCGGCACAATTGGCCTGGCCAGATAAACCTGCTTGAAATTGCGCCTTTGCTCCCAGGCAGCAGCTAACGCCAGCAGGGTTTTTCCTGTTCCGGCTACTCCCTGAAGGGTAACAAGTTTTACCTCGGGATTGAGCAATGCGTGCAGGGCAAACACCTGTTCGGCATTACGCGGCATAATACGTGAAACAGCTTGTTTTTCGATACGCTCGATTCGGCTTGTTACCGGATTGTAAAATGTGAGGGCTGATGTTTTGGCGCTTTTAAGGATAAAATAATGATTGGGCAAAGCGTTGCTGACTCCAATGTCGGAAAGCTGGCAAAATCCCTCATGGTAAATCTTATCAATCACTTCTGGACTTACGTCTTCAATAGTCGATTTGCCTGTGTAAAGCGACTCAAGATCCTTCACTTTTCCGGTTTCGTAATCTTCGGCTTGCAGGCTTAATGACTTCGCTTTCAACCTCAGATTCACGTCTTTTGTAACCAGAATAACCTTTTTCTCAGGATAATCTTCCGAAAGTTTGAGTGCAGCATTTAATATACGGTGATCTGGCTTGTCACCTCCAAAAATCTGACGGGCATCAGTTTTACTCTTTTCGTTCATCAACACCTTGAAACGCCCTTTTGAAGGTCCGTTTATTTTTCGCCAGTTTTTCATGGTATACTTTCCCGAAATCTTATCCATGAACCGGATAAACTCGCGGGCTTCGAAATTTTTGGTGTCGTTTCCTTTTTTGAAATTGTCGAGTTCTTCAAAAACAGTAATCGGGATCGCTACATCATTTTCTTCAAAAGTATTGATCGCATTGTGATTGTAAAGAATAACAGAGGTGTCGAGTACAAATATCTTTCCTGGTTTGGGTTTCACTGTTGCCATAGTAGTGATGGTTATCGGCTTTTAATTGTTGCTAATTTTCGATATAAAGGTAAAACGCTAATTCGTGTGTTTTCGGCACATGCAGAGACTGAGTTATCAACAAGCCGGTGTTGAAGGTCTGCTATCAGTTAAAAATCAGTTGTTAAGCTTTCCACAATTAAACACCCGAATTCTTGATTTTAAAATCCATGTAATAAAATCTATCGGGAAGGACCAACGATTGTCAGGAAAGCCCGATTCACAATGGCTTCAGCAAAAGCAATTTATCTTGTTGCAACGACAACTGCTTTTTTGAAGCGTTCAACATTTCCTGACAAATCAAAAACTTCGGCAAACACAAGATAGATTCCCACACCAACCCGATTGCCCGACTCATTCAATCCGTCCCAGCTCACTGAGCCTGACTGTTCAACAAGCTTGCTTTTTACCAAATGACGGATTGCCTGACCCGAAGCATCAAAAATGGTCATATTCAGCACATAGCCGGGCTGATCAAACCGAAAAGCAATGGATGTGAGGTCTGCCTTTCCGTCGCCATCGGGAGAGAATATTTCAGGGTCAATTGTTAATTCACCTGTGGATTCCGCAACTTTTGTGAAAATCGAATTCACATACCCTGGGGTTCCAAAGCCGGCCGTTTCTGATGCCGAATGCCAATTGGTAGGGTCGTCAGATGGCCTATCGAAAGCAACCCTTTCGAGCGATACCCCTTTTACAGAACTCAACAACGGGAAATGCATTTTTTCATTATAGGTCATGACATCAATAACTATCCCGGCTTTTGATTTCAGCATAGCCGTTCCTTCCGCATTTGAATAGGTTGGAAAAGAGGGAAGTTCAACAAAGCTTGCCGGGTCTGGTGTAAAATATTGCTGTTTCACTTTTGTTGCCGAAGTTGTTAATAATCTGTACTGCTCCGGAAGCATGAACAGGCTATTCTCCGTAATCATTTTTAATGTCGTATCAGGTTGATTCGGAGGACTGTTTCTGATGGCTGCCAGCCAGATCTGTTCAAGATCAATTATCTTGCCGGAGCGGTTATAAATCTCCACATAATCTACTCCATTGTCCAATGGATTAAAGAGTATTTCATTTATAACCAAATCATTCATGTCGGCTTGCTCAGGAATTCCAAAGGAAATTTGTGTTCCGGCGGCCACTGCTTTTCCGGCGCAGTTCAACACAGTTGTGGCAATATTCAGCTGATAAACAATTCCCGGCTGAAAATCCTGTTCAAAAATCAACTCAATAAAACGCTGATCAGCAGGATTAACAAATGCCTGAACTGCTTTGATTGAACCGGGTTGAACCAGATAGGCATTAACATCTGACATAGAAACAACATCCATCAACTGATCGAACCACAACTGCAAAATATTGTTGCCCTGAAGCTTGATTCTTTCAGGCTTTGGGAGTTGGCTAAGTGTATCATAAACTGAATTGACTAATCCTGGCGTGCCTCCGGACATATCTTTTGATGAAGTCCAGTTGCCACTCCCACCGCATGGATTTTCAGGATTAATCTGCTCGAGCGACCAGCCCCCTTCGGCTTTTGCCTGATCACCATACCAGCTGTCGTGGTAACTCACATACGATATATTCTGACCCTGATTGCTCACCAACTTCAATTCCTGGCCACTGTTTGTAAGCTGAAACGTAGAAAACCCATAAAACAATCCAAGGTTCTCAAAAGATGATCGTGCTTCTTCATTGGCTAAAATCAGATATTGTTTGGGTGGAATAACCACCTGATTAAACAATCTCTCAGTCGTTCCGGAAAACAAAACCCATCCACTCAGATCAACCGAAAGATCCGTTGTGTTATAAAGCTCCACATATTCCCAATCAGGCAAGCCAACAACAGGGCTTGGGTCGGCCATAATTTCATTGATGACAATATCATTGGGCTGAGCCTCATAATAACTGAATAACATGGATTGTGACGGAAGAATATTCCCTTCAAGGTCCTCAATATCCTGAACTGTCAATTCATACACTTTCGCCAGCTCAAATGCCAGCTCAAATGAAAGCAACACTTTGGTTGCATTTGGCCCAAAAGCAGCCAGCTGCGGAAAGCCAACCCCCTCATTAACCTGATAATTGCCTGTGTTGGTGGCTGATGCAGATGAAATGGCCTCATTAAAAGTGAGCATCAGGTTAAATGGATCTGTTGCAGTGGTGCTCATTAATACCGGTGGTTGATTATCAACTTCTTCGATTCCAATAACTATGTTGTCAAAATACACTTTTGTGGCATTTGAAACCGTGTATTGACAAAGTATACCGAAAAAGCCACCGGCTTGAAACGAATTGTCGAAGCCACTGGTTTCGAGCTGATAAACTCCTGAATTTGACGGATCAGCATACACTTTCCAGTTTCCATCAGCCTTTTTTACAACCTTTACCTGTAAGGCAAATGAATTGGCAAGTAAGCCTTCGGTACCCCTGCAAATACTCGTGGAAATGCCATTTTGAATTTTAAAAAGTTCAATTGCATCAAGGCTTCCGGCTTCACCAAACCTCAAATAATATCCATTCAATTCCTCTGTCAGATTCTCTTTGTCGCTTACTAAAAATACATTGCTATAATTACTTCCCGAAGGACTAAAAGCCAGTTTAATCCAGAATTTCCACTCAATGTCGCCCGAAATTGAATAGGGAGAGCTTAGCCATGCAGTGGATGCTTCGGTATCGTTCAGTTGAAGCTGAAAACTGGTGTTTACAATAAATTTATTCGTTGTACCGCTCCATACAGGGTTCTGACTGAAATCACCATCATTGAAATCATCCGAAAACTGAGCTGATAAAACCACCGGAATAAGCAATAATACGATGAATAACTGCTTCATAACTGACATCTTATTTTGTTGTAAACATACAAAAAACTTAACAGATCAAGATTACCGAATCCTGAAATTCTCGGGAATTAATCGCGATCATCCTAAACTGCTTATTTATGACGCCCTGAACCCAATTTTTATAATTTTGCAGCACTTAAGCCATTGGCTTATGCTCAATTCAAAAAACAATCTATTCTGATACCCTATGAAGGTTGCGGTAATTGGTGCTACAGGTCTTGTTGGTCAAAACATGATCGATGTTCTGAACAAGGAAAACTTCCCTGTTACAGATTTCATCCCTGTGGCTTCTTCGGCTTCGTTTGGCAAAACAATTCCTTTCAGAGGTAATGAATACACCATAATCAGCCATGAAGAGGCGCTGGCAAAAAAGCCTCATTTGGCATTATTTTCGGCCGGTGGCGATGTGTCGCGCAAATGGGCTCCGCAATATGCTGCACAGCAGTGCGTTGTGATCGACAACAGTTCTGCCTGGCGGACAAATCCCGATGTGCCTCTTGTTGTCCCCGAGATTAACATCACTTCCATAAAGGATATCCACACCATTATTGCTAATCCGAACTGCTCAACAATACAGATGGTTGTTGCCATTGCTCCCATTCACAGGCAGTATGGAATAAAACGGCTCGTTATTTCAACCTATCAATCGGTAACAGGGAGTGGTGTAAAAGGAATGCGCCAGCTGAAAGAGGAACAGGAGGGACGCCGGGCTTCCCTGCCGGCCTACCCCCATCCGATTCATGAGAACATCATCCCACATGCAGGCGAGTTTGATATGGAAGGATACACATCAGAAGAACGAAAACTTGAATTTGAAACCAGAAAAATACTGGATGACTACGAAATTGGCATAACTGCTACTGTTGTCAGGGTTCCTGTTTTGGGTGGTCATTCTGTTTCGGTAAATATTCAAACCGAACAAGCATTTCAAACCGATGATATCCGGCGTTTGCTTAAAGCATTTCAGGGTATAATTGTGCAAGACGATCCGCAAAACAATCAATACCCCATGCCCCTCTTTGCGCAAGGCCTCGATCAGGTGCTCGTTGGTCGGATACGTCGCGATTCGAGCATGCCCAATGCGCTCAATCTGTGGATTGTTTCGGATAACCTTCGTAAAGGTGCCGCCACCAATGCAGTACAAATTGCTATGGGTATGCTGAAAATGAGATTATTACCAAAATTCTGAATGTGAATATTTATCATCATATAGACGAATTTGTTCAGGTACCAAACCCGGTTGTTACGGTTGGAACTTTCGATGGCGTGCATCTTGGGCATCAGGCCATTTTCAGGAGAATGCTTGAAGAAGCCAGCAATATCAATGGAGAAACTGTTGTCATTACTTTTCACCCTCACCCACGTATAGTGCTTCAGATTGAAAGCAGTAATCTGAAATTTATCAATACACAGGAGGTGAAAATTAAGCGATTGGCTAATGCCGGCATACATAATCTGATAATCATTCCCTTTACCCGCGAGTTTTCGCGAACAACTTCCGAAGCCTTTGTTAAAGATTATATCGTGGACAAAATCAAACCGGCTCGCCTGGTTATTGGCTACGACCATCATTTTGGCAAAAACAGAATGGGTGACTTTCGCAAGCTCTACGATATGGGTCACCGATACGGATTCAAGGTTGATCGTATCCCGGCTCAGGATGTCGAGAACATTGCCATCAGTTCGACCAAGATACGCAAAGCACTCGAATCGGGCGACGTGCAAAAAGCCAACCGTTTGCTGGGTTATCAATATTCAATCACCGGAACAGTAGTTCATGGTAACGAGCTTGGCCGTACCATTGGTTTTCCTACAGCCAATATTCTGGTTGATGATCAGTATAAACTCATTACGGCCACCGGCGTTTATGCCTGTCTTGTTGAATGGAATGGTAAACTTTTGCCCGGCATGAGCAATATTGGTTACAGGCCAACAATCAACGAGGGCAAGCTAACGATCGAAGCACACATTTTTGATTTCGATGAAGTTATTTACGATCAAACAATTAGCATTCGCTTTATCAAACGTATCAGGGATGAACAACGTTTCGACACCATCCATGATCTTCGCGACCAATTGCAGCGCGATCAGGTAAAATGTCTTGAAATTCTGAATTTACCCAGTGAATAGAATCCACTCGGTGATTTGCCTCACGGCTTAGTTTCGCGGCAGAACAGGCATAGGCTAAATAGTGGCCGCATTTTGCAGAAAAGTACTATTTTTGTAAAGTAAAAATTAATTATCCACCTAACTTGCAGATTATGAAGAAAAATCTAATCCTATGTGCTGCTGTCCTGCTGGTTCTTGCCACACCGGCAATCAGTTTGGCCTGCACCAATTACCTGGTTACAAAAGGCGCTTCTGTCGATGGCTCCACCATGATTACCTATGCCGCTGATTCACACGTGCTGTATGGCGAATTGTATCACTGGAATGCTGGTGAACACCCTGAAGGAACCATGATCGATGTGTATGAATGGGACACAGGAAAATATCTTGGTAAGATCAAGCAAGCTCCCCGCACCTACAATGTTGTTGGAAACATGAATGAATATCAGGTTGCCATTGGCGAAACTACCTATGGCGGAAGAGGAGAACTTGTTGACACCACCGGTATAATTGATTATGGAAGTCTGATTTACCTTACCCTACAACGCAGTCGCTCGGCACGTGAAGCGATCAAGGTGATGGCCGAACTCGTTTCCGAATATGGTTATTACAGTTCAGGTGAATCGTTTAGTATTGCCGACAAGGATGAAGTCTGGTTTATGGAACTCATTGGCAAAGGCGTCGGAAACAAGGGCGCAGTCTGGGTTGCCTTGCGCATTCCTGATGGATATGTTTCAGGACATGCTAACCAGGCACGTATTACAACTTTTCCGCTGGAAAACAAAAAAACATCCATTTCGTCAAAACATCTCGACAAAATTTTTGAACCTGCCATTGAGGTTGTCTATGCTGCAGATGTTATCAGTTTTGCACGCGAAAAAGGATGGTACGAAGGAAAAGACAAAAACTTCAGTTTTTCCGACACCTATGCTCCGGTCTCTTTCGGTGGTGCCCGTTTCTGTGAAATCAGGGTTTGGACCATGTTTAACCAGGTGAGCTCAGGAATGGAAAACTATTGGGAATATGTAAAAGGCAATATTGCACACGCCGATAAGTTTGAGGATGGAACAGAAAATCCGAACAAATACGCTACCAATAGAATGCCACTCTGGATTAAGCCCGAGAAGAAAGTATCAAATCACGATTTAATGATGTATATGCGCGACTACCTTCAGGGAACCGAGCTGGATATGAGCAAGGATTTCGGAGCCGGCCCTCATGGCCTTCCATACCGCTGGCGTCCGCTGACCTGGAAAGTAGATGGGATAACCTATGTAAACGAAAGAGCAACAGCAACCCAGCAAACCGGTTTTTCATTTGTTACCCAGTCGCGTAACTGGTTACCCGATGCCATTGGCGGAATAATCTGGTGGGGTGTCGATGACGCCAACACATCTGTTTATATGCCAATGTATTCAAGCATTACCAAAGTTCCGCATAACTTCGAAAGAGGGAATGGCGCCATGATGAAATGGTCAGAAACTTCCGGGTTCTGGATTTTCAATCTGGTTTCCAACCTGTCCTACACACGATACAACATGATTCAACCCGATGTTGAAAAAGTGCGGAATCAACTTGAGGCTGATTTCATCGAACGTACTGCTTCGGTTGATGCAGCAGCCCTTAAACTGTTTCAGGAAGACAAAGCGAAAGCCCTTGCTTTTTTAACCGACTACAGCTGCGATCAGGGTGCACGCACCTTTAATGCATACAAAACCCTCCATCAGGAATTATTCATGAAATACATGGATGGAAACGTGAAGACCAGGGTTGAAGGCCAGCAAAACCCCGATGTTAAACAACCCGGGTATAGCGAACAGTTTTTGAGAAAAATCGTTGAAGAAACCGGTGAAAAACTCAAGGCAGGATCGGCTGATCATTGATTTGCCTGTTTTTCATTTGAATAGTTTAAATAAAGGCTGCCTGATTTTTGGCAGCCTTTACATTTTTGTGATTTCTCTTATTGAACTGGTCTTTCTCCGTCCAAAAGGCCTGATGAACCTCGAAATGGATAAAAATATGTTCCTCAGGCAAATCTATTCCTGACGAAGTTGTTATGCAAGCAGAGCCCGGCCTTATTTGATTACAACCTTCTCTGTCCAAAAGGCCTGATTGCCCTCGAAATGGATAAAATATGTCCCTGAAGGCAATTCCCGGGTATCCACTATAGTAACAACATGAACCAAACCGGCTTTTTTGACCAGATTACCCCGGGTGTCGAGTATCGAATAACTGGTATAATTGCTTAAGTCGTCCAGGGAGCAGGTGAATTGAATGTAACCATCAGCAGGATTGGGATGAACTTTAATCCCAGATTTAGTCTCGTTCTTACTGTTCGAAACACTTGTTGTCAGGCAATCAGGCAGCAGCACAAACTCAAGTTGCCCCTGGTTGTTGACCCGTCCGCGCCAGCAATTTCCGTCGGGCGATTTCATGATGATTCCATGGTTGATGTCCTCAATATAAACATCACCATCTGCAACATGCAGTTTTGCTAAGGGTTCGGAGCTACCTATCCCAACGTTCCCGTTCTGAAACACAAAATGCTTGCTACTTTGGGTGCTGAAAGTGAAGTTTTGGTTGTTGGCTGCCTGTATGCTGTGGTTGGGTGTAAACAGCATGCGCGAGTAGATGTTGTCGCCTGATGTGCCGGTGGCTTCAAGCTGTAGCGTGGCCGGCTCATTGGCATCGGCCCGGATGTGCAGCTTGGCCTCATGATCGGTGACGTTGCCGATGCCAACGCGGCCTGATTGGAAACCCAATTCCGTTCTGCTTACAAACATCGTGGGAAATGCGCTGTTGAAGCCAACCATCAGACTTTCCTGATTATTGTTAGTTAGTTTGGCATCTACATTCCCTTTACCAATTACGAAAGCACCATTACGAGAGATTAAATTATGGCCCAAAACTAGGGAAAAGTCAGATTCTGAAGTGCTATTGCCACCAAAGGCGTAGGAAAAATTGCCTAATGCGAAAGTAGTACTTCCAATCACATAGGAATGTCCGCCAGAAGCTCTTGAATCGCTACCGATTACAACTGCATTAGATTGATCTGCAATAGAATTTCGACCAGCAACAAAGCTATAATTTCCACTCGCACTGTTAGATTCTCCAAAAGCTGAAGCTTTGATCCCTGAAACAGTATTTCCTGGACAAGTTGAACAAATTTGTCCAAAACAATCGTTGTAAAGTGCTAAAATGATAAACAAAGCAACAATAGTTCCAATAAATGTAGGTTTGATTTTCATTGTTATTTAGTATTTAGTAAATTTTTGGGTTTCAATAATCTTTTTATCAATTGTAAAAGAAATCACATATGCTCCGGCCGGATAAAGCGATATATCAATCATGCTATTTTTATCACCTGAATACCCCTCATACAAAACCCTGTTTTGCATATCACGTAAAGCAAAGGTATATTGTGGCAGTGTGGTCTCAACATGAAGCTGTGTAGTAGCCGGGTTAGGATATATCCGAAAACTGTACAAAGGTTCTTCAGACCCAACTATGTAGACTAGTTCGCCATCCTTATCAAGCTTTAAAAACAACACATTAAAAACCTTGGTTGTGTGGTTAAACTTGCGTGCGCTTAAAAAGCATCCACCATCGCTAGTTGCCTTTATATATCTTGTATCATAGTAGCCATCACCGCCAATATAGCGCCTGTATCGTTCCTGTAGCTGTTCATTGGTTTGGCCCATCATAATATAGTTGGTATATTGCTCCGGAGGATAACCGATATATACGTCAATGGTGCCTGCATAAAAAATACTGTCGTAATTTTGAAAGCTGATGGGAGAATCCCATGCGGGATAATCAAACGAATCATATTCGCCAAACTGATTGAAGTGGATCGGGTTCATCAAGGTGTCGTACAAACCAATACACAGCTCATCATCCTGGAACTGAGCACCAATACGTCTGCATTCATAAGCCAGGTAAAAGCTTGTATCGTCTTTCCACCTGAGTGTCATTGTCCTCATTTCATAAGGATCAAGGGCCTCGCTGTACAAATGGTTGAAAGTAGTATCGAACACCGCCCTTGACGCCTGGTTGATAGGATCAAGGCCCCCTTTCGAAAACAACCAAATCCTGTTTCCAGCAGGGTTAAATGTGTATTCAAAAAGATCCATAGTACCATCATGATATATATGGTACCTGACAATATTTCCCTGGTTATCTAACCTAATGAAAAAGGGGCGCAAACTACCTGATATGGTAAAAGTGATATATCCAAATGCATAATAGCCATAATTATCAGGGTAAATGTTGCTTATGAACATATCATATATTTCAGGAAGAAAATGATGTTTTGACCACATTTTATTAAACTGGTCATCAACCTCCATGAACATTAACGAAAGTGAATCACTGTCAGGGTATCGGGAAAAACCGGCTATAAGATATCCACCATTATTGTTTTCAGCAATGGAAGAAAATCCAAACACGGTATCCCCCATTACCGGATACAATGTACTGGTATCGCCCAATGGACTAAATTTCAAAAATCCAGCCCTATATAATTCTACACCAGGGGCATAGTCATGGCCTATATACTCGGTTACCAGTGCAACCAGATTACCATTAGCTTCCTCAACCACTTCATTTGGGTATTTTATATACTCCGATTCCAGAAAAAAGCTAAAAGTGTTTTGTGCTAAAGTCTGGTTGCAAAAAAGAAAAAGAGCTACTATAACTGAATATCTAGTCATAACTAATCTATTGGAGGTACTAGGCCATAAATTACTTGAAATTACTTGCGCCATTACCAACAGGTTCCTGTGGGCAATAGACACATTCCTGACTCTTGACATTGTTAAGGCAGAGTATTGCTATTACTAAAACAAATACATGCTTTTTCATTTTGATTAGATTGTTAATGTATTACTATTTTTCCTTTCTCGATTAGGCCGGTTTCATTTCTGATAGCCCACATATAAATTCCTTTGGGGAAATGCCTTACTTTAATTCTGGATTCCAAAGCACTCAATGCTTGAGAAGAAACTAATGAGCCAGTTAAGTTATATAAATCAAATATTGCATGTTGATACTCAGCTGTTCGCACAATCATATCCTCGCTGGCCGGGTTTGGAAAGACTATGGCCCTTTTCAATCCAAAATATGGATTGTTCGGGCTTGCCTCTTCATGTATCCCAACCGTAAGTTCCAGACTATCATACTTCACTATGTAAGCATCACGCTCTTTGTATTGAGTAAGATGGTCAAACCTAGTTGTACAAAAAATAAGCCCTCCATCTTTGGTAGCTGCCATATGCGAGAACCAATAATAAGCATCTCCCCCGAAGTACTTCTCGGTCAGCAGATTCAAGTCCTGATCAAATTTGCCAATGGCAACCCAGGAAGGATGGCCTACCCACAAATCCGGTTCATAGTCAAAAGTGCATATGCTGTAAATGGCATCCGGGTAATGGTAGTCCAAATGCTTAAACCCTGTATGTTTATTAATTAGTCGGTCAGGATTGGTAAATGAGGCTGAATCAGTCACCTGGAGCAACGTATCAAAGGAATAGAGATTAATTTGCTGTTTTCCATTAGTAAAAGGAAACCAAAACAGCCCGGATACAATGAGTCTTCCATCAGGCAAAAGACAGGACGAAACACGATCAAAAAATCTTCGATGTGGCAGTGCCCTGATTTGTTCCAAATTAAGATCAAGTTCAATCATTTCACTCTCGGCCCAAAAAACATCATCGTATGCCCCGGATGTTTGGAGTACAAACCCGCTTGAATCATGGTTATAGGTAACATCATACACGTATCTTCCCGCACTGTCACCATGATAGGTTCTTGCGGCAAGGCTGTCTCCAAAATCCGAAAACTTAAACAACACCAGGGTTTTTTGATCATTATTAAAATTTGCTGCAAAAAGGTTCTCCTGTGCGTCAAGTTTAAGGTATTGAGGAAAATAAATCGTGTATCCCCAAACTGATAGAGGACGCAATTGGAACACCTTTTTCCAAATAATATTGAAATCCTCATCAAGTTTGGTGAATATCTGAAACGTTTGTGAATGATGGTTTCCGGCTAAATAGGCATTCTCAAAGAGTACATACCCCACAGGATCATTTTCTAGATTCCAAACACCCTTTTCAACGATAATAGTGTCCTGATGTGAAGCGAGTACTTTTGCCGCTATGGAATCGCCTTGGGGATTTAGTTTAAGCAAATACCTTGTTATTATCTCTGTATTCAAGTCTTGTTTACCATATATGCCAACAAAGTTTCCCGCACCATCCTCAAAAATACTTCCTGCACCTTCATCTGCAAGCTCTGCCTTAATATAGACAAAGCTATGTTGAGCAAACAGTACAATACATTGAAAATGAATAAATATTGTCAGTATAATTCTCATTAAAACTTTCATTATTAGGCCTATGTTTTTAATTGCTCATTCAAAATGTCTGTTTTATATACTGTTACTACAGATTAACTTGCACTGACCCTGCCAAGGTGCAGTGGAGTTTGCCTAATTATTTTTCATGCTTCCATTCTAATGTCTTACGAACAAGGCTCCTTTATAAAACTGTTTGTTCTTTTCAATTTGAAGGTAATAAACAGCAGGGGATAGTCCTGACAAATCTAGTCGCATTGATGCATAAAGGGCTTCCCCTTCCTTTATCGTTTTTCCATTCATGTCGGTAATCTTGTATCTGTAAGTACTATTCATATCAAACCCTGACAAATCGAAATGCAACGATTCTGTTACTGGATTTGGATAAACCTTAAGTCTTATTTCGGAAGGTATGAAAAAATCGTGCTGATGTACGAAGAGATCGTTTCTGAGAATTTCAACACCCTGATATACGGGTAAATATAATAATCCTGATCGAACTTCGAAATCTCGGACAGGTAATCTGCGAGGGTAATAACCACATAATTGCGGTGAATGTAATTCTGACATGTCATACACAGATATTCCATATGCCCAGTCAGTGAGATATAAGTAATTGTTTTCAGAGGTAATTGAACCACGAATTATTCCGCACGAGAAATTCTTTACGAAGGAAATGTTGTTCATGTTTTCTGTATTATAAACCTCGATGCAGTAATCGGTTAATTGCCCGGAACTTCCTTTTAATACATAAAAACAGTTTGTTCCCCATGCAACAGAAATAGTGCTGAAAGTTTGTTTGTCAAACACTTTCTGAGAATTTGCCGGATCGGTGATGTCATAGATTTCAAAACCCAAAAAGGTACCAACGAGCAGGTGTTGGTCTTTTGTAGCCATTGACTGGACACCTTTGTCCATAGTCTTGATAAGAACAATATTATACGGGTCCGAAATATCATAAATGTAGAATTTACTGTATTCTGCAACAAATAAAAGGTTGTTATGCTTGTGTATCAAAGGATAATATTGTGGGCAAGGGATAGAACTAACCTGGACCGGGTTCGTTACATCCTGCATGTCGAAAACCTTAATCTGGCCGCCATCTGATACAAACAACAGATCGTCTTTCGCAAAAACGGTTGTGGCATTAATTATTGATGGCAAATTAAGTGGGATTTCAACTGGAAGCGTGGAGTTGGAGATGTCGAGAATCCTTATGGGATATTCACTACCATTAGGACTGTCAGCCGTAACATAAATCCTATTTTCCCATTGGGTAAGTTTACGAGATGACCCATGAAAGTTAAATCGGTGTAGCTCGAGGATCTGGCCCGGGTTGCTGATATCAAGCAATTGGAGGGTGTTTAACCCTGACAGAATTGCATGCTCACCTTTGAACATTGCCCTTTTGCTGTGGAATGGGGCTGTAAATCTCCCGATTACCGCAGGGTTATACTCGTCCGTTATATCGTAAAGTGCTATTCCATATTCGTATTCACAAACGATGGCCGTTGTACCTGAAATATCTATAGATACTGTTTTGTTCTTGCTGCCTGAAAAAGAAACAAATTTTATGGGGCGTATAGGATTAGAAATATCAAGTGTCAGTATTCCGTGATCAAATGATGCTGCATATAAACGATTGCCTACAGCTACCATATCTGTTTCATAACTTGTTGTATCATACATGGAAAGAAAGTCAGGCAAAGCAGGATCTTCAAGATCATACACCCTGATACCTGCCTGAAGCCCGCTGACAAATAAGAGTTGTTCATGTATCAGGACTTTGTAAAGCTTTGAGTTTATGACCAAATGATTCACAACAACCGGATTTGCCGCATCGGATATGTCCACTACGATTAAGCCGTTTTCATCAGAAGTGATATAGGCATAGTTGTCGCTTACATCTATCGACCTTAAAAGCGGTAAAGTTTCCATCTCAGCGAGTATAAATGGGCTGCTTCGGTCTGTGACATCAACAATTATCAAACTCCCTTCATAGTTTGCCACATAAACCTTGTTGCCAACAGCACGCATGGAGTAGATTACGTCGGCACAAAACAATTCACTTAACAAAGCGGGTGAAGCCGGATCGGTATAATCGTAAATCTGCAATACTCCGCCATCGGTAGTGAAAACGGTGTTGCCCTCCATCTCCATGGTATAGGAAACACCGTAGGGCCATTTCCCATGAAGACTGAGGTGCTGGTTCTCCTGTGCGACAGCACAGAAAAAAAACGCTAGGAATGACAGAATCAGGATGAGTCTTTTCATTGTTTTGGTTTTTAAGTCAAGATTACATTTCCAAATACTATTTGATAATCAATTTGATATCATGAATAGCGAATTCAATTTATGCACTGTTGTTTCACAATACTCAACTTGCCGGCAGCCTTTTTTCACTGTTTCACAACCTTAGCACTTTCGACCACCTGCCCGTTGATTTCGAGCTGGATCAGGTAGGTTCCTGTTACCAGCCATGCCATGTTTAGCGTGGTTTTATCAGCGCTGATTTTCTGGCGGCTCAGCTGTGCGCCATCAGGCGAAACAAGCAACAGCATGCCTTGCTGACCTTTCAGGCTTGTTTCCACGGTAATGCTGTTGGATGCAGGATTGGGAAACACCCGCATATGGCTGTTTTGCTTTAGAAGTTCAGACCCTGTGGAGGTAAAGTCGGGACAGGTAGCCTGCACAAAGTTCAGCAAACCCTGGTCGGTGAGGGTGCCACGCCAGCACTGACCGTTGGGCGACTTCATGATGATACCGGTATTGATATCTTCCATAAAGATATCCCCATTCTGAAACACAAAGTTCTTTTCATCGGTGGTTCGGAACCTGAAGTCATCACCGGTGCTGGCAGTTATATGATGTTCACCGGTGAAATACATCCGGGAGGGCTTCCCTGTGCCGGTTGATTCTAGTATTATTGTCGCATCCTCGTCCTCATCGGCACGTATGTGCAGTTTGGCTTGTGGGGCGGTGACATTGCCGATGCCGATGCGGCCGGTGTTGTATACTGCTTGCGGCTGCGAAACAAAAAAAGTGGGATACTCACTATCGAACCCAATCATAAGCGACTGTGGAATATTGTTGATTAACCGTCTCGTTTCGTCTTTGCCTGAACCTATAACGATGCTATAATTTCTGCTTACGACCAAATCTTTTCCAATAGCAATGCTTCCTTGCTGGTTGGCCTCGCTTCTGAAGCCAATAACATTTGATGAACCACCACTGGCAATATTGCCGTAACCAAATGAAGAAGCATAATCGCCACTTCCATTGATACCTCCATATATTCTTACGTTTTGTGGTTGACTGACCTCGCCAACCTGCATATCGCCGCTAATATGCAGTTTGGCCTGTGGTTGCGAATTACCAATGCCAATATTCCCGTTTTCAAAAACAAATGCCTGGCCGGTTTCGGTTTCAAATCGCATATCGCCTCCATCTTGTGCGCTGATGCTGTTGTTTTGCCCAAGTCGGATACGGGCTGCTTGGTTTACCCCTGTTGGTTCTAGAAAAAGGTCAGCATCTTCTTCTGCATCTGCCCGGATGTGCAGCTTGGCCTCAGGGGCGGTGACGTTGCCGATGCCGATGCGGCCGGTGGTGAAAGGGGTTGGTGAAGTGCTAACAAAAAAGGTTGGTTTGGTACTGCCAAATCCAATCATCAGACTTCTTTGCATATTATTTACCAAATAATTGCTGCCGTTAACACCAGTGCCAATTACGAAATTGTATGGTATGGTTGATTTCACGTAAACACCCATGGCAAAACTATTGCTTGCTTCACTTGTAGTTGTTGAATAGATCCCCATAGCAATAGAGCTGGAGCCTGCCGCTTCTGTATAAGGTCCTATATTGCTCGCAGTTGGTGAAATCGGTTCCTGTGGGCAATAGACACATTCCTGGCTAAAAACAAGGTTTGATGACAAAACTAACAGCAAAGTAAAAAGTGAATATCTCATAAATACTGATCCTGAAAAGATTTTGATTCGTTTTTTCATTGTTCGATGATTTTAACGTTTTCGACTATGTTATTTTCATTTCTAACCTTTTTCCCTCAATGTTGGCAAATTACTGTCTACTAAATTAGACTTTCTATACTATTAATTGCAAAAACACACAAAATCACACATTATTTTTGTCGTATTTATGATTTAATTGAATTAAGACTAAATGTAAACAAGCGTTTAAGTTTTTTATTTAGAATACATTAAAGAAATTTTTTTCACAAGCATTTCCGAGTGAAAAAATATTTTTCAACTGCATTTTTTTTATTCAACTAAGCAGCTTTTCAAAGCATTCCTGTATGTATGAACAGGCTGTTTCCATGGCTGTTTCAGAGTGTATCGTAACCAATTATCTTCCTGATCTTAACCCGTGATACACCACCTGCTTGCCTGGATCCCAGACTCAAAGTAAAACACAGATAAGTAGAGGTTTACAATTACCATAGTGGTGCCTTTATACATTTATCGCAAAAACGGTGCTTCCAAGCCTTTCGCGGATTCAGGCATGAAATTATAAAGCATTCTGCTTATGATTGCAGCTCTTGAATATGAAATAGTTGCCTTTTAAGAGTCTGTATGAAATAATATTGATTCCAAAGATGCATTTCCCGGTTTTATTCAAATGAAAATCATGGATTTCATCCGAAATCAATAGTATTGATCTTCCGTTGACTGGTTTTGCTTGCAAATTATGCAAAAAAGTCCTATTTTTGTGGGCAAAGACTGATTGATATGACTAATGAAACGCAGCAACAATCCAACCCTATTCCCAAACCAAATGCAACGCGCTGGCTTTATCTGTTATTGGGTGCTTTTGCCTTGATTATCATAGGACTTTCTATCTGGTTGATTTCAACGAAATCGAATTTAAGGGTGCTTCAGGAAGAAAAAGAAGAGCAAAAAAATTCGTTCCAGCGTGAGGTCGATAGTTTAATTGATTCGCACAACCAGACCAAAATCGCCTATGGTTCACTGGCCGACTCTTTACTGGCCAAGGATAGCGTGATACAAGCCAATGCCATCGAAATAAAAAAGTTGCTCAACACCGAATGGGAATACTACAAAATAAAGAAAAAACTTGAAAGGCTACAGCTTATATCCCAGGTTTATGTAAGGCAAATGGACTCTCTGTATACCGTGAACCGCGTGCTTGAAGAGGAAAATGTGCGGATCAGGGAAGAAATGAATATCGAACGCAAACGAAATGTTCAGTTAACTAAAGCCAAAGAAGAACTCACGGATAAGGTAGAAATGGCTGCCGTGTTTAAAACGTATAATGTTTCTGCCGAAGGTATCAGACAGCGCGGAAGTCGTGGTGAAACCGAAACCGACAGAGTTGGCCGGGTTGAACGGATCAAAATTTGTTTCACCCTTGCCCACAACAGCATTATCCCTGCCGGAACAAAGAATATCTATATACGTATTGCTCAACCCGATAACAAAATTCTGGCTAAAGGAAGGGGCGATGAATATTCATTTGTGTATCAGGGCCAAACACTTCAGTATTCCATTTTAAAAGTAATCGAATACGAATCAGGATCAGACAACGAATATTGTGTTTACTGGGATAAGCGCGACACCCAGGATTTACAGCCGGGCTTGTACAATATCGATATCTACGAAGGTGATCACATTATCGGCTTGGTTAGTCTAAGCCTGCGTAAATAAACAATCAGACCATTCTGATTTACTTCACCAAGATGAATTAGACCTAAAGGGGGTAAATTTTCGTCCGTGCCAGAAACTCGATGATTGGCTCAATATCAACTTTGTGGAATTCTGGTTTAATACTAATAGCTGCGTTCTCAGGCCTTTCGAAAGGAACATCAACACCGGGCAAATCATTCAGCCTGCCCAATTCAGCTTTTAAATAAAGCTCGGGTTTGTTTTTCCTGCAAAACTCCAGGTCAGCATCCATATAAACAATATGAAACCTGTCGGGGCCAACAATTTCTGCAATTTGCTCCCTGATGCTTTCGCGGGGCGAAATAAACGAACATATTGCAATTATTCCCTGATCATTGAGAATCCTCGCGATATGGGCCACCCTCCGGAGATGTTCAGCCCGGTCGGAAGCGGTAAAATCAAGTTCGCGGTTCAAACCCGAACGGATGGTGCTGCCATCGAGCAATACGGTTGTTGCCCCCATATCAAACAGCTTCCTTTCGAGGGTGTAGGCGGCCATATTCTTTCCGCTACCATGCATTCCCGTAATCCAAACTGTTGCCCCCTTTTGCCCGTATTTTTTTTCCAACTCCTCTTTGCCAATCAAACTCTGACCCTTATCAACCAACTGTCGGGTTTCGGGATAGGCAATCCTTGTTGCCATATCCGTTGGATTGAGCTTGTCGATGATCATGCCCACTGCGCAGGTGTTGTGTGTGATCGGATCGATGAGAACAAATGAACCGGTGTTGTGGTTTTTTTGATAGGGATCGAAAATAACCGGTTTATTGGTTGTAATCACTACCCTTCCGATCTCATTGAGCGCAAAGGATTTTGCCATAAGATGCTCATGTGTGTTTACATCAATCCGATATGTGACGCTATCAATCCTGGCCCGGGTGGTGTTGGCGTTTTGCTTGATGTAAAACTGCATATTGAGATCAAGCTTCTCCTCGTTCATCCACACGATCATTGCCTCAAACTGACGTTCAACCCGTGGTTGATTCTCGGGATGTATGAGCATATCACCCCGCGAAATATCAATTTCGTCAGCCAGGCTTATCGTAACAGATTGTGGAGTAAAGGCCAGATCAACTTCACCTTCGGAGGCAATAAGTTTTGTAACCCTCGATTTCTTGCGCGAAGGAAGAACCATTATCTCGTCGTTCAGCCTGATGATTCCTGAGCTAATCTTGCCCGAAAACCCCCTGAAATCGAGCGAAGGTCGCAAAACATACTGCACCGGAAACCTGAAATCGTCAAAATTCCTGTCGGAACCAACGTGCACCGTTTCCAGAAATTCGAGCAGACTTTTCCCATGATACCAAGGCATGTGCAATGAATTGTCAACCACATTATCGCCATTCAGGGCCGAAAAAGGAATAAAATGCACATCAGGGATGGCCAAACGGCTTACAAAGGCACTATAATCTGCACAAATCTGATTGAAAACTTCTTCGCTGTATTCCACCAGATCCATTTTATTCACAGCAAGCACAATGTGCCTGATTCCCAATAAGGAAACAATAAATGAATGCCTGCGGGTTTGCGTAATAACACCTTTACGTGCGTCAACCAGAATGATTGCCAGATTTGCTGTCGAAGCTCCGGTGACCATATTGCGGGTATACTGTTCATGACCAGGAGTGTCGGCAATAATAAATTTCCTTTTGCTGGTGCTGAAATAGCGGTAAGCCACATCAATGGTTATACCCTGTTCGCGTTCCGCCTTGAGCCCGTCGAGCAACAGGGCGTAATCAATTGCCTCGCCTGCGTGCCCGATGCGTTTGCTATCGCGTTCGAGTGTGGCAAGTTGATCTTCGTACACTTTTTTGCTGTCGAATAAAAGTCTTCCAATCAAAGTGCTCTTGCCATCATCAACCGAGCCTGCTGTCAGAAATCGCAAAAGATCTTTTTTCTGATCCTGATCAAGGTATTGTTTAATGTCCATTCGTTACAATTATTTCTATTTATTAACCGATCAATCAGGCTAAAAAAAATTGATCATTCAAATTTTACCGCCTTAGCTTTCAAACACTTACTTTGAGTGATTGTGTGCCTGGCACGGCAATCAAAAATAACCTTCTCTTTT
>DITE01000104.1:0-1446 GCA_002422725.1 Bacteroidales bacterium UBA6192
AAATGAGTGCTATCCTGATGCTTCTAACAATGGTATTGCTGATTATCGGACGATTCAGGCTATTGGACAACACGATAAAAGTGGTAGTACTCCTGCTATCTGTATCAACCATCGTTGCATTGATAGCTGCTTTTTTCAATCATGTTGTTCCTTCAGAGCAGCAACAACATTTCTTTAAGATTAGTGAGAAGGCCCATATCTATTTCCTGATCGCATTTATCGGATGGATGCCCTCTCCTATTGATGTTTCGGTGTGGAGTTCGCTTTGGAGTCAAGCCAAAAACAAACAGATGAAATTCAGACCAACCTTAAAAGAAGTGTTGCTGGAGTTCAGAATAGGGTATTTCGGAACAATGCTGATCGCAGCTGCTTTCCTTAGCCTGGGTTCGCTGGTGCTTCATGGCCACAATGAAAAGCTTTCTGATAGTGGTGCTGTTTTTGCCGGACAACTGATTAGCCTATACACCCGCAATATTGGCCAATGGGCTTATCCGGTGATCGCCATTGCAGCGCTAACAACCATGTTAAGCACCACAATCACGGTGATGGACGCCTATCCCAGGGTGCTGCAGCCCACCCTTAACTTGCTAAGGGGCAAAAACAAACCGGAACAGGGAAGAATACAGTATATCAGCTGGATGATTTTGGTCTCGGCGGGCGGGTTACTACTAATCTACCTTGCCGGTAACAGCATGCGTTTTATGGTCGATCTGGCTACTTCACTTTCATTTGTTACTGCACCTATACTGGCTTTCCTGAATTATCGGGCCATTTATGCTGTTGAGATTCCCATAGAAAGCAGACCAGGATTTGTGATCAAAATCTGGTCATGGATTGGTATTGGCTTTTTAACCTTGTTTACTTTATTCTATTTGTACTGGATAGTTGTTTCGTAAAATGCAAACGAACAAACATATTTGCGCCTACTTAACGTAAAAAAAACGGGGACACTGATGCTACAGTGTCCCCTAGAACAGCCAACTAACTATCTTGTTAATCGTTCAACACAATATCATAGCCTGCTTCCCTTTCCCGGGCTTTTCTTTTCCATAGAGGTACAATCTCGTCGAGAAACTCTTTTTTCTCCTGTTTGAGTTTTTCCATCGGCAACCCGATGTATTCCTGTGCTTTTTCCTTGGTACTGATATCAGGATAAGCGATTTCGACCATAATTCCTTTTGTTGCCAGTAACCTGGCTAATTTTACCCTGGCTTCCTGTGCATGGTCGATGGCTTTACCCATAACGCGGGCACTTTCGACAGGCGAATGAAACGATCCCCCGTGCGAAGCAGCCACATAATCCCAAAACCACTGACCTGCCCGTATATCATATAGTATCGACTGCATTTCGTTTTCAGTAGCTCCATTGTCCCAGGCTATTTTGGCCTCAACATGTGCACGGGTAAGGAGCTTCTCAGCCTTGTGCCTTACTTCGGCAACCTTGTT